>CAZTBH010000004.1:0-50420 GCA_964611845.1 uncultured Neisseria sp.
TTTGAAGCGCGGAATGTACACGAAGTACATGAGCACTGGATAAGTATTTACGACGTATAGGCTAAAGAAGCAGCTTATACCGCAGTCTAATAAATTCTATATCAAGTGTAGGATAGCAATGATTTAAGCTCATAAAAATAGCTAATAGAGGAACCCTATGCTTTTCAATTATAGTGTAATAAACAAAGGGTTACTAGGTAGAAGAAAGATTATTATAAACCCGCAATCAAAGTGTATTTAATGTTAAGGTATTCATCAATCCCGTATTTAGAGCCTTCACGTCCGATGCCTGACTCTTTCACTCCGCCAAATGGAGCAACTTCGTTAGAAATTATTCCGTCATTGATGCCAATCATCCCGACTTCGAGTTGCTCGGCAACTTGAAATGCCAAAGCTAGGTCTTTAGTATAAAAATAAGCCGCAAGTCCAGTTTCACTATTATTTGCCAATTCGAGAGCTTCTTCTGTGGTCTTAAAACGGATGCAAGCGGCAAGCGGCCCAAAGGTTTCCTCTGTATTAAACAGCATACTGCTATTGGCATTCGAAATCAAGGTTGGTTCATAAAAAAGACCACCTAAAGCATGTGGCTTACCGCCATGGACTATTGTAGCACCTTTAAGTTTTGCATCAGCAACATGTGCTGCAACTTTATCAAATGCCATTTGATTAATCAGAGGTCCTTGGGTGGCTCCAGGCATAAATCCATCACCGACTTTTAGTGCTGCAATTTTTGCTGCGAATTTGTCGATAAACTCGTCATAAACTGCATCATGCACGAAAAAGCGATTGACACAGACACAGGTTTGCCCAGTATTTCTAAATTTAGATTGTAATGCACCTTCGGCTGCAGCATCCAGGTCCGCATCAGCAAAAACGATAAATGGTGCATTACCGCCTAACTCAAGGGAGACTTTTTTGACGGTGTCGGCAGCTTGCCTCATCAGTAATTTTCCAGTTTTGGTTGAGCCTGTAAAGGTGATTTTGCGGACTTTATCTGATTTCATCAGTGCATTACCAATCTGTATCGCATCACCTGATACAACGTTTAAGCACCCTTGCGGTACACCAGCAAGTGCACAAATGGTAGCTAGAGCATTAGCCGATAATGGCGTTTCCTCCGATGGTTTCCAGACTAGCGAGCAACCTGCGGCAAATGCTGCTGCAAATTTACGAGCAAACATTGCCAGTGGGAAATTCCATGGTGTAATTGCACCAACTACTCCAATAGCTTCTTTGGTAACCATAATCTTGGTATTTGGTTTGGTAGCGGGTATTATATCGCCATAAATTCGTTTAGCTTCTTCTGCGAACCACTCAAAAAATCCAGCCGAATATATAATTTCGCCTTGTGCCTCAGCATAATTTTTGCCTTGCTCTGTGGTGAGTATTGTAGCTAAATCATCTTTATGCTCAAGCATTAGCGTTGCGATATTACGCAAGATTACGGCACGATCTTTGGCTAACATTTTTTTTAGCGATGCTAATGCTGTATGGGCGGCGTTAATTGCGGCATTACACTCATCCGTGCCACATTTGCTTACCTGAGCAATTTCAACTAATGACACGGGATTTAATACTGCATAGCTTGTAGCGGTTTCAACCCATGAATCATTAATAAATGCTTTGGTTTGCAGTAAGTCTGGATTGTTTAATTTCATTAATTCACTTTCTCATACATGATTTTGGTCAGCATATATACTGAAAGCATATATGTCAGTCTCGTCATTATACATTTGTCCAATAAAAAAATCAGTTTTATTTTGTCAAGCTATCATTATTTGCACCAGCCTAAATTGGATACTATCTAATATAATTTACTGAAAAAAGATACTTTTTATTTCCACGTATCATGTGATAATTTATTTACGAAGATATACATGCATCAAATAGCTTGTATGGTGCCGCGCCTGGTTATGATATTTACGGGACATTAAATTTATATTAACTTATTAATGTTAGCAATCCTTGGACATTAATCGTAAAAAATTTTGTTTCATATACGTATGCAGGCATTGTTAGCATCTCTTGAATTGTAAGTAATCCTTATGGATTATGGAAATATTTATTACGGCGGAAAAATACGAACTTTAAAGGTTGGCAGAGTATTATCATCCAATTTAATTATAGGCTCTAACAGCTATAATTTTATATTAGCTGCATAAATACAACATATTTAGGGTGTAAATTCTTACACCCTTGCGACTTTAAGAGTTTATATTTTAATGTTGTATTTGTGATTGAATATACTGTTATGAAATAATTTAATGTTTTAAATTCAGTGGTGTAAAAATATTTGTGTGTAAATTAGCCCACATGCAAACTGGTATATTGTAGAGTATAATCATGACTGAAATAGTTATTTAAATTAAAAAGGTCATATCATGAGAAAACTCCTTATATTAGCAGCCTTATCTTTAACGACTTCATTCGCGCTTGCTGATGAAATCCAACCCTACGATGGTTCAGCAGCTTATATCAATCTAAACGCAGGCTGGGCAACCCAACAATTTGTGCCAACCGGAGGTTTTGCAGCAACCCTAAACGCAGGTTATAACTTTAACCGAGCTTTTGCACTTGAAGGTGGCTATACCAATATCGCGAGTAGTGAATTCGGAGCAACCCAAACTAATAATATCTTTGATGTTGCAGCTAAGGGAACTTTACCCTTAAGCGAAGTATTTGCATTATATGGGCGTTTGGGAGTTGGTATCAACACAATGAGCTGGGGTGGAACGTCTAATGTAGGTACACCAAGCTGGTATTGCAATAATAACTCAGCAACGAACTTTATCGGTTTAGCAGGTCTGGGAGGTTCATTTGCACTAACGCGTCACTTTGATTTACGAGTAGAAGATACTTTGTATATACCAATGGGTGGCGGTAATGCGACTACTGGACAAATCAATGCAGTATTAGGCGGCGTACAGTATAACTTCTAGAGTTAGGTAAGAGAAGACTCTGCATAACTATAAAACAAGTATAAATCAAGAATAATGGATAGGATTAATCATGAAACCAACAATCTATAAAAACCTAGCATTGGCTAGTTTAACCGCAGCAGTATTAACTGCCTGTAGTAGTGGCGGAACTTGTGGCAGCTGCGCGGTACCAGTACCGGCAGGCAGCAAACTAATTTTTGTAGCACCAAGCATCTTGCCTTCTTTAGCCAATACCACAGGTATTAACTACATGGGTGTCTATAACCCAACAAATACTGCAATTAATAATATCAGCTATAGCTTAGGTCAGATTGTAGGTTCAGGTAGCAGCGTTACTCTTGATCAAAACAGTGCTAAAACTTGTGCGAATATAGCAGCGAAAAGTAGTTGTTTCCTTAAACTCTCAGTACCTGAATCAACTATAGCAGGTGGAGCAGTAGTAACCGCAAGTAATAGTGATGGCACAGAAGCCGCAACCCCGCTAGCCATCGGAGTACAGCAAGTACCTTATGTTGAATCAGCGAATGCCAATGGCGTAGGACTCTACTTCTATCCTAAAGCACAGTATAGCGAAAGCGGGGTACCGTTCATGCTGGCAACAGCAGTAGTACAATCCCCAAATGTGGGCAATATTAATACCATCGAGTTAGTTGATGAAAGTGGTAATCTAATTGCTGGGCAATATGTAACTAGTGGCAACTCTGGAGCAGGAGCAGCAACCCTAACAATGGGCTCAGTAGTACAGATAGTAGTACCATTACCTCAAGGAGTTAATCTCAGTCAAAACTATAAAGTCCGCACTTCATATCAAAGCGCACCATCAACGTTAAGCACGATAGCTGAGAAACTAGGCTTAGCCAACAAACAAACACAAGCTACCAGCAACCAAACTACTGGAACTCAGATTTATACCGTTACCACACAGGGTGATAACATTAACCTACAGCTAACCCCGAATCAGGTATACTTGACCGCAAACAACCCAATTCAATATGGATATCTATACAATATCGGAAATTTGACAGCATCACAAATCCAAGTAAGTAGTTCAAGTCCAAATGTGAGAGTAACCGCTGCAGATGCAATCCTCAATGGACAAAGAGTAATCAAAGTAACCTATGAACTAATCAATACGACAGTAGCACCAGCCACCAACACTGTCACAGTAACAGCACAAAACCCAGCTGGACAAACGCAAACCAGTACTGGAAATACTAATCAGAATGTAAGTCCAGATATAGTACCGACGCCTAGTCCTAAGCCGACACCGAGTCCAACACCTACTCCTCCGGGACCTCCTTCATTGAATGTTACAACTAACGCAGCTGTAATAGCAGGAGCAGAATGTCGTGATGTTACAGTTACAGCGCCATCTTCAGTCACATCAGATACCACCGTGACAGTCACTATAAATCCTGCTTCTGCCAGTTCATATGGTTTTGGATCTGGTCCAAGTGCAGGGTCATTTTCAGATACAGCAACTTGCACCATATTTGCAACTTCCTCTTCTTGTACTATTGGTGATGGGAATGGTTTGTGTGCAGCCACTGGTAGTGCTGGCAGTTCATTTACAGCAATTGCAAGTGCAACTGGTTACAGTAATGGTACTCAGGCTGTAACTGTTGCATCAGCGAAAAATATTTTCGTGACAGATAACTTTAGTGGCGGTGCTGATTTACCAGCTGTGGCTGCAAATCTTAGTTTAGGTTCTTTTACAGATGGTTTTCAAGCCGGAGATGCTATTTGCCAACATTATGCTACAAATAATAGTTTTGCTGGTACTTATAAGGCATTAATAGCTGGCACCAATCGTCAACCTGGCGGTAGTGATTGGGTGATACATCCAAGTACGTTATATGTTCGCGCCAGCGACGGTATTACAGCTATTGGCACGAGTACAGCTGGGGCGCAACTACCCGCTACATTAACTAATACTATAAGTTCGTCAGTTTCTACTCCTGCTCTAAATGGTTTTGCTGTTAATTCAGACCCATGGGTGCTGGATACGACGTATGGTAATTGTAGTAATTGGACATCAGCAACATCGGGTACTTGGGTTTATAATGGGTCACCGACTGCTGCTATTGCTTTTGGTACGGGAGGGCTGCCACCGCAGGGATTAGGGTATTTGGGTGCTCCTGGCCTTCAAATTGGCTGTAATAGTGTAACTTCAGTGTTGTATTGTGTACAACAATAAATTATTACATAGTGTAAGTATTTTCTTTTACATAAAACGCTCTTACTTTTGGTAAGAGCGTTTGTTTATTAGTGGTTTATCTAGTAGCTCACCATCCATATAGCATTTAATTCGCCACATGAAAATTTTTGCTTGCCATAGCTGTAATCCACCAAACAATCAGAGATTTCTATAGTTATCTCAACTGATATAAATAATATGATTCTTCTAGATAATAGCGGTTATTAATTGGTAAATAACCTTGAGCTTCAATCATAATCTCAATAGACAAAATCATCTATTGAATAAGATCAATTTAAATAATATAATCTACCTTGAAAAGTTAGAAACAACCTAAAGTACAATAATGCTTTAGCTAAAATTTAATTTTATGAGTTAAATTTGTTGGAAGTGTTATAAAAAAACCACAGCAATGACTTATGGCAAAACAGCCTGTAGCAGAAAGGAATTAAATTTTCTGTAAGCAATATTTATACGGCAAATTTAAGTAAATAAGTCAGAATGATTTAATGATTAATGTCTTACTTGTTACAATTGTTACCGCAAGATAGCTAAAAAAATAAAATATAAAAATATTACTAGAAATTATTACATATTATTTAAGAGGATGGAACTACAATGAAGAAAAAATCAAATGTGTTAAAAATTCAAACTATTCTGATGAGTGGCATTATTTTGGCTGGATGTGCCAGTGGCAGCTCTAATAATAATGCATCTCCAGTCCAACTTGTTTATACTACAATTTTTGACGCTGGTAGTAGTGGGACTCGCTTATCATTTTATAAAGTTATCCCTGGCAATGGTGGTTATCCGCAAATTAATAAACTTTATGAAAATGAGTTTAATGACAATGGAATTAATGATTTCTTGAATGGTAATGGAACGATTGAATTAAAAGATAAAAAAGGCAAAAATACTCTTCCAGGCGGTGTTCGCCCAGTTAATTGTACTGGTGGCACTGAACAAACAACAGGTAAACAAGTTCAAATTGTTAATTTGGGCGAATCGGATGTTAGCCCTTGTGTTTTGGCTCCGTTATTAGAATCTCAGGATATTGCTCTAGCTGCTAATGGATTGTCACGTTCGCAGGTTAAAACTGAACTTTTTGCAACTGCTGGGATGCGTACTGAAGATACTCGCAATGGTGGAAGCCATAGTACCTTAGATATTGAAAAATATTATCAATCAATGAAATCCTACGTTGCGGGAATGGGATATGTAACTGGAGAATTTAGGACAATAAATGGTAATAGTGAAGAGGGTGTTTGGACATGGACTAATTTGAATGACTACTATTATAATGTCTTTGGAGGTAATACTACAGTTAGTCAAACTATCTTGACTCCTGTCGGTGACTTTGAAGTTGGTGGTTCTTCAATGCAAATTGCTTTCCCTATTAATACAACTCCAAGTGATGAAAGTAATGTTTATCAGGTATCAATTAACGGTAAAACTTTTAATGTTTATAGCAAGACTATATTGGGGTTAGGTGCTGACGATGCACGTAAGTATGTCAGAGCATACAGTTATAGCAGCCAAAATGGTGGTATTGAATGTTTTGCGACAGGGGCAAATACTTCAAATACAGCAGAGAAAAGTGGAATAAGCTTATATCCTTTAACTACTCTAACAACTCCTTATCCTTTCCCAAGTAACACTGTAACTACTGCACCTTGGTTTACTCTAAGTGCTGAATCTTTAAATTTGACGGGAAGTGCAAGTTTTAATTTTGATAGTTGTCAAAACAAATATAACACAATTGAAAGTCAGGTTGTATCTTTAGCAAGAAACGATGACGGCACTTTTAATGAAGGTGATACTGCAACTCTTCAGACATTAAAAACCGTTTTACAAAGCAGTACGAGCTCTTTTATTGGTATTGACAATTTCTATTTTACTGCTCTTGATCTTGGAATGGCTGAATCAACAGGATTTGATCCAATAGCATTTAAAAATGCACTGACAACCAAGTGTGCTTCGGAAATAAAACCTGGTAATAAGCTACTCCAACAAGCTATCTGCCCGAATGGAACATTTATGGATTCTTTCTTATTTGGTGCTAACGGGTTATTTAATGGAAGTACAGCAAATTTTACTGGCGTTTTGTCTCCTAGACAAAATGGAACAACAGTTCTTACTTGGACTCGTGGTTATCTACTATTGAAATATGCTAATTAATGCAGTAAAGATTTATTGATGGCATGAAAGCTGTAATTCCAGCCATGCCTCATTAATCATTATTCGTATTTTAGGTGCATAGTTTTTAAAACTATGCATTTTTTGCATATTAGGTGGGTAAATCCATGGTGTATTCTTGATTGCTGGATCAATTTTTGCCAATGCTGCTTTGTTCATAATACTAGCACCAGTCATATTAGCCAACTCAATTGAACTTTTGGTACTTAACAGATTATTGATTAATTGATAAGCAAGCTTTGTATCACTAACATAAAATGGTATTACCAGATTATCCAGCTCATACATATTACCTTCTTTTTGCAATCTCGCATCAATAGTTACTTCTTGGTGGCTGTCTTTAAGATCTTGAATCGTTTTAAAAATATCTACTGAATAACTCATCGCCAACCAGATATTGCCACGCATCAGACTGCGGTAATAGGTATCGCTATCAAACTTTGCCCAATAGGGCATCGCACGTTCAATAACCGCTCTGGCTTGCTTTAAGTCGTCAATATTACTTGAGTTAGGGTCTTTGCCCAGATAAAGCAAAGCAGCAGCGAATACATTACGTTGAGAGTTAAAGACAGTAACTTTTCCTTTTAGTTTTTTGAGATATTTTGGGTCAAAAATAACCGCCCAGCTATCTGCCACAATTCCCAATCTTTGCAATTCTTTCTTGTTATAAGCCAACATTACATTATCATAGGCATAGGGTACTGAGTAGCGATTATGCGGATCATATGCCTGATTTAGAAACTGAGTGTCAATATTTTTTAAATTTGGCAGACGAGCTAAATTTAATGGTTGGAGTTTATGCATAGAAGCTAGCTGTTCAACTGCATACGCAGTGGGCACTACGACATCATAACCGCTTGCTCCTGCCGCAAATTTAGCTAACATCTCATCATTTTCATTGAAATAATTCTGCAAGAGCTGGCAATTACATTCTGCTTCAAATTGCTGGGCGGTACTATCTGCTAGATAATTGGCAGCAATATAAATATTAATTACTTTGTTAGCATAAGCGAACGAACTAGCCAATAGGGTAACACATAAAAAAACTATCTTCACAGTAGGTATTGATTTCTTTTAATGATTTTATAAATAATATACGCACAAATTGCAGTTGACACTAGTGATAACATGCTACCAATAGCAAACAATCCGCTATAACCTAATAATTTGGCTAAATAACCACTTAGCATCATTCCTGAGCTGTAGATAATAATTTCGGCACAGAGCAAGATAGATATATCAGTTGCAGATTGTTTTAGCTCACAATTCTGCATGAAAAAAGTATATAAGACTACCATTTCCATCGAACGGCAAGCCATATTGGTTACAACTACTCCAAAAATTAAAACTTGTGAGCTTATTGCAAAATAGGCTAAAGCTGCCAGAGCCAAATAGCAAATACTCCGCATTATGCCTAAGATAAGTAGCCAAATATTTTCGCGGTTGTTACTTAAAAAAATACTCACGAGGAATGAGACAATGAGACTTAAACTAAGCCCACTAATTCCTAAAACTTTACCAATCAAACTAATTGCGATTTGTTTATCGACCAGAAATGGTTGCTGCATTCCCATTACTAAGCCTTCACAGCCACGATAAATTAGACATAAGTATAATAAATTACGTGTGTTTTTACGCTTTAGAAAGCTAATTAATGATGGCCTATTCTCTTTACTCTCTTCAATCTGTGCGGCGCGTTCTTGAACCAGGCTTTGTATGACTAACAAAATTAAGTTAACAATAACTAATGTTAAAATTGAATTTTGCCAACCTAGCTGTGGATAAGCAATTAAAAATAATCCACCGCCAGTAAAGCTACCCAATGCGGTACCAACCACTTGTGCGTAATTGCCAAAGCGTAGCTGATCTGAATCAACTTGTTCTAAAATAAACGCGCTGGTTGCCAGATAATGGGTAGCAGCACAAATTAATAAAGCAATTATTATACCAAAGAGTAACTCAGCATGCTGATTTGGTGGAAGATTATAAATAATTATCAGGCAAATTAGCATTAATGCTTGCAAAGGTATCAGCCAGCTTTTGCGTTTACCAAATTTTATGCTGTAGTAGCGATCCAACAATGGCGCCCATAAAAACTTGAATGCCCAAGGGAGCATAAGACTGCCAAATAATCCAATGATGGTGAGCGGGACGCCGTTGCTACGCATAATCGTTGGCAGCGCAACCGTTGCAAAATACAGCGGAGTGGTATTGGCGATTGCCAAAGCAGTAATACTCGCTAGGGTTTTATAATTACGCATTTGAATAGATTTCACTTTTGAAGATTAATTCAGCATGTTGTACTGCCAGCTCCAAAGTTTGAACTGGAATACAGCGAAAAGGCATTCCCTTTGCCATTGCCGGAGAATTTAATTTAGCGATCATTCCTGCATCGTTGGTAACACGAAGCATTCCACGACAATATTTAGCTAATAATGGCTTATGCCGTTTAAACCATGCCATTTCTACTTTTCTGGCTTGTTGTGAGAACTGATACTCACGATCAAAGGTGCTGATAACTACATAGGGTTCTTGGCGTAATAAGATCTCGTCCAATTCCTTTATCCAGCAATTAACCGCTTCATCGCTGGGGAAGCTCGGAAAATGCAGCCTGATAATTGGCCAATTACTTAAATCGCAGGTAATTTCACTTGGATTATATTGGTAAAAATCTTGATTGGTGATGGCATAAAGTATGGCTACTTTTTCTGGTAATTCTAAATTTCCCAGATTACTAAAGCCAAGCTTGCGCTCTAATATGCTGAGTGCGCTAACTTCTATGTTTGGTTCAAGCAAAACGCGCTCTGCCAGATGTTGTGTAAATAAGTAATCACTTAGCCCACGCACGATAAGTGAACTATAACCTTTACCGACTGCATTTTTTTCTCCAATTAGTAGGTGAATGCCAAAATCACCTGCTTGGAGCTGGCAAAATTGAGCTAATCGATCATCTGGTGCATAATAGGTTTCTGCGTAGCCAATTATCTGTCCATTGATTTGTAAAATAAATAATTCCTGATGCTGCATTGCTAATGCTGCTTTAAAATGCGCTAAAAGTTGATCACGGGATAAATTAAACTGCCAAAATTTAGCTACGTGCGGCTGATGCATCCATGTAAATATTTTCTCGAAATCACGATTCAAATCAACATGATAAATATTTAGATGATTTTTACTCTGTCTATCGTTATAGCTGTAATGTGCTTGCTTAAACATTAATCTTAGCTCCATTGTTAATTTTTAATGAAGCATATTTACTCCATATTTCATAGCTTACCGGATTATTCATCATTACTCGCGATTCAACTTTAGGACGTTGATTATAATCGGCATAACCAACTTCGATTAAACGCAGACGATTTAAATTAAGCTTTTTAAATTGAGGTTTAAATAAATTTATCCCTTGGATTTGCGCACTTAATTCAGGGTGGCTTTGATGATACTTTTCGATTTCTGTATTAACTTGTTGCCAAAATTGTGTCTCAGAATATCCCGCATGAGTGAGCAAAATATCAGATAAGTAGCGATATAAAACCACGAATAATCCGGTTTGAATAAATTGTGCCATGTCCTCATTAGATAAGCGATACAGTGTGTTTTGTAATTTAGCGGGTAGCGTATTTAGAAGCTCTACATTCTGCTCACTAAGATTAACATCATCAATAAAATCTTTGAGAACTAAAGCTTTTGGTTGATAGTTTTCATCCATTACAAGCATAGTGTTTTCACCATGAGGTGAGAAAGCTACGCCATATTTATATAACCAATGTAATAATGGCGGTAAGCAAACTGCAAATAATTGCTCCAGCCATTCAGTAATAGTTAGACCAGAGCGTTTGATTAACTCAATAACCAGTGGTTCATTATTATTATCAAGATGAATTAACGCTGCCATGCTCATAACAAACTCTGATTCTTCGAGATAGTTATTAACATTCTCGCGCCAGATTACGCCCAATAACTCTTGGTATTGATATGGAACTCCCTCAACCTGATTATAGATAGGATGGGCATAGCTAATGCTGGCAATTTCACCAAGCATAATTAACCTTGTTTCTTGATGGAAAAAACTGTCTTGTTCATGGATATCTTTTAGCCATTGAGTGAGTAGTGGCGCTAATTCAGTACGTTCATGTGGTAAGCCGCGGTAGACTGCAGTATTAAAGATACTCAGTGGTAGTTTGACCTGAAATTTTCTATAGTCACTTTGATTGTTAAAACTTCTGATTGACTGAGTTGCCAGATAATCATCTGAACCATGCCCCAAATAAACTATATTCTTACGAGCAATATCTTCTGGAAAAAGCTGAATAATTTGTCTTTGCCATTGCCAGTCATGAATCGGCATGAAAAAATATTCCTCGACTACTAAGTTATGTGCGCTTAATAATTGTTGAAATTTATTTAGATCCTCCTCTGTTAATTCTTGAATGATTAATTGCTGGTAATTAAGATCATCAATAGCATTAAATGTAACTTTATTTTTTCTAACGGCAAGCCAAGCTAGCTTTTGGAGGTTTCGCATTTCGGGTGCTGAACTTAGATATTCCTCATAAGAGAATCCCAAGCGTCCTTTATTAATTACAAACCAAGGGTGTCCACGCATATATCCTTCGATTTGCGATGCTTGTCTTATGTTTAATAGATGGCTATTAGTATTGTCAGAAGTACTTAATATATGACAATCTGCAATCAGAGTATGGTTTAACTCCCGAAGCAAATGTCCTAGAGTTAATTCATTAATTCCAATTTTTTGGTAACTATTGCGAATAAATTCACTAACGAGTAATTCATCTTGCTCTATACCTTGACGGTAGTAACTAATTGAATCTTTATCTATCTGCCAATTGCCAAAGATTCTGCTTTCAGCAACAAATCTATATTCAATATTATCGTCTAATTCTAGGCTATGTTGGAATAAGCCAATTTGTAATGGTTCTATTTTTGTCACCAGTAAATCTTCATACATAAACTCAGTAAGAATTTTGGCAACTAAATTTCGATTAACATTTAACCAATTATTTAATGTAATTGTTTGGTTTATTTGTGATAGTGTGTTTTTCATCGCTTTAATTTCCTATTCTAGAAGTGTAAAAGGGATTGTGTAATTCGGAATATATTGATTGTTGTGCTAATGGTGCGGTTAGTTCATCAAGGTCACATAGACGTGTAGTTAGGTTATCTTTGTAGGGTAACGTTTTATTTTTGAGTAAAAACCCAAGATAGTCATATGGTGCGTCATGCCATTTTTGTTGCCATGATTTAAATTTATCTTGAACGTTATTGATTAAGGCTTGTTCATTAACTCCTTGTGACTGAGAAAGTGCATTGATTACACCCAGTAAACTATTGCCGATTAGATAATAGCTAAAATGATGATTAACAAATTCCGTAGTGCCACTCGCAAAAGTGTTGAAAATTTCAGTATGCTCTGGATAACGGAGCATTGCATCTTTGCTAATATAGTAGCCCTGTGAGTCGCGATAGTAGCTGTATATTGGTAATCCTTCAGCATCTAGTTTAACTAATAAGTTTTGCTGATGAGCCTCTAGAGCAATACCGTAGTAGCTAAACATCCATAATAATGGCTCAATACAAGTATGCAGAAATTTATCTAACCATAATTCAGCGGCTTGTTGCTTGCTAAGAGAGTATTTTTGCGATATACTTACAATCAGTGAATCAAAACGATTACCTTGGGATAAGACATTATCGTGACAGAGTGCCGCCAGACAGCTAACATTATTTCCAACTTCCATGAATGGATTATGTCGAAAAAGTACGGCACTTTCTTCAATCAGTTTACCTTCATCATCACGTAAACATAAAAATGCAGGGTCACTAATCGCGCTAAATTGAGGGTAATGTACTTGGATATTTTTAGCAATATCTGATTGCCAAAATTTATCAACAGCAATAGCTCGCTCGAGTTCACGCTCATAATTCATTCGCACTGAATTGGTAATCATTACATTCAGTGACATTTTGAGCATAAATGGTGAATTTTGCGCATAGACACTACGAATTGAGGAGCTGGCGCTAAAGTATTCTCCCTGAATACCTAAATCAATCAGTGTGTTATTTTTAATCATCTGTTGTATTTGTGGTAATTGATATAAATACTTTGCTTGCCAGGGATGAATAGGAATTAGATTTCCAGAATAATCATTATTTGTATTGAGTAAATATTGTTTGATAAGCTCATTGCTATCTTGATCAAGATTTGTTTTGGTATATAAATTGCTACTTTTTACCATAAAATAGTGGAGCTGAAATTGTTGTTTAAATTCAGGATAATACTGGCAAAATTCCTCATCACTAAACCCAGCGCAACTTTTGGGCGTTGGGTGCATCTGGTGCCCCGCAATTAAAGCGCTTTCACTGAGTGCAAAATCAACATTCGTTTGATATAACGGTTTGATTTGCACTTGAGAAATATTGTTCAAACTTAGCTGTAGATTGTAGTCACTATTATTGATTAATTGTTTAACTCTTTCAATCCTATCAGTTGGCAAATTATCGCGCTGAGCCAAGTTTTCCAGCAATATTTTAATTACTTGATTATTATCAAGTAATTCTATTGTTTGATTGATTTTGAGTAATAACACCGGAAACTTAAATTGATAGCGATAGCTCAACGATATATTATCTATCTGCATCCTTAATTTTTCATCTCGATTAAAGAGTGGGATATCAATAAATAAGCAGTTACCTTGTTGTACTGGTTTTAATTGCGGTTGATTAATCAGATAACTATTTAAAAAGTTTTTTAATGAAATGTGGTGTAGTTTACGCATTCGTGACCCTTTTGAGTATTGAAGTTAAAATTTTGAAATACTGTGTTTTTTTGTGAGGTATAATGTTCATAACCTAAAATACTATTCAGGATAATTATATTCCGATGACAACCAAGCCCCAGGTCTGGCGAACCAACCCCGTGAGAATTTAGGCTGTTATTTTGCATAAATATCTTATGTTTATTTAACGTCTTATTTTGGAGGCTAAAGTCTGCGTTTAATGCATATGATTTTGAATCGTTCAGCACTAGTTCTTGATTAAGTGAGTTCAATAACTGAGTGCTTTGCATGGTATACCCAGTTGATAAAATCACCGCATCACACATAAATTGTTCCCTGTTTTTAGTTAACAAGTTATTGGTATGTAGATTTATTTGTTGTGTCGAGCTATTATTATTTACAACTATTTCGTCCAAATTGGTGTTGGCGAGCAAATTTAGGGCTTGTGACTTATTACCAATACTTTGTCGATAGAGTTCGTCAAATATATCGGCAATGGTTTGCTTACTGATACCTTTATACATTAAATTCTGTTTCTCAATTAATAAGCGTTTTGTTGCGCCATCTAACTGGTAAAAATTAGTCATGTAATCCGGACTAAAATGTTCAAGACCTAATTTTGAATACTCCATCGGGAAAAATCCATTGGCTCTAGTTAACCATGTTAGTTGACGTGGGTGTTGATCTTGTTGTTTTAGTAGTTCAAGCACTATTTCTCCAGCACTTTGTCCTGAACCAACTACGCAGACTGATTGCAAATTACGTAGCTTGGCTTCATACTCTAAGAAATTTGCTGAGTGTAAAATATTAGGGTGTGTCATTTTAGCAAGCTCGGCAGGAATATGTGGACTTGTCCCCGTACCCAAGGCGATATGTCTGCTATAAATCATGCTAACGGTTTGATTAGCTAAATCTTGCAGAGAGATTTTATATATCTCATTTTCTGTTTCCGTATTTATAAGCTGAATATCAGTTACCACAGTATTAAATTTTAGGTTATCTAATTGCTGTGCCACCCATTGACAATAGTGATTATATTCTTCACGCAAGATAAAGAAATTTTCATAAAAATAAAATTTATACAATCGGTTATGAGCGTGCAAATAGTTAATAAATGAATACGGACTCTGCGGATCAGCAAAAGTTACCAAATCAGCCATAAATGGCACTTGTAAGGTAGTGTTTGCTAGTAATAAGCCAGGGTGCCAGTTAAAACTTTCATTTTGGTCAATAAAAAGACAGTTAAGCTCTTTTATTGGTTGGCTTAAAGCGGCAAGACCAAGATTAAAGGGTCC
This sequence comes from uncultured Neisseria sp., assembly GCA_964611845.1. Taxonomy (GTDB): domain Bacteria; phylum Pseudomonadota; class Gammaproteobacteria; order Burkholderiales; family UBA11063; genus Aquella. Next base: position 15,425 of record CAZTBH010000004.1, read on the forward strand.
AATGCCGATTCCAACTAAATCATAAATTAGTTGATTGTTCTGTATCGTGTTTTTGTTCATATTATATCCTTCAAATTATTGTTGAATTATATTTAAGTGAGATTATTCCTGTAAGTTTACTATCCCATGTCATTTTCATTTAAGTCAAATTTTATAGTTTGTGATACAGTAGAATTAACTGGATTTGTACCATCACTGGCAGGTTTAAATCTTAACTCGCGAAACCATTTAATTGCAGCTTCATCGAGTACCTTATAACCACTTGAAGCAATTACTTCAACGTTACTTATTTTGCCATACATATCAATTTGTGCTTTAATTGATACCTTGCCAATTGCATTTTGTTTGATTGCTTCTGCAGGGTAAGCTAGCGGTGGTGGTGCTGAAACTAATTGTGCTTTATGCGCAATCTGCGGACTAGCTCGCCCACTTGCGGCTGGTGTATTTTCTGCTGTAATGGGCTTTGTATTTTGGGAGCTATCCACTACTTTAGTTGACGAATTTTCAGTAACTACTGGTTTAGCTAGTGGCTTGACAACTGGTTTTTTAGTTTCGGTAACGGTTTTCTTGCTAATTTTCTCTTGGGGTATTTTTTGTGTTGGCTTTGTGGTCTCTACTTTTGTGGCTTGGCTAACAATATTGATATTTTCAATTACACCATCAGTATCCGCTCCAGTTTGTAATTCACTTTGATCTAGTTCCCAGCTATTTTGTTTCTGCCCAAGTTGATGAAAAATAGTAAAATTTATCAAAAGCGATAGTGTTATTGCAAAATATGGCTTAAAAGTATTCATTTATATTACCTTAGTATTTATAGGATGCTTGTGCGTAGATATTTCTGCCTAATGCTGGAAACATGGTATAGCCATTGTAGTTTTGGTAGTTTTGATTAAATACATTATCCACTCCAACCATTGCTTCAATACCTTTGAGATGTTGTTTAGGTTTCCAGTTATAAGCTAATCCTACGATTGCGTAACCAGGAGCTTCAGGCAGTGTTCCGTAAACGGTTGCTGGTGTGCGAGTTTGGGTTAAGGCATAGTTCAAGCTGGTTTGAATCAAGCTATCAATTGGTTTAATTGGAAAGCCTAAACCAATATATCCTTTTGCCTGAGGAATCGGTAATGCCGATCCTGCAGGAATTAGATTATTTGATCCATTATAATAGCTGGATTGTGTACTACCATAGGTGCTGGTAAAGTTTGTATCGAGTATTACCCATGGCGAAGTATAGTTAATCGCCAATGAATAACCATATAATTGCGCTTGGGTAACATTACCCATTTGGGTTACATTAGTTGAGCCACTTTGTCCGACATAGGTCCAAAGTACATAATTAGATACATTGTTTAAAAAGGCATTGGCAGAGAGCATAAAGCTCTGCTCGTCATTAATGTTGGTTTTGTATTTAATCCCGGCGCTGGTATTATGTGCTATCTCGGGTTTTAATTCAGGGTTAGCTTGGTAAATATAACCATTTCCAGGGCTGTACTCATGATAACCACTCATGTAGAGATTAGAGAGGGTCGGCGCTTGAAACCCTTCTGAGTAGCCAACAAAGGCGAGCCATTCAGGAAGAAATTGATAATTTAGACCAACTTGGCTGGTAAATAAACCACCGCCACTATTCCCATCATTAGCGCTTTGATTTTGGTAATTGTTATAACGTGTTCCGGCCGTTAGGTTGATTTTTTTAGTAATGTCCCAGCTATCCTGAAGATATACGCCATAGAGTTGTTGTTGAGAAGTTGGGAAATTTAATACCGTAGGACTGCTATACATATCAGAGCCACTGATATTGGTGGCTTCTACTCCATAGAGCAGTTTTTGTTCTGCAACTAGCGTGGTATTATTTAGTTTAATGCTGCTAGTATTGAGTGTAATATTTTGTGGTGCTTGATTTAGCCCCGGATTAGTATAAATCGGGTTAAGAGCATAGTTACTGCTTTGGTATGATGCTTGCGCTTTGATATCAACATATGGGTTATTGGGATTATAGCGATAATCAAGTGTGGTTTGACTTTGATTAAAATCAAAATTTGCCGGCTGATTAGTAGCATTGGTATTATTGACAATAGTTGCGGGATATTGCCCATGATTTTGCATATTTAGAAAGCTTAGTTTTAAACTTTGACTATCACTAATATCGACGGTTATTTTAGCCAAGCCTTGGAAATTAGTATTGGCAGAATAGGGTAATGTTGTGCCATTGCCTAACTGCATATTGTTGTCATTAGTTCCCACCAGATCAATCAAATAAGCAACCCTTCCGCTACGCGCAGCAAGTGCTGCATTTGAGTTTACTCCTTCTGTTGCCGAATTTCCTCCCAATGTTGCTTGCGTGCTTAATTTGTCACCCTGTAATAAATCCTCAGGATCAAGAGTGGTAAAATTAACTGCACCACCGACGTTACCAGAGCCGATAGTAATATCACTTCCAGTTTGGGTTGCACTTACTTGTTTAAATAAATAAGTGCTTGGAAGTAAGCGGGTATCGTTACCACCAAAGTTAGTAAAGTAATTATTGACTCCATCAATGCCAACTACAATATTATCGCGAGCAAGACCGCCAATACTGATATTTTGTGTTACAGTCTGTGTTCCGCCCACGATGGAGATTCCTGCCATATTATTTAGTTCTTGTGCGGTGGTATGGGCAGTATCTCCTGGTGCCGCAACAGTTACAGCAGGAACAAATGTCGCACTTTCATTTTGTGGACTTAAATTCTGATAGCTTTTAGGTAGTGGCTTATTTTTGGTTGCTACTACTTGTATATCTTCTAAAGTAGTTGAGCTGTTTTCATTGGCGATATCATCAGCAAAAACTGGAGTGCTTAGTGAAAATAAGATTGTTGATAAAATTCGTGGTTTTCTTTGCATTTGGTGATTCTCTTGGTCTTTAATATTATAAATTGATGTTGCTATGGTTCATTATCTACTTGAATATTGGCGGTAGATATTCCTAATGATTTACTAATTGCAAAAACTTTCATTAATACTTCTACTTCGAGTTTTTTATCTGTTGCAATGGTTATTTCAGTTATTTTTGTTGGTTGTGATTTTAAGTATTCTTCTATTTGTGCTACGCTGGTAAAATTTTGTTCACCAATCCGAAAGTTATTTTTATCAATTAAACTAATCAGTACGTTTTTATGATCAATTGCTTTCGAACTGCCAGCTTTTACTTCTGGAACTGGCAACTCAATTGCTTGGCGAATTGGACCAGCTAATAGTACAAACATGATGACTAATACCAGCATAAAATCTAATAGCGGAATCAAATTAGGTTCACTAAGTTGTAATTTGGAGTTATTGCTTTTTATCATGCTAATTTTTTGCCATTAATGAGTTATGATATGTTGCAGCCAATAAAATTTTGTTTAGCCACATTTCACAATTAGCCAAGTAGCTTTCTGTTTTTTGGCGAAGAAAGTAGAGGCTTAACATGCTGATTAAGGCTAGAGTAATTCCAAACGCTGTTGCATACATTGCTTCAGACAAATAAGTTATCATTTGATGCATGCCTTCACTAGTCATTGACTTTGAAATTGAAGCAAACGAACGGCTCATGCTCCAAATAGTTCCAAGTAATCCTAGCATTGGTGAAATTATGGCAAATAAATTTAACCATTCTAGCGGACGTTGCAGATGATTTCTGGTTTGTAGTAGATTTAGGCTTAGTTCATCTTCAGCCTGTTTTTGTGTACTATTTAAAATTATCTTTATCCAATTTTGATAAAGTTGCGGAGTTTTTGTAGTTTCGCTATTCGCTTTCTCTAATTCGCCATTTTTAATATTGGCTGTTATGACTTGCAGACTTTTTAGTGGTAGCTTTGGCTGCAAATAAAACGTAATTAAGCGTTCAATACTAAGGGCAATAATAACTACGCTAGCACTAACAAGTAAGTATGCAATTAGCCCAAATGAGCTAAAAAAATGCTCTAAAACTATCATTTTAAAGTAAGACCTTTCATGATTGATTAAATTAGCGAATGAGAATCATTCTCATTTGTTAAGGTGTGAATTGTAAGCGCTAGTCATGTCAAATGTCAATCCCGTGCTATGTAAAAACACTAAATAGCGTTAGTTTAATGTGCTTGTGTGAGAGGCGTAATGCTACTATATCCATTGCAGGGCAATGGCTTTAAAGATGTTATCTATTTGATGGGGTAAATTTTTGGTAGGTAATTTTTTACGTAAGGTATTTTATGAAGATTTGTACCTGAAAAAAGGTATTGACTCAAAAATAAAATATAAGGTGAGTAATAGTATTTGATTCGAATGATAATACTAGCCGCTCAAAATAAGCGGCTAGTATAAGCTAGGTAGAAAAATTAAGCGTTACAGATTCGCGCCAAATCTTCACTGGCAATGCCAGTTGGACGAAGTTTGAATTTTTCAACCAAAATATTTACCACATTTGGCGTTAGGAATGCTGGTAGAGTAGGACCTAAATGAATGTTTTCAAGACCAAGGTGTAGTAATGTTAATAAAACGGCCGCGGCTTTTTGCTCAAACCATGAGATTATTAATGATAACGGTAATTCATTAACTCCACAATTAAATGCGCCAGCTAAAGCAATCGCAACTTGGATTGCAGAGTAAGCATCGTTACATTGTCCCATATCCAATAGTCGCGGAATACCGCCGATATCACCGAAATCATCTTTGTTAAAACGATATTTACCACAACCTAGTGTTAAAATTATACTATCTTTGGGTGCTTGATGAGCAAACTCAGTATAGTAATTACGTCCGCTTTTAGCACCATCACAACCACCAATCAGGAAGAAGTGTTTGATTGCTCCAGATTTTACTGCTTCAACTACTTGTGGTGCTACACTTAAAACCGTATTACGTGCAAAACCAGTAGTAATGAATTTAGCTTCATCTGCATCTGCGCTAAACCCTGGTGCTGCCAATGCTGCCCTAATTACTGGAGTATAGTCGTGGTTTTCAATATGAGGAATACCAGCCCAACCAACTGCATGAGTAGTAAATAGACGCTGGTTATAACTATTTTGTGGTTGAATCAGACAGTTAGTTGTCATAATAATACTACCCGGAAAAGCTGCAAATTCAGCTTGTTGATCTTGCCAAGCGCCACCATAATTACCCACTAAATGCGGATATTGTTTAAACTTAGGATACGCCAGAGCAGGAAGTAGTTCACCATGAGTGTAAACATTAATTCCTTTATCTGCAGTTTGTTTTAGGATATCTTCTAAATCGTTTAATGCATGCCCACTTACCAAGATACATTTACCTTTAACGGGGGTGATGCGTACTTGTGTTGGTTCTGGATGTCCATAGGTTTCGGTATGAGCTTTGTCTAATAGTTCCATAGTTTGGTAATTGGTAGCACCAACTTTTAGTGCCCATTCCAAATAGGTATTAGCATCACTTGATTCGGTCGCCAGAAATACAAGACAATCATGAATTGAAGCATATATTTGTGGGTCAGTGTGTCCAAGCATTCGCGCATGATCGGTATATGCTGCTAAACCTTTTAGTCCAAATAGAACTAAACCATACAATCCAGTTAAATCTTCGTCTAAATTTAATGAACGCATATCAAAACCAATTGCATCCGCTTGTTCAAGTAAACCATCCAAACTACTATCTGCCTGAAAGTTAGCCGCGGCTAGTGTAGATAGAGTCGGTGTGATTTTTTGTGCTTCACAAGCTGCGATGTAGTGTGCACGTAACTCATCACGCAATCTCACGCTTTGACGAATATAATTTTGCATTCTTTGCTGGTCAAAATTGACATTGGTTAATGTTGAAAATAATGCCTCACCGACAAATGCATCAACTGCCGAGTCAACCACGCCTACCGTCCTAGCGCTTTGTGCATAGATGCTAAGCCCTGATAAGGCGTGAATTAGCAAATCTTGTAAATTAGCAGTCGTATTGTCTTTACCGCAAATTCCTAGAGAATTACATCCTACTCCTGCAGGTGTACGTAAAGTTTGTTCACATTGATAACAAAACATAGTTAATTTCCTTATAATAGTTGAGTGGTTTAATCGGGTATTGTCATTAAATTCTATGTGGGTATTATAGCAATACTTGCATACAAAATGCAACTTTATTGATCGGTAGCGATGAAAATAGCCGATGTTTACAAAGAGTTGGTATAATTGTGGGCTTTGTTTCAAAAAGCGTTTTAGACAAAAGAGAGTAGAGTGTTTAAACAGAATTCAATGTATTATCTATGGCATAATCAATTTTCAACGCCACAACGGAGGATCATCGCAACTTTTTTATTTCAGAGTCTGGTCGAGTACGCTATATTTTTTGTATTGCTAGCTCATCATCATGCGGTTGCAATGATAGTTTTTCAAACTTCTGACTGGTTTCCTTCAACACTTTATTTTGATATTTTATTCAGTGCAATTTTGGCAACATGCTTTATCGCTTTTTTATTGATTTTGCGCTATCAATATGTAATTTACCCTGTGAGTAGACTGGGTATAAGTATCTGTTATGCACAAGTATTATATTTAATATTTTTGACGGTTGGCTTGAATTTTTTAAAACATTATGAGTTCTCTGTCTTGGTGATTTTTATTTTAGTTTCTGTGATATTTGCGATAGGTTATGCCTATGATAAGATTATTACCATTGGTTCGCTTCTCTCTATAATCAATAACCGCTCAGCTTACTTATTTTTAGTGCAATGTTACTTTTTTGCGCTTTCAAGCGGTTTAATTTTTGCCTCAATTTTAAATAAATTGGCTACTGTGGTAGTTACACATTATATCTTTTCAATTAGTCCATTAGTTATCCCGCTATTATTTGCTAGCATTGTTGTGGCACTTTCATCGCACTCATTATCGAAGTTTAAAGCGATTCTTGATGCCAATAGAATGCAGGAAATTTATATGAGTTTATTTAGCTGCAAGAAGGAGCTTATTGCCCGTTTAGGTGTAAATATAGTAATTGGCGCTTTTTTAGTAAAATGGTATTTTGCAATGCCACTTTTTTTGCAATATTCAGAAAATTGGAGTGCTAAGCATATTGCTAACGTAATTTTTCTTGCTGCTTCATTATCTGTGACCGTAAATTGGTTTTTTCTACGTTGGTTTAATCGCTATAATGCGCATAACCTTTTTGCTTGGGTATTGGGATTATTAACCTTCACGGTATTATTTGTTGCCGCAAATTTGTATTTTCATCATTGGGTACTTTTGTGTGTTGTTTTAATGGCGGTGTTTTATAACTCACTACAATCTACAGTAAATAAAATTGTACACTATGATATTATTGCAATTGAGATTAATCTAATCTTACTTGTTATTGGTGGGTTTATTAGTATCATTTTACTCTCCTTTATGGTAAGTGGGATGAGTGTTTTTTTATCTAAACAAGTAGGTATTCATTCGCAGGCACTTGCAATGCCCATTTTATTATTGACTTTTATTATAATCGGTATTTACAGTTTTTTTCGCTTAAAACATCACCGTAAACAACGGGTTGAATTAGAGGGATGAAGTAATGCATGAATTTTCGTTATGTGAGGGTATTGTTAAGCAAGTTTCACGGGCCAATGCCGGGGTTTTGGGTAATGTTAGCCAGATTAAGATCGAAATTGGTAAACTTTCAGGAGTAGATGTGGAGTCGCTCGTATTTTGGTTTCCAGTTGTGGCGGAAAAGCTAGCCTGTGGGCAAATTCAACTGGAGGTTGCAGAAATAGAAGGCTTGGCATTGTGTGCCAAATGCAATCAGCAATTTACCTTAGTTAATCTCTATGATGCCTGTCCGCATTGTCAGAGTTATGGTGATTATCAAATTTTGCAGGGACGTGAATTATTGGTCAAGTCATTTAGCCTTATAAACTAACGCCGCTACTAAACCATGAAAAATTTATGGTTTTTGTGGTATAATATACTCATTAAATAATAGATTTAAAGAGGAGCTCATATGTGTGTAACATGCGGTTGTGGCGGCGATAATAATCACTCTCACGAACACCAACATTCTCATCATAGCAGTGATCATCATCACGAACATACTCACGTAATTAATCTTGAAGCTGAAATTTTAGCCGAAAATAATCAATTCGCAGCGCAAAATCGTGCTTTCTTTAAAAATAAGAAATCATTGGCGTTAAATTTTGTTTCAAGCCCAGGCTCTGGTAAAACTACACTCCTAGAAGAAACAATTAAACGCCTAAGCGGACAACATCCTATTTATGTGGTTGAAGGCGATCAACATACCGAACTAGATGCTAACCGAATTCGTAGTGCTGGAGCAGAAGCTTATCAGATTCAGACAGGTAAAGCTTGTCATTTGGACGGACATATGGTTGGACACGCCTTGGAGCATCTCAATATCGTTGATGATAGTTTTGTTTTTATTGAAAACGTCGGTAATTTAATTTGTCCAGCGTTATTTGATTTGGGTGAACAAGCCAAGGTTGTGCTGATTTCAATAACTGAAGGTGAAGATAAGCCGCTTAAATATCCAGACATGTTCTTTGGTGCAGATTTAGTAATTATTACCAAGTTAGATTTGTTACCATATTTGAAATTTGATCTCGAAGCTTGCGAGGCAAATATTCGCAAAATTAACCCTCGTGGTAAGATTATTCAACTTTCTTCAACGACGGGAACAGGTTTTGATGAATGGATTAAGTGGTTGCACGCAGCAAAAAATTATTTGAGCTAAGATTTGGCTATGCAAATTACTGCTTGTAAGCTGCTAATCAACGGAATTGTTCAGGGGGTTGGCTTTCGACCAACTGTGTATAAGGTGGCAACAACCTTAAACTTGTCTGGTTGGGTAAGAAATACATCACTTGGTGTTGAGGTGGTTTTAGCTACTGAAGATAGTACTGACTTTGTTCAGCAGTTGGAATTATCACTACCTGCATTAGCAAGCCTAGATTCGGTTGATTGTACTAAGATAACACTTGATGAGAAACCGCATGATTTTCAAATTTTAGCTAGTCTCGCTGGAAGTGTTAACGATACGGTTATGCCGCCTGATAGCTACGTTTGTCAAGACTGTTTAACGGAAATTTTTGATCCCAAGAGTAAATATTACCTCTATCCATTTACTAATTGCACCAATTGTGGTCCACGTTACACTGTAATTAAAGGCTTACCTTATGATCGAAGTCTAACTGCCTTAGCTGATTTTCCTTTGTGTGAAAGCTGTGATACAGAATACCGCGATCCACAAAATCGTCGTTATCACGCTCAGGCAACAGCTTGTCCAAAATGTGGACCAAGCTTGAAATTAGACTTAGCTAAAGTTGCAGAATATATTCATGCTGGTAAGATAGTTGCACTAAAAGGTGTCGGCGGCTATGTGCTTTTGGCTGATGCAACTAATGCTGCCACCGTTGCACGTTTGCGCGAACGCAAAGGAAGAGCGGAAAAGCCTTTTGCGGTAATGGCGCTTAATACTAACTCTATCCAGCATAATTTTGCGCACGTTTCGCCTCATGAAGCTGGTGTGCTTGAATCTCCAGCTGCACCAATTGTTATTTTGGCTCGTAAGCGTAATACGCATATTGCAGCAGAAGTTGCTCCGAAGTTAAACACTTTAGGTATGATGCTACCAAATAGCCCATTGTATTATATCTTATTTTATCATTTACTTGGTATACCTAAAGGTACAGAATGGTTGCAACAACACACTTCTCTCGCTTTAATTGTTACCAGTGCTAATTTTTCGGGTGGGGCAATTATAAGTGATAATGATGAGGCTCACCAGCAATTGACTAAAATTGCGGATTATGTGGTGAGTGCTGATCGTGATATCATAATGAAGAGTGATGACTCAGTAATTTCTTGTGTAGGGCAACACAACGTACTTTTGCGCCGTGCGCGAGGAATTGCGCCGAAACCATTTTATTTTCCCTATCAGTTGCCGCAGGTGTTGGGTTTGGGCGCACATTTAAAAAATACATTGACATTTACTCGTGACAATAAAGCATTTACTTCACAATATCTGGGGGATATGGGGTCTGAACACACTATTCGTTATTTCAAACAAGTTTTGGCACATTACCACAATGTATTCAATTTTAAACCTGAGCTTATAATAACTGACTTGCACCCGGATTTTTATGTGCGCAATTTTGCCCGTGAGCTTAATTTACCAGAGTTACAATTACAGCACCATTTTGCACACATGGCATCAGTGATTGCCAATGCGGAAAGTTGCGGCAAAAAAATTGCTAATAAAGTATTAGGCTGTATTTTAGATGGCTATGGTTATGGTTTAGATGGTTCATCTTGGGGTGGTGAATTAATTCAATTCAATAGTCAGGACTTAAGATTTGAGTTAATTTCTCAGTTAACCCCGCTGCAAGTTCCAGGTGGTGACATTGCGGAGAATGAGCCGTGGCGCATTGCGCTGGCTCTTTGTATTGAAAATAATTTGCCGATTCCTGAGCATTTATTAGTTCATCCACAAGCTCTGCAAGTAGTTGAACTATGCAAACGTAAACAATTTGGCACTTCAACCAGCCTCGGGCGTAAATTTTCGGCAGTTGCTGCATTGCTTAATATTGTGACTGAGAGCAAATATGAAGCTCATGCTGCGATGGTAATGGAAAGTATTGTTCACGGACTTGAAGTAGATTTTGATTATGCGCGACTTAATTTGGCGGGTGTACCTGATTTTAACCTACTGATTAAACGAATTTACCAAATTGGGATTATTGAAAAAAACATTCAGCAAGCCATTAATTTATTTTATGGTAACTTAGCAGTTTTGGTTGAAAAATGGATACTCTTTCATTGTTCTACCCGTGGTATTTCACAAGTCGCTATCTCTGGTGGGTGTTGGCAAAGTCGTTATTTATTATCGACTCTGAGTGATAAATTTAAACGTCTAGGCATTGAATTGTTGATACCATATCAATTACCGTTCAATGACGAATGTATTAGTTTTGGGCAAGCGTGGTATGGCGCGCATGCTCTGCAAAAGGGAATATTATGTGTTTAGCAGTACCTACGCAGATTATTAAATTATTGGATAATCAAATGGCTCTGACATCATTGTCCGGAGTTGAAAAGGAAATCTCCCTAGCTCTTTTACAAGAAGAAGTTAAAGAGGGTGATTATGTGATCGTTCATGTAGGCTATGCATTAAGTCGTCTTGATGAAGATGATGCCAAAAAAACTTTAGCCTATTTTGAAGAGTTGCTCGATGAGGAGCGCTATCAATGAAATATATTGATGAATTTAGAAATTCAGCGGTTGCAAAGAAACTGATTGAACAGATTCACGCAACGGTCAGACCTGAACATAACTATCGCTTAATGGAGTTTTGTGGTGGACATACTCATGCCATTCACCGCTACGCAATCAGTCAACTATTACCCAAAAATATCAAATTAATTCATGGGCCAGGTTGTCCAGTATGCGTGCTGCCGATTCCTCGGGTTGATCAAGCAATTTGGTTGGCATCGCAAGAAAATGTGATTTTATGTTCTTATGCGGATATGCTTCGTGTGCCGGGTGACCATCAAGATAGCTTGATTAAAGCTAAATCTCGTGGCGCGGATGTGCGGATTATTTATTCCGTGGGCGATGCGCTTAAGATTGCGCAAAGTAATCCGGATAAAATTATCGTCTTTTTTGCAATTGGCTTTGAAACTACGACACCACCAACGGCACATGCGCTATTAGAAGCTAAACGATTGGAATTAACTAATTTTAAAATTTTCTGTAATCATGTTTTAACTCCAGTCGCAATGGCAGCAATTTTACATACGGATGAGGTTGAGATTGATGGTTTCATTGGTCCATCACATGTTAGCATTGTAATCGGTTCGGATGCTTATAAAAAAGTTTCGGATGATTATCAAAAACCAGTTGTAATTGCTGGATTTGAGCCTCTCGATGTTATTCAATCAATTTTGTATCTGGTTGAATTAATCAATGAGAAGAAAATTGCAATTGTTAATCAATATTCACGAGCAGTTTCAACTAGCGGCAATACCAACGCTCAACAGATGATAGCTGAAGTTCTCGAAGTTCGCGATGAATTTAGCTGGCGTGGTCTTGGCGGTATTCCACATAGTGGTTTGAAAATCAAAGCTGCATATCAAGATTATGATGCGGAGGTTTATTTTAATATCCCTCAATTTAACAGTGATGATGTTAAGGCTTGCGAGTGTCCGCAGATTTTACGTGGACTAAAAGAGCCGCGAGATTGTAAATTATTTGGTAAAGCATGTACACCAGAGCACCCAATGGGAGCTTGTATGGTATCCAGTGAAGGGGCATGTGCTGCAAGCTACCAGTACACTATTTAACTGCTCGGACTATTTCGCAATATCGTCGTTGCAAGGTTCCTCATGTACGTCTCAGTACACTTCGTCACCTTGCGCCTAGATTTTGCTTTATATTCCGGCAGTGCTTAATTTAAAGAAGTAAATATCATGAAACTAAATTTCAAAGAAAATGTTGATTTAACCATAGGTGCTGGTGGACGCGCGATGTATCAGCTTTTGAATCAGCTAATCCTCAAAGAGTTTGATAATGAGTTTTTGGCTCAGCAATCAGACCAAGCGATTTTGCCAGAGCTTAAAGGACGTTTGGCATTTTCAACCGATAGCTACGTTGTTTCCCCCTTGTTTTTTAATGGTGGCGATATTGGTTCAATTGCAGTTAATGGCACAGTTAATGATTTGGCGGTATCTGGAGCAAAACCATTATATATTTCAGTTGGTTTTATTATTGAGGAAGGTTTTCCGCTCAGTGATTTGCGAACAATCGTCCAATCAATGGCAAAAGCTGCCCGCGAAGCAAATGTGCTGATTGTGACCGGAGACACCAAAGTTGTCGAAAAAGGTAAGGGCGATGGTCTGTTTATCAATACCAGTGGCGTTGGGGTAATTAATGAAACAATTAAAATTGCTGCTGAGTTTAAAGTCGGTGATAAAATTATCATCAATGGCTCAATTGCTGATCATGGGATGGCAATTATGTCGCGACGGCAAGGTCTGGATTTTGCCTCTGATATTGCTTCCGATTGTGCGGCTTTAAACGGATTATTGGCAGAGATTTTATCCATAAATCCAGCAATTCGCTGCATGCGTGACCCAACTCGTGGCGGTTTATCTGCAACCATTAATGAATGGGCAAATTTTTATAAATTGGGCATTGATCTTAAAGAAAAACATATCTTGGTACATGATAATGTTAGGGGAATCTGTGAGCTTTTGGGCTTAGATCCGCTCCATGTGGCAAATGAGGGTAAGGTTTTAATTATGTGTGCAGCAGAAGATGCGGAACGCGTCGTTGCTAAAATGCGTGAGCATCCACTAGGCAAGGATGCCGCAATAATCGCAGAAGTTCAGAGTTTAGATGAGAGTTACGTTACAATGACCACCGTTTTTGGTGGTGTACGTAGAGTTGATTGGCTTAGTGGCGAGCAGTTACCACGCATCTGTTGATACACGCTCAGACTAAAGGTTCTGGGGTGTTGTTTAACTCCTTGCTTACGCGAGTAAGCGGCGTCGTTCACGCCTACCAGAACTTTTTATTCTGAGTGTGTCTCATTTAAATCAGTGAAATTATTTTCTGCATATTTTCACCGTTTATTGTAATCTAGTAATGAGTTATTAATTTTTATTTATATAAGGGAAGTAATATGGCAAAAACCACAACAGCAAAAACAATAAAAACAGCTAGCGTAAAGGAAACAGTTACTAAAAAACCAGTTCCAGCTAAAAAAATTATTCAAACTAAAGTAGCTCCTAAAGCACCAGTCGTTAAACCAACTGCTGTGCGTGGTGTTGCATTGGGTGACGTTGCGCCGAATCAATCAACTAAAGCAATTGAAGAATTTCAAGTGGCTAAAGCAACAATTGCGTCAGATAGTTCACATAAGGAAACTATTTCAGCTATTGCAGCTGCAACGACTAACACTGAAGATAAAACTAAATTTGTAGCTTCAATTGAGTCATTTCTAAATGGACTATCACCAGATGAGGCTGATGTAGTTCGCCAGGAATTATTGCAGAAAGTTAGTAATAGTAAGACTGAACGTAAATTACAATCAAATCCGGATGATATTTTAGCTAAAAATTGGCGTGAGGGTGGTTATCCGTATCTAAACCTAATGTCGCGTAAAAATTACGAAAGACAAAAGTATCGTTTGCAAGTTGAGTTACTAAAACTGCAGGCATGGGTAAAAGAAACCGGTCAGAAAGTAGTTATCTTATTTGAAGGTCGTGATGCCGCAGGTAAGGGTGGTACCATCAAACGCATGATGGAACATTTGAATCCACGTGGAGCACGCGTAGTTGCACTTGAAAAACCGACTGAAACTGAAAAAGGTCAATGGTATTTCCAACGCTATGTTCAAAATCTACCAACAGCTGGTGAAATTGTATTATTTGACCGTTCATGGTATAACCGTGCTGGTGTTGAACGCGTTATGGGATTTTGTAGTGATGCAGAATATCAAGAATTTATTCGTCAAGCACCTGAATTTGAGCGGATGTTGACTCGTAGTGGTATCCACTTGATTAAGTTTTGGTTCTCGGTTAGCCAAAAAGAACAACGTCGCCGCTTTAAAGAACGCAAAGTTCACCCTCTAAAACAATGGAAGTTATCTCCAGTCGATGTAGCCTCCTTGGATAAATGGGATGATTATACTAAAGCCAAAGAAGCGATGTTTTTTGCAACAGATACTGCCGATGCGCCATGGACAGTAGTGAAGTCAGATTGTAAAAAACGGGCACGGTTAAATGCCTTACGCTATATGTTACAAAAATTACCATATACAGGTAAAGCAATTGAAAATATTGCTGCGGTTGACCCGTTAATTGTGGGTCGCGCCCAGACTGTTTTTGAGCTCGATGAGGCTTAAAATTTCCGTTAAATAACCCCGTAACTAATTACGGGGTTATTTATTGCAAAAGACATACTAGATTAGTGGGTTAATATCATTGTATTTAGTGTGATTATTCTGCGGTATATCTGGTATAATACGGTATTAAGCTTGTATGTAGTATGGTTTTTGTAATGCACCAAAAACAAGTTAAAATTTTAATTAAATTAGGGAGTAGGCTTTATGAGTCACTATTATTTTTTACCACATCAACGTATTGATGATATGCTTTATCAATTACAGGGTGATGGCTATAAATGTGTAGCACCACGCCACCATGAGAGCGAAATCAATTATGATACGATTACTAAATCTGCGGATTTGCCGTGGGGATTTCACGATGAACAGGCACCTGGGCATTATAAAGTAAATAAAAGTGACCATAAGCACGCATTTGGCTTTGTGTTGCCAACTACTTCAGTTAAACCAATGTTGTTTAAAGCTAAAGAAAATGTTTGGAAGGTTAAACGCAATGACGAAGGGAAGTTAGCGTTTGAACCTATCGTTGAGTTTGAAAAAATTGCCGTATTTGGTGTTCGCCCATGTGATTTACGTGGTATTGAAATTCAAGACCGTGTATTTATGGAAAATTCATACAATGATGTGCGTTATGTAAAGCGTCGTGAAAATCAATTTTTAATTGCAATGAATTGTACTAAATCACACTCTAACTGTTTCTGTGTTGCATTAGGCGATGCACCTCAGGCAGACAAAGGTTTTGATTTGGCAATGACGGAAATTGAGGGTGATGGTTTTGTGGTTGAAATCGGTTCAGATAAAGGTCGTGCCTTACTTGATGCTTTGGATTTAGAAGCTGCTAGCGGTGGGCAAGCGCAAAAAGCGTTGGCTAAAATTGCTTATGCTGTTGATGGACAAAAGAAAACATTACCACCAATTAAAGAAGTAGAAACTAAATTAATGGCTAATCTTGAGCATCCGCAATGGGATGATGTCGCAAGTCGTTGCTTGTCTTGTGGTAGCTGTACCCAAGTGTGTCCAACTTGTTTCTGTCATACTGAACGTGATGAGCCAAATGTACTTGGTACAGAAACTAACCATACCCGCGAATGGGATTCATGCTTCAGCATTGATCATAGTTATACACATGGTGATACTTATCGTGAAGATCCTAAATATCGTTACCGTCAATGGTTGACCCATAAATTCTCTACTTGGCGTGATCAATTCCGTACTAAAGGTTGTGTGGGTTGTGGGCGTTGTGTAACATGGTGTCCGGTTAAGATCGACGTCGTTGACGAAATTAATGCTATTTGTAAGTAAGAGAGATAATTATGTTATATACAGATGATGCTTATACGCCTTATGAGGCGGAAATTGTTGAGTTCATAAAAGAACATCATGATATTTTTACTATTCGTTTAAAATTTACTGATCCTGAGCTTGATAGCAAATATTTCTTCCGTCCAGGACAGTTCAATATGATTTATCTTTATGGTGTTGGCGAAGTTGCGATTTCAATCGTGAATGATCGTAATCATCAACAAGGACGTTTTGAACACACTATTCAAGTAGTAGGTCGGATTACCAAAGGTATGATGAAGTTACAAACTGGTGATAAAGTTGGGATTCGTGGTCCATTTGGTACTGCGTGGCCGATGAATGAAGCCAAAGGTAAAGATGTAATCATCGTAACTGGTGGTTTGGGAAATGCTCCATTAGTTGCCGCAACTGAAGAAGTATTAAAAAATCGTAATCAATACGGCAAATTACGTGTGTTACATGGTATTCGTTCTTCTGATTTATTGATTTATGATGATATGTATACTCGCTGGAATAACTCTCCAGAAACCAAAGTTTATATGGCAACTAGTAACGAGGAGCCTATAGATAATGGTAAATGGACATGGGGTAAAGGCTATGTTACCAATTTTATTCCTGAATTAGGTGTTGATTATGCTAATTCAATTGTGATGACAGTTGGACCAGAACCAATGATGATTGGTGTGGCTAAAGCATTTATCGCTGCTGGGGTTAAACCTGAAAATGTTTATGTGAGTATTGAGCGTAGTATGAAGTGTGCAATCGGTCATTGTGGACATTGCCAGCTTGGTTCTCAGTTTGTATGTAAAGATGGTGCAGTATATCCATATCCTGCCTGTGAACATCTATTAGAAGTGAAAGGACTATAAAATGTCAGCTCATGATAAATTATTAGGCTTATCAGCACGCCCAAAAGTTGCTGTCCATAAATTTAGTTCTTGTGATGGCTGCCAGTTAGCATTTATTAATGATGCAGTATCATTACTTGAATTATCAACTTTGGTTGATGTTGTTCACTTTGCCGAGGCTGGTCCTTTAGATGAATTTGCTGAAGTTGATTTGGCAATTATTGAAGGTTCAGTTAATACTCATCATGATATCCATCGCTTGGAAATGGTTCGTGAAAAAGCAAAATATCTGGTATGTGTTGGAGCTTGTGCGATTACTGGTGGTATTCAAGCATTGCGTAATTACACGGATGATAAAGGCTTGCTAGAATGGCAACATGGAATTTATCCACAAGATACCGATGTGATTATCAAAGAAGATCTCTCAACCGCTAAACCAATTAGTGCCTATGTGCCAGTTGATTTTGAAATTCCTGGTTGTCCGATTACTAGTACACAAATTTTGCATGCGGTGCGTTCAATTTTATTTGGGGTTGAGCCTGAAAAAAATGTTGATTCAGTTTGTACCTCTTGTAAACACGCTGGTATTACTTGTGTAACTGTTGCACGTGGTGAGCCATGTTTAGGTCCAGTAACGGCGAATGGCTGTGAGGCATTATGCCCTTCATTAGGTCGTGGTTGCTATGGCTGTTATGGCGCGTCTAAATATGCTAATATGGGTGCTATGACGGATAAACTAAAAGAAATGGGTTTAAGTGAAATACAAATTAAGCATAAATTCCAGTATATTAACAGCCAAGATGCTGGTTACAAAGGAGAATAATTCATGAGTTTAGCTAAAACTACTAAAATTGAAGTTCCTATTTTGGCTCGGGTTGAGGGTGAGGGTGCTCTTGATCTAGAAATCGAAAATGGTAAAATTAAAAAATGCGAATTACGTATTTATGAGCCACCACGTTATTTTGAGAAATTCCTTGAAGGGCGTGAGCCTAATGCGGTAATTGATGCCGTTGCGCGGATTTGTGGGATTTGCCCATTGGCATATCAAACTGCGGCAGCTGGCGCGATGGAAAAAGTATTCGGTATCGAAACGTCACAATGGGTTAAAGATGCACGTTTACTAATGATGTTGGGTCAATGGATTCAATCACATTATTTACATGTACATTTATTAGCAGCGCCGGATTTCTTGGGTTATCGCTCAGGGATTGAAATGGCTAAAGATTTTCCGAATGAAGTAGTGCGTGGTGTACGCTTACAACATTTAGGTAATGATTTAATGAAATTATTTGGCGGACGTTCAGTGCATCCAAATGGCGTTAAATTAGGTGGTTTCTGGCACTCACCAAAAGAATCAGCAGTTAAAGCTTTTGTGCCACGCTTAAAAGCAGCTTTAGAAGATGCCAAAGGTGTGATTGAGTTTGTGTCAACCTTAAAATTCCCGGATACAACAATTCCGTTTATTCAAGTGAGTTTACGTCATCCAACTGAATATCCGGTAATTGCCAGTGGCGTAATTACTTCACGCGGCGAACAGTTTGATGTGAATGATTGGGAGCAACATTTCCGTGAATTTCATGCACCGCAATCAACAGCATTACATTCAACAACTGTTGAAGGTGATCCGTTATTGCTTGGTCCATTACCACGGATTAATTTGAATTTTGATCGTTTACCAAAACATATTCAAGATTTAGCTAATGCAACTGGGGTTAAATTCCCAAGCAACAATATGTTCCACTCGGTGATTGCGCGTGCGGTTGAGGGCTACTGGGCTCTTGAGCGTGCATTACAATTGTGTGAAGCATATAGCTATACTGATACGCCAAGTGCTCCTGAAAAGGTTGCTGCTGGTTCTGCTTGGTTTGGCGTTGAAGCTCCACGCGGAATTCAAATTGATGAATTTGAGTTTGATGCGGCTGGTTTAGCAAAACATATTCGTATTTCTGCACCAACCTCACAAAATTTACCGTGTATGGAAGCTGATTTACGTATTGCACTAGAGAAATTTGGTTTAGATCGCCCAGATGCTGAAATTCAACTTCATGCGGAGATGGTTATTCGTAACTATGATCCATGTATTTCATGTTCTGCGCATTTCTTAACTTTAAATGTAACGCGTAAATAATATGGCGATACTGGTATTAGGAATAGGTTCTCCTTTTGCCGATGATCAAGCTGGTTGGCTAGTTGCCGACCAGCTTTCTCATGTGGAAGGATTACAAGATAAAATTCAATCTGGTGAATTAATCATTGACGCGGATGATCGACCGGGATTAAATCTCCTTGATTGGCTTGGGCGTGATTATGAGCATATTCATTTGGTTGATATGGTAAAAACTAATCTAGCAGAAACTGGCAATACATACGTTTTGCAAGCTAAAGAGATTATTGGTTTCTCTGGGATGTTGTCATCCCATAATCTGGGGGTTTCTCCGTCTTTGGCTTTGGCAGAGGTCTTGGGTATCAAAATCAGCCATGTGACATTCTGGGGGATAGAGGGTGAACGATATAAGCCTCATGAAGAAATTAGCTCAGAAATGTTGCTTGCCATAACAAAAGTTACTGAGCAGATTCAAGCCCATTTATTAAAATAAAGTAGCCAGTGTTACTTTATTTTTTTACTCGCTGTCGCAAATTCATCAATCACGATTTTAGTTGTTTGTGCAATTACTTGATCGTTAGGTTTAGCATCTTTTTTGTTTTGGGTAAAATAAACCACCAAAAAAATAGGCTTAGCATGTGGTGGCCAAATCACAGCAACATCATTAGTCGTGCCATAGCTGCCAGTTCCAGTCTTATCTCCCACTGTCCAGCCTTTTGGCACACCCGCACGAATGCGTTTATCACCAGTCGTATTGGCTTTGAGCCATTCCTGCAGCTGTAATTGTTGTTTTTTATCTAGTGCTGTTCCCAAGCTTAGTTTTTGTAAACTTAGTGCCATTGCTGTTGGGGTCGTGGTATCACGTTCATCGCTAGGAATAGCTGTATTTAATTGCGGCTCAGTACGAACAAGGTTAAATTTATTATCACCCAAACTTCTGGCATATGATGTTACTGCTTGTGGTCCACCAAGTAATTGTAATAACTGATTCATTGCTCCATTATCGCTATAAGCAATTGCCGCTTGAGATAAACCATTAACACTCATGCCATCTTTAATATGTTGTCCAGTAATTGGTGCATAGCCACTGCTTTCGGTGTCTTGTTTGCTATAGTGAAGCTGACGCTGCATTAATTGCGGATTACTTTCACTGGCTTTCAAAATAGCACCGACAACCATTACCTTACCAGTGCTACAAAAAGGAAACAGTTCATTGCCGCGATATTCTAGTTGTTGATTATTGGCAGTATTGATTGCCATAATCCCCAAGCGGCCATTGGCGCTAGATTCCAACTGGGCAAATTTTGCTTGGTATGTGGTGCTACTCTCGCTTATTAGTTGCATACTACTATTGCTAGCTGCCAATGCCAGAGGCATCGTTGTTGTTGATATCAATGTTAGTAATTTCAATTTATTCCAAGCGCTCATTCTTTACTCCAGTTTTTTTAGGTTTATGAACTTAATTAAGCAAACAGCTGGCGTAATTTTCTCATGAGAACGATAGTTGGAGCAAAAAACATTATACTCACGCCAATCAACCCATAAAGTGCGCTACTATGAAATAAAGCAACTAAGCTAATAGCAATACTAGCACAAGCAAATTGCATTGCTGATGACATGCCTAGTGCTAAAGCGCCACGTTCTTTAAAATGCTCCAATATTTTCACTTGCGCTGGGGCAATAATCAGCGCTGATGCCGCACGCATTATGATTACACCGATTGTCACACTGATAATAATTGCTGATTTATTAACAAATATAACACTACTAATTAGAATAATTAAACCAATTAGGCTGGTGTAAATACCAATATTCATGATTTTGATTGGAGTGAAATGGCGTTTGTTTAAAAGCATCATTAGGGAATTACCAGCAAAATAACCCATCGCAATAATGATAAACAAATAAGAGTATATCAGTGGTGTCATCTGCAGGGTATCAATAAATAAATAGCTGGAGATGCCTATAAATACAAAATAAATAGCAAAAGTAAAGGCATTAAAAACAGTAATATAAACACAAACCTGATCTTTGAGTAAACTAAAATAATCTTTGCTATAATGAAGAAGTGATTTGAGCTGTTTAATTGGAGTCGTGTTAGTTTCCTGAATAATAAAATAGCCAATGATTAGCATTATTATGCCACCGATTCCGCTTAAATCAAAACAACTTCTCCAGCCCCAGTATTCTGCCAATACCGCTCCAATACTTGGTGCTACTGCCGGAGACAAGACTATACCCATGGTTAAAATTCCGGTTGCGTGAACCTGCTCTTTAGCGTTCATAGTATCTTTTAATACCAGACGTGGCACGATTGCAATAAAACCACAACCGATTGCTTGAATAATTCGAAAAAAGATTACCATATAAATGGAATTTGATGCACCAATTAAAAATGAAGCTAGAGTGAAAGCAAGTATTCCAGCTAGTATAGTTTTTTTGCGCCCAAAGCGATTACTTAATATCCCGGTAAATAGCACTGACACTGCCATTGCCAGTGTATAAAATGAAATAGTTAGATTTACCAAGTTGGGGGATGCATTAAAATCTTTTGCCATTTGAGGTAATGATGAAACATAAATATCAGTTGATGATACCCCGAGTAATGTTATTCCTAGTGCAAACCAAACAAATAATGTTGGATTGAATCTTTTATTTACGGAGTTTTGATTAATTTTATTAGTTAGTTGATATGACATGATACACCTATATTCTAAAATATCTTAGCGTTATTGTAGGCTATTTAACTGAAAATATTAACCTTCCAAAATGGATATTTATAATTGGTTTAGATTTAACGCTTATGTATGTTAAAATCTCAGACAGATTCAACTATCAGGAGTACTCATGAAAAATACTGTAATAGCATTACTAATAGCATCGCTCTATACCATAGCTCAAGCACAAGAGATTAAAGTTGCTTCGGTCGAATTTAATCCGCAATTCATGCAATTAGATAGCAATATTACTGGCATTGTTAACGCAATTGTTCCTGCTGCAAAAAATGGTGCCAAATTAATAGTGCTCCCTGAGGCAGCTACTACAGGCTATATTTATAAAGATCGCGCTCAAATTGAACCATATTTGGATACTATTCCAGGGAAAACTACGGCAGCAATTGCCAAACTTAGCAAACAATATCATACTTATGTTGCAGTTGGAATTATTGAGAAAGATCCAGATACTGGTAAGGTTTATAATTCTGCAGCATTGATTGGACCAGATGGGTATATTGGTAAATATCGTAAAAATCAGTTAAATCCCAGCGACAACCTCTATGCATCGCGCGGTAATTTAAGTTTTCCGGTGTTTGATACTGAAATTGGGAAAATTGCGTTGGTTATCTGTTATGATGACATGCATTTGCAGTCATTATTATTACCAGATCTGCGTGGGGCAGATATATTGGCATATATTACTTCGTCGGATATTTTGCCAAAATTTGAGCAGGGTAGTAATAGTAATCATTCTACGATTGGTAATATTTCTTCGGTTTCTGGCTGGATTGGAATGAATATTGTTGCCAGCAATCGCACTGGAAATGAAAGTAATCCCGAAACGGGAGGTGTTACTCATTTTGTTGGTGGGGCTTCTATTTGGAATAATCAAGGTAAACGTTTGGCTGCAGCACCAGTATCAACTTGGACTAATCCAGGAGCTCCGCAGACAATTTATGCAACAATTGACACAGCTAAGAGTAATCCGCAAAAAGATTATTGGTTAAAGCATCGCCGCCATGAACTTTATCAGGATTATAATTACTATCGTTCACCAGTAGATCCAATGGCTAATTTAAAACCACAACAAATATCATCCTTATTAGTTCAATACCAGCCGGGAAATAGTATTGATAAAAATTATGCCAAAATTGAAAAATTAATTAGCCAAAGTCAGGAGGTGTTTAATCTGGTAGTGCTTCCATACAATTCATTGATTGGAAATGTAGAGCTTAATTCAGAGAATATTTCTAAATATGCAGAAACATTAAATGGCTATAGCTATAATCTGGCAGCCAAGCTAGCTAAGCAGTACAAAACGTTTTTATTATTCAGTATGCCAGAAGCCGATGGTAGTAAGTACTATGAGACTGCAATATTATTTGATTATAATGGTAAGCAGGTGGGTATATATCGCAAAGCTCATCTAAATGATACAGAGCAACTTTGGGCTAGTGCTGGTAATGATTTGCCTATTTTTAAGACTGAGCTTGGCAGGGTTGCAGTAATGCTCAATGATGAAACTAGGATTCCTGAACTTGCTGACATTTATGCGCTTAAACGTGCCGATATGATTTTGGTTCCAGCTAGTTATAATGGTAAAGATTATGGTGGAAAAATTGATATTCCAAGAGGTTTAGTGCCAGACAGTAGTAATCATGGAATGTTTGTTTGGTATGATATTGCCAAGTATTCGCAAGCATATACATTGATAGCAAATTATATTGATGGGACACACGATGACAGCGGTCAAAGTGCAGTTTATTCACTCGTCCCAGAAGACGGTTATTATCCACCACAAATAGCACCGCAAAAACCAATTGCCTATTTTGCGAGCTTTACTACCCATGCTAACCCAACTTTATGGCAAAATCAGGAACGCTTAATTGCTGGACGGCGTGATGATTTGGCAGCACCGTTAACATTGGACGAAAATAGCACGTGTTTTAAAGAGTGGCAGCAAAATAGTGCTAGTAGCAATTTATGTAAAAATCAACACTAATCATATTTTGGATGCTTGAAACTATTAACTTTCCAAAATGGATATTACTCGGATTTAGTGATCTTATGTGCTAAACAACGTAAAAAAGTTTCATCATTATAAAGTTCAACAATTCGATAACCTAACAAGCTTGGTGGGAAATAGTACTGTAGCCCAATTTTGCGTGCTGAGTCTAACAACTCTGTAATGTTAGGCGGATTAATATTTAATTTGCTGCAAAGCTTTTCATTCATGGTTTTTTGTACTGTTCCTCGTGCAATATGCAGAAACTCAGCAATTTCATATTGTGAAAAATCATAGAGGAGTAAAAATAATATCTGATGTTCGCGCTTACTTAGTTGCAGTGGTTGAAAATCTTTATCTGATGGTGGTAACTTCCCGTTAGGTGTACAAAAGTTATTTTGAAAATAGTTTAGAAAATTTAGCGGATTGGCAAACCATGAAAGAGTGTAAGTACCCAGCAGCTCACCATCTGCAGCAATCAGGGGGAAAACATTAACCAAACGAATAAATTCCTGCTTGTCATTATTGCAAGAATAGGCAAAAAAGCTTTTACGTTGCCGATTCTGCATCACATTCATGTAAAGACTATTATATTCAACCAGATAATCATCATGATAATGATGCTTAAGCTCATTAAGAAACTCTAAAATAGTCTTACCTAAAGCTTTTTTATGATTAATTATGATATCTTGAGTATCAAAGTAATCATTGTGAAAAACATAACGAGATTCAATGTCATTTACCTGACAAAAAACATTCTGCCCATTAAATGAAACAAAAAAAGTATCAATTAATGATTTTAGTTTTGGATTTAATTCTTGCATAGTCCTAACACCGATTACTTTGTTGGTTCAGGAGCCATTATAGCTGAGTATTAATTGCTTAGGAGTGATTTATAAATCTTACTTCAGAGTATGCCTTAAACCTCTTAATTATGATAGAATAATAGGCGTTTTGTCATATGCTTTTGTGGTTATGTGGTGCTGTTATTGTTGCTTTTATTTATGTGTAAATATAACAGTATGATAGGCGTGGTTATAGAGCGTGGATGTGGTTTGCTGTATATAAATTATGATTAATTTGCATTGTAAATAATTTTCTAGTGTAGGAGTTTAGAACATGTTTCAAGAATTAAGTGAATTGGATGAATATTTGTTCCATGAGGGTAAACACCATCATGCCTACAAGTTTTTGGGCGCTCATGCAGCCGAAGAAAATGGTGAAGCTGGTGTTCGATTTACGACTTGGGCTCCTAATGCAAGTAAAATTGTTCTAGTCGGTGATTTTAGTTATTGGCAGCCTGATGATCGCTATGCCTTAAAGCGCTTAAGTCATGGCGGTTTGTGGAGCGTTTTTGTACCTGGGCTACGTAGTGGAATGCCATATAAATTTGCAATAACCAACGGTGCTATGAACAATACAGTTTATAAATGTGATCCTTATGGAATAACATCTGAGTTACGCCCCAAAACCGCCTCGGTGATTAATCTAGATACCGAATATACTTGGAATGATTCAGCATGGCTTGAAGAGCGCTCTAAGCGTAATCATTTTAATAGCGCAATGAATACTTATGAGTTACATCTAGCATCGTGGAAAACTAAAGACGGTAATTTCATGACTTATGATGAACTTAGTGAAATATTACCTGAATATGTACGTGATATGAATTTTACCCATGTTGAGTTAATGCCGCTAAGTGAACATCCACTAGATGCATCATGGGGCTATCAAACTACAGGTTATTATTCTGTTACTAGTCGACATGGTGATTTGCGTGGTTTGAAGAAACTTATTGATCGTCTACATGGGTTTAATATTGGTGTACTCTTAGACTGGGTACCTGGGCATTTTTGTAAAGATGAGCATGGGTTGGTAAACTTTGACGGCAGTGCAACCTATGAATATCCTTTCTTTTGGAAAACGGACAATAAAGGGTGGGGAACACATAATTTTGATTTAGGACGCAATGAAGTTCGTTGTTTTTTGATTTCAAATGCAATTTATTGGATTGAGGAATTTCATTTTGATGGTTTGCGGGTTGATGCGGTATCAAATATTTTATATCTAAGCTATGGTCGGAATGATGGTGAATGGCATCCAAACTATTTTGGCAGCAATGAAAACCTAGAGGGAATTAATTTTCTTAAAGAGTTTAATTATGCTGTTAAACACGAGTGTCCGGGGGTTATTACTATTGCTGAAGAATCCTCAGCATGGCCACAAATAACTACGCCAGTGGAATATGGTGGTCTGGGTTTTGATTTTAAATGGAATATGGGCTGGATGAATGATACATTACGTTATGTCGAGCTAGATCCGGTTTATCGTAAATATCACCATAATTTGATTAATTTTGCGATGATCTATCATTATTCAGAAAAATTTGTTTTACCCATTTCGCATGATGAAGTTGTGCATGGTAAAAAAGCGCTGATTGATAAAATGTGGGGCGATTTATGGAATAAATATGCAGGTTTGCGCTTGTATTCAACATTTATGATTGGTCATCCGGGTAAGAAATTATTATTTATGGGTACTGAGTTTGGGCAGTTTGTTGAGTGGCGCGAATATGAGCAATTACAATGGCACGTTCTTGATGAGTATCATACTCACCGTGAAACGCAACATTTTTTCCGCGAACTAAATAAACTCTATAAATCTGAGCCTGCACTTTGGGCTTTAGACTATGACCATCGTGGCTTTCGCTGGATTGATGCGGATAATGATCAGCAAAGTGTATTGTCGTTTGTGCGTAATAGCGAGAATCCTGAAGATACTCTGGTTATTATTTGTAATTTTACACCAATGGTTTATCATGATTATCTAATTGGTGTGCCTCATGCTGGCACTTACCGCGAAATATTCAATAGCGATAATTTAGCATATGGTGGATCTGGGCAAATTCATAGTGATGATTTAATCAGTAATGATATTGGATTTAAGGATTTGGAGCACTCAATTAAAGTAAAAATTCCTCCAATGGCGGCATTAATTCTCAAGAAAATTTAACGAACAAAAAAGGTAAACAATGACGATGTGGGCAAAAAATAGCCTAGGGCAATATCTGGAAATTAAAGCAGAATATACGATAAAAATCAGTCCAGAATCAAATAGTATTCGGATTAAGGCTAATTTTGAAGGGTTTTTATGTGCGTACGTGATTGGGGATTTTAACGATTGGAAAAAAGACGAAAATTACAAATTAATTTGGAAGCCTGACCCTAATGATGGGCGACTCAAGATGATAAAAGATTTTCTTTTTATTGAGGGTATGCCTGATGGAGTTGTCGAGTACAGCTTTATATTAATCGATATGGACGGTAATGAATTAACTTTGTCCGCGCATAAGGAAAGAGTTGAACACTTTAAATTTATTTGGCATCAGTTTGACGGCGGTTTACAGATCAAATCTTCGGAAAACATAGTTACTCGAGGTATTGGATTAGATTTGGTTGCGATCAAATCTTCTATTCATGATTGTAACGAAGTGGTAGATGTCAAGTGGAGTGTATTTCCTAAACATGCAGGAATCATTTTAAATGACGATAGTTTACTGGTTGCTGATGGCGTTGATGATATCGATGAAATATTGGTTGAAGCTTATTATCAGGCAGATGATTTGAGCGCCAGCCGTCGTTATCAGATAGTAGAAAATAATCATGTGCCGGGAACAATGGTTCATTTTATTAAGTTAAATAAACATTATAGCGGAAATGATTTTATCTGGAATCTATGGGCATACGATTCTGCTGGCGTTGGGCATGAAGAAAATTTTACGGCTGAAGATGATTTTGGTAAAGTTGCTTTTGTTCAAGATCGCCATGTTATTGCGCGTAAAAAAACATGGGGTAGCGATTGGCATAATGATTGGTCAAAGCAAACATTATCTTTTGAAATTCCTGCGAATTTGCGTAATTGTTACATTATCAGCGGTGATGACAAATTATACACTGATTTACGTACCGTAGTTGCCAAAACTAATCCTCGGGTTGATTATGCGGTAATGGATGAGCGTAATAAAATTAGTGCGTATTTATCACACGAACCATTGATCGGTACTGAGTTTTATTTATACATTAATGCGGAACGGCAAAATAATGTCAATACTCTAATCAAAGATGAAAAACGTCAGGTGGTATTTACTAATTTACCGGATAATATCAAACCTAATGATTTAGTTGAAATTCGTTCAAATACTCGATTCTTGCCATACAAAGTTCAAATGCGTAATTATCTCAATAGTTTTGTTTATAATGCAAATGATTTGGGAATTACATTTAATGATGAAACTATTTCTGCTAAACTTTGGGCACCAACAGCACTTCGCGTTGAGCTCTTAGTCTATGATGCGTGGAATGATGCGGTTGATAATCCACATAGTGCATTAATTATGCACGTTGATGAGTCTAGTGGTGTGCATAGTTTAACTATGTTCCGTAAGCACCACGAAAATAAATATTATCTTTATCGACTATATTTTAATGAGATTGACCGTGATGGTGAACAATATACCAAGATTACTTATGCGGTAGATCCTTACGCAACGGTTATAGGCTTAAATGGTGATAAAGGTGTACTTGCTGATATTTGTACCTCAGCTATGTATCCTAAAGGTTGGGAAAGCACGCCTAGACCTTTGCAAGTAAATAAAGAGGATGCTGTGATTTATGAGTTACATTTACGTGATTTTACAATTCATGAGTCGGGAGGAATCAGTCGGTCTACGCGTGGTAAATATGTTGGCGCTGTTGAAGCTGGTAGTTTTTATCAGGATGCAGAAGGCAATAAATTTACAACGGGCATTGATAGCTTGGTTGAATTAGGTATTACCCACGTTCATATTTTACCATTTTTTGATTTTGCGACAGTTGATGAAACTAGATTGGATGATCCACATAATCGTAATTGGGGCTATGACCCTAAAAATTATAACGCTCCAGACGGTAGCTATTCAGTAAACCCTTATGATCCTCTTTTACGAATTATTGAAACACGAACCATGATTATGGAATTTCATAAGCGTGGAATTCGTGTGGTAATGGATATGGTATACAACCATATGTCTGATACATCTAATCTCGATAATATTGTGCCGGGGTATTATTTCCGCAGTGATAGTTTGGGGCGTTTTACTAATGGTTCTGGCTGTGGTAATGAATTAGCAACTGAACGCCCAATGGTTGGCAAGTTTATCTTGGATTCAATTCGTCATTGGCTGATACACTATCAGATTGATGGCTTGCGGCTGGATTTGATGGAACTAATGGATCTAAATACCATGAAATTAATTGTTAATTTAGCTGGTGAAATTGATCCATCAATTATTGTTTATGGTGAACCGTGGCGTGGTGGCGATACACCATTAGTAAATGGTACTCACCGTGGAGCGCAGCGCGATCAAGAGTTTGCTATCTTTAATGACGCTTTTCGGGATGTTCTTCGTGGTAATAATTCTCCAGCAACAGGCTTTGTTAATGGTGATCAGCATAATTCGCTTCTAGGTTGGGGCGTGATTGAAGGGGTAAAAGGGTCAATAAATACGCTGACTTCAAAACCACGCGAAACAATTAATTATGTTGATGCTCATGATAATTATACCTTATGGGATCATATAGAAAAAAGTCAGTATCCTGAAACGCTTGTTGGTGAGTATCGCAGGAATATTCCTGATAATCCGTTTGATTCCAAACTGGTGCGGCAAAATATGCTGGCGTTGGGGATAATCCTAACGGCGCAGGGAATTCCGTTTATGCAAGGCGGGGTAGAGATTCTGCGTACTAAAAATGGTGATCATAATAGTTACCGTAGTGGTGATGATGTTAACGCGTTTCATTGGCAAGATAAGGCAAAATTCAAGCCCGTATTTGACTATGTGCGCGGTTTGATTGAGTTAAGGCGTAAGCATCCTGCATTTAGAATGACTAACCGTCACGATATTGATGAATCGATGACAGTAAATGCGCTGCATAATAATGAGAAATCTGGTGTAATTTATACGCTATATCGTAATCATGCCAATGGTGATGCGTGGAAAACGATTATTGTGATTTACAATGCTACTGCCATTGATAACTATAATGTTAATGACTCATTACCTGCATCGGAAAGTGGAGTCTGGAATATTGTGGTTAATCATGAACATGCCGGAATTGATTCGTTGGCAGTAGTAGAAAATGGACATATTCCACCATTGAAATCACATTCAATGATGGTGTTATATGCGTGATTTTTTGTTAATCAGTTAAATATTTACCCTGAGTTTATGGCGTTGTAATACAATCCTGTGTAATTGCACCGCGATATACTCAATTAGATTCATCATGCTGGGGCGTTACTAGGCTCCCCACTTACTCGCTGTAGGCTTCGTTGCTTGTACCCTGCCAGTATTTCGAATCAGTTTGAGTATGGGCTGTTTTACTGTATGATTTTTGTGTTTTGATGATGTGTTGAGGTGAGTTAGAATGACTAATTATTTGTCGATAGAAGAAGCTACTGAGTTATCAGGTATCCCAAGTACTATTTTCAATGAAAAATACCTAAACGGTGGAATTATTAGCGTTAAAGTTGAAGATGGGAAAAAAACTATCGAAATGTCGGAGTTTTTGCGGGTGTTTCCTAACGCTAAAATAGAAAAAAATAAATCACATACTGATATTGTCATAGATAATCAACTAAAGCAGATGAAAATAGAAAATCTGGAGTATCAGGTAGCAAATTTACAGCGTCAACTTGAGAAGCATAGTGAAGAATATGACTGGTTACGTGGTAAATTTGATAATACAACTTTGCTGTTAGAGCAAAAATTAGATAATTCAGAAGTGGATAAATATAAACAGGAGATTCGTCAATTAACTCATCAGGCAATGCAATGGGAAAAGAAATATAATACCCTATTAGCCGCGAATGAGCTAAAAAACCTACTTAAAGAAAATATGGAACTTAAACAAAAATTAGAAACTTCTGCTCCACAAGCTGCGCCAGCTAAGCCGGTTCAGCCTTCACCACAAATTGCATCACCGGCAGTTCCTCCTCAAACGATTTTACCTCAACAAACTATACCTCCCCAGCAACAACCCACTAATCAGTCCGATGCCATAAAAGCACAACCAAAGCCTCGGCGTCGTAAGATTTTTGGGTTATTTTAGAAGCGTAGCACAAATTTGTGTAGTTAGCAAATTAGAAAATAAACTGATTTGCATAAAATGAAATTCTAATGCAGGAGCGTATATGAAGCTTGTAAATACATTTAAAACGCGAATACTATCATTTTTTGATAATCGCTTTACTCGGCGCAGCCAGTTTACTGGAGATGCAAATCTTCTTGATGAAAATTATGATTTTAATGGAAGTAATGCTCCACGGACAATTACCGCAAATTTAATTCATCATGCTTATCTTTCTAATGCTGAATCACTGCTAACCCTCGGTTCTGATTTAGATGGATTAACCCCGCGCGAAGTTGAAGAAAAAATTTCCCGCTTTGGTTATAATGAAATTGATAAACATGAGGAACTTAGCTGGTATAAACACTTATGGCTCAGTTATAAAAATCCATTTAATCTTCTGTTGACTATTTTAGCATTAGTATCATTCTTTACCGATGATATGAAAGGTACGGTTGTAATTGGTGGTATGGTAGTTATTTCAACGGTATTACGTTTTGTTCAGGAACGCCGTTCAAACAATGCTGCAGATAAATTAAAAGCGATGGTAAGCACTACCGCAACAGTTATTCGTCAGGATGATGAAGATGATGAAGATGATGAAGATGATGAACAAATTGCCGAACTCGAAAAGCAGATTATTGGTACAAATCCAATGCAAATGGCAAATCGTCATGAGATAACAATACGAAGTCTTGTACCAGGTGATATGATTACTTTATCGGCTGGAGATATGATCCCCGCGGATGTACGGATGTTAACCGCTAAAGATTTATTTGTATCACAAGCGGCACTGACTGGTGAATCACTACCTGTTGAGAAATTTACTAAACAATCTAAAGCTGATGTTAATGAGGCCTTGGAACTTGAAAATATTGGCTTTATGGGGTCAAATATCGTTAGCGGATCAGCATTGGCGGTCGTTGTTTCGACTGGGAAAAATACATTTTTTGGCGCTTTGGCTGATAAGGTAGTTGCGCAGAATGTAGTTGAGACATCGTTCCAAAAAGGGGTTAATCGGGTTAGTTGGTTGCTGATTTATTTTATGTTAATTATGTCCCCAATTGTATTTATTATCAATGGTATTAGTACTCATGCATGGCGTGATGCTGCATTATTTGCTTTGTCAGTTGCGGTTGGATTAACACCTGAAATGCTGCCAATGATTGTTACTTCGACGCTTGCTAAAGGTGCAGTTGCGATGTCACGACGCAAGGTGATCGTTAAGCGTTTAGATGCGATTCAAAATTTTGGTGCAATGGATATTTTATGTACCGATAAGACTGGAACTTTAACACAAGATAAAATTTGTTTAGAAAAACATACTGACATATTTGGTAATGATTATGATGATGTATTAGAATATGCATATTTAAATAGTTATTACCAAACTGGTCTAAAAAACTTGTTGGATGTTGCTGTATTGGAGCGTGGTAACTTTGGTGATATTCCTTTACTTATCAAGAAATATACTAAAGTTGATGAAGTACCATTTGATTTTCAACGGCGTAGAATGTCGGTAGTAGTTGCTGATTCCGCAGGTGAACAAGTTTTAATCTGTAAAGGCGCGGTTGAGGAAATGATGAAGAGCTGTAAATATGCAGCTCACGATAATCAGGTTATGCCGTTGACAGAAGAATTACTGGAAAAACTGCGTTCAGTTACTGCAGAACTAAATTCGGATGGTCTACGTGTAGTGGCTGTTGCCAAGAAGAATTATCCTACTCCTAAGGTTAGCTATAGTGTTGAAGATGAGCAGGAAATGATTTTGGTTGGTTATGTTGCCTTTTTAGATCCGCCAAAAGAAACCACTCGTCCAGCAATTGAAGCATTAAATAAATTAGGGATTGAAGTTAAGATATTGACTGGTGATAATGATTTGGTAACAGCTAAAGTTTGCCGTGAGGTTGGACTGAATGTTGAAGGATTACTACTTGGGTCTGAAGTAGATAAACTATCTGATGAAGAATTGACTGTAATCGCTAAAAATACTACGGTCTTTGCTAAACTAACCCCTGCACATAAAGAGCGGATTGTTGAGCTTTTAAGAGCTGGCGGGCATGTAGTTGGCTTTATGGGTGATGGAATCAATGATGCACCAGCACTTAGAGCTGCTGATATCGGGATTTCAGTTGATACTGCCGTTGACATTTCCAAAGAAGCTGCTGATATTATATTACTTGAGAAGAGCTTAATGGTG
Source organism: uncultured Neisseria sp. (assembly GCA_964611845.1). Lineage (GTDB taxonomy): Bacteria > Pseudomonadota > Gammaproteobacteria > Burkholderiales > UBA11063 > Aquella. The sequence goes on from CAZTBH010000004.1 coordinate 48,611, forward strand.
CTGGAGCAGGGCGTTGAAGAAGGTCGTAAGACTTTTGCCAATATGCTCAAATATATCAAAATGACGGCAAGTTCTAATTTCGGTAATGTGTTCTCGGTGTTGATTGCATCGGCATTTATTCCGTTTTTACCGATGTTGCCTGTGCAGCTACTTTTGCAAAATCTGATTTATGATATCTCGCAAACGGTAATTCCTTTTGATAATGTTGATGCTGAGTTTGTCGAGAAACCTCAACGTTGGGACCCTGCAGATTTGCGTAGATTTATGATTTTCTTTGGTCCTATCAGTTCTATCTTTGATGTGCTTACCTTCTTTGTAATGTGGCATGTTTTTGGCGCCAATAGTGCCGAGCATCAGACGTTGTTCCAAAGTGGCTGGTTTGTCGAAGGGCTTTTGACCCAGACGCTAATTGTGCATATGATTAGAACGCGTAAGATTCCATTTATCCAAAGTGTGGCAGCATGGCCTATGGTGGTAATGACCAGCTGTGCGGTAGCAATCGGAATAATTTTACCAATGTCGCCATTGGCTCATATGGTTGGAATGCAAGCGCTACCAGCAGGGTATTTCGTATTTTTAATCGTTGCAGTAGCTGGTTATATGGTACTTACTCAGTCATTAAAAGGGATTTATGTACGGAAGTTTGGCTGGCAGTAAATATTGTTGAAATTATTCTAGTTTATGTAAAAGAAGAGCACGGTTAAAACCGTGCTCTTCTTTTACATAAACCGTTATGGTATTACTTATTTTAGTTGCTCTAAAATTGCTGGGTTTTCCAAGGTTGAAATATCTTGAGTGATTGTTTCCCCTTTGGCCAGACTGCGCAAAATGCGACGCATGATTTTTCCCGAACGCGTTTTGGGTAAATTCTCTCCAAAACGAATTTCATCAGGCTTAGCCAAGTTTCCAATCTCCTTGCCTACCCACTCACGTAATTCAGCAATTAGCCGAGCTTTATCATCACCCAGTGGTAGCTCACCTTTAGGCACTACGAATGCAACAATTGATTCACCTTTAATATCATGTGGACGACCAACAACGGCTGCCTCAGCAACTTTAGGGTTTGAACCTAATGCTGATTCAATTTCCATTGTTCCTAAACGATGTCCCGACACATTTAACACATCATCAATCCGACCTAGTATATGATAATAACCATTTTCATCACGATGTGCTGAATCACCAGCAATATAATATTTACCTTCACCAATATCTTCTGGATAATATGATTTAATAAAACGTTCTGGATTATTCCAAATTGTTCTAATTTGAGATGGGAATGGTTTTTTAATTACTAAGTATCCGCCACCATTATCGTTAACACTATGTCCATTTTCATCAATAATATCAACAAAAATCCCCGGGATTGAACGAGTACAAGATCCAGGAATTAATGGTGTAATGCCTGGCATAGGTGCTAAAATATTTGAACCTGTTTCAGTTTGCCACCAAGTATCAACAATTGGACAGCGTCCACCACCAATTTCATTGAAGTACCACATCCACGCCTCTGGATTAATTGGTTCACCAACTGACCCGAGTAAGCGCAATGAACTAAGATCGTAATTTTTAGGTAAATCACCACCGGCTTTGATGAGGGCTCGAATTGCAGTTGGTGCTGTATAGAAAATATTTACTTTATGCTCTTGTATCATACGCCAGAATCGATCTGGATAGGGATAAGTAGGAACACCTTCAAAAATAATTTGGGTAGTTCCAACAGCTAGAGGACCATAGCAGAGATAGGTATGACCAGTAATCCAACCGACATCCGCGGTTGACCAAAAAATATCACTTGGTTTAATATCAA
>CAZTBH010000004.1:50430-113263 GCA_964611845.1 uncultured Neisseria sp.
GTGATTGCGCCTAGTAAATATCCCCCGCTAGCGTGTTGCACACCTTTAGGGGTACCTGTTGAGCCTGAAGTATAAAGGATAAATAAGGGGTGTTCTGCATCTACCCATTCTGGTTCGCATGAATCTGACTGGTTACGAACGACATCGTGCCACCAGATATCTCGTCCTTCAACCCAATTATGTTCTTCACCGGTGCGTTTATGAACGATAACTTTTTCGATTGAAGTGTCTTCAGATAATTTGAGCGCTTGATTAACATCATCTTTAAGTGGAAATATTTTTCCGCCACGTTTTTGAGCATCGGCGGTAATTAAAATTTTAGCTTGTGCATCGTGAATCCGCTCATGTATTGCTTTAGCTGAGAACCCACCAAATACAACAGAATGTATTGCACCAATTCGAGCGCATGATTGCATAGCAACGACGGCTTCAATGCTATTCGGCATATAAATTACTACGCGATCGCCTTTTTTTACTCCAAGAGATTTTAAACCATTGGCAAAGCGACAAACTTTGTTATGAAGTTCTTTATAGGTTACAGTTTCAACATGCCCCGAATCAGATTCGAAAATAATTGCAGTTTTATGTGGGTGAGTTAAGAGATGACGATCTAAACAATTGTAGGAGACATTAAGCGTTCCTTCCTCAAACCATTTGTAAAATGGTGCGTTAGTTTGATTTAATACTGTGCTAAATGGAGTATTCCAATCAATGTATTGACGCGCTAGATCCCCCCAATAACCTTCATAGTCAGATTCTGCTTGTTCAATCATGTTGCGATATTGCTGCTCGCTACGAATATTAGCCTGCGCTGCAAAATCAGGGTTTACCGGAAACATTTTTTGCTGTGATGAAACGGATTGAATATTGGACATATCTCTCACTCTTTACATAAATTGTGTTTAACCTGAAATTATTGCTGGTCCTTCGTTTGTATGTTTAGTAACGGACATTAAAACTCGTTGAAATACAGCCAAACAACACAAGACCGACTCTCGCTTATAGGTTGATAGTATAGCAAAAACCTAAGGTTTTAGTACGCCTTTGGATGCTGCAGCGCACACTAACCTGAGTAAATTTTAATAGTGCGATCAATGTCTTTTATTTAACGCTCACTTGAATAACACCAGGATTAATTAACATAGCTCCACAGTTTACCGAGCTAAATTCTGTATCATCGCTAATCAAAGCAATCTGTTGAAAAATTTCGCGCATATTCCCGGCAATAGTTAAGTTGTCAGTAAAATGGCTGATTTCACCATTGATTACGACTAAAGCTGAAGCGCCCACCGAATAATCGCCAGTTACCATGTTTAAGCCATGACCAATCGTTTCAATGACAATCAAACCATTCTGCATTTCACGCGCGAGAGATTCCAAATTACCATGATGATTGGGCGTGACGTAGATATTATGGCTTCCTCCCGCATTCCCTGTTGAACGCATATTCATTTTGCGAGCCGTATAACTGGATAAAAAATAACCTTGTACTTTACCAGATTCAATCACGGTTCTTCGAGCGACAGTACTACCTTCGTTATCAAAATAACAGCTAGCAAGTCCACTGATTACAAATGGGTCTTCATACATGTTAAACCAGCTTGGTAAAATCTGCTGTCCAAGACTATCATTTAAAAAACTTAGCCGACGGTAGAGGCTTCCGCCACTTAGCGCGCCAATTAAACTGCCGATTATTGACTTGGCTATGGTGCTTTCAAAAATCACGGCTGGTTTTCCTGCTGTATAACTACCACTATTTAAACGTCTTTTTACGCGACTGACAGTACTTTTTGCCAGTTCATTATTGGCGCTCAAATTTGTAAAAATACGGTTAGAACTATACCAATAATCAGTTTGCATTCCTTGTGTGTTTTTACCAATTAAACTAAGCGATTTAGAGTAACGTGAAGTTTGATAGCCATGATTTAGACCGTGAGAATTGGCAGTTACAAAATTGTAGCGGGTGAGTGTAGTTGATGCGCCATCAGATGCGCTAATCAGTGGTTCTATGTCTAAAGCTATTTGTTCAAGTTCTTTGGTTTGTGTGATTAATTCAGCATTATTAACTGGGTATGGAGCATAAAGTTGTAAATCATCATGTAACGAAGTTACAACATATTCTTTTTCGAGTAGACCATTAGCGTTATCTTCTTCAGTGTACTTAGCGATATCTAATGCTTGCCTAATGATCTCTCGGCTATTTTCTAGTTTAATACTACTAATTCCAATATGACCTTTTTTATGTCCCATATAGACAGTAAGAAGTAATTGATTTTCATGGCTAGTTTCAAAATTTTCGATTTCTTGATTTAAAACTTCAATATCAGTAGAAATGCTTTCGCTGAGCTCAACTTGAGCGTCTGATGCTCCTTCTTGCTGAGCTTGATGAATTATTTCGTTGGCAATCTCGTTTAATTGGGTTTGTGTATAAAGGAAATCTAGATTAGTCATAACATTCTTTCAGGTGAAATTTAGTACAGGTGGATATTTTAACTCATAATCATCTGCTAAAATATAGTAAGATTACGCCTAATACTATATATTTAAGTGATAAAAATTAAACGATGAATAACAATCTGCATAGTGATAACGAAGAAGAAGTAATCCTTAGCCGTACCAAACGTAAAGAACAAGTGGAGGCGCTTCAGGATTTGGGAATTGAATTAGTTAAAACCTCTAAAGAAAAGCTGATAAAACTTGATCTACCCGCGAGCTTATTCGAAGCAATCAAAATGGCTCAAAAAATTACAGCCAATGGAGCAATCCGTCGCCAATATCAATACATTGGCAAGTTAATGCGTCAGGTTGACGCAGAAGCAATTAAAAGTCGGTTGGAGTACCTTAATGGTGATGATATTAAATCAACTCAGGTTTTTCATTTGGCTGAAAAATGGCGTGATGATCTGCTTAGTTCTGGCGATGAAGCTCTCGATCGTTTTAGTGCCACATATTCTAACTTTGATATCAGTGAATTAAGAAGTTTGCTGCGAGCTGTCCGCAAAGAGCGAGAACTTCAGCAAAATCGTAATTTTACCAAGTTATTTCGCCTAATTCGAACTATTATAGAGGGTAACAATTAATGAATCAGATTCAAATTGCAATTATTGGTGTTGTCGCGTGTGTTGTCTTGATAATTATTGGATATTATATTTATCAGGAAAATAAATTCAAAAAAATGATTGAAAATAATTTCAATCAAGCAACTGGTGATGCTTTAAACGATACTCAAGGAGTTGTTTTTGAAAAGCAGGTAGAGAGTAAACGGAGTAGTTTTGAAACTTCGCATAAAGATCTAGAGTTAAAACAGATTGAAACCAAGCTTGAACAAAAAGAAATTAATTTTGATCCATTACTAGACACACCGTCTACTGATAATATTCAACAAAATGTTATTTTTGATAAATTTGATCAGATGGAATTTCCTTTTGTTGACAAAATTAGTTTAAACTTGGACCACGTAGTTGATATTTGTTTTGAAAATATAGCAAAAATTAAAGTACTGCCAGATATTAGTCAGTTTACTGCCAAAAACGCAAGTTATTATGTATTAGAGAAAAATTTACAGTGGGGTTTATTTGAGCGTGGTAAAAAATACGCTGCAATCGGGGTTCGTTTAGTCGTTAACCTAGTTGATTCTGAAGGTGTAATGTCAGAACTGCAGTTAATCAATATATTTAATGAGCTTGCTAAATTTGCTCTACATCATGAAGGACATATTCGTCAGACTGATTCTGAATTAGAATTACGTAAGATTCAACAACAACTTAAACAAGTTGCAAATAGTGAACTTGAGTTAGGGCTTTATATGCTAAATAAAGATGCCGTTGAGTTTCGTCATCTAAGTAAGTATTTTATGAGTAATGGTTTTAAAAGTAATAATGGTATTTTTGAATATGTTATCGATGGCAAGGTTTATTTTGATATTCGCGATGACAATGGTAAACCTCTCAACGAGTTGGGTAACTATCGGACGTTCTCAATTAATTCCAAATTACACCATCATGCTAATCCAATGGATGCAATTGATAAAATCTTTGATTTTGCCGAAAACTATATGCAATATTTTGAGTCAAGATTACTTACTACCAATAAATTAGTTATGGCAGAAAAAGATTTCATGGCACTTGAAAAACAGGTTACCAATTATATCAATACTTGCAAGCGTCAAAATATTCAGCTTGGGTCAGAACTTATTTTACGGGTTTTGCCGTAACCACTGTTTAATGACAATTCCTCATCCTTAAGGTGAGGTTTTTTATTTGGAGATTGTTATGAACAACAGCACTATAAATAATGAACTTTCTAATTATTGGCTGGATGTTTACCAACGCAGTATTCTATTTATGGATGTAATGCGTCGCCGTGGAAACGATATGGTGGCGATGACTAGTCAAAACTCAAGTACTGTTTTGACGTTTGAGATTGAAAAAATTCTTGATGGTGCTAGTTTTACTCCGCCGATTAATTATTGGTTGGCTCGAGTAATTCCCTTGCATCACCCGACAGATATGAATAAACGTCCATATGTTGTTCAAGATCCGCGTGCTGGTCGTGGTCCTGGGATTGCTGGATTTAAAAAAGATAGTGAAATTGGCGCGGCGCTAAAACAAGGGCACCCAGTTTATTTTATTGGTTTTGATGCTGAACCAATTGGTGAACAAAGCTATGAAGACGTTATTCGTGGACAAATCAAGTTTTATCGGGAAGTAGCCAGATTACATCCAAATGCTCCTAAATTATGTGCGATAGGTAATTGTGCTGCTGGATATCTAACTATGTTTAGCGCCATGCAAGAGCCAGAACTATTTGGACCAGTATTAATTGCTGGTTCACCATTATCATATTGGAATGGTGAACGTGGGCGTAATCCGATGCGCTATATAGGGGGGATGCTTGGCGGGTCGTGGCTGGTATCTCTACTTGGCGATATTGGTGGCGGACGATTTGATGGCACTAATCTGGTAATGAATTTCAATGTTTTAAATTTTGATAATTTCTTATGGGGCAAGCAGTATGATTTGTTTGCTAATATAGATCAAGCTAGTGAAAGATTTTTACAGTTTGAGCGGTGGCTAGGGTCATTTGGTGAATTAAATCGCAGTGAAATTAAATGGATTGTAGATAAATTCTTTGTGGGCAATCAATTAACAACTGGAATGCTAACAACTACTGATGGAATTAAGCTAGATCCGCGTGAAATCAGCTCTCCGATTGTTACTTTTATTTCTGATGGTGATAATATTAGCCCACCTGCACAGTCAGCGGGATGGATTGCTGATTTATATCAGGATGTTGATGAAATTATTGCTCGCGGTAAAACTATTATCTATTGTCTCAATCATAAAGTTGGGCATTTGGCACTTTTTACAGGTAGTAAGGTCGCAAAGCGTGAAAATCAACTTTTTGTTGAAAATATGGACACAATTGATCTACTACCGCCTGGATTATATGAGCTAGTTTTGGAAACTCCCGAAGGTGCTGAAGATGGTACGCCATTGCATGCCAGATATGTTGCACGAACTATCGAGGATATAAAAGCTCTTGGTTACAATAGCGAAGAAGATGATCGTGCTTTTGCTACCGTTGATAAGTGCTCTCAGGCATTAAATGGTTTTTATGAAAGCTTTATCCATCCATTATTTAGGATGTATCATAATCCATTAGTTGCACGAATGGCAAAAGACATGCAACCTTTACGTTGGAATTATTGGCTGTTTTCTGAAAAATATAATCCAGCAATGAAGACTTTTGCTACGTTGGCTGAACAGGTTAAAAAAGATCGGAAACAAGTAGCGGAAGATAATCAATGGTTGATTTGGCAGGATACTCAGGCTAAATTTATTGCCAGTTATTTGCATAATTTGCAAGATCTACGTGATAACTTGATGGAACAAATATTTTTTGATTTATGGGGTAATCCGGCCGTGCAGAAATATTGGAATACTTATACTGGTGTTCCACGTTATACGCCAAGCCTAACGCAGCTTGAACGTGATAAATTAATGGCAAATTATACAGCTGAGACTTTGCAAAAAATGCCAGTTACTTCACGGTTAGGTGCGATCTTTCGTGTTGTTGCGTTGCTGTTGGTTGGTCGTCGCGAGATTAAAGCATCCAATGCTGCAATATTAATCAACTGGGCTAAAAATAATTATCCGCAAATGAGTGACGATGAATTAAGACACGTTATTAGCTCTCAGGTAACGGTTGTGTGGCAAGATGAGGATAATGCATTGAACGAGCTGCGTAAATTTGTTATGTCTAAAGATGAAGCAGAGCAGCTAATTCTTGCAGTTGAGGATATTTTGACTCAAATAGGCGATGTACCAGCGCGAATGATTGTTGCATTACATGAGTTAGCACAAAAATTAAATATTATTGATTGAGTATCTATGTCAGATTTATTTTCACCGGGCAATCCACAAGAACAGGAAATTATTTCTCTTACAAACGAATTAAATCATCATAATCAGCTTTATCATAGCCATGATGCGCCAATAATCAGTGATGAAGAATATGATCGTTTATTTAGACGTCTGTTGGAATTAGAGGCGAGCTATCCTCAATACAAACAAAATAATAGTCCAACACAGCGGATTGGTGGGGCTGTATTGAGTGAGTTTAATCAATATCCACATCAGATTCCAATGCTATCCTTAAACAATGTTTTTTTGGATACTGAACCAGAGGAGTCACTTTTACGCCATCATGAATTATTTCAATTTACGGCTAGAGTTGCCAAAGAGTTGACGTTAGATGAGAGCGAATTGGAATTTATTGCTTCTCCAAAATATGATGGCGTGGCTATTAGTTTGATTTATGAAAATGGCATATTGATCCGTGCACTTACCCGCGGTGATGGTTTTACTGGTGAAGACGTGACTGCTAATGTTAAAACTATTCGCAATATACCGCTTAATATATCCAGCGATTTACTAGCTCCAGAAGTTGTTGAAGTACGTGGTGAAATTTTAATTCTAAATTCGGACTTTGTTAGTCTAAATCAAAAACAAAATGAAAATGGTGGAAAACTTTATGCCAACCCGCGTAATCTGGCAGCTGGTAGTATTCGTCAGTTAGATAGCGGAATTACGGCTTCTCGCCCTTTACGTTTTTATGCATATGCGTTGGCGCAATATAGTGGTGGAGAATTTGCTTCATTTAGCCAAGAGTTAGAGTTTTTAAAGTCTGCGGGCTTTACTATTGCCAGCGAATGCAGCCTGTTACAAGGTAATTTACAGCTAAGTGCCTATTATGAGCAGATGATGACGAAGCGTAATGATTTATCTTTTGGCATTGATGGTGTAGTTTATAAATTAAATTCAATAGCTGGACAGAAGAAACTTGGTTTTGTTGCTCGCGCACCACGCTTTGCGATTGCGTATAAATTTCCAGCGCTGGAGGTTGAGTCTGAGATATTGGCGATTGATGTTCAAGTTGGGCGAACTGGTGCGTTAACTCCAGTTGCGCGAATCAGGCCTGTGAATGTAGCTGGCGTGGTAGTAACTAATGCTACCTTGCACAATCAGGATGAGATTCGGCGTAAAGATGTTCGCGTCGGCGATATCGTGTTGGTTCGTCGTGCAGGTGATGTTATCCCAGAAATTTCTCGGTCGCTAATTGAGCGCAGAACTTCTTCACTTGAAGAGTTTAGCATGCCAAAGGAATGTCCGGTATGTGGTTCACATGTTATTCAGGAACAAGACGAAACAATTATGCGTTGCTCGGGTGGATTATATTGTATTGCACAAAAAAAACAGGCGATTACCCATTTCTGCAGTAAGCTGGCATTGAATATTGATGGCTTGGGCGAAAAGAGTGTCGAGCAACTGGTTGATGCTGGGCTAATTAATAATGTTGCGGATATTTTTCGTTTGCAAGTAGAGCCGTTGTTAGAGCTAGAACGCTTTGCTGAGAAGAGCGCTACCAATCTAATCGCTGCGATTGAGAAAAGTAAGGCTACGACTTTGCCTAGGCTTATTTATGCTTTAGGAATTCGTCATGTCGGAGAGAGCTCAGCTAAAGATTTGGCGCGCGCTTTTGGTAATCTGGATGCATTGATGTCTGCAAATAAAGAACAGCTGTTACAGGTAAGAGATGTCGGCGAAGTTGTCGCTGCGTCAATTATTAATTTTTTTAGTGAAGTACACAATTGCAAAATTATAGAAGAATTATTGGCATTGGGTGTTAATTATCCATCTTTGATTGCCGATAACTTATACCATCCTGAGGTTAGCGGTAAGACCTTTGTTATTACAGGTAGTTTTGCTAATATTAAACGTGATGAAATTAAAGCTATTCTTGAGGATTTTGGTGCAAAAGTTGCAGGTAGCGTTTCCAAAAAAACTGATTATGTAATAGTTGGCAGCGATGCAGGCAGTAAGCTTGATAAAGCCAATGAGCTCGGGATTAAGTTAATTGACGAAGCAGGATTAGCGGTATTATTAGCGGAGTTGAATAACAGTGAAGCAAGCAACAATAATTCGTAAAGTAGTGTCCAGCGATGAGCTGGAACTAATAAAGCTAATTGAGCAACTTGGATATTCAATAACTTTATCTGAACTGCAGGCAAACATTGAGTTATGCTTGAGAGATAAACATTATAGTATTTTTGTTGCAGAATTCCAAGATAAAATTTGTGGTTTTATTGGAGTTGTTATTGCAAGGTGGCTGCATCGTAGTGGTAGTTGGGCTAAAGTTTTAGCTTTGGTAGTTGACGAACAGCAGCGAGGTACAAAGATTGGCACCCGACTACTTAATTTTGCAGAAAATTATGCTAGAGCTCAAGGGTGTGATAAAATAGAACTTACTAGTGGTTTACATCGCCGTCAAACTGGTGCTCATAAATTTTATCTTAGTCATGATTATCAGGGCGATTTAACTCAATATTTTGTAAAGAAATTATCCTAGGAAGCAGCCCTATGTACTTATGTATTGATATTGGTAATTCACAGATACACAGTGGTGTGTTTGATGTAAACGGTGAGATTTTAGTTCAATTTCGCCATAATACTAGTCATGTTGGCTCATCAGACCAATTTGCATTATTTATCTTGCAGGTGTTGCGTGAAAATAGCATTGATCCCACACAAATTAAACGGGTAGCAATTGCTTCGGTCGTTCCTTCTGTTGATTACAGCGTTACTTCTGCGTTTATTAAGTACTTTAGGATAACACCATTGTTTCTTAAGCCAGGAGTTAAAACTGGAGTTAAGATAGCTTCAAATAACCCTGGGGAAATTGGTGCAGATTTAATCGCTGGTGCTGTTGGGGGAATTAGTAAATATCCTAATAAGCATTTATTAATTTTTGATTTTGGTACTGCAACCACGGTAATTTATATTACGCCTCAAGCTGAGTTTGTTGGTGGTGCGGTGCTTCCAGGTATTCGTCTGATGATGGAAAGTTTGCAGCACAATACTGCTAAATTATTTACGGTAAATATTTCAGCTCCTAAGCAGGCAATTTCCAAAGATACTCGTATGGCGATTCAGTCTGGATTATATTACAGCCAAACTGGAGCAGTAAAAGAATTAATCGCACAAGTTATTCATGAGTATGCTATTGAACGTCGTGATTTGATTGTCATTGGTACTGGTGGTTTTGCAACCTTGTTAAACACTTCCAGCGTATTTGATGATATCGTGCCGGATTTATTGTTGCTAGGGCTTAAAGAAATTTTAAATATTAATGAGTAGGAATTAAATGTCATCTGATATGATAGTAGTTATTGGTTTAATTTTAGCAAATGCATTATTTACTATTTCCGATATGTCGGTTATAGCCTCGAAAAAAACTCGTTTGCAGACCTTGATTGATAATGGTAGTAAAAATGCTGTTCGAGCATTGAAGTTAGCTGAAAATCCGACGCATATAATTGCAACAACCCAAATAGGTTTGACTGTTGTCACTTTGTTGGAGGGGGCTTTTGTTGAGGCTTCATTGTCAGGTAAAGTTGCGTCATACTTTATTCAAATGGGATACTTTCATGGGCAGGAAGCACATATTGCTTCAGTTTCTGTTTTTGTTGTAGTGACTTTTTTATTGATTCTTTTTGGTGACATTTTACCTAAACGAATCGCGATATTATATCCCGAAGCAGTAGCAGTTACGCTTGCTCCAGTTACTACTTTTGTGATTAAATTATTGTTACCAATTGTAACTAGTTTTGCGTTTCTAAGCGATTCCATCTTGCGTTTATTTGGCTTATCGACCAAACGTAATGACGAAGTTTCTGAAGAAGATATTGAAACAATGTTTGAAGCTGGTGCCCAATCAGGGGTTTTAATTCAGGCTGAAAAAGATTTATTTGATAATGTCTGGCGGTTGGATGAAAGTAAGGTTGGCTCGCTAATGACACCGCGTTCGGATATCGTTTTTATTGATGTAATGGCACCATCGATAGATAATGTAGGGAAAATTTTGAATAATCCGTCGCAAAATTTATTAATTTGTAAGGGAAGTTTAGATCATGTTTTGGGCTATATTCCAGCAGTTAAGGTAATTAAGGAAATAGTTCAACAGTTTCATGAACACGTTGCTAAAGCGCAGATGAACTGGACTGAGGGTTTAAAACCAATTCATAACATTCCTAATAGTTTAACTTTAATTGAGATTTTGGAGTCATTTCGCTCTTTTAAAACTCATATTGCATTAGTCTATAACGAGTTTGGACATGTTGAAGGTTTAATTACTTTAGGTGATTTGGTTACCGCTGTAATTGGTGATATTCCAAGCGTTAATAATGAGAGTATCCAGTTGATCGAAAAAGATCCCTCTGGTAAATGGTTGGTAGATGGTTTAGCTTCAATTAATGATTTGTTGGATGAGTTGGAAATTGATGACTTACCCGAAGGTGATGCTGGTAGTTACCAAACTGCTGCTGGTTTTGTGATTTCAATTATTGGTCGTGAACATGGCAGATTACCTAAGGTTTTTGATAAATTTGAGTTTGCTGATTATATCTTTGAAATTGTTGATATTGATCGTGATGGTGGATACCGGGTCGATAAAATTATGGTACGTAGATGTGAAACGTCGGATAATGAGTTTACTGAATAAAGTTATTAAGACTGTAAGGGCTATTGTTAAATGACAACTAATCATTATAAGGCGGTAATTTTTGATTTAGATGGTACATTGCTGGACACTGTACAGGATATCGCCAATGCTATGAATAATGTGCTTGAGCGACATGGTTTTCCAATGCATGATATTGCGAGCTATCGGCATTTTATCGGAAATGGGATTCCTAAATTAGTTTATCGTTCCTTGCCTTTGGAGATTAGCGAAAGTGTTCATTACCAAAAGATAGTCTCAGAGGTTTTAGACGAATATTCAAAGCATCTTGACGGTTATACCAAACTATACGCAGGTATTGATGAATTATTGACTGAATTAATGAAAAGAGGCATTCGTTTGGCAATTCTTTCTAACAAAGATGACAGTTTTATGGATGAGGTAATTGATAGTTATTTCCCCAAATGGAAATTTGAAGTGGTTTTTGGTGCTCGGGCAAACACTCCTGTAAAACCAGATCCATATTCTGCGCTGGAAATTGCTGAAATTATGGGGTTGCAACCTGCTGAGTTTATCTTTTTGGGTGATACCAGTGTTGATATGCATACTGCGCAAAATGCAGGTATGTATGCATTGGGTGCGGCATGGGGATTTCGTGGTCGTGAAGAATTATACGCTAGTGGTGCAGCACTGGTTATTGATTCTCCAACTGATTTACTCCAGCTTTTGTAGTAAATTGCTTATAATTATGTCTAATTTGCTTTCATTATATGAGGTAAAATACAGGATTAAGTATATTTTAGGCAGGTATAATGCGTAAGCTCATTTCGTGGTCACGTTTCGTGATGTGTGTTCTTTTGATGTGCTATATTGTGGGTACATCATATCTATGTTATCCTTTTATTCCAATGAGTTGGTGGCGGCGTTTCTTTCATAAACCGTGGGCACGGGCAATGGTTTGGGCGATTGGTGCCAAATTTGAAGTAACTGGTTCAATTGGTGATGATTATATCCAGCCAAATACAATGTTTGTCCAAAACCACGTCTCTTGGTTAGATACTTTGGTTATGTCCTGTGTTTATTGTACGAACTATGTTGGTAAAGTTGAGATGTTGCGTTGGGCTTTACTCAGAAATATTATTAAATCGGGTGGTACGGTATTTATAGATCGTAAAAACAAACGAGATTTAGTCATGGCAAATAAAAAAATAGCTAAGGTTATGCAGGATGGTTGGGCTATGGGCTTATTTCCAGAAGGTACAACCAGCGATGGTATGACGATACTACCTTTTCATGCTTCAATTTTTGAATCAGCGATGATTGCTAAAAGTCGGGTTGTTCCTGTTGTTTTGCGTTATCGTAATGCTGATGGTTCACCATCTACTGAGGTTACGTTCTCAAAGAAAAGATGGATGGAATCGGTGTGGAGTACTTTGCGTCTCAAAGGGTTAGTAATTAAGATCGATATTCTGGAAGCGGTAAACGCGACTGATTTTCCTAATCGAGAAGCTTTATCCCAGTATATGTATGAAAAAATTAGTACTCTCTACCATAGTGATTTAGGTAGTGAACCTGCGGTTTACTAGTATAGTTGAAAATAATATGAAATAAGTGAGAGTTCAAATATGCCAAATAATAAATCTTTAATCTTGGATGCCTATCGTTGGCGCCATGCATGTAAAGAATTTGATGTCAATAAAAAAATTTCCGAAGAAGATTTTGATTTTTTATTGCAGGTTATAAGTCTATCACCGTCTTCATTTGGTTTGCAACCTTATGAGGTTTTTGTTTTGAAAAATCCAAAGTTACTACAAGAATTACATCCACATATGTGGGGAGCACAAAAACAATTGCCCACTGCAAGTCATATACTTATGTTTGCTTCTAAGAAAGATATTACGGTAAATGATGCCTATTTCGATCATATACTTCAAGATGTTCAGCAAACTCCTGTAGAAATGCAGGAGATGCGGCGTAATCTAATCCAAAACCATCAGCTAAATGAGATTCAACTAAAAAAAGACTCTCGTTATCTCAATGACTGGGCAGCGAAACAGGCGTATATTGCATTGGGTAATGTCATGAGTGCTGCAGCCCAAATTGGTATTGATTCTTGTCCTGTAGAAGGGTTTGTCAGTCAAAAAGTAACGAATATTTTAGTTCAGCATAAAGTCTTTGATCCAGAACTTTATCAAGCTGTGGTTTTTTGTTTTTTGGGTTACCGCCTAAGTCCGCCAGTACGTGAGAAAACTCGCAAACCATTGGCTGAATTAGTGCATATTGTTTGATTTTTGTGATAAGAATATAAAAGGGTTATCATTGAAAAAAGTTCTAATGTTATTAATGTTGTCGATATCATGTATGGTATATAGTGACGATGGTGTTAATACGCCTTACTCAAGTAACCCATTAGAATCTTCTGTAGGCACATCAAAACAACTGTTTAAATCTGGTTGGTATGGACATTCTGACGATGTGACTTATATTAAATTAATTCAGATTGGTAAAAATATGGGGCTAAGTATTTTATTTAGCTCTACTGGCTATTTTTGCCCGATTGATCAATATCTACCATTTAATGCAGATGGCAAAATCGCCAATACCTATAATTATAATGTTGGTAATGGTTGCTTGGCAACAATTACCATGAATACCAAAAATAATACATTTAAACTAACGGTAAATAGTCGCTCGAAATGTTTCGAAGAGCCAACTTATCAAGAGTTCTGTAATGGCAATCTGGATGTTCATATGACAGATGAACGTGCATCTACATTGTTCGTCAATAAAGTATTTACTTATCAGAAAAAACAAAATGATGATGACTATGATTGGAATGATGATTGATTACATAATAAGCGTTATAACAGTTTGAGTACAGATTATTGAGAATTTAAAAATGAGGGAATTTAAAAAATGAAAATATTAATTATCGGTAAAGGTGGACGAGAGCACGCTTTAGCTTGGAAATTTAGCCAAAATTCACAAATTGATAAAATATTTGTCGCGGAAGGTAATCCAGGGTGTGAATTGTTACCACGCGTTAGTAATGTGAAGTTAAACAAAATTGATGAGCTACTTGAATTTGCCAAAGTACAACAAATTGATTTAACGATTGTCGGAAGTGAAGAGCTGTTAGTTGAGGGAATTGTTGATAAATTTGAAGCTGTTGGCCTTACTATTTTTGGACCGAATAAGCAGGCTGCACAACTTGAGGGCAGTAAAGCCTTTGCCAAAGAATTTATGAATAAATATGGTATCAAAACTGCTCATCATGAAAGTTTTACTGATTATGCCGCAGCATTAAAATATCTGGATAAAGTCAGTTACCCGATTGTAATTAAAGCTAGCGGTTTGGCTGCTGGTAAAGGTGTTGTTATTGCTGAAGATAATGACCAAGCGGAAGCGGCTTTAGCTTCAATGCTTTTGGATCAAGTATTTGGTGAATCAGGTTCGGAAGTGGTAATCGAAGAATATTTAGTTGGAGTTGAAGCATCTATTTTATCTTTCACTGATAGTGAAACTATAATCCCGTTAATTAGTGCCAAAGATCACAAAAAAATTGGTGATGGTGAAACTGGACTAAATACCGGAGGCATGGGTGTTATTGCACCAAATCCATATGTTACTGCTGAAGTTAATCAGGCGTTTATTAGTGATATCTTAGAGCCTACTTTGCGCGGTATCAAAGCAGAGAAAATGGATTTTGCTGGAGTAATATTTTTTGGTTTAATGATTACCAAACATGGTGTTTATTTACTTGAGTATAATATGCGATTAGGTGACCCGGAGACTCAGGCGGTGTTGCCATTACTTAAATCAGATTTATTGTCTGTGATTAATGCGGCATTGAATAAGAAATTAGATACGATACAACTAGAATGGCAAAGTGGTGCAACTTGCTGTGTGGTGTTGGCATCAGGAGGTTACCCAGAGGCTTATCATAATGGTCGTCTAATTCAAGGAGTTAAAGAGTTTCAACATGATCATGCTCAACTATTTTTAGCTGGAGTATCATCTAATGGTGATGAGCTTGTAACTGCAGGTGGAAGAGTGTTGAATGTAGTAGCACATGGTAAAGATTTAGCTACTGCGCGACAAAATACATATAAATTGCTTGATTCTGTCCATTTTAAAGATTGCTATTATCGTAAAGATATTGGTGAAATTAATTCATGAGTGAGCAGCAGATAGTTCACAATTTTACTAACCGCCAGATAAGTATTATGGCGGTTTGTGCATTTCTCATTATCCCTATGTCAGGGTTAGCTGTTGATATTTATGTTCCATCACTTCCTACGGTGGCTAAGTATTTTCATATTAGCGAGGCACTTACACAGGTTACAGTAACGATTTTTTTAATTGCTTATGCACTTAGCCAGTTTATTGCTGGGAATATTGTTGATGCGTATGGTCGGCGTAAAATCACGATTATTTCGTTACTTGCATTTAGTCTGTTTAGCTTTTGCATTCCACAAATTGATAGCATCGGAATGCTGCTCCTGCTACGCTTTCTCCAAGGATTATGCGTTGGATTTTTTATGGTTTCTAAGCGTGCAATTATTGTTGATATTTATAGCGGAATTAAATTGCAGTCAATGTTGATTTATACCACAATTGCCTGGTCATTAGGTCCGATTGTTGCTCCAGGAATTGGCGGATATCTGCAAAGTTTCTTTGGTTGGAAATCATGTTTTTATTTTTTAGCTGCTTATTCCTTTGCTTTAGCTCTTGCCGAATTGATTTTGGTGCCAGAAACGATAAAAAATAAAACTGCCTTAAATTTTGCTAATATTAAATCTGCGTATAGTGAGATATTGAGTAATGGTAGATTTAATCTTGGTGTTTTAAGCTTAGGTTTTTCCTATGCAATGGTAATGTTATTTAACCTTCTAGGATCTTTTTTAGTTCAAGTAACACTTGGCTATACTCCAATTGAATATGGACATTATGCTTTGATAATGGGATTTGCCTGGATGTGCGGAGGATTAGTTAATCGGCGTTTGCTGAGTTTCGCATTAATGCCCAAAATGCGCGGAGCAATTATAGGTGCTATGTCTCTTGCCTTTATCATGTTTTTGATCGGTTTAAAGAGTGAAAATATCTATACCATTTTGATTCCTGCTTTTTTAATGCACTGTTTAGCAGGATTTATTTTTAATAATTACTTTGCTTACTGTTTATCAATGTTTCCTCGTTATGCCGGAACAGCTGGTGGGATTGCTGGTAGTGGAGCATATGTCGTGACTTTTGTTACTAGTTCGATTCTGGCAGGGGTATTACCCAGCAGTGCTGTAACATCATTAGCTGCGGGGTATTTTGTTTTGGCGGCTGCTTGCTGGGTACTTTATAAAATGATTAATAGTCGAATAACTATTTGATTTTTTGTATACTGGAACAGATTTATCACACTGGGTCGTTGCTAAGCTCCTTACGTACTAGCTGTAAGCTTCGTCGCTTATATCGCCTACCAGTATTTCGAATCTGTTCCTGTATAATAAAAGGTAATTGCTCACCCATATAACTTTGTTATGTATTTTGATTGCCTTTTAGTATACTAAATACCTCGTGGTGATTATATTTTTCTGCTAGGTCAAGAGCACTCATTTCATCATAGTCGCGGTGCTGTAAATTTGCTCCGGCAGCGATTAATACTTCAACTACCTGAGTTTTACCTTGACGAGCGGCCATTAATAATGGGGTGCGTGAATCAAGATCGTTGTGTTCTAAATTGGCGCCAACACTAAGTAGTAATTTAACCAGATTTGCTTTACCGAGTAATGCTGCCATGCTTAGTGCAGTTCTACCTGCAACATTAACATGCTCAAGATTAGCCCCAGCAGCAAGTAAAATTCGCATAATATTTGATTTGCCATGTTCTGCCGCAAGCATAAGTGGTGTTTCTCCGTTTTCATCTTGGTGTTCAATTTTTGCACCAGCGGCAAGTAGTGAACGCACCACATTTGATTTACCATGAATCGCTGCAAGAGACAATGCGCTTTGCCCAAAACGATTAGTTATTTCCAAATCTTTAGCATGATGCTGTATCATATTTTTTACTTGTTTAGCTGTACCACTAACTACTGCACTTAGTAGGGTATGGTCGTTTGTAAGAGTAGGTTGTTGTTTTTTGGCTTGGGTAGTAAATTTAGCTGGGTTACGTAATAACTCTGCTAAATTCTTATGTTTATTTGATTCAGCTAAGAGCAATGCGCTATTATCTTCATCATCACGCAGATTGAGATTGGCATTGTAAGTTAATAAAATTTTGGCTGGTTCTAAATTACCGCGTTCAGCAGCAATTAGCAAAGCACTACGATGATGTTGTTCTGTGTGTTCAATATTAGCACCATGAGTAATAAGTAATTCTAATACTTGTGGTTGATTATACCAAGCTGCAAATATCAGTGGACTCCAGCCATATTCATCAAAATCTTCAAGATTAGCACCATGCTCAAGTAAAACCTTTACAATTTCAATATGACCGGCTCTAATTGCATACATTAAGGGTGTCCAATATGATTTATTGCAATAATCAATATTTGCTCCTGCGTTTAGTAATAGTTCAACGGCTTCAATTTTGCCAGCGCTAGTAGCCCAAATTAGAGTTTTACCACAATCTGCATTGCGTTTACCCATGCTGGCTCCAGCACGTACTAAACACAGAACAGCATCATGAAAAAACTTATCTTCAGCAATATCTAATGCACTCATTCCGTAATCATCGAGATGCTCAATATTTGCTCCAGAGGCAATTAAAATATCTAATGATTCTTGGCGGTTGTACAGTGCGGCAATAGATAGTGGCGAACGCCCATATTCATCAAGATGTTCGAGATTGGCACCTAGTTCAATTAATAACTTAATCATTTCCAAGTTGCCATTACGCACGGCATAGTGCAATGGACTCCAACCGTAAATATCATAACATTCAAGATTGGCACCGCAGCGAATCAACGTTTTAACTGCTTCAGTTTGAGTTTTGAGTACTGCAAAAAATAATGCATTCCAACCAATTTTATCGCAGCGGTTAAGATTGATACCAGCCTCAAAAAGGGCAATGATTGATTGGCAGTTTCCATCACGAGCTGCATAAATTAATGGAGTATTGCCGCTTTCGTCAGTTTGTTCAATAGGCATACCATGTTTAGCTAAGAGTTTGATAACTTCGGCCTGATTTTTCCAGCTTGCAAAAAATAGGGCTGTCCAACCTAGTTTATCACTATAGCGATAATCACATTGATGCTCTAATAAAAATTCACAAATTGAAAATCTACCATCGCGAGCAGCATAGATCAAAGGCGTACATCCAGTATTATCTATCTTGTTTAAATCAGCTCCATTATTAGCAAGGAGTTCGACTGTATCAAGATGATTTTCTTTAATCGCGAAAAATACCGCGCTCCAACCATAGCGATCGCTGTGTTCAATGTAGCTCTTAGCATTGATTAGCTCACTAATTACCTCAGTAAAGCCATCACGTGCAGCATAAAGTAGTGGCGTTCTACCGTAATCATCTTGCGCATCAGGATTAGCTCCACGTAATAGTAGTTGTTTTACGATTTGTGGTTGATTTTGCCAAGTAGCAAAAAAAAGTGCTGTCCAACCATAATTATCTGTTAGTTCGAGATTAGCGCCAGCATTGAGTAATAGATTTATAATTTCAAAATCAGCACCCAGTGCCGCAGCGTTTAATGCGCTCCATCCATTTGAAGCTAGTTGATTAACATTTGCACCACGATTGAGGCTGCTAATGACTAGCTCACTATTGTTGGTTTCTATTGCGTAAAATAAACTATTTACGTTTTCATTGATTTCATTTTGGTTTTGTTGGCGATTTGCCTCGATTAAATCATGTAATTTATTAGCAATTTCATTATGCCCAAAGAGTTCGGCTGCGCTTTGTGCCGTGGTTCCAAATTTGTTGGCTAATTCAAGATTGGCACCAGCTTGGAGCAGTATTTCAACAGCGCTCCAATTTCCCGAGCTTGCGGCTTGAATTAGTGGGGTAACTCCATGAGAATTGACCTGATTAACTTCCACGCCGTCATTAATTAAACTAACTAATTTGAATAAATTATTATTGCGTGCTGCTTCGATTAACTGGTCAATGATTTGCATTTAATTTCCTTAAAAATACGTGCGAATTTTACCATATTTTTAGGGTAATATCGAATGCTATCTAAGGGAAATATTCTATTATTAATTGCTTTAGGTTTTTGTTTGCTAAAAATCATCTTTACGTAGTGATTTTTCCAAAATTTGTTTACCATAGTAGACCGCAGCTAAAATTACCCCAATACCAAGTATTTGCATGGCATGCAAGGTCTCGTGAAAAATAACATAGGCATAAACTGCGGCAAAAATAGGCGAGAGCAGAAGAAAAATTGAGGTTAGTTGAAGTGGAATATATTTAACTGAATAAGCTAGTAAAGTTTGTCCAAGAACCTGACCATTAAACGCAACAAAGACTAAGACTATCCAACCAGTATGCGTCAGTGGAATCACTACTTCGTGTTTGTAAATTGCAAGGAGCATTAATAAAACTCCGCCGACAATACAGACCATAATCATTACCATACTGGCAGGGTAAGACTCCCGGGCAGTTTTTATGCTAGTAAGAAAAAGTGCATAAAATACTGCGGATAATAAAGCTAACCAATCTCCAGTAAGATGCCTAGCAGAAAGACTATTATCAGACATTAGAAAATAAAGCCCAATGATAGCTAGTATTACAGTGACTAAAAATTTAAGCGGGATTTTTTCTTTAAACCAAAAAATTGAAATTGGTGCAATTACGAACGGTACCATATTGGTTAATAGAGTTGATTCTGCCAACGAAGTGTAGATGATAGAAACATTAAATACCGCCAAATCCAAGGCAAAAAACAATCCAGCACAACATGAAGAAACAACAATTGGCATGGTTAATTTTTGTTGGAAATTACGCTTATTGCTACCATTCATGGCAAGAAGCATAGGAATAGTCAGTAATAAACGATATGCACCTGATGCAACAGGACCAGTTTCACAAAAGCGAATTAAAACACTCGAAAAGACGATATTGGCGATTGCAAATAGCACAAAGAAGATATGTTTATTCATTTGTAAATTAATTTTCTGGGTATAATAAATATTTTTTACGAATTAGTTTAAATTTAGTTAGATCAGGCTGCCAACTGGCACGAATGGCACTTTCACTTAAACCTGATTCAACTTGTTGTCGTAACAAAGCAGTTCCAGCTAGTTTGTAAAAAAATGGTGTAAAAAAATGTGCTTTATCTGGAAACTCTTGATAAGCTTGTAATAAGTATTTTAGCTGAATCTGTCCATTAATTTGTGCAAGAATAGTGCTTTCTGGTAGTTGTAGATTCCAGCCAAAGCATTGTTTACCTTTAAATGGAGGATTTAGTGCACCTGTTACAGCTTGTGGTGTGAAACTAAAATTGCTTTGATAGTCAGGGTGTCCAAGCACCTGAAAGGGCATAGTTGTACCACGCCCAACGCTGAGCTGAGTTCCTTCAAACCAACCCAATGATGGATACCAGTAAATCGCGCTCATATTGGGTAAATTTGGCGATGGCCGCACAGTCAGCTGAATTTTGCTTTGATGCGTATAGTTAGCCAATGGTATTACCGTTAATTCGAGTAGTTGTGCTTTTTGACGAGGTTGTAAATCAAGCCACTGTTCACCTTGTAACATTTTGGCATATTCACCAATAGTCATCCCATAAACCACTGGGATATTTTGCATGCCAACAAACGATTTATATTTACTTTGTAAAACTGGTCCATCAACATAGAAACCATTGGGATTAGCGCGATCCAATATAATCAGATGCTTATTATTTTCTGCTGCCGCTTCCATTAGTCTTTGTAATGATGAGATGTAAGTATAATAACGTACGCCAACATCCTGAATATCAAAGACAATAACATCCACATCAGCTAAGTCCTGTGTATCTGGACGATCTTTTTTACCGTATAATGAAACGATTTTAATTCCGCTTTCGGTCGTACTGGCAACCGATGCACCTGCGTCACTTAGACCGCTAAAACCATGTTCAGGAGTAAATATTTTGACAATATTTATTTTTTTTGTGCGCAAAAAACTGATGATATTTTGACTTTCAACGACGGATGCATTATTGGCAAAAACTGCGACACGTTTTTGGCTAATCATCGACTCATACAGTTCAAACCGAGCATCAGCATTGACTACTTCTTGAGCATTACTATTTGTTGCGATTAATAATGATAAAATACTGGCTATCGTGAAAGTGAATAGATGTTTCATTGAATTTACTTAAGCGTTAAAAGAATTAATTTTAACATTATTTACCAACTACTTTCACATTGAATTCAATTGTAATAAACAAGCTTTTGTTGTGTGAGAATTGAAATCAAGTGATTGTTTGTGGTGTATGTTAAAATAAAGTGGTTGATAACTGATAAAGCATGGAGTACTATAACTTGCAACAATTTACAAAAGCTGCACTAGATGCAGTTATTCTTTATTTTAAACAGAACAAATTAATCGAGCATAAACCTGAAATATTGATTGATGAAGCTAACAAGTTGTGGAATCAAATAACTCAGATTGATAGTGGCGATGAGAAATCAAATGGGTCTTACCGTGAGTTTTTATGGACTAATGTTATCGCAACTAATCCTGATTTGGAAGATGCTGTTGTATTGGAGCAATTAGTTCCACTGTGGAGTGCATCGCGTGGCGTTGAGTTTGCGACTGATAAACCAATTGATGAATTTTATATGGAATTTGAGTTAAGCTGGTTGTGGTTTTTGTTAGCGTCATGCGCCTCTGAAGATAATTTTGACCATGTAAGAGTGGCAAAAATGCGGGCAATAATCAGACGTTACAGTAATTTACCGCAAATTTGGCTGTATCTGTGTCAACTTGATGGCAATGCAATTAAAACTGCTTATACTTTTTAATGAGGTAGTCTGTGCGTTATATACAAGATAATATTGCTGCGATTGCTAGTGGCTCAGGGCAAGCTGGAGTAGGGGTAATTCGTATTTCAGGGAATAATTTAGGTGAGTTAGCGCATGCTTTAAGCGGAAAACAAAATTTGAAACCACGCTTTGCACACTATGCTGAATTTGTTGATGCAAGTGGGGAGATAATTGATTCTGGTTTAATTCTTTGGTTTGATACGCCACGTTCGTTTACTGGTGAAGATGTTTTGGAACTACAGGGACACGGTAGCCCAGTCGTTTTAAATATGTTGCTTAAACGTTGTTTGGAACTTGGTTGTCGTTTGGCTGAGGCTGGAGAATTTACCAAGCGCGCCTACCTGAATGGTAAATTAGACCTAGTCCAAGCAGAGAGTATTGCGGATTTGATTCATGCTGAGAGCGAAGCTACTGCTAAAGGTGCGCTAAAATCGCTAAAAGGGGAGTTTTCACGACATATAGATATTATCAATGAGCAGCTGATTAATCTACGGATGTTTGTTGAAGCGACTTTGGATTTTCCTGAAGAAGATATTGAGTTTATTGCTAATGCCAAAATTAAGCAAAAATTAGAAGTTTTACGTGAACAAATCCATCAACTACTGTCAAGTACACAACAAGGTGTTATCTTAAATAATGGTGCGAATATCGTAATCATTGGGCGTCCGAATGTCGGGAAATCAAGCCTTCTAAATGCCTTAGCCAATGAAGAAGTTGCAATAGTTACTTCAATTGCTGGAACGACTCGCGATATAGTGAGGCAAAAAATTATTGTTGGTGGTGTACCGTTTAATATCATAGATACGGCTGGTATTCGTGAAACACAGGATGTTGTTGAACGAATTGGAATCGAACGAGCCCTCTTAGCTGTAAAAAATGCTGATCTGGCTTTAATCTTGATTGATGATAGTGTTGGCATGAGCGAAGAGGATACGCAAATACTCAATAAGCTGCCCGCAGAATTACCACGTATTTTTGTTCATAATAAAATCGATTTATCGTCTGGAACAGCTTCTGTCATAGAGGGTGAAAGCGGTGCTCAGGTATATATCTCTGCTAAACTTAATCTGGGGATTGAGTTACTTCGTCAGAAACTGTTGTCTTTGATTGGTTGGGAAAATTCTGCCGGTGATGTATTTTTAGCGCGTACTCGTCATTTGGATGCAATGCGCATAGCTGTAACTCATATTGATAATGCGTTTAGTAATTGGCAATCACTGGAGATATTGGCGGAGGAGTTACGCTACTCACATACTGCACTTAGTAGTATAACTGGTGAATTTAGCGCGGATGATTTACTTGGGGAGATATTTAGTAAATTTTGTATCGGAAAGTAAATCTGTTATCTATGATTATCTGCTATTGCCCATTCTTTGAATTACAGCAAGATGTGTGTAATTACCTGTAATTACTTATTGATTTAAGATGATGAATGGTGCCATGTACTGATTCGTAGGAGCTCATGATTTGGTGGTAGGTAGTTTTCAAGCTAAAGCTGCCAAGAGTAGCATAAATTCATGCTAAAATATTGCCAAAATAAATTTGTTTATAAAGGATTGTATTGTGGCAGGTCATAGTAAGTGGGCAAATATTAAGCATCGTAAAGCAGCATCTGATGCCAAGAAAAGTAAAATAACGACACGCATGGTTAAAGAAATCACGATTGCAGCTAAGATGGGCGGTAGTGATTTAAGTTCTAATCCGCGTCTGCGCCTAGCAGTTGAAAAAGCACGCGAAAATAATGTGCCTAAGGATAATGTAGAACGTGCAATCAAACGAGGCTCTGGTGAGCTGGAGGGGGTTGATTATGTTGAGCTACGCTTTGAAGGTTATGGTATTGCCGGGGCGGGAATTATTGTTGATTGCCTGACAGATAATAATACTCGCACGGTTGCAGAAGTTCGCCATGCCTTTAATAAATATCATGGAAATATGGGAACAGATGGCTGCGTATCATTTCAATTCAAACATTGTGGTCAATTACTTTTTGCACCAGGTACAAACGAAGATGCTCTAATGGAAGCGGCTTTGGATTTTGGCGCAGAAGATGTGATTACCAATGATGATGGTAGCTTGGAAGTGATAACTGCTCCGCATGATTATGTTGAAGTTAAAAATGCTCTTGAAGCAAAAGGTTTTAGTGCAGAATTAGCTGAAGTTACCATGAAGCCAAATGTAGAAACGGAACTGACTGGTGAGGATGCCAAGAAAATGCAACGTCTATTAGATGCTCTTGAAGAACTTGATGACGTGCAAGATGTCTACACTAACGCCGTAATGAATGAAGAAGAATAGTTTTTACCCACCATTTAACGGTGGGTTTGTTTTATGGAATAGTATTGAATGAATTCAAGTTATTTACAAAAATTTATTTTTGAAAGTTTACCTGTCAAAGGCTCTTTAGTGGTATTGGATGATGCATGGTTAACAATTGCAGAGCAAAAAATATACCCAAATGGCTTAAAACAGTTATTGGGTGAATTATTAGCAGCAAACGTTTTGCTAACTAGCAACCTCAAATTGGATGGGAAAGTTATTTGCCAGATTCAGGATAACCCGCATTTTAATTTAGTTGTTAGTGAATGTAGTAATCAATATCATATCCGCGCAACGGCTAAATTTACTGCCAAAGATGAGGCTATGCTTGATTATTCGAGTTATTTGCAGGAAGGTAGGCTAGTTGTAAGTATTGATTCAAAGAGCGAGGGTAATTTATATCAAAGTATTATAGCTTTTAACGGTTCGGAAGTTGGTGAAATTTTAAATAATTACATGATACAATCAGAGCAACTCAAAAGCTGGTTTTTCTTGGCATATCAAGAAAATAAAGTCGTTGGCTTTATGTTACAACAATTACCAGATACCCATCAATTACATTTAAACGAAATTGAAAGAATCTTCATGCTTGCCAATACGCTTACCGCTCATGAATTATTAAATGATAACTTAGAGCGTATTATTACTAAGCTATTTAATGAAGACAATGTGGTTATAATGCCTAAACACCCAGTAATCTTTGCTTGTAGCTGCAGTCGGCAGCGCGTGAGTGAGATTTTACGTAATTTAGGTAAGGATGAATTAAACACTCTGATTAATGAACAGGGAAATATTTCAGTAGACTGTGATTATTGTAATACGGAGTATCGCTTTACTGAATATGAACTGTCTCAGTTTGTTCTTCAACTATCGATTGAGGATTTAGCACCAATATCCAGTCAAATTAATTAATTGCGTTATTTACCAAACTTTTTAATTGTTTCATCATGCCGTGAGTCAGCCTCGGTATGCTGGTATTTCATAGTTGTCTCTAGCATACTGTGGCGTAGGTTTTCCTTTACTACCCGTATGTCAATCCCAGCGTCTACCTGATGCGTTGCAGAAGTGTGACGCATCCAATGGGTTGATACCCGCGCAATCACAAATGCACTAGCTGGATCATCTGCTTTTAGCTGATCTGCCAGATTATTACAGGTGGTTTTGATAATTTTATATAACATAGAATCACTAATTGGCTTTAGTTTACCGTATTTGCTATAGATTAAGGGTAATTCAGTCTCCAGCGGATTAGGGTATTCTGCTAAACCAAGTGATTTACGATAACGAATCAGTGCACCGAGCAATTCATTTGGGACAGGTATTTCGCCGTACTTATTACCTTTACCAACAACCTTTAGCCACCATTGGCTACGTTTACTCACAAAATCTGACATGCGTGCATTGATTACTTCGCTACGTCTACAACCCGTCAAATACAGTAGGCTAAATATCCATTTTGTTCGTTCATACTCAAATTTATTCTTTGCATTATCTTGTGGTAAAGTTTCAATAAATTCACGTAAATAATCCCATTCACGAACGGTTAAAAAACGTTCAACCCCATGCGGAACTTTGATTTTTTGGCGAATTAGACGAAATGGATTACGGGTTAGATATCCTGCATCAATTAAGTATTGATAAAGACTTCCTAAAATCTGCAGATTTAATTTAACACTGGAGTTAGACAAACCTTTTACAAATGGCTTCCATTCCGGATGAGTACGAGGCTTCGCTGGTCCACACCAAAAGTCATGAGGAGTCGGCATTTGTAAAAAATCCTGATATTCCTGAATTGCTTCCCGGGTAACTTGTCGTAAGCTGAGATTTTCACGCATTAGCCACATTAAAAACCGTTCAGAGCTTTGTCGATATGAAGTAAATGTATGTGGACTATGACGAAATTCCAACAGCCAAGTCCGAACTGCCTCAATGTCATTTGTTGCATTTATGCTACTATTTTGTGCGTCTAAATTAGTGTTGTCTAATTGGTTAATTACATCGCTAATAATCAGGTTATTCCCAGTATTCATAAGTGTTTCATGCCTGTTTTGGTTCTGCTAATCATATTTTATCATTAACTCAAAGTTATATGAAAATATATATTGTCTCCAAAAAAGGACAACTATATGAGTCATTTTAACCCATAATTACTACCTGTAAAATAAACTTCCAATTAATTAAACAATAATTGAATTTCCCATAACATATCATACTATTACTATGAGATACACCGTGAATAAAATACTTTATTCGTTATTATTTACCGCGATAGCACCACTGACATTTGCGGATGATTTTGAATCTACTGTTGTTACTAACTCTCAGGCTAAGGCAGTTGAATCAGCTAATCAGGTTCAGCCATCCCCACCTACTAATCCTAATGCTGGATTTATAGGACGTTATAATTATTTCCAAAATCCCTACAATTGGATGATGTCAGGTGGCGGAACACTAAAATTAACTGAAAGCCAAATTGAATCACAAACTGTAGCACAAAAGCTATTTGAGGGTGGTACTTATAATGTATTTGGTGGTGGAACCTATAATCAATGGGATTCGCAACGTTACCCAGCTGGTATATCATATGGTGGTAATATTTTTGGACAAACAGGACAAATTGCAGGATTTTCTGCTGGTGGCGTCTTATCTATAATGAATCCATTTTCCAGCCTAAATAGCCAGATTAATGGTGGACGTAGTTATTCTCAATATATTCCAACTTTTACGCAAATAACTCTATCTGAAGCATTTATTGAGTACCAGTACCAAAATATCGTTAATGCTGATATAGGTTATATCGCTTTTGATAATAGTCCATGGCTGGCGGGAAATATGTATACCAATATGCTAACTGTTCCAACTACCTATCAGGGAGTTGGCGTTAATATTTATACTGGCGGCGGCTGGCTGTTATCGGCATTGGCATTTAATGGAGCTCAGTTTGGAGCTGCGCCTGGTTATACTGGTCAAACTAACTATAGCAGTTGGCTGCAAACCCGAGATGGATACTCAACGAATTCTGCTGGCACCGCTGCAATGGGGGCTAATTATGCAAGCAATGATGGCGCTTATAATTTACGCTTGTGGGGATATCAATTTGATAACTACGGTACCTTGCTCTACGGTGATAGTAGTGTGAGTATTCCGGTTAGCAGTCATCAATCATTTAATATTTCAGCGCAATTTGGTAGTGATCAGCAATGGTTTCAAAGCGTAAATGCGATCAGTCAGTCAACCAGCGGGGGTGCAATTCAAAGCTATATAGCGGGTGCTAAAATTGGCTGGAGTTATGATGAGTTCTCTCTTAATGCGAGTGCAAATACAATGTGGGGTCCTAGTGGTGCTTATGGTAATGGGGCATTTGTATCGCCTTACACCCAAAGCTTGCAAGTTGATCCACTATATTCGGAAGCTTGGTCTTATAATATGGTTACGCAGGGCATTCCTGGCAATATGTATAAATTAGGTGGTCAGTTTGCTTTAGGTTCTTGGGGGACTAATCTGATTTTCCAACCGTCATATGTGTATGTTGCTTCAGATAATACTAATGTTGATGGTTTGCAAGAAATGGATTTGGTTCTTAATTACCCAATTCCGCAAGTTCGTGGTTTATATCTTTTTGGTGTTTATGCTCAACAGTGGTATAATCAACAGGCAACTAATGTATCAAATAATCTTTATCAACAGTATGAAATACAATCCGGTATTTATTATACTTGGTAGACTTTATCTATGTTAGCGAAATAACTATAATTTATAGATATCCATGTTGGGTTCTTGTGTTAGTTTATGTAGTAAAATGTTATAATAATGTGCAAATATAAAATTAGAGGGAGAATTAATATGAGGATTAAATTACTATATTCAGCGTTATTTATAGTTGGTGGTCTTAGCCTGATTGGCTGTGCTTCGGGAACGAATAGTTCAAGCACGCCACCGGCAACAAATGTTGGTCAGCTTTCGCTTAATTTAAAGGCAATTCCCGCAAGTCAGTCAACTAAACAGGTATCGACTGCATCTCTAAGTAGTGCTATTTGTCAAAATGGAACTTGTACTTGGAGTAATAGCGCGAATAGTAACATAACCCAAGGTGAGAGTGATAACGCGTTTTGTACCGGAACCAATTCAACTCGTGCCGGAACGGGCGTTGTCTTGGAGAGCGGTGCGTATAACATGACTCTGCCAAGCGGAATCGCTACAGCTGCAACTGGTTATAATAATACCGATGTAATTTTGGAGTTATTTAATACACCATATGCCAGTATCACTCCAGCAATGCTTAAACAATACTATGATATGGGTTATACTTCGGTGTGGGTATCACCACCGCAAAATAGCGCATATGTGACATATTCTGGTAACTATGCTGCGGATAATATTCCAGCTTGGTATGGTGCTTATCAACCGATGAATTTTGGAGAAATTGGTAATTCAAGTAATGTGATGTCATATGGTACTGCCAGTGATTTAGCTACGTTGGTAACAAATGCACATAGTGCTGGTTTACGACTGATCGTTGATGTAGCAATCCATCAATTTGCGCAACCAGGTGTTAATAATACTACATATTATACTAATTACTCTGGACAAACTTATTCATTTGCATCAGGAAATATGTCGGCACTGCAACAATTTTGGTGGCCACAGACTAAAGTTTCTGGATATATTCCTTTTGGTAATACTGCGACAAGTTGTGCTTCGTTTGCAAATAATACCAATGGAATAATTGCGCTATGGGCAAATAATCCTAATGGTTCTACCTACAACGCTTCATTTAGTAGCACAACACCATGGGATGCTGACTTCTCCGCTTCAGAGGGATGGTTTGATGGTGTTTTGCCTTCTGCATCTAATTCGTCATCAGGTTGGTCAGGAGCTGCTTCTTGTGGTACTCAGTCAATTTTTGATGGTTATTCAGCTTGGCTTTTGGGTTATAACAATGGTAGTGGCTCAATGACTGCTGCAGCTAGTAGCACTACTGGCTTTAATATTGATGGCTTCCGGATTGATGACGTAAGTGGACAATCCCCGACCTTCTTTAATCAATTATTTAGTGATACTGCGGCATACAATAAGAGTAGCAATATTTTCTTTGGCGAATATCCGACTAATTCAGCAAATGATTATACCAATTATATCAGCATCAAAACCGCCACAGGTAATAACTCTTCAGGCAATACGATGAAGATGCTAAATTTCCCGCTGCTTGCTGGTCTTAATGGTGCTTTTGCTTATGGTGCAAGCTTGCAGGCTTCGCTTACTTCAATGATAACTAGTAGCGATGCTTATACTTCTTCAACTAATGGTACCTTGCCTGGGGTCAATGCAATTAATCTGGTAATGGATCAAGATACTGTGCCAGATAGTATTGCATCACGTGCAATGTGCCCATGGACTGGTACTCAGTCGCCTAATTTTGTAATGAATTACTATAATGCTCCATTAGCTTATGGTGTGATTATGGCGATGGAAGCAGGTACTCCGTATGTATTCGCTGATTTACAGGCTCAAGCAGGTACTGGTTTAACTTCCAGTGGAACATCTACTGCTGCTAATGCTAATGGTAGCGTGTCATACTGGAATGAAAATGAAGTTATTGCCGGAGTTTACTTCCATAATCAGACTTTGGGCAAAACAATGAACTGGGCGACAGTAAATGCTTCTGATGCTGATAATGTTGCGGCACTGACTCGTGGTACTAACTATGCCTTTATTGTAAATAAATCAACTACGGTTTATGAAATGACTAGTTCGGCATCCAATCTAAGTGCCGGCTGTTATATTGATTTGATGTCACATCAAATTGTTAATGTTAATAGCAGCGGTGTGTTTAATCAGCTAATTGTACCAGCACAATCAGTTATGTATTTTGTACCATATACTGGAAGTGTACCGTCAACTGCTGGATTCAGTTGTTCTTAAATTATCTTAAAAAGCCTTGTTTATCAAGGCTTTTTACTTATCTTTTATTGGAGCGAGGGGAAATAAAACATGTCATTGATGCAAAATAAATTAAGTAACTTTTTCTATATCATCTTAGGTCTTCCATCAACTGCAATGGGATTTGCATTATGTATTCAAATCTCTGCGCTTAGCTGGATTTTAAGTACAAAATATGGACTGAAAATCGATGAAATTGGTTTGGTGTGGGCAGCAGGTCCGATTGCCGGAATTTTAGGCCAGGTTATTATTGGTTTGATTAGTGATAATGTATGGCTATGGAGTGGTCGCCGCCGCCCATTTATTATCATTGGCGGAATACTTTGCTCATTAATGTTGTTGGCATTACCTAATTTGGATATTATTGCTGCAGCATTGGGGCTACATAGTATTTTGGGAGTTGCAATTGCGGTAGCTTTACTTCTTGATCTTTCGATCAATGTTAGTTTTAACCCAACTCGGTCAATTATTGCTGATGTTACACCTGAAGGCAAAGAGCGTACTCGTGGATATACATGGATGCAAACAATTTCTGGTTTTTTTGGAGTTGGCGCATATGTAATTGGAGCCTTTTTAGATAATTATGTGTTAATCTATGTTGGCGTGGTGTTGGTGTTTTTACTTTCAACCATTCCAGTTTTTTTTATTACTGAGCCTCGTGAATTAAAGCAAAATTTGGTAGCCATAGCTAAAACCAAATCAGATGCATCCTTTAAAAAAATCTTGATGGATATTCAACCACTATGGGGTTTTTTATTATATGGCGTGTATGCGATTGTAGAGCGTTTAAGTGGAGCAGAAAGTCATACCTACTATGTTGAATTTATTTGCTTACTTATTACACTATTTTTTATCTTTCAAGCGTTACTGCAAAAAGAAGCAGGCAAGTCAAAAGAAGAAGCAGGTATTTTGGGGTTTAAAAAAATTCTTGCAGCTCACTCGTTTACCTGGATTGGTATTCAGACTATGTTTGTTTACATGTTTGCGTATGTTCAATATAAAATGCCTGATCTCAGCGCTCTAAAAATGGGACAGGTTGTATCAATTTCATTTTTAATCTTAAATGTTACAGGTGCGATACTTCCTGTAGCAATTTTGGAACCTTTGACTAGAAAAATAGGCAGTACTAAAACTCATGCAATTTGTATCGGTTCAATGGCACTTGGTTATTTGGGAATGTTGTTTATCGGAGCTAGTCCATTTATGGTTTATGCTTTAATGGCATTTATTGGGATTGGTTGGGCGGCGACAATTAGTTTACCTTTTGCCATCATGACGCAAAAAGTTGGCAATTCAAAAATAGGTTTGTATATGGGCTTGTTTAATTTGTCAGTAGTTTTACCACAATTGGTTGCCAGCCTCGGTGTTGGTCATGCAATCAGCATCGTTGCCAATAAAAACTTAATTTTTATGATTTGCGCATTAACATTAGCAATTTCTTCGCTTCTTTGGTTTAGTATCAAAGATAGCAATAACCCGGAAAAAATTCAGCTCAAATCGAGCTCTTCACACTAAAATAAACCAGCCGAAATACTTTCATTTCGGCTGGTTTATTTTTTAATAGCAGACTTTCTAATACAGACCAGTCGTAAAATAAAAACCAATCACAAAAAATACAGCGAGAGTTTTAATGCAGGTAATCGCAAAGACATCTTTATAAGCCTGCTTATGGCTAAGCCCTGTTACAGCCAATAAGGTAATTACCGCGCCGTTGTGAGGTAAGGTATCCATGCCTCCGGATGCCATGGCTGCAACGCGGTGTAGTACATCCATTGGAATATTCATTGTATGCGCTAGTTCTATAAAATGATTAGACATAGTTGCCAGTGCAATGCTTAAACCGCCAGATGCTGATCCAGTTATTCCAGCTAAAGCCGTAACCGTAATTGCTTCATTTATTAATGGATTAGGGATGTGCTGTAAACCTGCAGCTACGACCATAAACCCCGGCATGGCAGCAATTACACCACCAAAACCATATTCGGAAGCTGTGTTTAGTGATGCGAGTAACGCACCAGATACAGCCGCTTTACTACCATCTGCAAAGTGACGCATTACTGGGCGAAAAGCGAAGATTATCACACATAAAATACCTAGAATTAAAGCAGCTTCAACTGCCCAAATTGCAGTTAATTTACTCACATCAACCGTAACGCTTTTTCCACCCAACGCAAAAATAAATTCTTTACCATAGCTTAATGGAATCATGCGGGTAAAAACTAGGTTACCAATACCAACTACAAATAATGGTAAAACAGCAATTAGTGGATTAGCTAGTTTTCCATGCTCAAAATTAGCTGGTTCATTCAGTAGATTTGTTCCATAACCTTCTTTATTTTTAAGTGCCTTTTTGCGACAGTATTCCAGATATGTAACCCCGACGATTAAAATAAACAAGCTCCCAACAATACCTAAGATTGGTGCTGACCAAGTATTCGTCTGGAAAAAAGTGCTGGGAATGATATTTTGGATCTGTGGTGTTCCGGGCATTGAATCCATTGTAAAGCTAAATGCACCTAGTGCAATGGTACCTGGAATTAGGCGTTTGGGTATATCACCAGCACGAAATAATTCGGCTGCGAATGGATAAACTGCAAATACCACCACAAATAATGATACACCACCATAAGTCAATACCGCACAAACTAATACGATTGCCAGTATCGCTCGTTGTCTCCCAATTAGCTTAATCACTGCTGCGACAATTGATTTGGAGAATCCTGAAAGCTCAATTACTTTACCAAAAATTGCTCCGAGCATGAATACTGGAAAGTATAACTTGATGAAATCAACCATCTTTACCATAAAGACTTGGGAGAACATTGGTGCGACTAACCGTGGATCAGTTAAAAATACTGCAAGCAGTGCCGCGATTGGAGCAAAGAGAATTACACTGTGACCTTTATATGCCACATACATTAAAAATGCTAGTGCTAAAATTACGATTAGGACACTCATTTGCTTACCTTCTTAAAATGTTTGAGCTTAATCTTTTATTATAGCAGCTTAATCTGGATGTTTTATAGCTTTAAATGTTGCAATTGCACAGTATGAAGGCTTTTCAGAAGCTAACTTGTATAGCACATTTAGCACTATACAAGTTAATGTTGAGTTTAGTTACAATAATTTTTCAACTTCAGTTTTAACTAGATGAACTTGAACACCATAGACTATTTGCAAATTAGCCGCATCAAGCTTGATAATACCTAGCGAACCAGTTGTTTTGATTTTATCTTCATTAATTAAGCTCATATCTTTCACTACTATTCTGAGTCGAGTAATACAATTATCTAGTGATAGAATATTCTCACGACCACCAAGTGCGGCGACGATGGTCTGAGCTCGTTCATTCTTTGTTAGAATGATTGGGGTTGCTGCGCTTGAAGCCTCACCACTTTGATTATCTTCTTGCCGCCCAGGAGTATGGAGATTAAATTTAAGGATTGCAAATTTGAAGGTAAAGTAATACAATGCAAACCATACCAAGCCTAATGGTAGTATCAAGTACCATTTAGTTTTTGTACCTTGCAAAATCCCAAAAACCACCAAATCGATTAAATTACCATCAGTATTACCAATGGTTACATGTAATAATGATACTGCTAAGAAACCTAAACCAGTATAAACTGCATGAATAAGGTACAGATATGGCGCAGTAAATAAGAAAAGAAATTCTAGTGGTTCGGTTATTCCGGCAATTACGCAGGCAATTACACCACTAATTAACACGCCTTTGATTTGTGGGCGATTTTCAGGTTTGGCACAATGATAAATAGCTAAAGCTGCACCCGGCAAACCAAATAAGAACGTCGGCATTTTACCTTGCGATAAAAATTGTGTAGCCTGTGGATTAAAATTTTGCGTAAGTGGATCTGCTAATTGAGCGTAGAAGATATTGAGCGCACCATAAACCTGATGTCCATTGACCAGCATTTCACCGCCAGCTGGTGTAAAACGAATAAGTGCCACTAAAATATGATGTAAACCAAAAGGCAGCAATAAACGCTCACCCGTTCCAAATAAGAATGGCGCAAAAACTCCAGTGGCTACCAGCGATTGACCAGCACTATTGATTAGATGAGCAACAAACGGCCAACTAAGCGGCAGAACTAGCCCGACTAGACTCATTACGACGGTAGTAATAATTGGAACGAAGCGCGCGCCTGAGAAAAATGATAATGCATCGGGTAATTGAATATTATAAAAACGTTGATGAAGTTTGGCAACAATTATCCCTGAAATAATCCCGCCCAATACACCCATGTCGATGCTTTGGATACCAAAGACGATAGTTTGACCATTATTAACTAAATCACCACTGATTGCTAACATTCCAAGCTTGGTTAACATGAAATTAGCTGCGCTATGCATGATATAGAAACCAACAAAACCAGCAAAACCAGCGACACCTTTTTCGGCTTTAACCAATGCAATTGGAATTGCGATAGCAAATAGTGCTGGTAAGTTTTGAAAACCAAATGCGCCAATCGTTGTCATGTAGTTGGCAATAAAGCTAACGATAGGATTTTTTAGCCAGGGTAATAGCTGTACTAATTGTGGTGTGGTTAATGCCGAGCCAATCCCAAGTAACATGCCCAAAGCTGACAACAGGGCAACTGGCAGCATGAATGCTTTACCTAAATTTTGAAAAAAATCCATTGAGATAAATTTACGCATCATCTGTTCCTATCTGATTTAATGCTTGTTCTAAATCCTGAATAATTGTTTTAGCATCAAGAAGCCCAAGTGAAAAGCGGATAATCACTTCATCACTGGCTGCTTTGCGGAGTTCATTAATATCTTTCACCATTACTAAACTTTCAAACCCACCCCAGCTGACTGCGATATTAAATGTTTTTAATCTATTGATAAAATTACGAATTTGCTTAGTGTTATTGATTGCGAGCTTAATTGAAAATAATCCGGCATAACCACTCGTTTGTTTTTGGTAGATGTTTTTTTGTTCACCACAATAACTAAGAGGGTGGTAAATGGTTTTAATTTGTGGATGTTCACTCAAATAATCAATGACCTGAGTAGTGGTTTGTGCCAGAGCTTCTAAACGTAAGGGGAGCGTCCGTAATCCACGTAAGAGTAAAAATGCATCATTAGGACTCAATACCGAACCAGATAATTTGTAACCATATTTATCAATATTTGTCATAAGCTGCTGCGAAGTAACTACCGCACCAGCAATAACATCACTATGTCCGCCGGTGTATTTAGATAATGAATATACAGCGATATCTATTCCGAGCGTCAGGGGCTTTTGCAGAAGTGGTGTAAGGCAGGTATTATCAATAACTGTAATAATCTCTTGTGCTTTGGCAAATTGTGCCAGTTTAATTAAATCTATAGTTTCGAAAGTCATAGTTGCTGGTGACTCGGTATAAATCACCTTGGTATTTATTTTCATTAACTGTTCAAGCTGGCTAATTTCTCCAACTGTGACAACATCAAAACTGATTCCATAGCGTTCCATAAATTTTAAATAATCTAAGGTTGGTCCATAGATAGTATTTAAAACTAAAACATGATCTCCATTTTTTAGTACCGAGAACAAAGCAGCTGAAATAGCACCCATCCCGGATGAAAAGACCCGACATTGCTCAGCATGATCTAATGCCGCCAGCTTTTGTTCTAAAATTTTACAAGTTGGATTATTACCACGAGTATAACAATAAGCTTGATTTAATTTATCTTTATAGTCAATATAATCTTCGATAGTATTAAAACTAAAGATTGAACTTTGAAAAATTGGCGGATTCACTGCAGAAAGTGGATGTTCGTGATCGGTTAAACAAATTAGTTTGTCTTGTTCACTAATTTTTTGCTGCATGAGAATGTCCTTTATAACTGAACAATTTAATTATTATTGTGCAATTTTTGCCATTGGGCAATTTTTTGTTTAATTAGTGGCATCTGTACCATTGCTGCCTTATAACCAATATCAATCGCCTCTTGTTTTTTATCAAAGCTAAAGCTGGATAGACTAGTTATATCTGGATGAATTACGACATCCGCCTGTTTTAATTGTTCTGCTAAAAGTTTTACGCTCAAAATATTAATGGTCTGATCAAAGTTGGATAAATATCCACTACGTCCTTGTTCTGGTTTAGCACTAATGTCAACCGCGATTATAAAGTTGGCACCTTCTTTTTTTGCATAACTAACAGGAACTGGTGCAGATAAACCACCATCAACATAGCGATGATTATTCATTTGTACAGGCATAAATACATTTGGGATTGAGCAAGATGCACGCACTGCAATACCAGTATCTCCATTATTAAAGCCAATACTTTGACCAGTATCTAAGTCAGTCGCAACCGCAGTAAATTTGGTTTTTAATTTTTGCAGAGGGGTGTTTTTTACTCTGGCATCAACAAACTGCTGTAATCGCGTTCCCTTAATAACGCCATCACGGCTAAAAGTAAAATCTGCTAAATTCAACTCATCCATTTGATAAGAGATTTTCTGTAGCTGTAAAGGTGTATAACCATAAGCATAAAGACTACCAACTAAAGAACCTGCAGATGTTCCAGTAATAACTTGTGCTTTGATGTGATTTTCTTCCAGAGCCTTGATCACACCAATGTGCGCGAATCCTTTAGCCGCACCACCTCCAAGAGCGAGTCCAATAACTAATGGTTCTGGAGCTTTTTTTACAACAACTGTTATCGGTGAAGGTTCTACGTCAATGAAGTTTCTGCTACTATCATTTGCAAGTGTGCTAATAATATCACTTTCTACAGATGATTCTGCATTCTCCTCTGCATAGACCAAATTTGCGGATAATCCGATTATTAACAAAATTATTTTTAAACGTGACATAAGATTCCTACTTATACTTAAGATTGACATTGTGGGCAATAAAAACTATTACGTTGCCCAAGTCTTATTTCTTGAATTATACTACTACAAGTAAGGCAAGGTTTTTTTGCTTTACCATAAACATTGTGGCTTTGCTGAAAATATCCCAGCTCACCTTGTGCATTTTTATAATCACGCAGTGAACTACCACCAGCTGCAATCGCTTCCTGTAATACTTTTTTGATATTTTGTACTAGAGTTTGGCATTCAGATAAGCTAACATCTTGCCCGTTGCGCAATGGACTTACTTTACTTAAAAACAATGATTCGCAGGCGTAGATATTCCCGACACCGACCACAATCGTATTATCCATGATTAATTGCTTAATTGGTGTTTTACGAGTTTTAATCTTTTGGTATAAATAATCATGAGTAAAATCCTGCTCAAGCGGTTCTGGACCAAGTTTACCTAGAATTGGGTTATTCTCTAATTCGGTAATATATATAATACAACCAAAACGCCGTGGGTCGTTGTACCGTAAAATAAAATCATCGCATATGATATCTACGTGATCATGTTTTTGTAGCGGAACATTTTGTTTTAATAAAGTTATTCTTCCCGACATCCCAAGGTGAATAAGTAAATATCCTTGCTCTAAATGGATGATGACATATTTTGCACGACGGCTAATTTGAAGAATTTTGCTGCCAGTTTCTTGGTTGAGTTGTATCGTATCTAATGGGTAACGTAAACGAGGAAAACGAGTAATTACAGCCTTGAGTGTTGTTCCGCATAATTCTTGAAGTCCATTCTTAACCGTCTCAACTTCTGGTAATTCTGGCATAAAAAAAAGTCCTCTATATTAAAAGATGGTAAAATCTCACGGTTGTATACTCAATCAGATTTACCATCCTAGGTCGTTGATTCACTCTTCGCTTACAGATAGTAAGTATCGTCGTAAATCGCCTACTAGTATTTCCACACGCGTGTGTTCGAATCAGTTTGAGTATATATACATTGATTGCAAATTGCAATACAATTGATTGGCTTACGATATTATAAGAAATAATGAGGGTTAGGAATGAAAAAATTAATTAGTATATTTATTGCTGCAGGTATTATAAGTGCGTGTTCTAGTTCAACACCACCTTACTCACAGCAGCAGTTTATCACTGAAAACTATCAGGAAAATGTCATAAATGCAATTGAGTATGCTGATAATTTTGTTGATTTTGATCAAAATAAACTTCCTAAAGCATCGTTAGAGACTGATGATCTGGCAACTTTATTAAAAGCTGATATGGCATTTAATCAAGGAAATTATGCAGTTGCAGCTGAAGGTTATTATCTGTTATCCAACAAATATAATGACCCGCGAATTATTTATAAAGCTATTGTTTGTTATGAACACAGCAGTAATTCTCAACAATCACTTGATCGTTTGAGTGAATTAGTTAATCACTTAGTAAAGGTTGCACCTGATTCAAATGTCGCACATTTATTTGGTATTCGTATTGCACTGGAACAAAATAATCTTGACTTAGCCAAGAGCGATCTAAAAAAAGTGATTAAAGTTGATCCAACAAAGACGCGTTCGGTATTACTTTTTTTATCAACAATAGTTAGTAATGATGTCAAACCTGAAACAGAGGATAGTTTGGCGAAATTTGCCAAATATGTAGCCAATAAATATTCTGCATACCCTGAAGCTGATTTATTTGCTCTAGTTGCATATAGCATTACAGAGCAGGAGTC
This sequence comes from uncultured Neisseria sp., assembly GCA_964611845.1. Classification (GTDB taxonomy): domain Bacteria; phylum Pseudomonadota; class Gammaproteobacteria; order Burkholderiales; family UBA11063; genus Aquella. The sequence goes on from CAZTBH010000004.1 coordinate 89,252, forward strand.
CGAATTACTGGCAACTATAACAAAGATCAATCAGGAGTATCCTAATTGGGAAGTACCAATTTTTTGGTCTGCAGGAATTTTAGCTAAAGAAAATAATTTTCCACTACTATTAACGATGATGCGACATGAAATGGCGACTTTGCCAAAACCATCACCGACGCTAGTAAATCTTTATGTTGCAACATTGATTCGTACTGGAAATTTGGATGATGCCAGTCAATATATTGAGTCAGCGCAAAAAGTAACTCCATATAATGGCAATTTATTGGTTGATTCTGCCATAGTTAATTTCAAACAAGGCAAAACTAATCGTGCAATTGATGCACTACAAACCGCGTTAAGTCATAATTATAGTCTTGATGGTACCGTTAACTTGGCATTAGGAAGCCTTTATGATAGTGAGTCACAAAGTGAGAGCGCTATTAGTAATTATCGTGCTGCAGCAAGTGCCAACCCGATTCTTGAACCTGCGGCAAATGTTGGGATGTTACGCTCTTACATTAGGCAGGGGAATTACTCGGCTGCGAATGGCTTTATAGATACTATGGCAAAAGCTGGTAAATTCAGTAGTCATGATAGTACTATATTAAAGTTATCCATATATACTGAATTAGGCAACTATAATGAGGCATATAAAATTGCAGCTAAAAATATTAAATATTATAGCAACGATAAAACATTTGTGTACTATTATGCATCATTATCAGCAATGACTAATCGTAATGAGCAGGCGATTACCTGGTACAATAAATACATTAAACTGAATCCAAGTGATCCGGTTGGCTATAATGATTTAGCATTTTTGTTAGCAGATAAAACCACAAATTACGTGAAAGCTTATTCTTTAGCTGAAAAAGCTTATAAAATGTCTCCTAATGATCCAGCTATTTTAGATACTATTGGCTGGGCTTCGTTTAAATTGGGTGAGTACGCACGAGCAGAAAGCTATTTAACTCGTGCATATAAAGCTACGCAAGATCGTGATACTGCGCTTCATTTACGTCAAGTTTATTTGGCTGAAGGTAAAAAAGATTTGGCAGACAAAATAGTTGTAATTTCTCCTGAGGTACAGCAAATGCAATTACAAAAGTCCTTAACTGAGCAATCAATGTTGATTTTAATGTATTATCAGTTTGGTTTGGACTTTTCTAAGCAATGAGAAAACTTCCAATAATGTTTGCTGTAGTTGGTTTGAGTTCATGTGCTAGCTGGTATGACGTCAAAGTCGATCAACCAGCAGCATATCACGTACCAACTCAAATTGATAACAATTATAATATTGATGGGCGCTTTACCATTCGTACTGCGTCCAAAGATTATTATGGTAATTTTAACTGGCAGCATGAATCAGGTAATGATGTCTTAGCCTTCATGTCGCCTTTGGGTAGCACGGTTGCTAAAATAGTTGTTGAAAGTAATGTCGCTACTTTGACTACTGAGGATAATGAATCTTACAGTGGTTCTGATCTAGATCAGATGATGAATAAGCAGCTTGGCTTTAGCTTGCCACTACAGTATCTTCATTATTGGATTCAGGGCATTCCACTACCTAATTATTCCGTTAGTAATCGTTTAAGCTCTGGGTTTGAACAATTAGACTGGAAAATTGAATACCTTCGCTGGCAAGATGATAATCACCCGCAAATCGTTCAGGTTAGTAAATCTGATTTACGAATTAAGCTTTTGATAAACTGGTAGAAAATTTCATCTCAGCGTATTTTATAAAAGAATATTGATAAATGAATCACCAAAAAATTGATTTTGATCGTGAGTTAATTGAGCGTTGTCAGACTAATGCGCCTCGTTATACATCATATCCAACTGCTGATCGCTTTAGCCTTGACTTCGGTATTAGTGAGCAGCTTAGTCAAATTAACAAAGTTTTCACTCCTGAGTTTGATCAGGCGGTTTCGCTATATATTCATATTCCATTTTGTAATACCTTATGCTTGTATTGTGGTTGTAATAAGATTATTACCAATAATCGGAATAAAATTACTGAATATCTTGAGTATTTAGCAAAAGAATTTGCCCTTTACCATCAGTTAATTGGCAAAAAACTGCCAGTAGTACAGTTGCATTTTGGTGGTGGCTCACCGTCTTGGCTATCAATAGACGAAGTGCATCAGGTAATGGAATTAGTTAGAAGCTATTTTGATTTAAGTAATGCTGCAGAAATTGCGATGGAACTTGATCCGCGTCATGTTACCGATGAATTTATGGAAGCTCTCCATAATGAAGGATTTAATCGGGTATCACTAGGCGTACAAGACTTTGATCCAGATGTGCAAAAAGCGGTTAATCGGATTCAACCTCTTGCTGATACCAAACGGGTATTAGATAAGGCTGCTGAGCTGGGATTTAATTCAACGAGTATTGATTTGATTTATGGACTGCCATTACAAAATCTGCAAAGCTATGCCAAAACGATTGATATCGTAATTAATCAGCTAAAACCTGCACGGATTGCTTTGTTTAATTATGCACATTTACCGCATATTTTTATGCCGCAAACCCGAATTAATGAGGCAGATCTACCGAGCGCCACTGAGAAATTAAATATTTTGCAGATGTGCGTAGAACGTTTGGCTGATGCTGGTTATGTCTTTATTGGTATGGATCATTTTGCGCGTCCAGAAGATGAGTTGGCAATTGCGCTGAATAATGGCACGTTGCAACGTAATTTTCAGGGCTATTCTACTTTTGCCGATACCCACATGCTGGCTTTCGGTGTTTCTTCAATCGGTTTTGTGGGTAATAGTTATTATCAAAGTGCAAAAGACCTCGATAGTTATTATAACTTTATTAATAACAATCAGCTCCCGATTTTGCGTGGTATGATGCTTGATCAGGATGATGTAATTCGTCGCGATATAATTCAGCAGATTATGTGCCAGTTTAGATTAGATTTTAACCAAATTGCCAATAAGTATGAGCTTAATTTTGCGGAGTATTTTGTGACTGAATTAGCTGATTTACCTGCGCTTGTTGAATTGGGGTTAATCACACTTAATGCAACTAGTCTGGAAGTTAGTAGCAAAGGTCGTTTCTTAATTAGAAATATAGCGGTGGTTTTTGATAAATATTTGCGTCAAAGGCAAGACAATAAACGTTATTCAAAAGTTATTTAGTTATTTAAAATAAAGTTAATATCTGATAAACTTGATATGATATACTCAAGCACTGTTGCTCTATTACCTATCAAGTTTTTTAGGATGTTAATTGTGTATCATAAGCAATTCTTTAATTTATCTTTGGCTGTTGGCTGTTGTGTTTCATTAGCTGCTTGCGCTAGTGGATCTTCGTCGTCAACTCCAGCACCTACACCTACAATAGCACCTACGCCGAGTCCTACACCATCACCTTCTCCTAGTCCAGCACCGACGTTTTGTGAATTAAATGTAGGCAATTTTACTGCAGTAGAAAGTGTAAGTTTATATTCTGCATCAGACATTGGGTTTAGTCCGATTTGGGGTCCCCAATTACTTACATTAGCATTTCCAAGCAATCTTTACAGCTGTCAGAATAGCACGAGTTGGCAGCAGCAACGCGTTGTACAGGCGTTGTTATATTGGGTTGGTAAGAAAGTTAACTACTGTCATCACCACGTTCCAACGTGGTATCCAGAATTTACGCCAAGTGGCTTGCCGAATCTAGGAGCTAAAGCCAGCTTTGAATCTTGCAGTATGAGTACGGATGTTATGCCACCGATTCCAACTGAAGGCTTAATTCGCTGGAATTATTCTGGTACAGGCACTGAAACTGCTGCTAATTGGTATAACATTAACTCTGGTAAAAATTATCCTACAGGAAATTATGGTTATGGTTTGGATTGTAGTGATTATACTAAATTAGTTTATGATTTTGCCGAGTCAATTATGTTTAATAGCGGTATTCAACAACAAGCAGGACAAAATACAGCGCAATCTAATTTAGCACCAAATATGAGTGGCTTTGTTGACGATGCTGCTGGTAATGCAAATGGAACTGCTGCTGGTAGTTTAGTTTGTGCCGATGGTAGCCTTGCGCCAGCCAGTGGTGCAACTAATACCAGTTGTAATGCGCATGGTGGTTACATTTCTGTGTTTACTAGTAGTGGTGGTTATAACGCCAATGGCGTCACCGATGCAATGTTAAATAACCTACAACCTGGTGATCTATTATTTATTGCTGGATTAGCATATGATTATTCAACTACAGCAATTAATCCTCAAGTTACGCATGTGGTTGTATGGACTGGGCAAAAAATAGGTTCAAGTTCATTAATTGGTGAAAGCATGATTGCACCTGAGACTGATATTGATAGTTGGGGTTATCATAATCACGAATGTAATGGGGATTTCTGGAGCGCTAACAACAATATCGGTAATTGGATTATATCCGATAGTCATTATCAAGGACCAGATTTCCGTGCCTTTACCAGTTGTTTTTACCGTAATCAGATTTGGGGGGTACGCCGAGTTCTTAGTAATTAAATATACCTTGTGAATATATTTAATCTTACATTTATTTTTGAGGAGCAGTTTAAATTGCTCCTTTTTTATTTTCAATTAAGAATGTTTTGCTATAATACATGACTTAAACACTCAACTATTATAGAACATAATTTACTATGAAAATTAATTTAAACCCACAATTTGCCAGACTAGGTGAGAGCTTTTTTAGTTACATACAACCAACACCATTGCTTAGAAATCCACACCTCGCACACGTAAATTCAACTTTACTGGGTGAGCTTGAATTAAGTTTATCTTCTGCCCAATTAATCAAAATCTTAAGTGGAGCGGAAACCATTGATGGATATCAGGCACTAGCATCCGTATATATGGGACATCAATTTGGTGTTCCTGTACCACGCTTAGGCGATGGGAGGGCAATATTAGTAGCGGAACATCAAACTAGTAATAGAGGAAGCTGGGAGCTACAATTAAAAGGTGCAGGTCAAACACCATATTCGCGGATGGGTGATGGTCGGGCAGTGCTTCGTTCTTCTATTCGTGAGTATCTGGCATCGCATGCAATGACTAAACTAGGCATACCTACTACATTAGCCGCGGCAATTTTGCATAGTCACGATCCCATTTTTCGCGAAGAGGTTGAGACGGCAGCAGTAGTTTTGCGTGTGGCACCAAGCTTTATTCGGTTTGGACATTTTGAGTATTTTGCTCGCCAGAAACAAACTAAGCAATTAGAAACTTTAGTACAGTTTGTCTGCAAAAATTATTTCCCTGAAATTAACCTATCTGATTCCGATTATATTGTTCTGTTTCTGAAAGAAGTTGTTAAGCGAACGGCTGAAATGATTGCTCATTGGCAAAGCATTGGTTTTGTCCATGGGGTAATGAATAGTGATAATATGTCAATTTTAGGGCTAACAATTGATTATGGCCCATTTTCATTTATGGATAAATTTAATCCTGAGCAAATTTTTAATCATTCCGATAGTGAAGGGCGTTATACCTATGCCAAACAACCATATATTGGCTGGTGGAATTTATATCGTTTAGCCGAAGCATTAAGTTCCATATATGCAAAAACTGATAATCTCGAACAAGCACTTAGCAAATACTCTGATTTTTATAATCAGAAATATATCTCATTAATGGCAGCAAAGCTTGGGCTAAGTGAGTTTACAGATGAAGATGGAAAACGTTTAGACGAATTATTGCAAATTATGCAGCAAGAGAAGATTGACTGGACTTATTTTTGGCGGCAACTTAGCTATGGTTTAACTGGACAGCAGCAATTGCAACGTGACTACCCATCCTTGGCTTTGAGCAATTGGTATCTACAGTTAGAAAGGCGCTATCAGCAGCAAGAGCTAAGTCCTGAAGCCAGACAAAAGCTTATGCTTAGTAATAATCCAGCTTTAATTTTACGCAATCATCTACTGCAAATGGTAATTGAGCGTGCTAAAATTGGCGACTATAACGAAATTAGTCGTTTATTCGATGCGCTTAGCAATCCATTTACAGAATCTGCTATTTATCGGGAATACTATCAAGCAGCACCGAGTGATGCTGCAGAAATTATCTTAAGCTGCTCTTCTTAGTAATTGAAATATCTAATAGAGGAAAAATAATCATGTTAAAAACTTCAAGTTTAACGCCACTACAACACGCGATTCTTATCAATAAATCAACAGAACACCCATTCAGTGGTGAATACACAGATAATGAGCAAATGGGAAGTTATTTATGCCGTAACTGTGGTTTAGCATTATTTCGAGCTAGCAGTAAATTTCATTCTGCTTGTGGTTGGCCAAGCTTTGATGGCGATATTGATGACGCGGTAAAATCATTGCCTGATGCAGATGGTCGAAGAACTGAGATTGTCTGCTCACGTTGTGCTGGACATTTAGGGCATGTATTTCATGGTGAGCAATTCACAGTCAAAAATACTCGCCATTGCGTTAATTCGGCATCTTTAGATTTTGTTGCGGATACTCAAGTTATTGATAGCGAGGAAATTATTTTAGCTGCTGGATGCTTTTGGGGTGTTGAATATTATTTACAGAAATTACCGGGAGTTTTGTTAACTCAAGTTGGTTATTGCGGTGGGCATAAATCAAATCCGACCTATCAGGAAGTGTGTACTAAAACTACTGGACACTTAGAAGTAGTACGTGTAGTATTTGATCCAACACGAATAAACCTTGAGCAAATTCTTAAATGTTTTTTTGAAATTCACGATCCAGAGCAACAGGATGGTCAAGGTCCGGATATTGGAAATCAATATCTAAGTGCGATATTTTATTACAATGAAGAGCAGCATGTCGTTGCAGAAAAACTGCTTGAAGAACTGGTCAAACGAGGCTATCAACCAGCGACTAAATTATTGCCAATGGCAACTTTTTGGATTGCTGAAGAATATCATCGTGATTATTATGATAATAAGGGGACTTTACCATATTGTCATGGCTATACGAAACGCTTCTAAATTTGATTTTAAGCGTTGATATGTTATAATCTACGGCTTTATTAAATGGTATTTTAATAATCATTTGAATATAAATAATATATTTTCATAAAGGCTATAAATGAAGTCAACCGAACTTTTGCGCGCGATTTATAATGATAAAGAAGTGCTAAAAAAAATACGTAAATCAATCGATGAGTATGCTATTAACCAAAAATCAATGGATCAACTTAAATCAGATTCAAAAGAAATTGAAAAATACGTTAAAGAGACATATCAACTAACTCCAACTATGTTCAAAAAACTTGTTAAGGCAACACTTAGTGTAAACGATAATGTTGATGAAATAATTGATGAAATGCAATTAATTCGTGATATTGCTAAAGAACAATAAAAAACGTGGGACGATTCATAGTTGATGAGTCGTTCAATTTTTTTATTTTATATAATTCACTATTATGTTACTAATAGAGAATTGTATAAATTTTTGTAACAGTTTAAAAAACAAGATTACAACGTTTAAGCATGATTTTAAAATTAATATTTATTTGAGTAATTACTTATCTATAAACTGCTAGAATATGTTGTAAAAACCAGAAACAAGGCAACACCGACTGCATAAGAAATACATAGGAGGCCTTGTGACGACGTTATTAGAGCATATGGTGAGTAGTTGCGTTTTTTGTGTATTTAGCTACCTCTAGTAAGCTCTCTGCATGGTAAAATACTATAATATGATCTGATTCTAAGTCAATCAATTTTATTCGTATTCTTCTAATAACCAGTCAAAATTAGTTGGAGTAACTATGAGTATAAAAACTATCGCCACACAACCATTCTCAGGGCAAGCGCCTGGAACTTCAGGGTTACGCAAAAAAGTCACTATTTTCAAACAATCTAACTACTTAGAAAATTTCGTTCAAGCAATTTTTGACTCATTAGACGGACTCTCTGGTAAGACACTAGTTCTTGGGGGTGATGGTCGTTATTATAATCGTGTTGCTATTCAAACTATCTTACGCATGGCGGCGGCAGCTGGGGTTGGCAAAGTTTTGGTCGGGCAGTGTGGTATTTTATCTACGCCAGCTGTGAGCTGTATTATCCGTAAGTATCAAGCTTTTGGTGGAATTATTTTATCTGCTAGCCATAATCCAGGTGGTCCGGATGGTGATTTTGGGATCAAGTATAATATTAGCAATGGCGGTCCAGCACCAGAGAAAATTACGGATGCTATCTATGCAAAAACACAAACTATTCAAGAATACAAAATTAGTGATGCACCTGAGAGTCAGGTTGATTTAAATACGATAGGGCACTATACCATTGAAAACATGGCAGTTGAAGTTATTGATTCGGTAGATGATTATGCAGAGCTTATGCAGCAGATTTTTGATTTTGATAAAATTCGCACGCTATTTGCAAGCGGTTTCAAAATGCGCTTTGATGGAATGAGTGCGGTATCTGGTCCTTATGCTAAACGAATTTTAGAACAAATGCTTGGGGCTCCGGTCGGAACTGTAGTAAACAGTGAACCTCTAGAAGATTTTGGACATCATCATCCAGATCCCAATCCAGTCAATGCAGCGGAATTAATCGCTCATATGAGTGGTAAAGATGCGCCTGATTTTGGTGCTGCTTCCGATGGTGATGCTGATCGTAATATGGTGGTTGGACGCGATTTTGTAGTAACCCCTTCAGATAGTCTGGCTATTATGGCAGCTAATGCGCAGTTAATTCCTGCTTATCGTAATGGAATCAGTGGGATTGCCAGATCAATGCCAACTTCTATGGCAGCAGATTTAGTTGCCAAAGCATTAAATGTGCCAGCATATGAGACACCAACGGGTTGGAAATTCTTTGGTAATTTATTAGATGCGGGTAAGGTTACACTTTGTGGTGAAGAGAGCTACGGCACTGGTTCAGATCATATTCGTGAAAAAGATGGAGTTTGGGCGGTATTGTTTTGGCTAAACTTGCAAGCGGCAACCGGAAAATTAGTTCCGCAAATTGTTAACGAACATTGGCAACGTTTTGGGCGTAATTTTTACTCACGTCATGATTATGAAGCGATTGATAGCACTGTTGCCAAGGGGTTAATGGCTAATTTGCAAGATAAACTTGCAGGATTGATTGGACGACAATTTAATAGCTATACAATTGCAACGGCTGATAATTTTAGCTATACTGATCCTGTTGATGGTTCATTGTCAACTAATCAAGGTGTGCGTTTGATTTTTAGTGATGGCTCACGAATTGTTTTCCGCTTATCTGGCACAGGTACTGAGGGTGCTACTTTGCGCGTATATATAGAGAAATACGAGGCAAATCCTAATAATTTCAATGTGCCAACCCAGCAGGCATTAGCGGAATTAATTGTAATTGCTAATGAGGTTGCTGAAATTGCAGCAAGAACTGGAATGAACCAGCCAACTGTCGCAACCTAAAAATGTACTCTTCGTTTTTGAAACTTGGATTATGAGTATATACTCAAAAAATTCGTTGTTTTTTGAACTAATTATTGATTTGATTTCTGTGCGTGAATTTTAATTTTTATTGTGGAGAAATAATATGCCTCATTCTATGGAAGATTTAAATTTAACCCGTCAGTTACCTAAACGTGCCATGGCATTAGTTCTTGCTGGTGGTCGTGGTTCCCGTTTGTATCAGTTAACAGATAAACGCGCCAAGCCAGCCGTTTATTTTGGTGGTAAATACCGAATTATTGATTTTGCCTTATCAAATTGTCTTAATTCTGGAATTAGCCGGATTGGGGTAGTTACGCAATATAAATCACACTCTTTATTGCGCCATTTACAACGCGGTTGGAGCTTTTTGCGCGGTGAATTGAATGAGTTTATTGATTTATTGCCAGCTCAACAACGAGTAGATGAAGAGCATTGGTATCGTGGAACTGCGGATGCAGTTTATCAAAATATTGATATTTTGCACTCTTACGATCCAGAATATATTGTTGTGTTGGCTGGAGATCATATCTATAAAATGGATTACTCCATTATGCTGCAAGATCACGTTAATCATGGACAAGGTTGTACGGTTGGTTGTATTGAAGTACCTAAGGCTGAAGCTTTTGCTTTTGGAGTGATGGGGGTTGATACTGAGCGGAAGATTACTAGTTTTGTTGAAAAACCACAAGATCCGCCGACTATGCCTGGTAATCCAGATGTCTCTTTAGCTAGTATGGGTATTTATATCTTTAATGCTAAGTACTTGTATCAATTATTGGAAGAAGATATTGTTAATCCTGAGTCCAGCCACGATTTTGGTAAAGACATTATTCCTCGGGTAGTGAGTGAAGGGCGTGCTTATGCTCATCCATTTGGTATGTCATGTGTTCCGCGTAATAAACCAGATATTAAACCATATTGGCGTGATGTTGGAACAGTAGATGCTTTTTGGTCTGCAAATATGGACTTGGCATCAAATATGCCTGAACTTAATCTTTATGATAAAGATTGGCCAATTTGGACATACCAACAACAACTTCCTTCGGCCAAATTTGTACCGGATAATAATGGTGTAAATGGTGTATCACGTAATACATTGGTATCTGGTGGTTGCATTGTATGTGGTTCAGCAATTTCTCATGCAGTAATGTTCTCAAATGTTAAAGTTGCATCGTTCTGTATTTTAGATCAAGCGGTTATTTTACCGGATGTTGAGATTGGCGAAGGTTGCCGCTTGAGTAAAGTGGTGATTGACCATGGTTGCGTGATTCCTGCGGGAACAGTAATTGGTGAAAATGCACAGCTTGATGCGGAACGTTTTTTCCGTACTGACAGTGGTGTTGTTTTAGTAACTAGTCAGATGTTGGCTAAGCTTTAGGATAAATGTTGTTATGCGTGTTTTACATGTTTGTAGTGAGTTATTTCCACTATTAAAGACTGGTGGATTAGCAGATGTGACTGGTGCATTGCCTCCTGCATTGGCTGAATTTGGTTGTGATAGCAGAGTATTGGTGCCGGGTTTTCCGGCATTTATGAGTAACGTCATTGATAAAGAATTAGTTACTGAATTAGGTTCTAAATTTGGTGCTGGAGATGCACGACTTTATCGGGCAAAAACGCCAGATAGTTCAATAACATTGTACGTCATCGATGCACCAGATTTATTTAACCGCCCAGGAAATCCTTATGCGGATGCCAATAATCAAGCTTATGCTGATAATTATCGGCGCTTTGCTTTACTTGGTTGGGTTGCCGCACAACTAGCTGGTAGTCTTGATTCAGAGTGGTCGGCTGAAGTTGTTCATGGGCATGATTGGCATGCTGGTTTAGCGCCTGCTTATTTGAAAGCAGAAGAGATTAGAACTGGTCAAAAATTAGCGGCATCAATTTTCACTGTACATAATTTAGCTTATCAGGGAGTTTTTCCTTATCGTGTTTTGGCTGAAATTGATTTACCAATCTGGTTCTTTAATATTCATGGTCTTGAATTTCATGGTCAGGTATCATTTCTTAAAGCCGGATTATTTTTTGCGGACAAGATAACTACGGTAAGTCCTACTTACTCACGTGAAATTCAGGGTGAAGAGCAAGGTTGTGGTTTACATGGTTTATTACAGGCGCGCTCACGTGATTTAAGCGGAGTATTAAATGGCGTTGATCCTGCAGTATGGAGTCCAGTGACAGATTCATTGATTGCAGCTAATTATAATACTCGTTCAGTAGCTGGAAAATTAGCCTGCCGCAGTGCGTTACAAGAATATTGTGGATTAGCTAAACAGGATGAGAAACCAATTTTTGCTATCGTTAGCCGTCTAACTGAGCAAAAAGGTCTAAATCTGGTTTTAGCTGGAATTGATGAAATATTGAGCAGTGGTGGTCAATTGGTAATTTTAGGTAGTGGCGATGCGGCGCTTGAGGCGGCATTTAGTGAACGAGCTGCAGCCAATCCAGAGTTAATGGCAGTACAGCTTGGCTATGATGAGGTGCACGCTCATCGGATTATCGCTGGCAGTGATGTAATTATGGTTCCTTCTCGTTTTGAGCCATGTGGTTTAACTCAGTTGTATGGTCTGAGTTATGGTACGTTGCCATTGGTGCGTAAAGTAGGTGGTTTGGCGGATACTGTAACTGATAGTTCTCTGGAAAATTTAGCGGATGGTACTGCTAGTGGCTTTGTTTTCGATGGCTTTAATGTTGCTGAGTTTGGTGCTGCTGTGCGCCGTGCATTTGCTCTACATGCGCGCAAAGCTGAATGGAAGCGTGTGCAAAAGTATGCTATGCAGCAACAACTTGGCTGGGATGCTGCTGCCAAAGTTTACTATGAATTATACCAAATGGTAGTCAACTAAACAAATTAAATAAATTTGTCCGATGGGGTTTGGTTTTGCTATTTACGTTAGTTTATAGCATTCAAACCCTATTTTAGTTTTTAGTTAGGAAAGAATAAAATGCAGAGAAAGTTACGGAATTTAACTTTATGTTTGTGTTTAAGTATTGCGACAAGTGTATTTGCTGAAGAAGCGTTAGTTTTGCAAACTGATTTTGGTTTGAAAGATGGTGCGGTTTCAGCAATGAAAGGCGTTGCTTTTGGCGTAGATAAACAACTTAAGATTTATGATCTAACACATGAAATTCCTGCGTATAATATTTGGGAAGCATCATATCGTTTATATCAAACCGCAGAATACTGGCCGCAAGGTACGGTTTTTGTAAGTGTGGTAGATCCAGGCGTTGGCACCGATCGTAAATCAGTAGTTTTGAAAACTAAAACTGGACAGTATTTTGTCTCACCAGATAATGGTACTTTGACTTTAGTTGCACAGAAATTTGGAATTGATAGTGTACGACAAATTGATGAAAAAGTTAATCGTCTCAAAGGTTCAGAAAAATCATATACCTTTCATGGGCGAGATGTTTATGCTTATACTGGGGCGCGACTTGCTGCTGGAGTAATTGATTATGCTCAAGTTGGGCCGCTGTTAGAGTCAAAAGTTGTAATGATTCCATATCAAGCACCAGAATTAAAAAATGGTGAATTAAACGGTAATATTCCAATTTTAGATATTCAATACGGAAATGTTTGGAGTAATATCGATTCCGGTTTATTTACGCAATTGAATGTAAAAGATGGCGATACCTTATGTATCAAAATTAAGCATGGTCAAGATTTAAAATACAGTGGTAAAGCACCATATGTTGCAAGTTTTGGTGATGTTCCTGATGGTAAGCCTTTGGTTTATCTTAATAGTTTGCTAAATGTGTCAGTTGCTTTGAATATGGCTAATTTTTCTACTAAATATGATGTACACTCAGGGCCGGATTGGTCAATTAGTTTGAAAAAGTGTAAATAATATGTTTAACGGTCTTTTAAACTTGAGTTTAAAGACCGTTATTATTTATTATCTAATAAATTAGATAAAGGATTTACCGAAAGCCAGTTTTGGTAAATTTAGATGACTGGCAATTGTTTGCCCGATATCCGAGAAAATTTCACGTACACCGATATTTAACTCCTTGCCTTGATAGTAACCAATAACTGGAATATGTTCGCGGGTATGATCTGAACCATGCCAAGTTGGATCACAGCCATGATCCGCCGTAAAGAGTAAAATATCATTAGCTTGTAAACTAGCGATTAGTTCAGGGATTCGCGTATCAAAATACTCCAACGCTTCTTTATAGCCAACTACGTCACGACGATGTCCAAAATTCATATCAAAATCAACTAAGTTGGTCATGATATAGGTTGGTTTATCCGTTGCATAAGTTTTAATTGCATCTAGTGTTTTATCGGTTAATTCTGGCAAACCACTAGCCTTAATTTCAACTGTAGTACCTTGATGAGCATAAATATCGCCAATTTTACCAATCGCGACAACTTCACCACCATTTTCTTTGCATACATCAAGAATAGTAGGTGCACTAGGTAATAGTGAATAGTCTTTACGATTTTTAGTCCGCGCAAAATTCGCGGAAGAATTGCCATCAAATGGACGAGCAATTACCCGCGCAATATTATATGGCTCGAGTTCCTCACGAACAATTTGACAAAGTTCATAAAGCTTGTCTAAACCATATGCTTCTTCGTGGCAAGCAATCTGGAATACAGAATCTGCGGAGGTGTAGAAAATTGGTTTTCCGCTTTTGATATGCTCTTCGCCTAATTCAGCAATAATCGTTGTGCCTGAAGCATGACAATTGCCCAAATAACCAGGTAACTTAGCTCGTGTAACAATCTTATCCAGCAATTCTGGTGGGAAACTATTATCATGAGAGCTAAAATATCCCCAGTCAAACTGCACTGGACAACCACCGATTTCCCAGTGTCCGCTGGTTGTATCTTTACCAGAGCTTAGTTCACGTGCTGCACCGTAAAAACCATTCACGGTATAATCACCAGTATCTGCATGAAGTATTTTGCCATTAACTAACTGATAAGCTTTACCTAAACCAAGTTTTAATAAATTAGGAATTTTAAATCCCAGATTATGTTCCTTAGCATATTGATCGATATGACCTAATGTGTCACTGCCACTATCACCAAATTTGGCTGCATCGGGTAGATTGCCAATTCCAAAAGAGTCCAAAACCATTACAATTACACGTTTTTGCATAATGCACCTCTGCTCTTAATATAAGTTGTTATTAATAACACTTTCACGATCGTTTAGGATATTTAATACATCGGTTAGGATGCTGGATGCGCCAAAACGGAAATTATTAGCATTAATCCAATCTTTACCCATAATCCGCGCAGTTAATTCTAGGTATTCTTTAGCTTCAGCTACTGAGCGAATGCCTCCTGCTGCTTTAAAGCCGCATGGTTTATTATTTTTTTTAATTGAATTTAACATAATCTCAGTTGCTTCTAAAGTGGCATTAACTGCTACTTTACCAGTTGAGGTTTTGATGAAATCAGCCCCATTTGCAATTGAAATATCACTTGCTAATTCAATTAATTTTGGATCGTTTAAAACACCGCTTTCAATAATTACTTTTAGTGTCTTATTACCACAAATTTGTTTGGCTTTTTTGATCATTTCAGCGCCGATTGCGGTATCTCCGTTCATTAATGCTTTATAAGGAAAGACGATATCAACTTCATCTGCACCAAGATCAATAGCTTCCTGCGTTTCTTTTAATGCTAGTTCCAGATCAGTGCCACCATGTGGAAAATTAGTAACCGTAGCAATTTTAATATTTAATTTGTTTTGTTGGAAATATTCTTTCGCTGCGGGAATAAATTGACGGAAAATGCAAATTGCAGGAACTGAACCAAATTCAGTGCTGGCTTTTTTGCATAATTCAACTACAATCTCATTGGTATCATTATCATTTAATGTAGTTAAATCAATAAGACCTAAAGTTTGTTGTGCTACAGATTTTAAAGACATAATGTTTCCTCTCAAATTAGAATAATTACGGTAGTATTGTACCATAATTTGCGGTAGTTTAAGTAAAGCCTTTTTTAAATTGCGGTTATTTCCAACGAAACCAGCATGTCCACCAGAGTTTAGCTTAACAAACCTGACTGCAGGGCTTAATTGTTCCGCAGTTGGCCAACTAGATATTGGAATCATCGGATCGTTTATAGCTTGGATCAATAATGTAGGCACCGTAATGTTTTTTAAAAATTTAATTGAGCTTGACTGTGCATAATATTCCATTGCATTTTTAAAATTATACATTTGAGTGATGTATAGTTCATTAAATTCATCCATGGTTTTTACTTCTGGGCGTAGGCTAAAATTTTCTGGAAATTTCTCGGCATATAACTTCATTTTAGGAAGTAAGCTATTCATAAAATATGGAACATATAAGCGTTGATTTAATCCATTATTCATATGTTTTGAAGCTAAATCAAGGTCAAAAGGTACCGAGATTGCACAAGCTGCATTTATCATTGCCGATGCTGGATTATCTTCACCCAGAAATTTTAGCATCGCATTACCGCCAAGCGATATGCCAACAATAAAAAGTTGCTTTGGAGTGACTTTCTTAACTGTTTCAACGACTAGTTGAATATCACTGGTAAGTCCGGCATGATACGAACTTAATGTAGCATTTAATTCTCCACTACAGCCTCGTGCATGAGCAACACAACCACGCCAGCCAACTGCTTGCAGATGATACATGATCCGTCTGGCATAATGACTTTGCGAGTTTCCCTCCATCCCGTGAAATAAAATTACTGTCGGTTGGCTAATTTCTCCTGGGTTAATCCAGTCTAAATCAATAAAATCGGCATCAGGAGTATAAATTCGCTGGCGCTGATAATCCAGATTGAGTAGACGATTGGTCAAATAGCGTGGCCAAATTGTTTGCCAATGACCATTATTACTTAGAGATTGTAATTTTTGGTTGGAGAGAATTCTCTTTAGCATAATTAAAGCTTAACTGCAATCATTCTAAGCCGAACATAATCTGCATACCATTTTCCATCGCGGTAGAGAGATTTTCTTCCATTGTTATCTACCTGTTTGAGAAACTCTTGTTGTTGCTCCTTTGGAATTGAGCTTATCACGTTATTTCTAAACATTCGTACCCAGTTTTGTAATCCTTGCTCACCATCAAGCAGAGTTGGGCGTTCAAATAAAATAGCAAAGGTTACTTTAAAGCCATTACGTTCTAAAAGCAAACTGTATTCACTAATCTTTGGATAGTAATTGATTAATTCTAATTCACCTAGATCAAAACTATAAGCAGCAGATTGAATTGCATTTAGTACTTGTGCAACATTGCCATGACCACCCATTTCAAAGACAAAACGACCATTAGGTTTTAAGCTTGCCGCAATATTTTTAATTACAGCTTCGGCATTCATCATCCAATGTAGTGCCGCATTGGAGAATACTGCATCAAATTTCTCGGTAAATGGAAAAGGTTGTTCTGCATTATGCTGTAAAAAATTAATAGTAGGGTAATCTTGTTGTGCTTTGGCAATCATCTCAGTAGAGAAGTCAATACCATAACATTTGCTGGCAATTTCAGCAATTTTGGCGGTTAACCCACCGCTACCACAGCCTAAATCCAAAATCGCTTCATTGGCTTGTGGGTTTAGTAGTTCAACTACATTATTACCGTAGTTAGTTACAAAATTATGCTTGCCATTATAAAAATCTGCATTCCATTGATTGGTTGCCATGTTATTCCCTATGAAAAACCTTGATTATTTTTTGACTGATTTCTTAAGTACCGGAGCTAAATATTTACCGGTATAGCCTTTGTTTAGTTTCACAATTTGTTCAGGAGTGCCAGTTGCAATAATTTTACCGCCGCCTTCACCACCCTCCGGACCAAGGTCTATTACCCAGTCTGCAGTTTTGATTACATCCAAATTATGTTCAATAACCACGACAGTATTACCATGATCAGCAAATTTATGTAATACTTTTAACAGTAAATCAATATCATGGAAATGTAAGCCAGTTGTTGGCTCATCCAGAATATACATGGTTCGTCCAGTATCACGCTTAGATAACTCAAGAGCAAGCTTAACCCGTTGTGCTTCACCGCCAGAGAGGGTTGTTGCTGACTGACCGAGACGGATATAGCCTAAACCAACATCAATCAGTGTTTTTAATTTGCGCGCAATTACCGGGATTGCATTAAAAAACTCCAATGACTCCTCTACCGTCATTTCGAGTACTTCGTGAATATTTTTGCCTTTATACAGCACTTCTAGGGTTTCACGGTTATAACGCTTGCCTTTACAGGTATCACATAAGACATAGATATCTGGCAAAAAATGCATTTCAACTTTGATTAAGCCATCACCCTGACAGGCTTCGCAGCGTCCACCTTTGACATTGAAAGAAAATCTTCCTGGTCCATAACCACGTTCACGAGCTACTGTTACTTGTGTAAATAGTTCACGGATTGGTGTAAATAAACCAGTATAGGTGGCCGGATTAGAACGAGGTGTTCGTCCAATTGGGCTTTGATCAACATTAATTACTTTATCAAAGTGTTCAAGCCCATTGATTTGTTTGAATACATCAGGCGATTGGCTACTATCATAAAGGTGTTGTGCCAGCGCCCGATAGAGTGTGTCATTGATTAAAGTTGATTTACCTGACCCTGATACACCAGTTATGCAGACTAAATTAGCTACGGGGATTTCCAGATTAACTTTTTTAAGATTGTTTCCACTTGCTTCGGTTAAAGTTAGATAACCTTTATCTTGTTTGCGTCGTTTTGCTGGGATCGCAATTTGCTTAGCTCCCGAAAGATATTGTCCAGTAATAGAGTTGGGGCATTTACGAATTTCGGGAGGTAAACCAGCAAAAATAACTTCTCCACCATGTTCGCCAGCACCAGGACCAATATCAACTAGGTAATCAGCATGTAAAATTGCATCCTCATCGTGTTCAACTACAATTACGGTATTACCTAAGTCGCGTAACTTGGTAAGCGTACCGATTAGACGATCATTATCTCGTTGATGAAGCCCAATTGATGGTTCATCCAGTACATACATCACGCCAGTCAGTCCTGAGCCAATTTGACTAGCTAAACGAATTCGCTGTGCTTCACCGCCTGACAAGGTATCTGCAGAACGATTTAATGTTAGATAATCCAAACCAACATCAATTAAAAAGCCAAGGCGCGTATTAATTTCTTTAACGATTTTAGTTGCGATTTCTTGTTTGTGACCTTCTAAATGTAAATCACTAAAATACTCGTGGCATTTTTTGAGTTGCCAAGCGCTAATTGCTGATAAATTATATTGTCCAACAGTCACACATTGCGCTTCTTTACGTAGGCGTGAGCCGTGACACTCTGGACATTCACGATTATTTTGATATTTTGCTAATTCTTCTTTAATATGTGAGCTATCAGTTTCAAAATAACGCCGTTCAAGTGTATTAACTACACCTTCAAAAGTTTGTTTGCTACTACGATAACCACCGCGTTCGTTGAGAATATTAAAGTTAATTAATTCATCTCCTGAACCGTATAATAGAATTTGCTGAATTTTTTTATCTAATTCATTCCATGGCTTTTCAATATCAAACTTATAGTGTTTGGCTAGTGACAACAACATCTGGTAGGTATATTGATTGCGTTTATCCCAGCCTTTAATTGCACCATCACCAATCGATAATTCCGGACCAGTTATAACTTTATTTGGATCAAAGAATGTAATATGTCCTAAACCATCACATTGTGGACAGGCACCAATTGGATTATTGAATGAAAAAATCCGTGGTTCTAATTCAGGAATTGAGTAATCGCATTCTGGGCAGGCAAACTTACTGGAAAACCATTTTTCGCTATTATCTTCCAGATTAACTAATTTAATTTTACTTTCACCATGATTAAGTCCTGTTTCAACCGAATCTGTCAGGCGTTGTTTGATATCTTCACGCACCTTTAAGCGATCAACGACGATTTCAATAGTATGCTTTTTATTTTTATCTAATTGCGGTGTTTCACCAAGATTGTAAAGAGTATTATCAATTCGTACTTTGGTAAAACCAAGTGCTTGAATATGATTAAGTAAATCAATGTGTTCACCTTTACGGTTTACCATAAGTGGTGCAAGTAACATGATTTTAGTATCTACCGGTAACTCAAGAATAGTATCAACGATTTGTCCAACTGACTGAGTTTGTAAAGCGTTTTTATGAGTAGGGCAGAACGGTGTACCTGCGCGGGCAAACAGCAAGCGCAAATAATCATAGATTTCAGTAACAGTACCAACTGTAGAGCGCGGATTATGTGAAGTAGCCTTTTGCTCAATTGAGATCGCTGGGGATAATCCTTCAATCAAATCAACTTCAGGCTTGTCCATTTGCTGTAGAAATTGTCGTGCGTAAGCGGACAATGATTCAACATAGCGCCGCTGCCCCTCAGCATAAAGGGTATCAAACGCCAATGACGATTTTCCCGAACCAGACAGTCCTGTAATTACAACTAGTTTGTTTTTAGGAATATCCAGATCTATATTTTTCAGGTTATGGGTGCGTGCACCGCGAATGACAATTGTATCTAGCATTCTGATCTATCTCTTTTAAAAAGGATACTAATTATATCATAAATTAGCCCATAAACTTAGCTTGCAAAAATACGCTCCGTGTTTAGTTTTATTGCTAGTGCATATTATCTGCATTTAGACATTATCTTCTAGGTAATTAAGCTAATTTGTTGCAAAAAGCTTCTTTTTTGCGCTGCAACAATTAAAAAATTATGTGATTGTTTTTTGATTATTTTGGAAGGTGCTGATATGAAAGGGTTTATTTAAAATGGTTTTATTTGTATGTGTTGATTGCTTTTTGTTGCTATGTTAAACTAACGTATAGGTGATAAATCTGTTGCTTTAGTATAATTTTTTATAAGATATGGGGACAATGTTATGGCTAGAGGATCTGTGAATAAAGTAATTCTGATCGGTAACCTTGGTGGAGATCCAGAAGTACGTTATATGATGAATAATGAGCCAGTAACTAGTTTTAGTTTGGCAACTACAGAGGCATGGCGAGATAAATCCTCCGGTGAGAAAAAAGAACAAACTGAATGGCATCGTGTGGTTGTTTACGGTAAACTAGCTGAGATTATTGGTAAATTTGCACAAAAAGGTAGTCATATGTATGTTGAGGGACGTTTGCGGACACGCAAGTGGCAAGATCAGCAAAATAATAATCGTTTCACAACTGAAATTGTAGCTAATGAAGTGCATATTTTGGCGAACCGTACTAATTCAGTTACGGATGGTGACGTGGCTGAAGAATATCATTTTAATCAAGATTATTCTACTGGTTATGAATCTAGTTTTTAATTAATACTTGGATGTGCAGGGTCTATTGCATAATAGCTGATCAAATCTGAAAAAATTTTGGCAAAAATGTGATGCTTATCTTATAATAGCGCCTGTATTTTTCATCAGGAAAAGTGTCTGAGTGGCCGAAGGTACTCCCTTGGAAAGGGAGCAGACGGTAAAACGTCTCGCGGGTTCGAATCCCGCCTTTTCCGCCAATAATTCAATACAAAAATAATGAAAATATTCAATTAAATCAAATACCAACATAACATGTAAAGCATCTTAAAATTAACTCGACCTGTCTTGAAATGTCCAGAATTGTCACGGATCCGTCACGTAGTTGACACGTAAAAAGTATAACATTAACCATTTGTGCTTTTATACATTTACCAAAAAATGCCCGAATTAGGGCATTTTATCAATTTATTACAATTTGATTTTCTGTTTCAATTATTTTACTTCCATAATCCTTTCTAATCTGCTTCATTGATTTTGAGCCTCTTTTAAAGATTGTTATATTAATTGTCGGGCTCCAATACCATGACTTTTTAGCACCAGAATATTTAAAGCCTAAATTGCTGATAATTTCTTTGTGTGGGTAGGTATTACCAGATAACCACACCCAGTAGCCACAAACTTCAATTTTTATTCCAGCCATTGTTTTGAGTGTATCCAAAAAACTAAAATCAAAAGTTGGTGCTGTTTCTTGATCTTGATTAATATCAAGTGTTGCGTTATTCTCAAAATATTTGCATAGTTCACTAAATGCAGTATTAATCAATTGCATAGTCTCAGTATTCCCACCTTTATCAGGATGATTGGCACTAGCTAATTTTCTATAAGCTTGTTTAATGTCATTAATTGTATATTGTCCGTTTTCCAATCCAAAGATAACAATTGCATTTTGTAATTTATCCATTTCCAACTACTCCATAAAAACACATCTTGATTTAGCGCCAACGAGCGCCACCGCTATTTATTAAAGCCACCCTACAACTATTTTTCCCCGGAGGGGCTTATGAAGAAGTTGAAACACAGAAAAAAACGATGTCAATAGCAAAATAAAATTGTGTAAAAAGTTTTTAAATTTGTGAAGTATGAAGAAATTGAAAAAGTTTTTTAGCGTGCTAAATAATTTTCATTTTGTGCACTTTACTTTTGACAGCAAAGTTTTTGAATGTGTTGAAATCTGTAAATAAGCCCACTCGTGGAAAAAATAGAAAAAAGTATCATTCTTCCCAAATTATCCCATTTTGGGAAAATCTCGACCTATCTCATTGAAATGCTTAATGAAATGAGAAATAAAAAATATTTTAATATTTTTTTGCTCTTTTTTTGACATTTTACTGAAAATCAGTAAAATTATTATATAGCCAAGCCCTCGGCAGAGTTCGGCGAAAGCCCACACCCTTATCTTTTTGTCAAAAAAGATAAGGAGCTAGTGTGTTAGCCCCTTGGAGGGAAAGGAGATTAATAATAATATAGGGAGATACAGAGATGAGAATAATTGCAATATATAGACAAGCAAAGTTAAACCAAAAATCAAGTTTGAGCCATTTACTAGCAGTAAATGAAATAACAAACCAAGATGCAGAACTTAACCCCAATCATTTGGAAAATGATATTTTAATCACCATTAACAATGATAATCAACAACCTCAATTTATGGAATATTCCCGAAATTCAGGAGATGATAATAATCATTTGGTAAAACTAATTGAAGATAAAGAAATCCAGTTATACAGTGAGGCACAAGCAGATTATGAAAATCACAAAAAATTAGAAAAGTTGACTAATCCAACTAAAAAAATCAGGACTAAACTGCAACCCAAAATTGACACACTTAGAAAAGAATTCATAATTGGCTTTGGTAATCAGTTTGGAAATTTAAACCGATCTGAATTATTGGCTCATTTCAATAATGATAAACAGCAATTAACTAAATCACTCATTGATGGTGCTATTGCTTGCTTAGAACATAAACAACTATCAGCCAAGAATATTTTAGGTATTACCATACATTTTTCTGAAAAGGGCTTGCCACACGCCCACATTGTCTACCAAGATTATAGTTTTAGCCAGCATACAACAGGCAACCAGTTAGATAAAAAAATTGATCCATCTGCTGATAAAAAAACAGCATATAAAAATAAAATCCAGCACTTTGCTAAGTATCAAGATATTTTAGCTGATACCATGAATTTAAGCAGAGGGCAACGCAATAGCCGAACTAAAAACCAGTCAATTAGGGAATTTGAAAAGGCAATGGAAGTTGAACGCAAAAATGAAAGCCTGGCACAAATAAAACTAAATGAGCAAATAGCACTATCTCAAATAGAAATATTTAAGCAACAGCAAAACCAAAAATTAAAAGTCATTGATAATGAAATTACTGAAAAGCAAAGCCAGCTTGATAATCTAAGCGATAAAATTAATATTAATAAATATCTTGCAAAAGCCCCATTTGAACTTAATGCAATCAGTAAAGCATTTGATAATTTACATAGCATTTATGGAATTGAGCGAAACGAACTAATAAACAATTTTAAATCTGGATATAACCAAAATGCATTAATTTCATTTGATGATGTTATTAAGCAAACAAAAGAAAAGCAAAAAGAATTAGACCAACAAAAGTTATCTGATGGTAAATTAAATAAACTGATTAATAGTTTAACCATTAATCAGCGAATAAGAAAATAAAATTTTCTTTTTTGCTATTTTCTTGACATTTTTTTAATAATGTCATAATATCAAATAACAATAAAATATAACAATCTAGGGGGAATTATGAAAAACAAAATAGAGTTAAGAGCCAATAAGTTTTTAGAAAATCGCTACTATTATGAAGGCAAGAGCAAACTAAACTTTTTTAGTCCAGTTGTTGAAGATTATAAAGATATGTTTACCCGTTATTTAGTCCTGCTGGCACTTTATCAACAAAAAAAAGGATACATACTAAATCGATATGAATTTATTAACTTTTGCAATGAAATACAAAAAACTGAACGGGCACAAATAATCAGGGTTATTGTTAGATTTAAGCTATTTAAAATAATTAATCTGCAAAATAATGAAATTATAGATTTGTCTTTTTTATTTGATGATGATGGCGATATTAGAGAGGGGGGAGGGCATCGATTTATTAAGCCTCAGCCAAAACCTGAGGAAAAACCTAAAAAACCCGCTCCACCCCCAAAACCTATAATTAAAAAATCACGCAAAAATGATGAGTGGGAACGCTGATTTTTAACTGTCAATTTTTTAAATAAAAAAGGTTAGATTTAAATCTAACCTTTATTTTTGCTTAAATAATATTGTCAACTACAGGAACTAACTGAGCTAATCCAGTTGCTCCTTGCTGTA
>CAZTBH010000005.1:0-23443 GCA_964611845.1 uncultured Neisseria sp.
TTATATATATTTCTATAAAAAGATTTTTCTGTATGACTGCTTAAATGTCCCAGATAGAACATAATTAAGACCAATTATTTGTTTGTTAATATTAAAAAAAATTAAAATATCTTTTTCACTATTAGAAATTTCCTTTACATTTCCATAACCCAAAATTTTGATCTCATTCATTTCTTAAATTTCCATTTCATGTCTATTTCTTAAAGTAGTAGCTTTTATAACTCTTTCAGGTTTAACTGTTAATAAATTATTAATATTTATATTTGAACCTTCAATTTTATCTAAATCAACATCCCCTAAAATAATTGATGTTTTTAATTGATTTTTTAAAAGAATTAATTGACTATTATTTAAATCATTGATAATTTTATTTAGTTTTTTTATGTTTTCTTGATTGGGTTTATTACTTAATTGAACAATTGAATTACAAATGCTATCAATAAAATTATCATTTGCAAAACCTATATTTTCAATAAGTTTTTGATTATTTTCTTCAATAACTGGATTTACATACATTTTTTCTAAATTCTTAATTAAATTATCATTTATATATCCTTGAAATTTATTTAATTGTCTTTTATATGTATTTTCATAATTATCTCTATTTTTAAAATATTCAGGATCTTGATTTCCAGCTAATATTTCTGCTTTGCATTCATATAAACAATCATAAATATCAGCAATTTTACAAACAAATTTAGCTGTTTTACTATTTGTTAATTTAAGAATATCCATTATTGTTTTTTCTGTATTTTTTTGAAATTTATCTAACATTGGATAATCTTGTTTAACAGGGCTTGGCATATCATTTAGAATTACCTCTGGATAATCATGATATAATGAATATCTAAAAATATTTAATTCCATGCTTTTATCAAAGTTATTTTCTGATTTATTAATTTGTAAAAAGATATCAACTAATGCAGTTACTCTTGCTGAGTGTTCTAATAAAGTAAAATCATTTAAAGATAGCCTTTTCGCCCATCTTTCAACAGTAATTTGTTTTTGGGTATTTTCAATAATTAAATTATAATTATAAACACTTTGTTCGTTTTTAATTAATTTATTTGAAATATCAATTACTTTATTTGAAAGTTCAATATTTCCATAATTATTTGCATTAAATAATCTATCTTGAGTTCCATTTAATGCCTCTAAAATACTTTCTGTATTATTTCCTAGTGAATTTTCTAATTTTGCTTCAAAATAAGAATTTAAAATATCTCCAATTTCTGCTAAATATTGAACTTTACCATCTTTTGATAAATTTAAAGTACTTAAAATTTGATTTAAAACTTTATTATAATATTTTGCATATTCTGGATATTCAATTTTAGTTTTTTTAGATAAATCATTTAAAATGGTTTTAGCTAAATCTTCATACATTCCATTTCTCATTGATTCTAAATGTGTATATTGAGAAATAAAATTTGGAGATTCATTGTTTACAGCACTCACCAAACAATCAATTATAACAGGAACTTTTGCTGCTCTATGTAATAAGTTATGTTTTTTAATAGTTTGAACTCCAGACCAAGATTTTATTTGTTTTTGACTTTGAAAATGTTCAATTAAATCCTTATAATTATCTACATCAAATTTTAACATAAAATACCCTTTTAAAATGTTTTATTTTTGTAAGTAATTATTATACCACATTTTTTAATTAAATATAAATTATTTTTTAAATTTTGTCAAAAAGATATATTTAATTATTTCTAATTTTTAAATAAAACCCCCAATTAATATTTTAATTGAGGGTTTTTGATTAAAATTTAATCCCAATCCAAAGCACCGCCTGTTTGATATTCTGTTACTCTGGTTTCAAAAAAGTTTTTTTCTTTTTTAAGGTCAATCATTTCACTCATCCAAGGGAATGGATTATTAGTTTGAGCTGGAAATAATTCAGGTAAACCAATTTGAGTAGTTCTTCTATTACAAATAAATTTTAAATATTCTTTAAACATACCAGCATTTAACCCTAATACCCCTCTAGGCATTGTATCTTCTGCATAAGCATATTCAAGTTCAACTCCTTTATGGAAAAGTTCAATTAATTCATTTTTAAACTCTTCTGTCCAAAGTTCTGGATTTTCCAGTTTGATAGAGTTTATTAAATCAATTCCAAAATTACAATGCATAGATTCATCTCGTAAAATATACTGATATTGTTCTGCAGCACCAACCATTTTATTTTGGCGACCTAAAGCTAAAATTTGGACAAAACCAACATAAAAGAAAAGACCCTCCATAATACAAGCAAATACAATAAGAGATTTTAATAATTTTTGATCATTTTCTAATGTGCCAGTTTTAAAAGTTGGATCTGTTAAAGTATCAATAAATGGAATTAAAAATTCATCTTTTTCTTTAATTGATGGAATTTCATGATAAGCGTTGAAAATTTCACTTTCATTCATGCCTAAACTTTCAACAATATATTGATAACTGTGGCTATGGATTGCTTCTTCAAAAGCTTGCCTTAATAAAAATTGTCTACATTCTGGTGCCGTAATCTGTCTATAAGTTCCCAAAACAATATTATTAGCGGCTAAACTATCCGCAGTTGTAAAAAAGCCTAGATTTCTTTCAACAATTAATCTTTCATCCGGAGTTAAACCATTAGGGCTTTTCCATAATTCAATATCTCTCTGCATATTAATTTCTTGTGGCATCCAATGATTAGCGCAACTAGCTAAATATTTTTCCCAAGCCCATTTATACTTAAATGGCACTAGTTGATTTACATCTGTTTGTCCATTGATAATTCTTTTATCAACAGCATTAACTCTATTTTCATTCATAAAAATTCCTTTATTAAAAATTTTTACCTATAAATTTATTATAGGTAAAAATAATAGTGTGTTTATATTACTGACAAGCTTCACATTCTGGATTATCTATAGAACAGAATTTTGCATCTGTTGCTGGTAAATTTTCAGTATTAGCAAATTGCCCTTTTGTTGAAGCACTTCCATCATGATTTACTGCATTTAATTCACCACCAGAACCAGTTGATTTTTCTGCTGATGTTGCTCCTAATGTTCTTAAATAATATGTGGTTTTTAATCCTTTTATCCATGCTAATTTATAAATTTGATCCAATTTTTTACCACTTGGTTTAGAAACATAAATATTTAAAGACTGTGCTTGATCTATCCATTTTTGACGACGACTTGCAGCCTCTATTAACCACTCTGGTTCAATTTCAAAAGAGGTTGCATATAAATCTTTTAATTCTTTTGGAATTCTATTTATTTGATTTAAACTACCATCAAAATATTTTAAATCTGCTAACATCACATCATCCCATAAATTATGTTTTTTCAAGGAATCAATAAGATATTCATTAACAACTGTAAACTCTCCTGAAAGATTAGATTTCACATAAATATTTTGATAAGTTGGTTCAATTGAGGCAGTTACACCAATAATATTCGAAATAGTTGCTGTTGGTGCAATTGCAATACAATTTGAATTTCTCATTCCATCTTTTTTAATTTTTTCTTTTAAAAAAGTCCAATTTAAAGAAGTTTCATTATTAACATCTAAATATCCATTTCTTTCTTTTTTTAATAAATCAATAGATTCATGAGGTAAAATTCCTTGATCCCACAAACTACCTTTATAAGTAGAATATATACCCTTTTCTTTGGCTAAATCACTTGATGCTAAATATGCATTATATGCAACTAACTCCATAGATTTATCTGCAAATTCAACAGCTTTTTCTGACGCATAAGGAATATTTAAAATGTGTAAGCAATCTTGAAACCCCATGATTCCTAAACCAACTGGACGATGTTTCAAATTTGAATTTTCAGCTTTTTTAACTGGATAAAAATTAATATCAACAACATTATCTAACATTCTCATTGCAGTTTTTATTGTTTTTTCTAATTTTTTCTCATCTAAAATTCCATCTTTTATATGGTTAACTAAATTAACAGAACCTAAATTACAAACAGCAATTTCATCTTTATTTGTATTTAAGGTAATTTCAGTACATAAATTTGAACTATGAACCACTCCAACATGTTTTTGTGGTGATCTAATATTACAAGGATCTTTGAAAGTAATCCAAGGATGACCAGTTTCAAAAAGCATAGTTAAAATTTTTCTCCACAACTGTAAAGCTGGTAGTTTTTTATAAAGCTTAATTTTACCTTCATCTGCTAATTTTTCATAATTAACATAAGCTGTTTCAAAATCTTTACCATATTTATCATGTAAATCAGTAACTTCACTAGGAGAGAACAAAGTCCATTCACCTTGCTCATGTACTCGTTTCATAAATAAATCAGGAATCCAATTTGCAGAGTTCATATCATGACATCTTCTTCTATCATCTCCTGTATTTTTACGAAGCTCCAAAAATTCTTCTATATCATAATGCCATGTTTCTAAATATGCACAAACAGCTCCTTTTCTTTTACCACCATTGTGAACAAGACCATCAACAATCATATAGTTGGGTTCTCCATCAACTTTTAAGTCATAAACAGTAGAATGAGGTTCAATATTTTCAACTTTAATAATTCTAGAATATAACAATCCATTATAAATAAACCAATTATATTTAGTAACAGGTTTACAGCCTAATAAACTAGCTAATTCTTTTGTAGCAGGGATTCTTAAATCATAAGATTTTGATAAATTATTAAATTGAAATTGCTCCCCATTACTTCTAGTAGCAGAATGATTATAAAATCTTTCTCTATATTGACCTGATGAAGGGATACCACAACGAAGAAGTTGGTATCTCAAACCATCAATTAGTTCTTCAGAAGTATTTGAAAAAGAAATTTGATTTCCTCTAATAATATTTCCATCAGTTTCAATTAATCCTCTAATTAAACATAATGTTTTTTCAATCTGAATGTGTGTTAAGTTTTGTGAAATTCTTTTTTGATCATTTTCATTATATAAATCACTTCTTGAAAATGGAATTGTTTGTTTGCCTGCATGAGAAAAACGACCATCTTTAGGATTGTGAATAACTCCTTCTCCCATAGAACCTTTTATTTGAACACTTACACCACGTTTAATTTCATGAAACTTAATCCCTTTATTTGATAAATATTCTCTAACAAATTTTAAATATCCTTTTGTGTTTTCATTTCCAGTAATTCCAAACTCCAGACCATTTTTAGTTATATGACCATCTCCAAGCATAATTCCATAAAATCTCATATCATCATTTGTAAAGTTTGTTGGAATTACCTCATTTGGAATAACTTGAGATACAAAATCTCCTTTTTTTAGTTTTCCAGCTTCAACCCATTCTGGATTGATTTTATTGTTTTCTAATTTCTTTAAAATACGACAAATATTTTCACCTAGAGAAACACCCTGAATAACATAAAATGGATGTCCATTTGTTACTTCTGTTGAAAAAATAGAATATTTAGGTTTAATTTTTATCATTTCATCTTTAATATCATATTTTAAAATTTCTCTAATTTCTCTATATTCACCACTTTGATTTAAAACTAAATCATTATTATTAATATCTCTAAATTGTTTTACTCCATTATTGGTATATAGTTTTGTATGAGGTGCAAAACATTGATTTACTGCAACAGCAGTATCATTAACTACTTTTAGAAAAGGAATAACTCCTTGTGACTTACCATTAGTACCTTTAATATGAGAACCCATTGCCCGAATTGGTGTCCAATCATTCCCAAGTCCACCAGCAAATTTAGATAATAGTGCATTGTCTTTTATTCCATCATAAATACCAATTAAATCATCAGAAATGGTGCTTAAATAACAACTAGATAATTGTGAATGTAGTGTACCTGAATTAAATAAAGTTGGTGTTGATGACATAAAATCAAAAGTAGATAAAATATTATAAAATTCTATTGCTTTATCATCTTTATTTTTTTCAAGTAATGCTAATCCCATAGCAACCCGCATAAAGAAAACTTGCGCTAATTCAATTCTTCTTCCATTAATATGCAAAAAATATCTATCATATAAAGTTTGAATTCCCAAATATTTAAATTGTAAATCTCTTTTAGATACTAATGCATTAGCTAATTTTTCTAGATTAAAACTTGCTAATGCTGGATTTAATAATCCATTATCAATAGCTAAATTAATATATTTTGGAAAGTATTCTTTGTATGCATTTTGCATTTCTTTTGAACTAACTTCTTTACCAAATACTTCTTTTGCAATTGTGTTTAATAAGAGTCTTGCAGTTACAAAATTATAATTTGGTTCTGATTCAATCATTTGTCTTGAAGCTAAAATAATTGATTTTTCTAATTCTTTTTCACTAACTCCATCATAAATATTTTTTAATGCTGATGCTAGAATTTGTTTATGTGAAACATTTTCTAAATGACTACATGCAGATTTAATTATCATAGTTAATTTTTTTGTATTAAGTAATGTTTTATTTCCATTTTCATCAATTACATTTGCATTTGCTAAATCTGATAACTTAGCAAATTCTTTATCCCATTTTTCTCTAAATAAAACAAATCCTTTAGCAACCTTACTTTCACCATTTCGCATTAAAATTAATTCTACTGTATCTTGAATATTTAAAATATTAATCGAACAACCAGTTAAATAATTAGCTTTTAATTCAAAAAGAACTAACATTGTTAATTGATGAATTTGATCTCGAACTGAATCTCTAGATAATATCGATGACCCATAAGTTGAAATATATGCTTTTGATATTGCATTTGATATTTTATTGGCTTCAAATTTAACCACATCCCCATTTCTACGTATTACTGGATAATTAGCAAAATCTTTTTCAATTTCACTATAATCCATTGATAAATATTTATTTGTATTAATAATATTCTCCTTTTTAAATATAATTACTAAATTTAAAATTAAGTATTAATTTTATCATAATGAACTTTTATATAAAAAATATTTTTATGATTTTAAGACTAAATTTAAAATTTTATGTTCCACTTGTATTAACTTCTTGTTTATTTTGAGTTTCTAGTTGATGATATTTTTGATTTTTTTTAAGTTTTTATTTAATAAAAATTTTTAACATTAAAAACAGCAATTTTTCTTGTTAATATTAACATATCTGTTATAATTATGTCAAATATATTTATAAAAAATACTAAAAAATAACTCCCTATTCCCCTCTATAAGGAATAGGGGTTTTCCTTATAGGAAGATCTAAATAAAATATAATAACATATTCTAAAAATATTTGTCAAATATTTTTAATTATATTTTTCTTGATATATATTTAATTAATGGTTATAATTATTTTTTATCTATTTTGGAGATTTCGATGCTCTATAATTTGAGTAAAAATAAGAGATGGTTAATTTTAGAAGCTATTTCTCTATTTATTTGTTTTCTAATAATTATCTATCTTTTACCACCAAAAGATTATTTTAGCAATTATAATAATTTTCTTCATTTGTTAATTCCTAGTGATCCTTCTTTTAAAGTAGAACAAATGTATTTATGGAGGGATGTTATTTTTTATACTATTTTATTTGTATTTATTCCTTTTAATATATTAATTTATATTAATGAACTTAAATATAAGCCAAATAACTATATAATTTTATTTATAATGATTTTATTCTTTATTTTCTCATCTTTTATGATAAAAACGGAATTAAATTTAGAAAAAATTTTATTTGAAAAAACAATTTCTAGTAATATTAAAGGTAGATGCCTTTTTAATAGTGGGTGTAATAAAATTCCTTCTAGATTTATAGTCTTTAATGACAATGAAAGTATAATTTATTCTCTAAACTCTATTGCAATGCAAATTAAAACATTAGAGCCTCCATTTAATTATAAATTAAAAAATTATGTAAAAACAGAAAATTTAAATAATTCATCAACTTTATATGATTTTGAAATAAATTCACCAATAACTAAAAATATCTATAATACATTTAAAAATCCATCAAATATTATTTTAAAAATTAATTCAACAGATAAAATTAATCTCAGTATTACTAAAAAAAATGACTTTTGTGAATTATCTTTTAATAGTATTAAAAAAAATGGTCAAGAAATTAAATTTATTGATATTTTAGTAAAACTTGAAAAAGAAAATAATATGAATAATTTATTAAATACAATCCAGTATAAAGAAGTTAATTTAGGATTATTAACCCAGCCAATTTCTTGTTCTGCTTATGGGCTTTAGATTTTCTTGATAAAATGTGAAAATTCTGGTATAATATTGTATAAAACACTAAAATATTTAAGAGGAAAATATAATGAGTACAAAAATATATAATGCTTTTATTTTTAATAATATTTTTGATTTTGAAACTTTGCAATTAAAAATAAAAGAATTTCAAGAAAATTTATTACCAGAAATCCAAAATTATTTTATATTAGATAAATTAAATAAAATGATAAATTATTATGATACAATATTAACAGAAGTAGAATACATACCTGTTAATATTGGTGATAATTGTTATGATTTATTATTAAATAATTTAAAAGAAGCCATCATTAACAATCAAATTAAACAAATGAGAGATTTTTATAATTTTGATTTTGAAATTATGTTTTATATTAAAAAATATAATGAAAAAGTTTATTGTAAAATATTTACAGAAAATAATGCTGTATTAATAAAATTAATAGACTTTTTTAATTTAATTGATTATCATTATCAAAATTCAACAGATGCACCAGAAAATTTTACAAAAGAAGAATGGGAAGAAAGAGAAACAATCTGGAAAGATAAGTTATTAGATGGTAATAATTCTTTTATGGATGCTAATTTTATTAAAATAAGACTTTTGGATTTTAAAGCTAATTTATCAATTTTTCCAACTCAATATTGTTTTTATATTTATGTTAAAGAAAACATAAATAAACTTTCTTCTATATTTAATATAGAAGAAAGAGCTATTAATTTTAGTAATAAATACATTTGGGAATATATAATTAAAGAAAAACACTTAAAACCATCTCAATATATGAAATTAAAAAATATAAAAAAAGAAAATAATTTATTTTATAATAAATATAGAGAGTTAAATAATTTTATAAAAGAGCAATTTATATTGATTGCTCCAAAAATCTCACCAGAGAATTTTGATTATTTTAAGTTAAATTTAAATGTTTGGTCAAAAGATGATTTAAATAAATTAATTTATAATAAAGTTAAAGAAATTGATTTTGATAATGTTTTTGAATTTTATACAAAAGAAAATTCTTTTAAAAATATAATAAGTTAATAATATTTTTAAGGAGAATATTTTGAAATATCATGTAGCAAATATATCAAAAGAAATGATAGAAGAAATGAGCAAAGAATTAAATAATATAAATAATGTTATTTTAATTTCTATTAATGATATCGGTAGTTCAACAAAAATAGAAAACACTAATTTTTTTAAAAATATTTATACATTCTATTTTGAAGATATTGAAGATGAATATGTTTATTCTATTTATAATAAAGAAGATACAATACCAATTTGGGCAAAAGGAATTTCAGACCATCAAGCAAAAAAAATAGCAAAAATATTATTGTTATCAAAAAATAAACATAATATTTTAGTTCATTGTCATGCAGGAGTATCAAGAAGTGGAGCAATAACTGAAATAGCTGTAGATTTAGGTTTTAAGTTATACAACTTTTCTAATTTAAGAACAATAAATCAAACTGTATATAAAAAAATAAAAAACCAATTATCATTAAAATATAAAATATCTATATATATTAAAAAAATTATAGAATTTTTCCTAAAAAATAATAAATAAAAATTCCAAATAAACTAGTTATTTGGAATTTTGGTTTTATGTTTTTTCTGATTTAAAATTTATAATTAAAAACCTATAATTAGAAACCTATTTTTATTTTTTCTTCTTCAGATATTCCAATTTCAGTTAAAAGTGGTTTTATAGCTTCGAATTCAAAACCAGTGAAATTATTTTCAATTTTTAAAAAAATATATTCTTTATAAATATTTTTTATAATTTTTTCAATTTGTCTTAATCCAGATTCATTAGCTTTTTCAATAATATATTTTAAAATATCATCATTTAAATAAAAATCATCATTTTCATTAAAATCAAATTCATTAAATATTTTACTATACATAATATTTTTTATTATATATAATTTCTCTTCTACTGAGTATGATGGCACTTTAATTAAAGTTAATCTGCTCATTAAATATTCAGGAAATACATTTTGATTAAATCCTGCACCATTCAAATTAATATCATTTGAAGTCATAAAGAATGATATTCCTGATAAATCATATTCTTTGTGATTATTATTATCAATAAATTTTTTATTTAAATTTTCATCTAATAACAAAGATAAAGCTGATGGAAAATTAACTTGTTGGCTTTTTGAATGTTTATCAATCTCATCTAAAATAATAATAGCATTTTTAGGGCAGCCATTTTGTTCCATAAATTCTGCAATGGCTCCAATTTTTGACCCTCTCCATGATTTTTCTTGACCTATTAAAGTCCATTCTTCTTTACCATTACATGAAAAATATAAAAAAGGAATTTTTAATGTTTCGGCAATTATTTTTAAAAAATAACTTTTTCCTGTCCCAGGTTCACCTATTAATAATGTTGGTGAAATTTTAAAACCATTTTTATTATATTTTGCAATTTTTATATTTTTAAATAAGGTTTTTTTTACATTCTCCATGCCATAAATTTTATTATTAATATTTTCTATTTCAAAATTTTCTGTCCAATTTATATTGTCTTTTTTTTCAGTTAGTTCATCTTGTTTATAATTTCCTAAATTAGATAAAGAATAAGAAAAGTCTTTCTGAATTTTTTTTATATATTCTTTTGAATAATATTTATAATTTAAAAAATATTTATTAAAAGTATTTTTAACCAATAAATAACAATTGATAAATTCTTCTTTTGAATTTGTTAAATTATTAATATCTAAATTAAAGTAAAATAAATGATGTTGAAAAAATTTTTCATTCATTAATAAAGTTAAATCATCTCTAAGAATACATTTTGAAGTATTACTATAAGGTATCAAATCATTAATATTTTCATCATGATTTAACATAACCTTATTAAAAATTAAAAATTTTTCATAAAGAAAATATCCAATTTGTAAATTTTCAGCAAATTCTTTTATATCTCCATTATATAATGCTGTTTGTTTAGATGTATTTGTATTTTTTTCTAAAATATGAGTACTTGCATAATCTAATATTTTAGCAAAAAATATTAGATTTGGATGAAAATTTTTATCTAATAAGTTTTTTTTAATACTATTAAATGTTGAAAAAAAACAATTAATAAAACTTTTACTACCTGTAAAATTATAATTTGTGATTGCTTGAAAAACTTCTAGTTCATTATCTTGAATATATTTGACTAAAAGTTCATCTACATTAATAGACCTATATTGAACTTCAGAAAATAATGGCTCAAAATTTTTAAAAAAAGTAATTAATTTATTTATTAAAATATTATAATTTGTATCAGATAAATAATTTTTTAATGAATATTTTTTAATTAAAAAATATATTTGATCTCTAAAAATAAAATTCATTTCATCATAAAAATTTGTTTTATTTTCTAAAAAACCATAATCAGTTAAATAATCATTTACTTTTTTTATAACATTTTTTACATTGTCCTCTATAGTATAATTATATCTTAATAAATATTGATCTTTTAATTCAATAAATTTAATAAAAAAATCATTTATATTAAATTTATCTGTCTTTAATAAATTTAATCCCCTTTCTTTAAGATCATTATCTTTAGAAAACAGTTCATTTATGCTTTCTTTTAAGAATAATAATGAAATTTTATTTTTTTCATTTAATGTCAATTCATATAAATTTTTTAAAACAGAATTTAAAGATTTTACTAAATCATCAATTTCTGATGTAAAAATCTTATTTTCAGTATTTAAATTAGTATGAATTATATTTAAGATAGTATTTAAACTTTCTTTTTCATTTTTTCCATTAAAATAATTTAAGTAAGATAATTCAAGCTCTTCATTTAAAGTTTCTAATCTATTTTTAAATGTTATCAATGGTAAGTTTGATTTATTTTCTCCATTGTTCGAAATCATTGATTTTTTTATTAGATCATTTGTTTTTAAGTATATTGGTTTTAATAAGTTACTAACATTAAAATTTTCTTTCACTTTTTTTCCTTTTTTACATATTTTGGTTGACTGGTTAAATGATATGAATCACAATAATCACAATAATAATATCTTATCTCATTCTTTTTATTTAATCTTGAGCCAAAAATTATTTTCTTTGTAATCAATAAAGATGCTAATTCTTTTGGAAATGGTTTTTTATTGCATTCTGTTAAATAAATATTTCTTCCAATTATTTTTAATTGGGTTAATTTTTCTCTAATTTGATTATTTATATCTTTTATATTTAAAAAATAAAAACTTTCTATTAAATTATAAACTTTATTATCTAACTTTAAATTATCTTTTTGATAATTTTGATTAATTTTTTCAATCATTTTATTTTTTATTAAAAAATTTTTAAAAACATTTTCAATAACTCTTTCAGACATAGTTGGATATCCATTATGAAGTATATATTTTTTTGAAAATAAATTATATGAATTTTCTTCTTTTAAAGTTAAATCAATTAAAAAGCAAATTCTAATCATTTTATTAAGACTGATTTTATTTGATATTAAATGTTTTTTTACAAATAGAGATAAAGTTTGAATATTTTTTGTCATCATTTTAACCTTTTTAAAACAAATTATAACATTAAATTTTTAATTAAATCTTCTATATCTAATTTATTTTTGTTGTTTGTTGATTCATATTCAAAATCATTATAAAAAATAATTTTATCCATTGTTGGTTTTATCTTATTATTATTTATAAAAATTTTTGTGTTTTTTATTTTACTATTAAAAGTTTCATTATTCATTTCAGAATAAAAATTATAAAATAAAAAAATAAATAAAATATAACAAATAAAGATAATTTTTTTAATTTTTTGCTACCTCAGTAATAAAATTTTTAAAATTTGGGTTTTTAGCTACCATTATATTTATTAAATTTCTATCTACAATATTTCTTTTTTTTGATTCGATAATTATTTTACTATTAAAATAATTATTAATATCAATTTTTATTAACCCAATCCTAAACTCTTCTGTTAAACGATAACATTCATTCATTAAATCAATATCAAATAAATTTATATTTTCAACAACCAAATATCCATAGTTAGCCCAAGAGGAATTAGAAACTGCTTGAAAATAACATTTTCTTAAATTACTAAAATTTATTTCTAATTTTAATTCAAAAGAATATAAATCAATTGTGTTTAAATTTAATTTATTACTTAAATTTAAAACATCAATAGAATGATCTGAATAATTACTATATCCAACCATATCTGGATGTAACCATTGCAAGTTTACATCTTTTATGCTTTTTTCATGATAAATAGTAAAAGATTTAATTTTTTTTAAATTTAAAAATTTTTCTAAATGAATATGTAAATCACGTTCATGAGTAATTAAAATTAAATCTTTTTGTAAATTTTTATTTGAAATGTTAATATTTTTATTTATTTCAATAATTAATGGCGATTTACTAATAATATTTAATGAATTTTGATTTTCTTTAATATATATTTTAAATATTCTTTTTATTTTTATTTCTATTTTATCAGAAAAATTATAATTATTTTCAATTAAATATTCCTTTACATAAGAAATTAAATCTCTTTCATTTATAGTTGAATTATTATTGCAAAAATCAATAACAATATTATTTATGATTGTTGTGAGATACATTTATTTTTTTCCAACAAATATCCCTGATAAACAGCTTCTTCAACAATAGAAGATATTGGTTTTTTAGATTTTTGAGAAATTTTATATATTAAATAAGATAAAATTGGAGATAATCTACATTTGCTATACAAATAATCTTTTCTTTTTTTGGAAATTAAAATATTAAGAGTGATTGCTTTTAAATTTTTTTTATGTTTTTTTAACATATTATATCCCTTTTAAATAATGAGTTTTTATAATATTTTTTCTATTAAAATACATTTATGCATTAGTTGCATTTCTTTATTTGTTTTTTTATTATATTTTGTATAAATGAAAAATTGATTTAAATAATAATTTTTTAGTTCATTAAATGTATAACCAGCAACATAAAATTCTTGTGTTATACTGTCATCATAATGTAGTTTTATTTTTATATTATTTATGATACTTACCTTCAAATATTTAATATATATATTTTAACATATATTAAATATAAAGTCAAATGTTTTTTAATAAAAATATCAGCCTATAAAGACTGATATTTTTATTTTTTAAAAATTTAAATAGAAGATTCTATTTGTATCTGAAAATCTATTGGTGTAGTCATTTTTAAAGATTTTCCATTTTTATTATAAATACTAGGAGTTCCACTAATATTCAAATCTTGTTCTAATTTTTTCAAATTAACAAGAGTATTTTCAGCTTCTGGACAATTATTTAAAGGAGGTAAAATTTTATTTCTTAAAACATCCATATCAGAAGGTTTTATATTTAACCATTTATTTAATGTTTCACTTGGATTTTTAGAGCATAAAATTCTTAAACTATCACTTTCTGCATTTGGATGGATGCCTGTTAATGGTGTTAAAAAATTATAAACTGTTACATTATTTAAATTTTCAACAAAAACATTATTAAAAATATGACAATAAGGACAATCTGGATCTGAAAACACATAGATTATATTTTTCCCATTACCTTTAACTTCTTTTATAGCTAAATTTAAAGGTAATTTTTTCACATCAATAACATTTTTTTCATCAATATATTTTTGGGTTATATCTGTATTATTAATAGTTGAAATTATATGACCAGAAAAAAGAAAATCACCATTTTGACTTAAATAAATAATGTCTCCCCTAACATAAACTTGATAAAATTTTAAATCAGGCAAATATTTTATATCTAATGTATCAGGTAAACCATATTTTTTTATAAAAAAATCTTTCGCATCTTGAATGTTTTTAACTTTTATTGTATTATCTGTTTTTTTTGTTATATTTGTTTTATTATTTACATATTCACTTTGCGAAGTCTTATTTATTGAATTATCACAAGCAGTTAAAATACCTAGTGAAATAATTGTAATAATCATTTTTTTTATATTTGTTTTTAACATTTTTTTTCCTTTAAAATTATAATTGATTAATATTCTAGAATAAAAAACTACTTTTGTCAAGAAAATTACATAGATTACAGAAAACCATTGCCCTTTAGGATATTATCCTAGTTTAGAAGTAGATCAAATAATTCATAAAATCTCCTAAAAATAGTTTTATATTGTATCATACTTTTTTCAAAATATTTATGAAATTTAAACATTTTGAAAATAAATGCAAATAAACTTGACAATATATTAATTTTATGCTATATAATTAACATATATAATTTTATAAGGGGCTATAATTGATAAATCATATTTCAAATTTAACATCAATAATTTTTATTTTTATTATATTTACTATAAATTTAGGAATTGGGTTAAGAGCAGTTTGGATATATGAAGATATCTCTTATATTAAACCACCTTTAATTAATGGAGTTTTTTTTCTTATAATTGTAAAATGTTTAATTTAAAACCCACTAAAAAGTGGGTTTTTATAATTAAGAATTTAAATCTGTTTTTAATTTTTTAGCAACAGAAAACTTAATTCCTGTTTTTTCTGGAATTTGAAGTGCTTCACCAGTTTTTGGATTTCTACCATTTCTAGCTTGTCTAATACTTTGTTTAAAAGTACCAAGATTAGCAATAGCAACTTTTTCACCACCCAAAACAGTTTCTCTAATAATTTCTACCATTTCATGAGTAACTTCACTAATTTGTTTTTTAGACATTTCTGGAAATTTTTCATGTAATTTATCTCTAAGTTCATTAGTATTCATATTTTAATTTTCCTTTTTAAAGTTAATTTTGTAACTATTTTTAATAGTATAAACAGATATTATTATATTTTTTTTTAAAAGTCAAGTTTTTTTATAAAAAAAATTATTTTATTTCTAAAATATCATTTATATAAAATGAAACCCTAATTTCTTCATCAATATTTTTAAAACTAAAATTAACATTTAATACAACAAAAGCATTGGTTATTAGTTCTTCTTGATGAATTTTATATGAAGTTAAAGCACTATCAGAAAAATATAATTTTATTTTATGTGAATAATCATAAATAACAAGAAAAGCTCCTGTTCCCATTTTATGTTCTTTAATAATTCCACATATTTTAAAGTTCCTTGATTGTGATTTTAAATCAATTAATTCATCTTCTGATTTATTTTTAAAATCAACAGGACTTAAATATTCATTGTAAATTTTATATTTATTATATTTTTTAAATAAATTATCAGTTAAATGAAAGCCAATGATATCAAATTCTTTTTCTAATTGATAATTGATATTCCACTTTTCATCACTTAAACTTAAAGCAAAATTACTTAATTCATAATTTTCAAATAATGATGCAGTGTTTTTTGTTTTTTGTAATTTTCTCTTTTGTTTTATTATAGAATCAATGTTTTCAAAAATAGATTTTCTTGATACATTTAATGAATCAAAACAACCTGAACAAACTAAGGCTAATAATATTTTTTTATCAATAAATTCAAAACATCGATCTAAAAAATCATTAATATCTTTATAAAATCCATTCTTTGTTCTTTCTTCAACAATTTGTTTTGCACTTTGTTCTGTAATTCCTTTTAAAGCACCAAAACTATAAATAATTGTTGTATCATTAACTGGTTGAAATTTATAATCACTTTTATTTATATCTGGATTTACTATTTCTAAATTATTATCTTTTGCATCATTTATTAGTATTTCTAAATGTTCTAAATTATTCATATCAGATGACATAGTTGCACTCATAAAATAAGCTAGATAATGTCTTTTCAAAAAGGCAGTATGATAAGTAATAACAGCATAAGCAGCAGAGTGAGATTTATTAAATCCATATTCTGCAAAACTTTCCATTAAATCAAATAAATGATTTGCCATTTCATTAGAATATCCATTTTTTTCAGCACCTTCTAAAAAAATACTTCTTTGTTGTGCCATTTCTTCTGGTTTCTTTTTTCCCATGCAATTATGAACTAATATATCATTTGCATAGAAATTATGATTTGTTTCAATTTCTAAATCAAAAACTTCTTCAATTTTAAATTCTTCTATTGATACAATTTCATCCCAAAATATATCTGAATTTGATAATTTGATTAATTCATTATCATTTAATAGACTAGCTATTTTTTTAAATTTATTTAAATTTATTTTTCTTTTGCCATTAGGGGTTTTTAAATTTAAACCAGATATCAAATTAGTTAATCCTAATTCTTTCCAAGATTTTCTGCTTCTATATTTACTTTCTAAAATATATTTTAAAATTTCATTAGGAATACAATGTTTTGAGAATGTTTCAATTTTTTTATTCAATAACATTAAACAAGTATTTGAATATTTTTGATTTTTTTTACTTAAAAAACAATAAAAGTTTTTATAAAATTTAAAAAAATCAATTTTTCCTGTAATTTGACTTCTATAAAAAGGTTTATTATTATATTTTAATATTCTTTCTTCTTTTTTAGCAACAATACTAAATCTTAGCAACAAAGAATTTAATTGCTCTATCAATTTTTTTGATTTAGAATTATAATCACAATGCCCTATTGATTTATCAAAAGAACCATCTGTATTCCATAATGTTCCAATAAATAATTTTAAAAATTCATCATTTAATTTAAATACTTCTGTGGGGATAATTTTATCCGCAGATTTTTTATCTAATAAATATTCTTTAATCCATTTTTTACCTTCTCCATTTAAATGAATATAAGTTATATTTTTTAAATTTTGTTTTTTTTGAATTGCAATTGAAAAACAATTTCCAAATATTTTTTTATATGAATTAATGAAATCATCTATTAATTCTTCATCTGAATTACAAAAATAACAATTTGTGCCAGAAATACAACCATCTCCTAAAATATATGCAATTAACTTTATTTTTTCTGCTGATAAAGAATGGCTAATATTATTTTCAATTTTATTATATTTAGAGGTTGCAATAAAACTTCCTGGTTTTAAATTTTTCAATTGTTTCCAACCGTCAATAGTATAAAACAAATGGTCTTTTGTTACTTTAATTTCTTTTCCTAATTTTGTTTTTACTTTATATGTTAATTTTTGTCCATTATAATAAATATTAGTAATTCTATCTGTTTCATTTTTTTTATTATTTTCATTTAATGAGGTGATGTTTTTATGAATATAATTGTTTTTATCTTCATAAATTTCTTTTACTGTTTTTACTTCACCATTTTCTAAAATTATATTACTATCTCCCGAAATACAACGTCTAAGTAAATCAGCACCACCCAATGAGTATCCAGCAATAATTTGAGATATTTTCATTACCTGTTCTTGATAAACAATAATTCCATATGTAGGTTTTAAACAATCTTCTAATGCTGGAACAAAATAATTTGAAACTTGATATTTATCTGAAAAATTTATAGTATTTTGAGGATCTGGTTTACCATTTTTTTCCCATCTTTTTCTCTTAATGAAATCATCAACCATTCCAGAACCCAATGGACCAGGTCTATATAAAGCTAACATTGCAATAATATCTTCAAAACAATCTGGCTGCATTTTTACTAAATATGATTTCATTCCTGATGATTCCACTTGGAAAATTCCAGTAGTATTACCATCTTGTAATATTTTAAAAGTTTCAACATCATTAAATTTTTGAGTATCTAATTTTACTTCAATATTTTTTTGATTTTTTATCATTTGTAATGTATCATGAATAATAGTTAAGTTCTTTAACCCTAAAAAGTCAAATTTAACTAATCCTACATCCTCAACATCAACTTTATCTAATTGAGAAGTTTGATTTCCTTCTGTTTGATATAAAGGACAATAGTCAGAAATTTTACTAGGTGCTATAACTACTCCTGCGGCATGTTTTCCAATGCTTCTAGCTAATCCCTCTAATTTTAAGGCATTATCCCAAATATCCTTAACTTCCTCATCTTTGTCAGCTAATGCTTGAAGATCATTGTCTTCATTGTATGCGCTTTCTAAATTGTAACCAAAAGGTATTTTTTTTGTTAAGGAAGCACCTAAATTATAAGGATAATTCAATACTCTAACAACATCATTTATTACTGCTTTTGAAGCCATAGTACCAAAAGTAGCTATCTGTGAAACACATTCTTTTCCATATTTATTAGTAACATAATCTATAACCAATCCTCTTTTTTCTTGACAAAAATCAATATCAAAATCTGGCATTGAAACACGTTCTGGATTTAAAAATCTTTCAAATAATAGATCATAAGGTATTGGATTCAAATCAGTAATTCTCAAAGAATATGCAACTAATGAGCCAGCACCAGATCCCCTCCCTGCCCCAACAGGAATATCATTTTCTTTAGCCCAATTAATAAAATCAGCAACAATTAAAAAATAACCTGGAAATTTCATTTGAATAATAGTTTCTAATTCATAATTTAATCTATCAAAATAAATCTTCTCATTTTGTTTATAATCATTTTCATTTGAAAAAATTTCTTTAAGTCTTGATTTTAAACCCTCAATTGCTATTTTTTTAAAATAAGATTCAATAGTTTCATTTTTTGGTATAGGAAATTCAGGTAAATCAGCTACTCCTAATCTTAATTCTACATTACAATTATCTTTAATATAATTTAAATTAGTTGTAATTTCTTCTTGTATTTCATTAAATCTTAAAGAAAATTCATTAGAATCAAGAAAATACATATCATATGTATATTCTTGATTTAATGATTCAATATTATTTTTATCTAATTTGATTTTTTCAATATTACATTTTTTGATTTGATGAGGGATATAATCTTGTGTTTCATTAAAATATATTGGATGAGTAGCAACTACTTTTATATTTAAATCATTTGCTAATTGATACATTTTTTTATTTAAAATATTAATATGATATTTTCTTGTTTGAACTTTTTGAAGTTCAATAAAATAATCATTTTCATAAATACTCTTCCAAAGTAATAATCTTTCTTTAAGAGCTAGTTCTTTATCTTGTTGAATAATATTTACATATTCAGAATAAATACCACCAGATAAAATAAATACATCATGGATTTTATTTTTTTTAGACAGAATAAAATCATCTGGTATTTTTATTTCACCTAAAAATAAATCCTTATATTTTGTATAAGCATTTGTAATTAATTCAAAGATATTAACTAAACCTTTATTATTTTTAGCTAACATTAAAATTTTATAATCACCAAATTCATTATTGTTTAATAATAATTCTACCCCTAAAATAGGTTTAATTTTATTTTTTAAACAATTTTTATAAAATTTAACAAAT
Organism: uncultured Neisseria sp.; assembly: GCA_964611845.1. Classification (GTDB taxonomy): domain Bacteria; phylum Pseudomonadota; class Gammaproteobacteria; order Burkholderiales; family UBA11063; genus Aquella. Next base: position 20,418 of record CAZTBH010000005.1, read on the forward strand.
CCAAACATATTCATTAAATCTGTCAGAGCTATACAATCATATCCTTTTTCTTTCGCTATTTTTGGAATATTTTCAGCGGCAATAATTCCATCAATAATAGATAGATCACTATGACTTCTTAACTGTATTTTCATAAATTTTTTCCCTTTAATCTCTTTATTTTTTAATTATATCATAAATAAAAAATTTAGTCAAATAAATAAAATAATAATTTTTTAAAAATTATTATTATAGTATTGACTTTTTATTAAAAGTGTGTTATTATTAATTGGATTTTTTAAAAGGATAAAATTATGGAATTAAACAAAGAACAAAAAGAAGCTATAGAAAAAACAGAGGGTAAAATATCTGTTGTTGCTGGTCCTGGTTCTGGAAAAACTAGGGTTTTGATTGAAAGAGTTTTAAATTTAATAAAAATGGGGAAGCCTCAATCAAAAATATTACTTATAACTTTTACAAATAAAGTTAGAGAAGAGATTATTGAAAGACTTTTTAATGAAATAGGAGAAAATGATGTAAAAATACACACATTTCATTCATTTGCTTCAGAAATTATTAAAAAATACTTTAAAGAAATTAATGTTAATAAAAATTTAAAAATTTTAGATGAAGATGATTTAAAATTATTAATTTTAGAAAGTCAATATGCATTAATTTCTGAAAATGAAATTTTTAAAAATGAGGCAATAGATATTGATGAATTTATTAAAAGTGGATTATATAAAAATAAATTATCTTTAAAATCTGTTTTTACAAAAAAGTTAGTTGATAAATTTAATTTATTGAAATCTGAAAATAATTATTCAACATATGATGATTTAATTGAAAGTTTATTTTTAATTTTAAAAAAAGTAAAATTAAGAAATCAAATTGTTAAAACAATTGAATATTTAATGATTGATGAGTGTCAAGATTTAAATGAGGAGCAGTATGTTATTGTTGAATTATTAGAAAAAAGTGGCTTGAAAAATATTTTTATGGTTGGAGATTTAGATCAATCTATTTATGCTTGGCGGGGAGCAAGACCTAATTTATTTTTAAATTTTTATAATAATTCTTACCAAATAAAATTAAAAAATAATTATAGAAGTCATAAAGATATTATTGAAATAGCAAAAAAATTAATTTCATTTAATGATGATAGAATACATATTGATTATGCTGCTAAAGCAGAACATAAAGAAGGTTCAGTTCAAATTTTAGATCATGTAAATAATGATATGCAATCAAAATATATATCTGAAGAAATTTTAAATATCTTTAAAAAAGGTGAAAAGCCAAATGATATTGCCATCTTATTTAGAATGAATTATCAAGCTAAAACAATAGTTAATGAATTAATTATCAATAAAATATACTATAAAATTTATAATGAAAAAGAATTTTATGCAAAAAAAGAAATTAAAGATGTGATTTCACTTTTAAAAATTTTAAATGATGATAGTGATCTTATTTCTTGGAGGAGAACAATAGATAATTTGATAAAACTATCTTTGGATGATAATCTTTATATTTATAGATTAAAAGAAAAAAATTTTAAAGATAAAATAGAATTACTATTTTTAAATAAAGAAGAAGATGAAGCACAAATATTTAAAAAATTTTTAAATATAATTAATGATTTACAAAAAAATCAATCTTTAAATTATTTAGAAAAAACATTATTATTATTAAAAGAGTTAAAATATAAAAAATTAGTTTTTCACAATAATAATGAAATAATTGATAATGTAGATCTATTTTTAGCAGAAGTAAAAAGCTCAATTATGAGAAAAATAAGTTTAGATGAATTTTTATTAAATTTAGGACTTGGAAATAATGATAAAGATGATGAAAAATGTATAAAATTAATGTCAATTCATTCTGCAAAAGGATTAGAATTTAATCAAGTTTTTATTTTAAATGTAAACCAAGGTATAATTCCTCACAAACATTCAATTGAAACAAGTGATATTTCAGAAGAAAGAAGGTTAATGTATGTTGGAATAACAAGGGCTAAAAAACATTTATATTTAAATTATACAACAGATAAAGAGAAGAGTATTTTTCTTGATGAAATATAAATAAAAGGTTTTAAAACCTTTTATTTATTATAAAAAAATCACCTTAATGGTGATTTTTTGTTTATGCTTTTGGTTGAATTACATTATCAGGATAATGTTCTACAAAGACTGAACCAGCAACTTTTTGTTCATCTTCTTTTTCCCATTTTTTTGATTCATTATTATAATGGTTTTTAACTAATGTGAACTCAAATTCATTAGTAAATGAAATTTGAGTTTTATCACCAGTTCCTTTGATAAGTTTTACTGGCACCCAACATTCATAACCTTTAAATTCACCACCAACAAATTTAATTAATTGAGATTTTTCTGTTTTTTTTCCTAATTCAATGTTTTTTAAAGTTAGGTTATTCCATTGTTTTTCCATAGATTGAGATCCTTTTTAAAGTTAATATTTAAGTTGACTTTTTTTATTGTTTTAGCAATAACTGTTAGTCAAACAGTATAAAAAATTTTCTAAGAGAAACTTTTTTATTTTTATATAAGGAGTATATCACATAATTATATCTTTGTCAAGAAAATAATATTAAATTTTTAAATATTTTATTTACCTAGTTTAAAACTTCTTTGATTTTTATTATTATTATTTTCTAAATTCATTATTTTAAATAATAATTTACCAATAAATCCAAGAATTAATACACCAACTATCATTAAAATAGTAATTTTAAATGAAAATAATAAAGAAATAGATAAAATTAAAATAATAATATATTTCTTTTTCTTTAAATATTCAATTAATGAAAGATTATTTGAATTATAGTAAATTAAACCATTTTCTAAAATAATATTTTTTAATATTTGCCAAGTTTTTTTCATGAAAATACTCCTAAAATAAAGTAATGTATTATATAATAAATACATTACTTTGTCAAATTAATTTAAAAAACAAAATTAATAAAATTAAATTAAAAAACAAAATTAATAAAATTAAATTAAATTGAATGTTCAAATTCTATTTTT
>CAZTBH010000005.1:23543-102405 GCA_964611845.1 uncultured Neisseria sp.
TTAAAAAACAAAATTAATAAAATTAAATTAAATTGAATGTTCAAATTCTATTTTTTTATTTAATTTTGTTTCTGTAATTTTTTCTTTAAATATTTCCTCATTATCAATTATCTCTATATTTTCATATTTAGGATGAATTATTTTAGATTTTTTATAATTAGAGATCATTTCTTCAAGTGTTAATTTAGCTTGGTTTAACACAATGCTACCAGCTTCATTACTACTTAAACTTGATTGATTAGAAATTTTGCCATCAATCATAGAAATAGAAGAGTTATAATTACTTGAATAACCTTGATTTCCATTTTGTGTTACATGAAGAATAATATGAGATTTTCCTATTTGAAGTTTATTTTTATTTATAAAATTCATTACTCCTTCTGATTGGAGTAACATTGAAAAATATGTTGATAATTGTAATTTATATAAATTTAGATTTGTTGCATCAATATTTAATCCACTAATATTTAATTTTTGAAAAGTATTTTTTTCATGTAAAACTTTATTTGTTTTCCAGTCTCCAATACAAACTTCATTTGATTTGACATTATATAGTAAAATGTCAAATGTTCCAGCCAAACATTTTGACACATCAATTAATCTAAATTCTGTAGTTATTGGATACCATCCATTGTTTTTTAATTTTTCAACCATTGATTTTATATTGTAAGATGATTCTTTTATTAATTTTATTGCTTCTTTTGATACTTCCAGAGCATCCTTTTTTAAAACTTCTTCATTTTGATAAGTATAATTTGGATGTTTTTTTAATTTATTTGCTATATCTTCATTTTTAATTAATTTTAAATAAAATTTTAAATCATTATTTTTATCTTTTCTATTTTCATTAAATTCATCTTCAAGAATAAGATGCATTAATGTCCCCTTTTCAGTGGCAATTAAATTTGTTTTTGCCCAAGAAGATAAAAGAGCCTCTCTAGTTTCTAATTGAGCTTTTGAACCTAATCTATCTAAATAATTTTCTGGAAATACCTCTAATTGCTCTAATGAGTTATACACATCAAAAAATCTTTTTAAATCATCACTATTAAAATTATTAAACAAATAATCATTTATCTTTAATTTAGATTCTTCTACTGTTAAAGATTTTATGTCATTTCTATCTTCAATTGAAATACCAAAAATATCTTTAAATAATTTATAATTACTAAAAACCCCTTCTTTATCATACAATGATTTTTCAGTATCTAACATATTTTTATATTTTAATTTATCATTATCCTTTTTATGAATTTCTTTAATTATGCTAGATAATTTATTTGTTATATTAAAAATATTATTAATTTTGTTTGTTTGAACTAAATTATTAAGAATATTTTTAAATAAAACTCTTGGAACAATTAAATTATTATCAAATTTTGGTTCTAATGTGTGAAGTACATTAGATAAGGCATTTAATTTTAATAGCCATTTTCCATTGTCATCTTGTTTTAAATATTTTATATTTTTTAAGTTATTAATTTCATCTGTTGTAAATTTACTAAAAATTTTATTTTCATTGCAAAAAAAATACTCATGAGATTCTTCTATAAAGATCAAATCTTCTTCTGGAAATTCTTGTTTTAAAACACTTATAAAACCATCTCTAATTTTTTGTAATTTTTTTTCTTCAATTTTATTTAAGCTCATAAAATAATTCCTTTTAATTTTTTTATAATACAATATTATAACATAAAATTAAGATAATAAAAAATAAAAAAGAGCCATTAAAGACTCTTTTTTATTTTTTTGGGGAGAAATTACATTCCATAAGAAATTGTAAAGTTTCCTGGTGTAGTACCAGCAGCTCCAGCTAAATCAGAAGCAGAAAATCCTTTTGCAGTAGTTCCACTACAAGTAGGTGCATCATCAGAACCTACAGTTCCAGATGAATAAACACATGCTCCATTAACTGAAATACCTAACACACCATCTGTTCCCATTTGATTAATAGTTTTCACAATAACAGCAGGAGGAACTTTATCTTCTTTAATTGTAAAGTTAGTATTTTGTCCACCAACAGTAACCGTTACAGCCCCATTATATTTATTGTTAACAGTACCAGCTGTACAATTTGAAACCATATTAGATGTAAAAATTCCTAATTGACAAACTTTTGTATTATCAACATCTTGGAATTGATTTGCATCTTGTGCAAAAGCACTTTTTACACCACTAGAAACAGCTTGCAAATCACTTGCCATTGTTTTTGCATTTGTAGTATCAGCATTTTTTGAATAAAGTGCAAAAGCACCAGCCAAGGCAACACCAATAATAACAAATACAATCAAAATCTCAATTAATGAATAACCTTGATTTTTTTTGATATTTTTATTTAAATAATTTTTTTTCATAAATAGTATATTCCTTTTAAAAGTTAAAATGTAAAATAAAATAATAATATTTATTATTTTGTTAAATATTATTCCATATTTTAAAAAAAGTCAATAAAAACATAAAAAAAATAAAATAAAAACCTAAAAATAGGTTTTTTATTTTATTTTGTTGTTAAAAGTCTATTTTACATTAGTTGCTTGTTCTGCAGCAGCTCCCATATCTTGTGATATTGAATATATACCTGTAAACAAGAAAGCAATTGTTAAAGCAACAATAAAGGTTGCTATTTGTTTTAATGCATTTGATTGTGTATTTATTTTTCTTAATCCTTCTTCTGTCATATCTGTAACCATTTTATCTAATGCATCTTCTAATGCTCCATATTTTGATACAACTGAAATATCTTTTAACATTTCTTTGTCAGGAAATTGCAAATTAATTTCAACAAGAGCTGTTCCTATGTTTTTACCTTCTTTTATTTTTTCCATGATTAAATATATTCTTTGATATAAGTAAGGATTAGATAATTCTGCAATTGCCTCTAAGGCATCTAATTGTTGAAATCCAGATTTACCTAGAGCAGATAATGAATTTAAAAACCCACAACCATTAACAATTTTATAAATATTAAATGGAGGAAATCTTTCTAAAGCAACTCTATATCTTCCTTTATAATTTGGTAAAGCCCATTTTAACAATATTGTCATAAAAATAACAAAGGCTATTAAAGAAGGAAACCAAATCCAAAATCCACTAGATAATGCAATCATCCATTCAGAGGAAGTTGACAATTCTGCACCAGCAGGAATATTCATTGTTAAAGTTGGTATTAAAGATGTACTAAAATACCAAATAATACCAATTACAAAAGAAATCAAACCAGTTGGATATGCTAATGCTTTCATTAAAGCACCATTCATAGCTTTAGTTTTTATATTATAATCAACTAATGTTTTAAAACCCTCAGAAATATCTCCATCTTCAAATGAAGCAATCATTAATTTGTCAACTTCTGGAACAAAACCTGATAATGAGTTTGAAATATTACTTCCTATTGTTAATCTTTCAATTATTCTTTCATAAACTAACCCCATAGCGGTTTTTTTATTATTAACAACCTCTTGTTCATATAATTCACGAAGAATTTCATTATATCCTAATCCAACATCATCATGTGATAGCCTATAAATTTTTTCATAAAATTTTTCTCTATTTCTTGCATTAAAAACAAATTTTACATATAAATTAATTGCTTTTTCTTTTAAATCATATAGATTAAAGTTCATTTATTTTTCCTTTTAATTTGCTTTTTTTAATTTGGGGGTTTTTTGAGTTTTATTTGTTGGTTCTGGTTTATGAAAATAAGAAGGATATTTATTTTTAAAATCTTGGATATAGAACCCTTTTTCTAACATTCTTTCTAATGTAGGTAATTCATAACTATTTAGTAATTTATAAAAGAAATCAAAATGAATATCTTCATGTAGATCAAATTGACCTAACTCTCTTTCCATCTCAATAGGGTCAGCTAAACCTTGTTTTACTTTTATTAATCCATGCATTTGCATATCAATACCTTTTAAATCTTTATACCAATATTTTTTTAATTCTGCTTTTTTATCTTGTAAGATTAATTCCATGTATTTTTGATCTGTCATAATTATTTCTGCAACAACTGAACGTCCACTTAAACCATTAAAATTGCAATTAGGACACCCTTCTGGATTTCTAATTCTAACACCAGATAAATCAACATCTTTTATTGCTTCTAACATTACATTAACATCATTTATATGTTTTATTTCTTCATAATTTTTATATGCGCCAAAAGAAACTAAAAGACGTTTTAAAGTTGCTATTGCCCCCTGCCTTTTTAAAAATTCATCCATGTTATCAAGTAATGATTTACAACAGTGTGGACATAATTTTTTAGTTAAACGTTGAGCTATTAGACCACAAACAACATCAGCATCACAAGCTAGTTCTTTTTTTGCACCAATATCAATTAAACGAGGAAATATTGTTAAAGCATTATTCGCATGGACAGTAGTAAATACTTGATGTCCTGTCATAGCTGCTTGTAATGCAGCACCAGCAGAAGCAGCATCACGTACCTCCCCAATCATTATAATTTCTGGATCTAACCGCATTGCTGCTGAAATAGCCAAATTAAATTTCTCTGCCTTTTGTGCTGAATCTTTTACATTCATTACTGGCGTTTGTGTTGCATAACATTTAATTTTTTTATCAGTTATTTCTTCTTGACTTTCACTGATAATTGTTTGTTTAGCTGGTTCCCACCCAAAAATAGTATATTCTGGAGGATCTTCTACTGTAATTACATGAGATTTTCCCTCTGCTTGGGTAATAATATCTGAAATTACTACTTGTAATGTAGTAGATTTACCACTACCTGTTGGACCTGAAATAATAGTAACACCAGAAGTTTTAGCAGCTAATTTTTCTAAATCTTCAACATGAAAATCCTCATATCCTAATTGTTTTAATGTAGGGTTTTTATCTTTTGGCTTGTACAATAAACGACAAACCATATAATATCCATTTTCAGTAGGAGTAGTAGCAACCCGTGCTCCTGATAGTTGGTCTGGAAGAAATAAAGCACTTATTCTTGCACCTTGTGCTTTTTTAGGTTGAAAGTTTTTATCAGCACTATCACACATAGTTGTATAAATTGTTCTACATATTGAATTTCCTTTTTCATGAGATAAATCATGAACTCTATGTAAATCTCCTAATGATCTTACTTTTATAATACACTCATTATCTCTAACCATAATATGAACATCAGATGCATCTTTACTCACACAATAACTAAATAAATCTTTAATTTCTTTTTGAACTAATGAAGTATTTAAAATTGTTTTATCTTTTAAATCATATCTTGCTTTAATTTCAGCTGATGATTCATAAATAAGTTCTTTTAATAAATTAGATTCCTTCCACAAAGATAATAATTGGACTACATCATTATCATCTAAAAAAGCATTATTTACATAACATTTTCCATCTGTCATTAAACATAATTTATCTTTTAAATTTAATGGAAGTTGTTCTCCACCATTATCTCCATAAATATTTGTAATAATTGATACTTTTTCTGCCATTTTAGTTTTGTCCTGAAACAGAGTTTAATGTTGGTACTGCCACTTGATAATTATAAGTTTGAGTTGTAGTTTGATTTACAGGATAATTTCTAGGAAGCAATATCTTCTTTCCACCTTTTAATGGTTTTAATAAAACACCCTCTGAACTAATATTAGCCACCTTATAATTTAATAAAATAGAGCCAATTTCTACTTCAGTAGTAGCACCATTCCCAAATAAAATAGTTGCTAATTTAGTACCATTTTTAAATGCAATATAATTTTTCATTGAAGCTGTAATAATTTCTTCTGGTTTTATTGGTGTTTGAGTTGAACTACTTGTGCTAGATAATTGAGGAACATTATTTCCTGTTGGTTGATTACCATACTTTTCATTCATTAGTTTTTTTTGTGCCTCTAATAGAGCAGTTTCTCTTTTTATATCATTAATAGTTTTTTGTGAATTATCTAAACTAACAGCATTTTGAACATTGTTAGACAATTCTGGTACAGGCGTATTTATTCCAGTTGGAGGAGGAACATTATTATTTTGAACTATTGGTTGTGGTGTTCCAAGATTATTTGGAATGTTGTTGTTTGCATTATTTGCTGGATCAACATTAGGTTGACTATTCGGAGAAACTTGTGGAATAGTTTGTAATATAGGTTGTTGATTTTGATTTGTATTATTAAATACATTGTTTAATTCTTCTGCTTTTACAATGCTTGCATTTAGTAAAGTCATTGAAAAAAATAAGTAAAATGTTTTTCTTTTCATAAAATTCTCCTAATATTATTTGTTTACTATTGGTGCTGATGCTGGTATTTTAGATGGTTTATTATTTTTTACATCTATACTTATTTGCCAAGTTGGATTTGCTGTTTTTTCATCAATTTTTAAACTCAAATTTTCAATATATAATTTTGAAAATATATTATATTTATTTTGTAAATAGATTGGTGAAAAATTGGATATTATCTCCATTTTATTTATATTTCCAGTTTTATCAGTATTTAAATTAATTTTAAAATCATCTGATTCTGATAATTTAGTTATATTTATAACTTTAGCTCTTAATTCATCATTTGATAAAAATTTTAATCTTGTTTTTTCTATTCCCTTATCTTTTATTGGTATAGTAATAGATATTACAGAAGCTTTTCCGCTTCCTGACGAAAAGTTTAATGATTTACTTTCATTTGGTAATAATTTATATGATTTTATAAAATCATCACTATTAACAATATTATTAGCCGCATCACCATAGTTTATAAACTTTAACACCCCACCAGATTTTAAATCACAATTATAACTTGTTAAACCCCAACTTCCATTGTCTTTTAAGAAATAACCCGCTCTATCAAAACAATCTTTAATTAAAGAATTATAATCAAAAACTTTAATATATACAGGAGCTGGTTTTGGTGGTGGAGGTGGTGGAGCATCTTCTTTAAAATAATAATAAGAACCAACTCCTCCTCCTACAATAACAATTAATCCAGCAAATATTCGTGAAAATATTTTTATTTGTTTATTTCTTTTTTCTTTTTTCGTATAAATTTTATAAAAATTTATTTTTTCACAGATTAATTTATATTTTTTATCCCAAAACAAAACATTTGAATCAAAAGCAAATTCTTTTGTTTTTCCTAAACCAATTTTTCTAAAATTAATTTCTTGATTTAAAAAGGTATCTTCAATCAATTGAAAACATTCAACAGTTGAATGTATATCTCTTATTTTTAATTTTTGGATAATTTCCTTTAAATATAAAATTAAATTATCACTAGTTCCAATAAATTCACCTTTTCCATCTAAACAGTATATTGTTCCTTTATGGATTGTAATAGCTGCATAAAGAGTTTCATCAGGATTTTCTTTTTTATCAAATTCAAAACATACAATTGCACTATCAACTTTACTCTGAAGAAATGGATATGATTCAAGTAGAAATAAACCTAATGGAACAAATAAAGGAGGTTTTTCTTTTTTTGATATTTCTTTTACACCTGTTAAATCAAATAAATTTTGGTGTTTATTAAAGGCATAAGTAGGACGTAATTTATAAGATACTGCATACATATCACTTTTAGATAAGGTAGCAACCTTATCTAAATCAATATTGCTAGTATTCGATAAATTAGATTGATAAAATGAACCTAAAATAAAATACACATCATCTTTTTTATATGTTAAATTATTCATTTTATTAACCTTTTATGATATTTGGACTGACTAACATAATCAATCTTGTTTTGGTTTTATTTGCGGAATATCCACCACCAAGCCACCACCAATTTGATTGTCCTACACCTTGCTCCACTAATTTATCTAAACCATCATCAAATCCAGTTGTTACAAAAACAGAGCCTGAACGAACTTTAACTTTTTGCATCCAAGTTCTATTATTTACTGTTGGAAGTTGTATTGTTGCTCCACCATTAGTAGGATCACCAGAACTAAAAGTGTTCATAGCTTTTAAATTTGAAATACCAACAGTAATTTGCATTCTAATCATGTCATTACCCTCTACAACAGGTAAAATATTCATACTAAATCCAACATTCACTTGACCTGGTTGTAAAGAAGTTTGGGTTGTTCCCGCACCACCACTAGCTGAAACAGTTGTTTGAGTTGATGCTAAATAACTAATTTGTTGAACAAAATTTATTGGAACTGGTTGTGAACTCATTGTTACAGCAGCGGCTGTTGTAACTTCACTTACTTTTGTTAAAGAACTCAAAGCGTTTATAATTGCAGAAGAACCAGATAAAGCACCTTGTGCTGATGTAAATGTAAATGCTTGTGTTACAGCTGATGGACTAAAAACAGAAGCAGCAGATGTTGCAGCAGTTGAAGATCCAGAAGCTCCAGCCATTGTAATTGAACCAGGTGTTCCTTTTAGGACTAAATTCCAGTTAATTCCATAATTATCGTCTGCTGATGTATCAACACTAATAACATTTACATCAATATTTACTTGTTGATCCATTAATTTATTTTGTTCTTTAATATATCTTGATATATTAAGCATTGCACTTGGTTTATCTGTAATAGTTACAGAGCCAGTAGCTCCATTTATATTATATGTTCCAACTTTACTTAATAAATTTTTTAATCCTGCTTCATATTTTTGCCAAAAATCACCAGTTAAATTGAAAGTAACATTTTGAGATAAAGTTGAAGTTGAAGTTGAACCACCAGTAGTACTTGCTTGTCCACTACCCCCACCACCAGTACCAGTTGAAATTGCAGATGGTGCTCCTGATGAAGTTCCATTCATACCTGATGTATTAGTTGAATTACCAGAAACCTGAATATCACCAGGAATATTTTTAACTAAGAATGTTTTAGTTACTACTTGTGATAAAATAATTTTACCATTTTCATATTGCCAGCTTGTGTCTGTTGAACTTGCAATATTATCTAAAAAGTCTATTAAATTTCCACCATTTTGTGTAATTCTAGTGGTATTAATAATATCACCACCACCACCTCCAGTTTGACCCATACTATTAACATATGTTGGAATTTTTGTTAATTTATAAACAGTATTCGCTACATCATTAAGATTTGTAAATACCCTGTCCCCACCAGAAATTTGTTTATAAAATATATTTGGTAATGCTTTACCACCTGTATTTTCAATAAAATCACTACCAAAATAAGCATCATCTGAATATGATACATAATTTTTATTTTGAATTGTTTGATTTTTACCATTGACTAATTGGCTTTCTGCATTATTGATTGAATCATTTGCTATTCCTATACTTTTATTAGCTCCCATTATAGCACATGATGAAATTATTGGTAGTGAACCTGCTAATAATAAAGTATTAATTAATTTATTCTTTTTAAACATTATTTTTTCCTTATATTAAATATTTGGTGTAGTGATTACAATAGTTTTATTTTTGCTTGCAATAGTTGCTAACATTTGAACTCCTGTTACAGTACTAGCTCTACAAACTTCATTAATAGCATAATCAAGATTGCCTTCAATTTCCATTCCTGAACGAATTGGAAAATCATAATTAGAATCCCAAACAATGTTCCAACCTGATTGTTTAGCCCACTTAGCAAAAGTCGTTTTAATTGTTTTATCATCAACATTCATAACCCAAACTCCATTAAATTTTTGAGTTTCAGTAGTTATTTTTGGTTTATAAGGACTATTAGTAGGTTTAGATTCAATAGGTTTAGATTCAACTTTAAGAGGTAATAAAGATGAAACATTTACTTTTGCGGGTGCTGGTGTTGCTAATACAACAGGCACTGGTTTTGGTGCAATTACTTGTACTGGTGTAATTGGAACTATTGATTTAAATACAATAATATTATTTGAATTTACTGTATATGTATATCCTAATTTAGGACAAATTTCATTTAAAAAATTTTGAATATTTGAAGAATTATTAATTTTATAACCTGTATTACTTGAATTCCCTTGTTGTGAAACCATACTTTTTGCATTATATAAACTTAATGTATTAATAACATCATTAATGCTATAATATGTTTTCTGAACATATATTTGAGTATTTAATATGTTGTTAGGTTGGTTATCTGAAAGATTTGTATCTTGGTCACTAAAAACAGCATCTGCCATTGGATCTGCTAATGATATAGAGGCATAACAATTCAAACTTAAAAATAATATTGAACTAATTATCTTTTTTTTCATCTTTTTCCCTTTTAAAATATTTTTATTATAAATAATATAACATAGAAATAAAAAAGTCAATAAAATAAACAACAAAATAAATTTTTTTATTTATTTTGTTGTGAATTATATTCACTCATTTTTTGATTTACTAATTTTTTTATTGTATCAGTTGATTCAGTTACTAAATTTCTAACCATAGGATTTAAAATACCCTCTATTGATGTCTTTAATGATTCTGTAATATTACTTACAATATCATTACCAATAGTATTTAACGTTTCATCTTTTATTAATTTTAATTCTGTATCTAACTGTTTGATTTTTTGTTCTTTTTCTATTTTTAAATTTTCTAAACTTTCTACAATGTTTTTATAATTATTTTGTAAATCTTCATAATTATATTTTAATAAATTTAATTTTTCATTTGATTCAAATATTTTAGATTCTAAATTATTTGCTTCTTTTTTTTGTTCTTCTATTTGTTGTGGAAGTAATTTCAATTCTTGATTTAAAATGTTTCTTTTATTTGATAATTCATCACATGTTTTAAATAAATTATTTAGTGTTTTTTCTTCATTTAATATTGTTTTATCCAATTCTTCTTTTTGAACTTGCAATAAATTTATATCTATGTTTAAATTTTCAATTTTTGCTTGTTTTGTTGATAAATTATCTTCAATTTCACGATTAACTTCATTGAATTTTTGTTCAGCTTGATTTTGATCTTCTATTATTTTTTTTGTATTTGAAATTACATCTGCCATATTAGAATCAATAATTTTTCTTGTGTGTGTTAATATATCGTTTTGTAATAATTTCATTATTTCTAATATAAAATTTTTATTTTTAGCTAATTCATTAGCAATAAATATTAATTGATTATCTGAAAATTTAGCATTATTAATATTATTAATCTTCTCTTCTACAATTTTATTTATTACTTTTTCTAATTCTGATTTATTTATTTCTGGAATTTGTTGTGTATCATTCATTTTATTTGAATTTTCTTCTCCTACTTCTTCATTATTAGATGGTTTATTTGTAAATTGTTTTATTTTATCATTTGCATGATCCATTAATTTTAACCCAACATCAAGTGTTTCTTTTGCTGTACTAATTGCAACGCTCAAATTCTTTTTCAATGCAGATTGTTCTTCTGGTTGGATTTCTTCTTGAGGGATAGATGTTTTATAAAGTGGTTGTTCTAATAATTTATCTTCATTGGATTCATTTGCTTGTTTATTGTTATCTAAATATAAATCCTCCTCAATTAAATGATTTTCTGGTGCTTTTATATTATTTTTATCCTTATCTTCTAAAACTTGTTGCCATGAATCATTTACATCTGGCTTTAATTCAGTTTGAGTATTATGTTTATTTCTTGTAAAAAATTTTTTCATAGTTAAAAATCCTTATTGTTTTGAATAATATGTATAACCTAAATTATCAGTAAATAAATTTAGTGAAGAACTTCCAATTAATAAAGGATATGATGTTATAGTTCCACCACTTGGAATTATCCTGCTACTACCATTAACCTCTTGTTCTAATTGAGTTAAAAGACAAAATTGAGTACTTGAATTATTTATACAATAATTATTAATTAAAGCATTTTGACTTATTATAGAAGTCCCTGCAATATAAGAATTATTCATATATAAATTAATATAATCAAAGGTTTCTTCTTGGCTAACACTACTTAAATCACTTGCTTTAAAAGCTGTTGCAACATAAGTAGTTGATGGATTACCATTATATTCTGCATTAACAAAGAAATTTATAATGATGCTACTTTCATAAGGCTGGGATGATATATCAAAAGATAATAATCCATTGTCAGTAATGCAATTAATTGTGAATAAATATGGATTAATTGGGTTTTGATACCAATTACTACTATTACCACACATAGAAACAGGTTGATTTAATGTTTTAGCATTTACATCTGTAATTGTAAGTTGTCCACCATCTTGAAGATTTAAAGAACATAAATCATTCCCATCATTATTTTTTTTAGTTTGATTATTCATTAAAGGTAGTTTTAAACAATGAGAATAATATGTACCATTTTGTATATTAGATAGCATAGTTTTGCTTGCTAATTGAATAGTTGCTGTCTCATTATTAAAAGCTTTTTTTAGAACACTTGTTAAATTTAAAAGAACAACCAATGAATTATTATTATTAATTTGTTCTATATATCCTACTGCAGTAGGGATTCCCGTTGAATCTTTTACTATTACATTATAAATATTACTTGAATTAATATTTTTAACTAGATCTAATGTTTGAATTGGTGTTATTGTTGCTGATGTATAACCTAATGAATTATATATTGCTAATTTTGTAGGAACGCCATTTACATTTTGAATTTGAAATATTGCTAAGTTGTTTTTTTGACCTCCCAATGCATAATTAGAAAAATAATTAACCCAATTTGAATTGTCTGGTTGTACATTTATAGATGTACCATTAGAAGAACCATCTCCACCAGAATTACAACCAATTAAACTACCACTTAAAAATAAGCTAAATAATAATATATTTATAGTATTATTTAACATTTTATTTTTTTTCATACACTAATCCTTTTTAAATTAAATTAAATTCTAAAAATATTTTTGTTGATTTTAAAATATCTTTTTTTTCTTTTGTTTCAGAAAGTAAGGTTTCAGTTTTTATAATTTTATTATTTTTAATAATATCTAAATTAAATACATATTTTTTAATAATTTCATTAAATTTTATATTTTCTTCATTAATACTGAAAATGTATTCATTATTTTTTTTAATTAATTTAATTTCCATAAAACTCCTTTATAATTTTTTATTTTCATATATTATTGATTGAAAAGATAAAGGATTTGAAATAATATATGCCCTAGCCCTACTACCTCCAATTCCATTAATATTAACTATGCCATAATTTAATAACCTACCCATAATACTTTGTCCCAAATCAATACTTTCAATTTTTGAAAGTGGCAATGATGTTATTTGTCTTTGAATAAATCCTGTTTTTATTATTAATTTTTGATTTGTAATAACATAAAGTGAAGTATTTATTAATAAATAAGTATTGAAAAAATATAATATGCTAAAACATATACCAATTAGACCAATTGGTAAATAAATAAAGCAAATGATAATTGAAATAAAAAAATATAAGATTGGTAAAAAATATAAAACATTACTTTCTCTAGTTATGAATAATATATTTTCATTTTCCATTAATTGTGATTTTATAAAACTATCATTTATTTCTTGTGTAAATTTTTCTTTTATCATAAATATATCCTTATTTTTTAGCATATATAAAAATAGCACATATTTAAAATATAGTCAAGTTTTTAATATAAAAAATTATATTCTTGTAATACTTTTATCTTTAACCAATATTTTTATATCTTCATTATTAAATAATTTTTCTTGTTGAATATTTAAAATATTTGAAATGATTGTATTATATTCTTTTTCATTATCTTTAATTTTTGGATTCTTTTTAAATAAATTAATTTTTGCCTGTATAATAAATTTTGAAATTGATTTATTTTTTGAGTTTTTTATTGATCCTTTGATTTTATCTAATGTTAAGATCCCTAGAATAGAAAATTGATAAATTTTTTTAACTAAACTATCTTTTAAAATAATATTTTTTGAGTCTTTTATATTGTTAAATGAATTTTTCCAAAAATTAATATTTGAAATATCAGCTATTTTTAAAAATTCAATAGATTTATTTGGATTTGAAATAAAAATTAAATTATCTTTTACAAAAGATAATATTTCTTTTTTAATTTCATTATTTATAGAAACACTTTTAATTTTTAATAAAAAAATCAATTTTTCAAAAGTATTATTTTTTTCATTATTTAAATATATTTTTTTATCTTCAATATTCATTTCATTTATTGAATTAAAAAATTTTTTAAAAAATATTATATTATCATAATTTTTAATAATGTTGTTTTCTATCATTTTTTTTCCTTTATTGATAATTAATTTAATAATAATATTATTATTTTAACAAATAATCCACAAAAAATAAAATAAAATTTAAAATTAAATAAAATATTTTTAATTAATTTAAATTTTTATGATAAAATAATGTTATTAAAAATATTTTAAATTATTTAAAGGAATAACATATGGAAGAAAAAAATATAATTTTTTTAAACAATCTCTCAAATCTTTATGATTCAAAAGAGGATAAAGATTTTATAAATAAAAATTTAATATTATTAAATATTTTAAGTATAATTAAGGAAAATTTTGAACCATTAGACTCTTGTTATTTTCCTCCTAATACACCACTTGGAAAAGAAAGAAGTTCTAGTGCATCTGAAGATCTCGAAGAAACTAAAAAAATTATTAGAGAAAATAGAAGAGCTAAACCTAGTAGATCTAATAATGAGCTTTTTGAAAAAAATGAAAAATTTTTTCAAAAAACAGAATTAGTTCAATTTAATAATTTAAAATTATTAAATAAATCAAGAGAAGAATTTATTAATGATTTTTATGCATCTGATATTGAAAATGATAAACAAATGTTTTTGGATCAAGTGTTTTTATTAAATGATCAAATAAAAATTGCAATTAATAAAATAAATTTAATTTTTGTAGCAAAAGAAATTAATGGTTGTTTAATTGATTTAAATGATATAGAAAAAAAACAAAGAGGAACAAAAGCAGATATTCAAGAAAAAAAAGATATAAATGAATATTTATTAAATTTAAATAATGTTATAAAAGAATATAATCTATATAATTTAACTAATGATTTTTTCTTAGATTATAATGATAATGATATATCAAAAACAAAAAATATAAATCCGAATGATTTAATTATTGCAATGGATAATTTAATCAATGAAGATGAATTAGATACAAGACAAATAAAATCCTTATTTAAAAAAATATTATTAAAAAGTGAATTAATTCTTGGTGAAATGAAAGAACATAATATTGAACCAAATAAATTTATAAACAATGCAATTCAAAACTCACCAAATCCATCAATTATAGAATTACAAACAGAGATATATATTCCAGAAAATTATGTAGTAATAAATTTAGAAAATAATGAAAATTATTTACAATTAAATTTAAAATTAATAAAGTTTTTAGCAAATGAGTTATCGCGTGATTTTAATCAATATAAAAATGTATCATTTACAGATAGCATGACTAAAGAAAGTAAAAATGAAAGTATTTGTGTAAAAATAGAAGAATCTAATCCTGAAAAAAGTGATGAAATTGCTTATAAAATTCAGGAGATTA
Organism: uncultured Neisseria sp.; assembly: GCA_964611845.1. Lineage (GTDB taxonomy): Bacteria > Pseudomonadota > Gammaproteobacteria > Burkholderiales > UBA11063 > Aquella. The sequence goes on from CAZTBH010000005.1 coordinate 38,935, forward strand.
CTAATGAATATTTAAAAATAAAAAAAATAAATGGAAATATCATTAATTTTGATGAAAATTCATTAGATGCTAATATTGATGTTGAGCCATTAAGAAGAAATAATTTAACACATGAAACAGCAAATTATTTATTACAAGTAAGGAATATCAAAGTAAAACCCCCAGAAACAAGAAGTCAATTAACGTTTGAATTTTAAAAGTTAATATAAAATAAACCCCAAATAAATGGGGTTTATTTTTATGTTTTTTTATAATAATCAGTAACTAAATTAATTTTTTTATTTTTTATTATTTGAATATTTTTTTTAATATAAGAAAGCATTTCATTTTTTATCTCTAATCCTGTTATTTTACCTATTTCCATGTTATTAAACATATTTTCAAATTTTGAAGTAAAAATAGGTGAAATAATTTCATTTAAGCCTAAATCAGATAATGTTTTTACTAACTCAATACCTTTTTCAGTAATATTAATATAATTAGTATTTGGTATTTTTTTTATAAAACCTTTATTTTTCAAACCTTCAATTAAAGGGGTTCTAGTTGACTCTGTCCCTATTCCAGATTTAGAAAATAAAATTTTATTAAATTCCTTTATTTCTGATTGAGTTAATTCACTATTATTTATATATTTATGTATAAATCTCATTGCATTTAATAATGTTCCCTCTGTAAAATATGGAGGTGGTGTAGTCATAGATTTATTTGTAATTATGTTATCTTTTACTTTTAAATTAAAATCTTTTATCTTTAAATAATCATCTAATAACATATTTGTAGATAATATATAATTAGTTTTTTCAATTGAATAATCTAAATATACTATTTTTATTTTTTTTTCTGATTGAAGATTTTCAATAAACCTATTTAAAATCATAGAATAAATTTGTTTTTCTTCATTAGATAATAAAAAATATTCTTCATTAATTTCTAAAGGTATTATTGCATGATGATCTGTTAAATTTTCATTTGTAAAAATTTTTCTTTTAACAGGAATAAAGTTTTCAAGTAATTTATTTGCAATAAAACTATTTAATTTATGACCTATAGAATACCATTCACTTTCAGGAAGAGAAATTGATGATGTTCTTGGATAAGAAATTAATTTTTTTTCATATAATGATTGTGCTAAATCTAATGTTTTTTGAATTGAATAAGAATATTTTTCATTTGCTTCTTCTTGTAATATTGATAAATTATAAAGACTATTTATTTTCTCTGTTGTCTCTAAAATATTTTTATTTTTTAATAAAATATCTTTATTGCCAAATTCATTGATTAAATGCATAATAAAATGATGTTTATTAATATAACCTTGTGAATTTAAAAATTTTTTATCAACACTATTTTGTTTTAATCTTAAATTAAATTCTTGTCCTTCAAATTTAAAAAACACACAAAAATCAAAATACTCTTCAGATTTAAAATTTTTTATTATTTCATCTCTATCAAATAATAATTTTAATACAGGGGTTTGATTTCTTCCAACTGAAAATGTATTTGTTAAACCTTCTTCACTAAATTTTAAAGTAATAGCCCTAGAAAAATTAGTCCCAAAAATCCAATCAATTTCAGCCCTAAGTTTACTAGTTAAAAATAATTTTTGTTTATCTTTATTATCTATTAAATTTTTAAATCCTTTATCTATTTCTTCAAATGATAAACCATGTAGCCAAATTCTTTTAACTGGTTTTAAATTATTTAAATAATTCAAAATTTCATCAACAATCATTTGACCTTCTCTACCTGCATCTCCTGCATGTATAATTTCATCTGATTTTTCAATCAATGTTTTTATAACATTTAATTGATTTATTACATATGGATTTTCAGTTTCAAGATTTTTTCTTCCAACTTTCTTTTTTATTGTTAAAGGCTTTACTTTAAAAGTTTTAGGAATAATTGGTAAATCATCAATATTCCATTTTTGATATTTACTATTATATTCTTGCGGTTCTAAATACTTTAATAAATGTCCTTTTGCCCATGTTATATAATATGAATTAAAAATTTCAATATAATCTTTTTTATTGTGAGCTTTTATATTATATTTTTTACATAAATAATCTGCTATATCTGTTGCCATATTTTCTTTTTCAGCTATTATTACTTTCACACTAAATCCTTTTAAATATTTTAGATATTATAATATAAAAAAATAAAATAAAAAAATAAAATTTATTTTTAGTAGTCTATAATTGATTTAAAGATATATATTATTTCTTTTAAAATCATCTCTATTAATTAATCTAACATTACATTTATTCGCCATTTCAATTGCAGCTTTAGTAAAATATGAATTAGTTATTGCTACTGCTTGATCTGCTTTATAATATAATTTTCCAGCAACAATTTCTTGGATTGCTCCAACTCCAACACTATTTGAGTATCTTTTTACCTGAAAAACATATTTTTTTCTTTTATGATTACAAATTACATCGACACCAAAATCCCCACTTCCTTTTGTTATTTGAACATTTAAATAACCTTTATTTTTAAGTATTTCTCCAATAAAAATTTCAAATTCCAGTCCTTTCATTTTATCTATTTTTTTTAAATCATATTTTTCAATATGATTTTTAGGCATTAAATAAAAAATTATTATTAAAAAAGACAAACCCAAAAAAATATAAAAATATATATTATGGATATAATAATTAATTTCAGCTAATTGCATAAATATTATTGCCTAAAAATTTTGTTGAAAAGATGTTGTTTCAGAACTCTTGGCTTTTGGTGGACCAGATTGCCACTTTTTAGGTGGTGTATTTGGAGTATTGGTTTGTTGTTCTGCTCCATTTTCTAAATATTTTAAATACTCTTCTTTTCTATCTATAACAATTTCATCAGAATTATTTTGATCATCTTTATTTTTAAATCTATTATTATCAATTTCTTTAATTTCTTGTGTATCACCATGCCAATCTAAATATACCGTGCCAGTTTCACCTCCCCTATTTTTATCTACAATAACCTCAACAATTCCTTTTAATTGTTTTACATTTTTTACATAATATTCTTCTCTATGTAATAAAATAATTTTATTTGCATCTTGTTCAATTGCACCAGATCCTTTTAAATTTGACATATTCGGACGTTTATCTGCTTGTTTTACATTATCTCTATTTAATTGTGATAATAAAACAATAGCACAATCTAACTCTAAAGCTAAACCTTTTAATGTTTGAGTAATTTTTGCAATTTTTTCATTTTCTGTTCTCATCGGATTAGATGATGATGAATTTAATATTTGTAGATAATCAATAAAAATAACTTTTACACCATGCTGATCTGCATCTTCAAATCCACTTTTCTTTGCCTTCATTTTTTCATTTAAATTATATTCTTTTACATATCTTTTGGTTTCTTCTAATGATAAAAAAGGTTTATCAACAAAACAAAAAGAATGTTCTATTTTCAATAAATAATCAGAAACTTTTTCTTCATCTTCTTTTGACATAGATAATGTCATATTATCATCAAAATTTTTATCTATATTATATTTTAAAAATAAATTTAATAATTTTTGTGTAATTTCAACTCTATTCATTTCTAAGCTAAAAAATAAACTTTTTACAGATGTTGTTACTAAATTATATAAAACATTTAAGGCTAATGATGTTTTACCCATCCCAGGTCTTCCAGCTATAACTACTAATTCACCAGGTCTTAAATAATTTAATTGTTGATCTAAACTCTCAATTCCTGTTGATAACTTTAATTGAATTCCAGAACCTGTTTTTAAATCTCTAATAATATCCTCAATATCTTTTGCATATAATAATGGAAAATCCCCTTTTTTACTTGTAATTAGTTCAGAAATAAAGTTTAAATGTGAACTAATATACCCTTCTTGTTTATCAGTTCTTTCAGTTTTCTTATCAAATAATGTTCTAATTAAATCAACGCAATTCTCAATAGTTTTTCTTTTAATTCTAAATAAACAAAGCTCTTCAATATAATCATTAAAATCCTCAATACTTGGATTATCATCAACTTTATTTTCTAACTGTCTTACAAATAAGTTAAATTCTTTATCATCTGTTATTTTAACAGATTCAAAATTAGCTGGATTATTTTGAGTTTTATTGCCTTCAATTTTATCTTTAATGATATTAAAAAGCTTTTGGCATCTATCATCAATAAATAGAGAGCACGATTGTTTTCGAAAATCAAAATTTTCTAAAAACAATGTTTCTTTATCTCTATAATAATCATTTTTTTTCAAAATAAAAGCTAATACATTTTCTTCAATCTTTGTTCTAGGTAATTTATTTAATATCTCATTTAATGATTCAAATTTCATTCGCTTATCTTCCTTTTTTAAATTGATTTTTATTTTTAATTATAACATAAATAAAAATAAAAGTCAAAAATATCTTATTGACATAAAGTAAGAGATGTATACTAAAAATTATACATCTCTCTGTTTTATTGCTTTATTTTTTATATAAATATTATTTTGGTTGAGAAGCAGTTTTTTTAACAATATTTGACTCAGTGTTTTTACCAGCACTTTCAATATTATTTTGACTTACAATTAACAAACCTTTTAATGTTTGCAAATTTTGTGGTTGATATCTATTTCCATCACCTGTAAATAGAGTTGGTGCATACATAATTTTATATTTCTCAAATAATGCTTGTTTTTTTAAATCTTCTTGGATTTCTAAACATTTATCTATTTGACTAGTGACTGGTGCATATGTTTTAGTTTTATTTGTTAAAAAATTACTTAACTCTCTTGTCTGATCATCACTACAATAAACCCATTTAAAAACTCTATCCTTATATTCTTTTGCATATCCATCATCATTTACTGTTTCTGGAGATGGGGTTAAAAAGAAATACATTGTAACATTATTTAATTGTGATAAAGTATTTTGATAATAAGTTTTTAAATTATCATCCAATGGAGAAAAAACATATAATGGATTTGTTCCATCACCATTTTTAATTTTTACAGAATAATTCATTGGTAATGTATTTGTATCAATTTTTGTTAATTGTGCTACACTTAAATCAGTATAATCAGTGCCATTATCAATAGAATATATATGACCTTGAATTAAATTTTTTCCATCTTTTGTTACATAAACAACTTGAAGTCCTGCATGTAGTTCATATAAATTAACTTGTGGATTCCACTTAATATCAGGTTTTAATCCTGCTAATTGAGGAGCTTTTTGGGTTAATATTGCCAAAATATCTTTTGGTTCTCTAACTGTTTGTAAGTTTTTTATTGAACTAGCATCTATTTTCACATCAGATGAAGCTAAATTTTTACCTAATAGATTTTGATTTATTTCAAGTTTTGGTTGACTTATATAATCATAAGCGAAATAAGATCCACCCAATAAGATAAAAACACCTAATGTTGTTAAAATAATTTTCTTTTTATTCACTTTCATTCTCCTGAACTGTCATGACTTTTTCAATTTTTGTTAAAGATGGTGGAGATTCACTTCCTATATATTGATAACCATTAATAATATTGTCTTGATCATTATCTTTATATACAATATCAATTCTTTGATAATTTCCACTAGTTATTTGATTTTTTATTAATTCAATTTGATCTATTTTTACACCTTTATTAATAAATTCTTTTTTAACTGAATTTAATCGATTTTTTTGAAGATCTAAATCAGAAGATTTTTGTTGTTTTGTTTTAGATGATGGATTAGAATAACTAATTAATTTTATTACTGCATATTGATGACTATTTAAAAATTTAGCATTATAATTAATAATTTTTGTTGCATTCTTTTCATCTAATTTTTGTAATGTATTATCTGAATAAAATAATGCATTAGGAACAGTAATAAAATTAGTATTGGTGTTATCTTCATAACTTGTACTATCATCACCTAATGGTCTGTCAAAATTTGTTGGTGTTTTAATTATTGGTACACTATCAGTAGTAGAATACGCAAATTTATCATAATCTGAACTAGCACAACCCATTAATACTACTGTTGGCATTAAAATGTATATTATTTTTTTCATGAATACCCCTTTATAAAATTTATTTTTTATTATAATAAAAAAACAAATAGTTGTCAAATAAAATCAATAATTATTTAAAAATAAATTATGATTTATATAAATACTGATATAAAAATAAATTTTTTTCAGTGTTTTGTAATTTAATTCTTCTCTTTAAAACATCTTTAGCCAAATATCTCTCTAACAAAGAAAATATTATTTTAAAATTTTTGCCATCTACATAAGCATTATCTGATGTTTTTTCATCAAAAAATACAAGGATTATAATTAGATTTGGATTACTATCCAATTGTTTTAAAATATCATATATTAGTTTAATTCCTTCAGTGATTTCGATAATAGAATCTTTTGAATGAATGTAATTTTTTATTTTTATTTTTATTTTTTCTCTTTGAATTACAAGTTGTCCCATATATTCTCCTTTATTTTTTTAAATTTTAAAATATTTTTTTGAAAAAGTCAAATAAAACAATAAATAATATTATTTTATTTTTTCAATTAACTCCAAATAATCCAATAATTTTTTTATATGCATAGGATTGTTTTTATAATGATTTTTGTATTTATTATAAAATTTTACATAAGAAATAAAAATCTTTTCTAATTCTTCATTGTTTTCTAATTCTTCTTTAAAAATTTTTTTTATAATATATTTATGATGTTTTAATTTAAATACATCAAAATCAAAATTTATCTCATATATAATATCTTCTAAATTTATATTTTTATCATAACAATAACAAAAAAGATCCAAAAAAATATCTTCAAGTTTATAATATAATATTTGTTGTTTATAATCATTCATAATTAAAAATCAAAAAATTAAATTAAAAGTTCATAAAGTTGATCTGGAATAATAAGTATTTTTTTAGCTCTTGTTAATGCTACATATAATAAGTTAATTTCACTTTCATAAATATCTTTATCATCATCATTCATTGTGCCTGATAAATATGAATTTCTTAATTTTTCAAGTCTTGATTTTAATATTATTCCAGCTTTACCTTTTAAAGCTTTTGTTCTTGAATGTGTCAAAAAATCATCTGATAAAATAACAATATCCCATTCCAATCCCTTTGAAACATGTGCTGTTGAAAAAGTTATTTTATTTTTTTGAGTAGCACCATTTTTATGTTTATCTTCAACCTCTTTAATAAACTCTTCCATATTTAAATCATCATGATGAATGACAAAATTATATATGGAAACTATATCATCATCTACATCATCATCTTTTATTGCATTTTTTAATTCAGAAAAACTTTTATATTTTTTTATATCTCCTTTTATCTTGCTAAATTCTCTCTTTTTTAAATAATAAATATCTAAACAAATATCAAATTTATATTTTTTTATATCTCCATTAACAGTAAAAAAAATTTCTTGTGGTTCTTCCAATAATTTATTAACATCATAAAAAAACATTCCATTTGTTCTATAAATTTTTGTAATACTTATCTTTGAATTTTGAATTAAGTGATTTAACTCCTTATAGGTTTCAGAATTTAAATAAGATGATGTTGAAAATATTTTAACTTCTTCATCATGCAATCCTTTAAGAATTTTATTCTCTCCCTTGTATTTATTTAAATATTTAGATACTAATTCAGCTAAATTATTACCAAATCTAAAATTTTGTGTTAATTTAAAAACATTTTTGCAATTACTAACAAACTTGTTTAATTCATTTTTAGCTCCCCGAAATTGATAAATTGCTTGATGATTATCTCCAACAAAAATTTTATAAAATGGTTGGTTGTAAATTATGTCAGTCATTATTGGATTTGAATCTTGACTTTCATCAAATAAAATATAATCAAAACCACTTAACTGTATTTTATTTACTTGAAAATATTTTAAATATGTATTATGATCATATCCCAATAAACTATCTTTACTAAATCTATCTTGAATAATTTTATTACATAAATCTAAAACAATATTTAAATTTATATGTTTTGAATTTTCACAAAAAGGTAGAATATTTTCTTTATTTAATGGCAATCCATCAGTTGTTAAAGAAAACCAATGTTCAACATATTTAATTGCTATTCTTAAATTATTTCTATTTCCAGTTACACCAAATATTTCAATAATCTTTTGCTTTCTAATAAATGGAACAAACTTTTTTTTGTCAAAACCAGCTTCATAAAAAAAATGATTATGAGCGATTGAATTAATGGTTTTTACAACTGTATTAGCTGGAAATTTTTTATCTGCTTCTTCTTGAATACTTTTATTAAAACAAGCATATAAAAATTTTTTATTAGGATATGCTTTTGCATATTCAACTAATGTGGTTGTTTTAGCGGTTCCAGCTAATGCTTCTATTGCTATATCACCATCAAAACAATTAAGAATATCTTTTTGTTCTTCAGTTAATTTAAATTTTTTGTCCATTTTTTCCCTTTATTGTATAAAATTACCAATCAAATTTTTCTTTTTCATCAAGCTCTTCTTTATTTTTATGGTATTTTAAAATTAATTTAACTTGTTCTATATAATCTTTACATTCATAAAATACAAATTTACCATTTAATGTTTCAGCAAAATTAACTAGCCAACAAGATCCAATTTTTAAATTTGTATTTTTTTCTAAAATATATTTATATAAATTTAATTGAATAGAATATTTATCTAAATGAGTATCATCAATTTTATTTAATGGGTATTTTAATGTTTGTTTAAAATTATTTATTGTAGAAAATGATTTGTTTGTTTTCCAATCCCAAATTTCTATTTTTTGGGTAGTTTTATTAAAATATAATTGATCTATTGTTCCACAAACTAAATAATCTTCATCACCAACAATAAATTCTGATGCTAAAGGAATAAGTTTTTCTGAACTGTTTTTAAGAAAAACATCACATGATGGAATAATTTCATTATAATATTCTACAATTTTATTTTTTAAAAATAAAGCATCTTTTTTTACTTGGGCTAATGTTGTTTTATAAAATTCATGATTTTTCAATTTTTTTATAATTTCTTCATATAACTCTTCCTCATTAATTTCCAAAACTCTTTTCTGAAAAGATAACTCAAGATAATTATGAACATAACTTCCCTTTGTTGATGCTAATATATTAGTTAATGTCCAATCATTTAATAATGATTGAGCTGAAACTCCTTTTTTAACAACAAGTCTGTTGGCTTGAGCTATATTATCAAATGGAGTTTCAAATTTATGGATTAATTGTGTTCCACTAATTGCTGGTTTATTATTAATAGTATAACTATGATTTGAATCTAAGTATTTTATGCTATTAAATACTTTTAATTCTTCAAAAAAATCAAAATTTAAATTCATTTAATCTCCCTCATCTAATTTTGAATAAAAATATCTCAATGTATCAAGACATTTTACTAATTTAGTATAAATAAAAATATTTCCAGTTTGATAATAAACATCAAAATTTAAATTTTCTTTTTTGTACCTTTCTTGATTATATTTGATTTCAATAGCTTTACTAACTAATCCAATTATAACATTTAAATCAGAAAATAAATTTAAATCCATATTTGATTGAACTATTGGAAAAGAAATATAATTTGTTGTAGTGTGATTTCTATTATTGATAGTAAGTTCTTTTAAGCAAAATAAGGTAACAAAATCATTACACAGATTTTTTAATAAAACACCTAATATTTTTATATCATTAATTTTTGTTATTTCAATATTAAAATCTTTTATATTTTTAAAATTGCTTAATGAAATAATATCATTAATATTATTTAAATTATTTTTTATATTAATGATTTCTGGATATTCTTTATGAAGCTTATTTAAATCTTCTTTTTGTTTATCTAAAAATTGCATTTTTAAAATATCAAAATCAGAAAAAAATTCATTTAAATTTATATCAAAAATAGATTTATCTGTATATTTTTCATAAAAATAATAATAATGTTCATTTAAATTATTTTCTAAAATTTTAAGATTTTTTTCATTATTAATTAAATCATATTCTATCATAAAAAAATTATTTTTATAATTTTTAATAGAATTTATTTCTGATAAAATTGATGAATGTAATTTAATAATTATAGTTTCAGCTTGTTTTATTTCATCATTTTTACAATAAGTTATAAATCTTTTTAATGTTGATGAAAATAAACTATTGAAGGTTAAATTTTCATCTAAAAAATAATTTACTTCTTTATCTTGTTGTATTTGTTTTTTATCTAAATATTTGTAAAATGATATAATTTCTTCATTAAATAATCTTTTTTGTTCATTTTTTTCAAAATTATTTTTACATAATATTAAAAAATCATCTTTTAAATATATTAATTGATTAAGAAATGTATATAAATTGATTTCTAAGATTGATTTATATACATAAGTATTAAAAAAAGAATTTAAATCTATTTTTTCTTTTTCTTCTAATATATACCTTTCTATTTCTGGGAAATCTATTTTAAAATAATTTTCTTTATATTCTTTTATCGCTAATAATTCATATTTTAAATCATTAATTATTTTTATTATTACTATTTCAGCTTCTTCATAATTTTTATTATCCAAATAATCTTTAAATAAAAAAATATCTTTGGCAAAATTATCACCTAATTGAAAATTTCTATCAATATAACCATTTTCTATATTTCTTTGATTCAGCAGTAAATTCATTTCATCTATAAATTTTATAAATAATTTAGCTTGGTTATAAATCTTTACAAATAAATCATTTTTTTGTAAATTAAAATTACTAAATCCTGCTTTTTGTTTGGTTTCATTTAATTTAGATATTTTTTCTTCATCAATTAAAAACCAATTAATTTCCTCATTATAAAAATTAAAATCAAATGGTAAATTTAAATTTCTAATGGAGGAAACAACTCCATTTTTTTTACCAAATAAAAATATATAACATCTTTCCGCTTCAGATACTAAATTATAAACATCTTTTAAACCTTGATATTCAACATCTATAACTTGATCTTCTTTTAAAAGTTTTACCTTTTGTTTTAAAGATGAACTTTCATTCATCAATTCATCAAATTCATTAATTTCAAAATTAATAATAATTTTTTTTCCTGATAATACAATCATATAATAAAATCCTATTCTTTTAATAAACAATTAAAAAATCTATAATAATTTTTAATAAAACTAATATAGTAATCTTCAATGAAATAATTAATATTGTAATGATAATCTTGGAAAAGAATCATTTTTGCTGAAAAAAGCATATCCTTTAATCTATTCATCATAAAATTAAATTTATATTCTTCTGGTTCTTCTGATGTTAATTCTTTATTAGAAATAACAGAACCAACCCTTGTTTTATATTTTTCAAATTTTGCTGGTGGAATTAATTCAAATACTTTATAAAAAGAACTTTTTTTGATATTTGAATAATTTTTATTTGATAGTTCTTTTTCAATTTTATTTAATAATGCAACTGGATATGCCATAATAGTATTTAATTTATTTGAGGGGACTTGTTCTTCTAAATAAAAATTTAGCGATAACCATAAATCATTTTCATAATCTGTTGTTATTTTTAATAATCTTAATTTATAATATAAACTTGTTAATTTATCAGGATATAACAATAAATTTTGTTTTTCTTTGTTTAAAACATATAGTTCTTTATAAATTCCATCTAAAACTACCAGAAAAAAATTATTATAATGTTTGGGTAATGTAATAATATTTTTAAATAGATTTACATTCAAATTAATTAAATCATCATCTTTTAACATTTTTTGTTCGTCATCTAAATCTTGAAATTTTACGTCTTTATATTTATTAAAAAATTCATTTAATTTTAAATCTAATGTTTTATATAAAATTGGATTTAATGCTTTTATGATTAAGAGCTTATCAAAATATTCTGAAACCAATGTTTTTGTTTCTTTTGTTTTTTTTGATTTAAACATTACTAATGTAGAATTAAAAAAGACCATTTGTTCTTTAGAATAATCAAAAGTTTCTTTTTGAAAATTATTTGAATTTTTTTCAAATTCATTTATTGTTTCATTAATATGTTGCTTTATACTAAAATAATCATTTAGCCTATACAATAAATTAATTTTACTTAAAAAACTTAAAAAAGAACTTATATTAAATTTTTCTGTTTCAAAATACATATTTGTTCCTTTAAATTAATTTAAATAAATAATAATCTTCATGTTTTTCTTTAAATTTTAGCCAATTAGAAGCAATAAAAACCTCTTGTATAAAAAGTTTTTCTTTTACAGAAACATCATAATCTTTTCTTAATAACTCATCATATAAATCTAATTCTGAAAATAATGTTCTATCTTTCTCAAAATTTTTAACAATTATATTTAAAATTGGTGTTAATTCTTTATTTGTTGATTCCAATAACTGATCATTATTAATAATATTATAAGAAAAAAAGATTATATCTAATGAAAACTGTTCCATTAATCTTGTTTGAAATATTTGATTATCTATGCATGAAAAACCATTATGATGAATATATACATCTTTAAAATTATAATGTTCTATATGTCTTTGTAATCTTTCTAAAATTTCATTTGTTTGTCTAATTATTAATGAGTTAACTCTATTTTCTATTGGAGTAATAGGAAGAAAAGTCATATATTTATTTATATCATCTAATTTTAATGATATTGCATTATTGATGTTTATTTTATTTATTTCAATTAAACCATTAATATAATTAACCATATCTTTTGCAATATTATCATCACAAATTAATTTAAAATCATCAATATTTAATTTATTATTAATATCAAAAACAAAAACTATTGTTGATTTATTTTTATAAAAATGTTTTTTTATATTTGGTATTAATGTTTCATAGTACATTTTTATCTTTCTTTTAAAATATATAATAAATGATTTTAACATAGAATAAATCTCTTTGTCAATAAATTTTAATAAAATAATTTTTTAACTAAAAATTTGACAAATTACATTTTAATTATTTATTTTATTTAAAAAGGAAATAAAATTATAAAAAACTACTTTTATTAGTTGCTTTTTTCTTTTAAATATGATATAATACATATATAATAAATCTAATTCAAGATATAAATGAAAATCTAAAAAAAACAAATGATGAATTAATATCTAAATTTGCATTTAATTATTGGTGAATAATAACATAATGAATATAACAATAATATTAGATAGGAAATAATATGACTGAGTGTAAAATAAACAATCACTTTGAAGAACTAAAATCTAGTCTTGAAAGAATTATTAATCTTCCATATTGGCAAGAGGTAGATACGGATAATACTAGGTTTGTTTTAAAGCAAATTAAAGATGATAATAAATCTGCTGAGTTGTTAAAATTAGCTAAAAATTTTAAAAAATTAATAAAGTCATTTGATAAAGCTGAAAAAGATAAAAAATGGAGTGGTGATAAAGATGTTTTTAAAAATATTCTTGAAGAATTAGACAAAAATAAATCACTATTTGAAATTGTTGAATAAGGTCAATCAGCCCCCCTCTTCTACAAGTGGGGGGCTTTATGCCTTGAACTACATTATTGGTCTTTGGATAGAGATAATTCTTGTAATAGTTCATGAGCAAGTGCAACTTGTTCTAGTTCTGTAAATGGAAAATCATCTCAATCAACACAATATGAATTTTATAATGCATTAAAATAATTTTTAAATTTAAAAAAATTAATTAGATTATGAGGACTTTAATGAAAAAAAATGGAGTTGTTATATTGTCACTATTTGATGGAATTGGCATGGCTCACCAAGCTTTAAAAGAGGAAAAAGTACCAATTAATAAATATTACTCTTCAGAAGTAGATAAAAATGCTATAAAAGTTTCAAACTCTAACCATGAACAAGTAAATTTAGGAAATGTTATGGATTTAAAATTTCAAAATAATGAAATTTATGTCAAAAATGAATTAGTCGAAAAACAAGAAATTGATTTATTAATTGGGGGTTCACCATGTTTTATTGCTGGAACAAAAATATTAACAAATATTGGATATAAAAATATTGAAGAAGTGAAAATTGGAGATATGGTTTTATCTCATACTGGTAAATGGAGAAAAGTTTTAAATATTGGAGGAAAAGAATTTGCACCAACAAGAAAAATAACGTCTTATGGTTGTATAGGTATTGAAACCACAGATGAACATCCATTTTATGTAAGAAAATTAACAAGAAAGTGGAACTCTGAAATTAAAAAAGCAACATGGAATTTTAGTAAGCCAAATTGGATTGAAGCAAAAGAATTAGTTAGAAATGATTATTGCTCTATGGTAAAAACATGTGATTTAAATATTGAAAATGGATTTAATGAAATGTTTTGGTATATGATAGGACGATATACAGGAGACGGTTGGTATAGACAGTATAAAAGAAAACATTGTAAAAACAGTTTCAATTATCAATTCATTATATGCTGTGGATTTAAAGAATTTGAAGAATTAAAAGAACATTTTGATAATTTTGGTTATAATTATAATTTTTCAAAAGAAAGAACTTGTTATAAATTTAGAATATGCTCTCAACCGTTGGTAAATTTTGTAAAAGAAATAGGAGTTAAAGCTCATAATAAAAGAGTTCACCCTTTACTTTTTCAAGATAAAGTTGAAAATAAAAAAGCTTTTTTAAATGGATATTTTGATAGTGATGGTTATTTTGATAATAAAACAAATATACAAAAAGCAACCTCAACTAGCTATGAACTAATATTAGGAATTCAAAAATTAATAATTGATGTTTATGAAAGACCTGTATGTTTAACTTATAGTGAAAGAGAACCAAAATGTATAATTGAAGGAAGATTTGTAAATAAAAAACCTGCATATAGTATTGCATTTAAAGAAAAAAGATTACAAGATAAGGCTTTTTTTGAAAATATTTTTGCATGGATACCAGTTAAAAGCAATAATGTAACCAATGAAAGAAAAACAGTATATAATCTTGAAGTTGATATTGATAATTCATATACAGCAAATAATATTGTAGTTCATAATTGCACCAATCTTTCTTTTGCTGGTAAACAAGCAGGATTAAAAACAAAATGTAATCAAGACATTTTAACCTTAGAAGACTATTTGTCTTTTAAAAATAATGGTTTTGAATTTGAAGGACAATCTTTTTTATTTTGGGAATATATTAGAATATTAAAAGAGTTAAAGCCTAAATATTTCTTTTTAGAAAATGTTGTAATGGAAGAAAAATGGGAGAAAATATTTACTGAAAATTTAGGTGTAGAACCTATTAAGGTAAATAGCAAATTATTTACCTGTCAAAATAGACCAAGATTATACTGGACAAATATTCCATATAATATAATTAAACTATCAGATTTAAATTTAAAATTTAAATCAATTAAAGAAAATTCAATAAATAAAAAATATTATTATTCTGATAAAGCAATTCAATGGCTAGTAAATCACTCATATAGAAAGTATGAAAAAACAGGAAAAATAAAGAAATTAAAAATTTATAATGATGAAGATATTATTAATGCTATTACAGCAAGTCACTGTAAAAAATATTCAGGACAACGTTTTTTTGCAATATTAGATAACGGAATTGATAACAGTATTCAAAGAAATAAAATTCAAGAAATTTTTGAAGAATGCTCTAAATCAAATAATTTCACTAAATTAGAAATATTAACTGATTGGAAAAAAATTTTATATGAAGGTTATTCATATAGATATATTACACCAGAAGAATGTGAACTAGCACAAGGTTTACCTAAAAACTACACTTCTATGATATCAGATACAGCAAGATATAAAGCAATTGGCAATGGATTTACTGTTGATGTTATTGCATGGTTTTTAAAATTTTTAAAAGATAATAAAATTTGACAATATATTATTTTTAAGATATAATAGAAAACAATAAATTTTTAAAGGGGAAAAAATGAATTTAAATGAAATTACTAAAAAACAACAAAAAGTTATCTTATATTTTACAGCTGACTGGTGTGAACCTTGTAAACTTTTTGCACCAATTATAAATAAAATAAAAACCGAACAAACAATTCACATTGAAAAAATTAATGTTGATACAGATATGGACTTTGCACAAGAATTAAATGTTAAAGCTATCCCTACAATAATTATATTTAATAATCAAAAAGAATTAAAAAGATTAAGTGGAGTACAAAGTGAAAAAACAATATTAGAAAGTTTTTATTAATGAAAAATATCTTCTATCTTTTATTAAGTACTATATTATTTGCTTGTTCATCTACTAATGAAATAAAAATAAATAAAGTAATAAAACAAAATATCTCAGAAGAAGGATATTTTATTAATTATGAATCAAATGGAAAATGTTTATTAAATGGTAATAAAAATGTTATTGCTATTGAAAAAAATACATATTTAATGAATATTAATCATATGCCTTTTACTATTTTAAAAACTGAACAAAATAAACAAATAGAAGAAATAAATTATAAACAAAAATATAATAAATTTTTATTGGATTATTTTAAAGCAAATAATTATGAGAGTAAGAATTTATTTATAAATGACACTGATTTTATTACACAAATATATATAAAAAATGTTGATTTAAAAACTATTAATAATTTAAATTGTATTCAATTGAAGATACAAAACATAATGGATAAAGATTATTTAATAGAATATAAAGTTATTGAATCAGATGATATTCACCAAAAAAATGTATTAATGTCAGGTGCAACTATGACTGGTTTATTTCAACCTACAATTGCAGAAGTTTCTACAATGTATAAAGATAAAATAGTTGGTAATTCTTTATTTTTTAATTCAACATTTTTCATTGAAAGTAATAATAAAATTTATCAAAGATTCTTTGTTGTTATAAATGGTGAAGGATTAGCATTAACAAAAGAATATAAAGAACAAGAATCAGAACAAAGTTATAATGTTGGTCAATACAATTTTTTATTAAAAATTAATTAGGTGGGAAAAATATAATAGCCTTGTTTATTAACAAGGCTTTTTTAAGGAAATATGTTAAATGTTTATGTTGCATTATGTAGTAGTATTAATTATTGCTATTGCTGGTTTTTCGGCTTTTATTAATGAGACTTTTTTTAAATTTAGTAGAACTATTGGTTTTACTGTTTTTTCAATGTTATTTTCATTATTTTTAACTTTTATAGTTAAAATTGCAATCGATTTAAATATCTCAAATACAGCAAAAGATATACATTATTCATTGCAAAATATTGATTTTCAGTACATTGTAATGAATTATTTAATTGGTTATTTATTATTTGCAACTGCATTACATACTAATATTGTTAAATTAAAATCTGTTATTAAAAATATATCATATTTAGCAACATTAGGTGTTGTAATTTCTGCTCTTTTAACTGGACTTATACTATATGTATTTTTTCTTTTATTTAAAGTAAAGGTTGGTTTAGGAGCTTGTTTAATATTTGGGGCTTTAATATCCCCAACAGATCCTGTTGCCGTTATGAGTGTATTAAAGAAAAATAAGACATTAGATTCAAATTTAAAAATTACAATAATTGGAGAATCTTTATTTAATGATGCCACAGGAATTTTACTTTTAATTATTTTTTATAGTATTTTTAGTGGAACAAATAATTCTATAAATTATGCTGAAATTATAAATCTAATGTATCATGAAGTATTTCTTAGTATATTATTTTCTATTTTAGTTGGGTTGGTTTTTGGAAAATTTATTTTAAAAAAAGTTAAATCATCACAAACAGGAATATTATTAACAGTATTTATTGCTGGTTTTGTATATTTAGTATGTCAAAAAACTCATTTATCTGCTCCGTTATCTATGGTTATTTTAGGTTTAATATGTGGATATTTTTTAACTTTATCAAAATTAGATACAACAAAAGTAAATGAATTTTGGGGTATTGTTGATGATATTTTAAATTCTTGTTTATTTGTTTTAATTGGATTAAAAATATTATCAATGGATATTAATTTAATTTTTATTTTTTTAGGAGTGATTACATTATTAGTTATATCCTTATCAAGATTTTCTTCAATTCTATTACCAATATTATTTTACAAAAACTATACATTTGAAGAAAAAATTAAAAGATCAATGGTAATGACTCTTGGGGGAGTTAGAGGTGGAATTAGTCTTGCTTTAGCACTATCATTAACAGAATTTCCAAAAGATCTTATATATATAACTTATATTGTTGTAATATTATCAATAATTTTTCAGAGTACATTATTTGAAAAATATGTTTTAAAAATTTCTAAATAAATATTTTTATATTATATATTTGACAGTATTTTAAATATATAATATAATTTTAAAAATATTAAAGAAGTAAATTATATTATGGAGAAAAAAATGCAAAGTATTGATAATTTTGATGATCATATTGAAAAAATTAAAAATGAAATAGATAATTTGAATCAAACATATTATAATTCATATTTAAATAGTTACATACAAACATTAATTGAAAAATGGCATGATTTTGAAATAGACCAAGAAGATAATAATGATGAATTTTTACAAACAATTGATGAGGGATTTGAAGCACTTGACTTAATAAAAGATGAATTGACTGCTGAAGATATTCAAGCAAATTTTCAAGATTTAGAATTAATAAAAAATATTAGAATATTATTTATAGATTTGGCAAAAGAAATAGGAATTGATTTAAATAAAATAGGAGAAGAACCTAATATAAATGTATCTAATATTGAGGAACAATCATTAGATACTAATTACAATGAAGATGAAGTTAAACAAGAAAATAATAGTAATATATTAAACACAGAAAAAATAGAAACAGAAGTTTCATTAGAAAAAGATCCTTTTAGTATTATGAATGAAGAATTAGAAAAAGATACAACACCATCTCCAGAATTTTTCAGTAAAGAAAAAACAGAAATTACTAGTCCTAAGACTTTACATGATTTAGATAATTTATCAGAATATCAAAAAATTAGAGAAATATTTAATCAAACAACAGAAAATTATAATAATATATTAGAAAAAATTAAAAATTTAAATTTAATTGTTGAGCCAGAAGCTATTGCAGAATTAACACAAAGTTTTACATCATTAAAAACATCTCTTGAAAATAAATATGAAAATTTAAATGAAAATTTAAAAACCTTTATAGATGAAATGGTAGTTGATATAAAACAAAAAACAGAAGACAAAATTACAGAGGCAATTGAAAGTAAAAAAATACAAACAGAATTAGATAAGAAATCAAAAGGTTTTTTAGCTATTGGAGGAGTATCTTCTATTTTATTTTCTCTATTTGTAGTAATTCAAATATTTTTGGGAATAACATATTATCAAGGATATGTTAAATATCAAAATTTAATGGAAGTTTTTAATCATATGCCAGCAAATCAAAAACAACAACTTTCTGAATGGATCTCAAACTCTTATCAAGATTTAAACACGAAGGAACAAAAGTGAAAAAGCTCATTGAAATTATGAATAAAATTAATGAAAATTTTGAATTTGTAATTGATTTTAATAAATTAGGTAATTTTTATAACTTTATTATAAAATTTCCTGATAATAAACAAAATATTGAATTTAAATCATTACCAAGTGAAATATTTAGATTCAAAGAGGATTATAATAAAAATTTTTATTATAGAGATTTATTAATATTAAATGATTTTATTGTTTTTATTTTATTGCTAAATGAAAGAGATTTTTCTTTTTATAACTATTATGATTTACCTCAAAATACATTAAATTTAATTTCATATAAAAAAACAAGAGATGATTTATATAATAACATTGGAACATTTAAAACATCAATATTTAAAAATTTAATAAATAATTTTTTAGAAATTTAAAAAGAGCCTCAATAAGAGACTCTTTTATTTTATCGTTCTATTTCTTTTCCTTTATTTTGTGCCTGTCTAGCTCCAGTATTTTGTTTAGGTTTTCCATTAATTATTGGTTGTCCTGCTTCATTTTTCTTAGCATCATTTCCAGTAGAAGCAATAAATTCATCTAATAATTTTTTATCATTATTATTAAATGAACTTTGAATATTATCTAATACTGTTTTATCTGCAATAAATGCTTTTGTATCATTGTCATAAATACCAACTTTTGTATCAACTAATAAGCCCTTATGAACTGGATCTTCCATTTTCATAAAAATTTCCATTTCCCCTGTTTCTTGATTTTGTTTCATTTTATAAGGAATTTTTTTATTTTCACCTTCCAAATCTTTAACTTTTGCCACACTTCCAACAAAAAATTTAGCAATTCCAGCCATAGCAAAAACGGCAGTTTCCATTGCTATAATACATGCTAAATAAACTTTTGTTTCAATAGAATAGCTACTAAAATTTTCTTTATAATCAGACATTGATTTAAAAAGAGAAGCTTTTTGTTTCATATATGTAGATTCTAATCTCATATGTAAATCATTTCTACCATGTTCATTATTTAATTGGTTAAGAATATCTTTTGTTTCTTTATAAACTTTTACTGCTTGGGGGCTTTTTTGCGCTTCAATATATAGTAAAAAATCTTGTTTATGATTTTCTAAATACTCATGAATTGGTTGATTATTAATAAAATGATCTGGATTGTTAAAATTAAAATCCTTATGAGCTAATAATCCCTGTAATAAATCAGCGTCATCAACAGTTAAATTATTAACTTCGAATTTATTTACATCAAATTTATCAACAATTATTTTTGATAATGAGGTATTTACTCCATTAAAATTTCTTTCTTTATCTAATTCTAACATTGGTAAAGAATGTATCATTTGAGAAAGAGCTGAACCATGTATTTTTGGTTTTTGTGTCATAAATTCAGCCAAACAATTAGCTATTTCTTTTTGATATGTTACACCTGTTTGATTTTTATTCAGATTTTTTATGTTATTAGAACAAAGTTCACTAGTTAAGTTATGTATTTGATTAGTATATATATCTGCTAATTCATCTCTAATTTCTTTTAATTCATCAGAAGGAAAGTCTTTTGTTTTTAAAGCTTTTTCTAAAGATTTTTCAAATATATTTGCTTTTTCAAATAATATATTGTAACATTTTTTGATTTCTTCTTCTGGATTTAAAGAAGTTTCTATGTGATTTAAAACCTGAATATCTTTATCACCTGTCATAATTGCATGTCTTAATAAATTTTCAGGTAATTGATCATAACTTAAATAATAATGATTTAAAATATCAGAATTTAAATCTAATGCTATTTTTTGGTAATCTTCTTCTGTTTGTTCTGGTTCAAGAATTTTAGGCATTTGATTAATACATTTTTCTAAAAAATCATGATCTGATAAAGCAAGTTTATAATCCTCATCCAATCCAATATTTATAACTGAGTTACTACCTATTAAATCACCTTCAATTTGTCTTTCAAATAGTATTTGATATATTTTATTATTATGATTTATAATTTGCTCTGAATTAGATATTTTTTCTTTTTCTATTATATTAAAAAAATTAGTATAATCTTCCTTTAAATCATTATTTATTTCACTATCTAAATCTAATAAATTTTTAGATGAATTACATTGAGTATTCAATTTTTTTAAATAATCATTTGTTTTTTCCCAATCAAATGAAATATCACCAGTTTTTATTTTTTCATTAGTTGATTGTTCTAAAACCAAAAGTTTCATTGCTTCAATTTGATATTGTTTATCTCCACCACTTAAAAAGCAATCATTTAAACTTTTTTGTATTTGAGAAATTTTTTCAATTGATAAAGATATATCATTTAATGTGGCTTTATTTTGAATTAATTCTGATAATTTTTGTTTTTCTAAATTTATTTCTTTTATATCAATCATAGCTACAGAAATAGCATCTTTATTATCATTTTTAAATTGATTCATTCTATCCTTAACTAATTTAATAGCAGTTACAAGAGAATGCTCTTTTGTTGTTTTTCCAATAATTGCCATGTCATTATCCATACTTTTGATAAAAGGGCTTTTATCATCTGAAATTATACCTGTATTAGGATTTATTTTAAAACCAGATGATGAAATTGTATGATTTTCTTTAAATTCTTGAAAATTCTGATAATTAGTTCTTATAAATGGTTGATCATATAGTTTATTGTTTTGACTTAATTTTACTGCTTCATTTTTTGAGATAATAGGAACACCATCATCACTATATCCATAAATATAAGCATGTGATAAAGATGCATTTTTATCAATTATTTTTTTTGCTGTTTCTGACAATGCCATAATAAATATCCTTTAAATTTAAAAATAATAATATTATATCATTAAAACAGTCAAAATAAAAAAAATAAATAAATATATAGAAATATGTTTATTTCTATATATTTATTGACATTTAAAATAGTTTTATGTTATAATAGTTATATTAATTTTAATTAAGGAACTTTAATGGCTAAAAAAAATAAAAAAGTACAAAATAATGACTACTTGTTTGATTTCAATGATGACTTAAACTCAAAAAACAATCAATCAATTGAGGACGTGATAGAAAATTCAATGTTAAAATATGGTTCTCACATTACATTAAATAGAGCAATTCCTAATGCATTAGATGGATTAAAACCAGTTCAAAGAAGAATTTTTTATTCATTTTTCTATTCAAATATTACAAACTCTTTTGAAAAACTAGCTGATGTAACTGGTACTTGTATGGGGAAATTTCATCCACATGGCGATTCCTCAATAAATGAGGCTACTGCCAATTTATTACAACCTTGGAAAAACTGCTTTCCTTTATTAGAAGGTCATGGTAATTGGGGTTCTTCAAGTGGTGATAGTTGTGCAGCTATGCGTTATATTGAAGTAAAAATTCCAAAAGAATGTTCTGAACTATTATTTGATAACATAAAAAAAGATGGAGTTGTTCCTTGGATGAAAAATTATAACGATAAAATTGATGAACCAATGTTGTTACCAAGTAAATTTCCTCTTCATTTAATTAATGGAACTTCTGGTATTGGTTATTCAACAAGCACAAATATTCCACCATATAATATTAATGAATTAACACAAGCAATGATATATATGATTGATAATAAATTTTGGTCTCATGAACATTGGGATATAAATGAACATAAAGATAATTTAATTGATATTATTAAAGGACCTGATTCACCAATCTCTACAAATATCTATTTTCAAGAACAAGATAAATATGCTTATTTGTTAAAATCAAAATATTCATTTAGAATGAGAGCTGATATGGATATTGATTATAACAAGCACCAAATTACAATTTATAATTATCCATTTGGTTTAACAGGCGAAGCTATTAAACAAGAACTAATGGATTTATCTCTTGAGAAAAGAACAATTAAAAGAGGAAATAAAACAGTTGAAATTGATAAACATGAGAGTGAAATTTTAAAAGTGTCAAATGAAAATCCTATTATGTCAGAATATACAGATGAAAATGAATTTTCTATGATTATTAATTTTAGAAAAGATGCTAACTTAGATGTAGAAGCTGTAAAAATTCTATCTAAAACAAAAATGGATATAACTTTTAATGTGAATCATATTGTAATTAATGATAAAAACATTCCAGAAGAAATGTCTCTATATAAAAATTTAAGGTTATTTTTATATTTTAGAAAACAGATTTACCTAAACTCATATAACTATGATATTAAAAAATTAGAAGAACAAATTCATTTATTAGATGGTTTTACAAAAATACTTAATAATAAAGAAAAATTTTTTAATATATTAAAAAATAGTAATAATCCTAAACAAGATATTCAAGATGGATTTAATCTAGATGAAAAACAAGCAATTCATTTATTAGAATCAAGAATTAAAAATATTACGCAAATTGAATTAGATTCAACCTTAAATGAAATTCAATCTAAAAGATCTGAAAAAGAAAAGCTAGAAAATATTATTTCTAGTGATTTAGAATTATTTAAAGATATAAAAAATGAATATTTAAAATATTTAGATAGTAAAATGTTAAAAAACACTCAAAGAAAAGGTATTATTTCTGATTTATCATCTATTAAAGATATTTCATTAAAAGATATTATTGATGATGTAAGTATTTCTGTTATTTTAACTGATGAAAATAATGTTGGATATATTAGCCTAGAAGATTTTAAAATACATAACAAGGGAACAAAATTAAAAAATAGCTCAATAAGTAATAGTGTTTTAGATATTCAAATTAAAAAATCAATATCTTGTATGTTAAAAGATAAATGTTATTTTATATCAAATAAGGGTAGAATTTTCTCTTTAAATTTATGGGAAATCCCTAAAGATAAATTTGTTAATATTAGAAATTATTTAAATTTGTCAATGGATGAAGAAATTATTCAAATTTTTAAAGAAGATCCTCTTTTAAAAGATATTTTAATTGTAACAAAAAATAAAATAAAAACCTTCTCTCTTGACTGTTTAAAAAACACTTCTGATAATTTAGGGAAAACTTCAATTATTTTAAGTGATGGAGATATAGTGCAAGAGGTAATTCCTCATAATAAAGACAACTTACAAGATGTTCTATTGGTGTCAACTGATGGAGATGTATTAAAATTTCCAAAAGATTCATTTAAAGAATTAAATAGTTTAAGAACTAAGGGAAGAAGAGCTATATCAAAAAATGATACAATTTTAACAGCTAATGTCTTAAATAAAGAAAACCAAGAAATGTTAATATTATTTTCAAATAAAGGAAAAATAAAAACTATTGATCCAAATGAAATAAAAATCAAAAAAATAGGACAAGCTCCTGTTAAAGGATTTAACAATAATGAGAAAAATGGCTTTTTGATAAAATCATTTGTTATTGATAATAAAAGTAAATATGTGTTAAAATTTACCTCAAAAGATGGTAAAATTTCATTAATAAATTTAGATCCAAATGATTTAAATGTTGTATCAAGAACAGCAGCTAGTGCAAATAATTTTCTAAACATTAATGATAATGAAGAGATAGTACATATAGAAATTGAAAAAATTAATATTCACGAACAAAATGAAGTTGGTGAATAAATAATACTATTCTAAAAATAAAAAATAAAAATTTTTAAAGGATTTTAAATGATAGAAAACAATTTAAACAATGCATATGATGCAAATGATATTAAAGAATTAACTTTTCCAGATACAGTTAGAGAAAAAGTGGGGATGTATTTGGGTGATGGAGGACAAAGTGGCTTTGTACATACTTTAACAGAAATATTAGATAACTCCATTGATGAATATGTAGCAGGTCATGGTTCAATAATTGAAGTAAATATTAATAGTGATACAAATAAATGCTCTGTCAGAGATTATGGAAGAGGTATACCATTTGATTTAAATTCTAATAATATTAGTGCATTAGTATTAGCAATGACAACTTTACATGCTGGTGGAAAACATAGAAGTAAAGATGGTAAATCAAGTTATAAATATAGTTCAGGAATTAATGGTGTAGGGGCATCTGTAGTTAATGGAGTTTCTAATAGTTTCTTTGTTAAAGTTATTAGAGATAATAGAGTAGCAACTATTGAATGGAAAAATGGTAAACTATTTAAAGATTTAGAAATTACTGAAAATATTAATAATGAAAAAAATGGAACTTTTGTTGAATGGACTCCTTCTGTAAAAGAGGATGAATTTGATCATTTTAATGTATTTGAATCTGATTGTAAATTTATTAAGGAAGATATTGTAAATATGTTTCAATATATTCCATATTTAAATATTGGGTTAGAAATAGTTTTAAAGTTTGATAATGAAGTTTTGTTTTTTAAAAAACAAGATAGTTCTGCAAATATTTTACAAACAAATAATCAAAAAACTTTACTAGAAAACACTCCAATATTTAAAGAAGAATTAGCTTTAATTGCTAACAAAATGAATAATTCTAAAAAAGTTATTCCTCTTGATGTTTGGGATACATATTCACAAGAAGAAAAAAATAAATATGAAATAAAGACATCTTTAATTGAATTAACATTTAATTTTGCTATGGTAGAAAATCCTCTTCAATTAAGTTTTGCTAATGGTGTTAGAATTGGTGGAGGTAAACCAGATATTGCATTCAAACAAACATTAAAATCAGTTGTTAATGAATATGTGGCAATGAAAAATAAAAAAATAATTTTTGAACAAGAAGATATTTTTAATAATTTAACATTTATGTTAAGTGTTAAGATTAATCAGCCTTCATTTTCAGGTCAAACAAAAGATAAATTAAACAATCCTGAATCAGGAGTTATTACTAAATATTTTATGGAAAAATACTTAAATTATTGGATAAATAATTTAGATAGAGATGATATTAATCTAATTTTACAAGTATTGGAAACTTGCCAAAAAGCTAGACAAAATTCAAAAAAAATAATGAGTGAATCTTTAAAATCTATCAACTCATTAAAACCATCAGAAATATTAAAATTAAAAGGAAAATTAGAAGATTGTTGGTCAAATGAATCTGAAAAAAATGAACTTTTTATTGTTGAGGGAGACAGTGCGGCAGGTCCGGTAAGAATAACAAGAAATTCCAAATATCAAGCTTTTATTCCATTAAAAGGGAAGCCTTTAAATGTTATAAAAAAAACCAATCAATATAAGGTTTTTCAAAATAGTGAAATAAAATCATTATCATATGCTTTAGGTGGAATTGGAGAAGATTTTGACATTGATAAAGTAAAATATCATAAAATTATTATATTGGCAGATGCTGATTTAGATGGTTATCATATTACCTCATTAATGTTAACTTTCTTTTTTCATTTTTATCCAGAAATGATAAAAAAGGGATATATTTATGTTGGATTGGCACCTTTATATAAAATCATCACAAATAACAAAAATACTATGTGGGCTTGGGATGAAGAAGAGTTAAAAGAAAAAACAAAAGATTTAAAAAATTATAATTTAACAAGAAATAAAGGTTTAGGAGAAATGCAAGCCAAAGATTTATTTGAGACAACTTTAAACCCTATTAATAGAAAAATTATAAAAGTAACAATAGAAGACTTAATTGAAAGTAAGAATAAAGTGAATACTTTTATGGGAGATGACAAAGAAGACAAATTTACTTTAAAAGATATTATGAAAAAATATTTCTTAACAAATCAATCTGAATTAAGTTTTATTAGAGAATAAGGAAGAATAATGGAAAATAAAGAAGATATATTAGTTGATTTTACATTGTATAATTTTAATCAAGGTTATTGTTATTTTGTATCATTAGATAAAATAGATGATAATTATAAAGAGAATTGTGAAACTTATTTTAAAAATGATTTAATTGAAATATCTTTTTCAAGAAATTCTTTAAAAAAAGAAATTCTTGAAAATTTAAACACTATAAAAACAGATATAAAAGAGGTTTTTTTAAGAGTGTCATTCTCAAAAATAATATCATCGCCAGATTATACATATGCTTTTTTACCATTATCTGTTTATAATATCTCATTATCAGAAATAGTTGAAATTAATGAAGATATTACTTTTATATATAAAAAATAAAATTTTTAAACAATCCAGAATTAACATAAAAATTAATGTTGTTTTTTGATACATTGTTAATTTTTTAGGTTAAAAAATAATATTTTAATAAAAAAAACTTGACTTATTTTAAGGAGTACACTATAATAATGTAATAATGATGAAATAATTTTATAAAATTATTGTTTTTAAAGTATTTTTAATTAAATTTAATAAAGGAAAATATATGAAAAAAGTATTAGTTACATTACTTGCTGCAAGTTCAACAGTTGTTTTTGCAGATTCATTTCAAGAGTTTAATAATAATTTGTATGCATCATATGACTTAATTTCACCTGGTTATAATAATGCAAAAAATTTAAATAATTGGGGTATTGGTGGAACAGTACAAACTAAAAATAATATTTGGTTAGCTGGTGCAGCATCTATGGGGCAATCAAATGCTGATGGAAATTTACCAGCCCAAAATATTGGTAGTATTGGATTAAAAGCAGGTTATGCTTTTCAATTCTTCAATGGTGATGATAATGGCTTCCAAGTAATTCCATATTTATCATTTAGTTCTCAACAAGGAGCAGTTGTTGTAAATAGTGCTAATAATGGTGCATTAAATTCTGGACAAATTTATAATTATGGTATTGGTGTTCAGCCTGAATATCGTTTCCTTGGCTCTTTAAAAGCTGCATTAGCTTTAGGAATGTATGGAAATCAAATTAATATTAATGGATCAGATCAGCAAAATGTTAATTATTATATTAGCCCAGAAATTCAATATGATATTGCTAAAACAATTATGTTAGGTGTTGGATATTCTTATACAAATGCCTTTAATGCAAATAATTCTTTAACTGGAACAGGTGGAACAAATACTGTATCATTTAAAGTAGGTTACTTATTTTAAAATAGAAAAGGAGGGCAACCTCCTTTTTTCATATAAAGGAAAATAAATAGATGTTGGAATATTATGTTGAAGAGTATAATTTTTTACCACAGAAAAAAAATTTAACTGGTAAAAATGCGATTGAAGCAGTTAAAGAAAATATTGACAATATATTTTTTATAAAAAAATTTGATGAAGCAATGGCAATTGAAATATTATCAAATTATGGACTTTGTTTGCCAATCATTCCAAATCAAACAAAACAAATGTGTTTAACTGCTGTTAAGCAAAATTATAAAGCATTACAATTTGTCCATGAACAAGATGATGATATATGTATTGCTGCTTTAAAAACAAATTGGAAGGCAATACATTATATTAGAGAACAAACCCCAAAAATAGTTGATGAAGCTATTAGACAATCTTGGGAAGCTTTGGAATTTATAATATCTCCTAAAAAACAGAATTTAATTGAAGCTATTAGACAAGACCCAAAATCTTTATTATTTTTACCAACTAATCCCAATGAAGAAATGTCTTTAATTGCAGTTCAACAAGATGGTATGGCATTACAACATATCCCTGGTAGGAATCAAAATAAAAAAATATGTACTATCGCTATTATTCAAAACCCAAATGCAATAAAATATGCAAAATATCAAAATGATGATATTTGTATTGAAAGTGTTAAAAATAATGGTTTAAATTTACGATACATAAAAAAACAAAATCAAAAAATATGTGAAGCTGCTATATCAAATAATCCAGAAGCTATAAAATATGTATTTAAACAAAATGAAGCTTTGAATAAATTAGCAGTTAGTCTAGATGGTGAGACATTAAAATATATTCATAATCAAACGTTAGAAATTTGTAATATAGCGGTATCACAAAGAATTTTTGCTTTAAAATATGTTTCAGACGATATTATAAACAATTCCAATAAAAAAGGTTTTTTAAATAAATTTTTTAAATAAAAAGGTATAAAAACCTTTTTATTTATTTTCAAGGGGAAATGGGTCTTCTAATTTAGAATTAATTTTAGTTAAAGTTTCTTGATAAAGTTCAGGATAATCTTTATAATAGATTTTAAAATATTCTATTATTTCCTTTTTTAAATCATCAATATTTTCTTTGTTGTTGGTGGCACAAATGAAATCTATTAAAAATGTTCTAAATTTTTCTCGTTCATGTTTTAATTCACTTACTTTTTTTTCTACTGTTTTTATTAAGATACTCGTCATATTATCTATAACATTATTACTCATAACTATACCTTTTAAAATAAAATAATATATTATTATAACATAATAGTATATTATTTGTCAATTTTTAAATTTATATTAAAAACTTATATTATATATTATTTTTTAAAAATTTTTATTTGTGATAAAATTAGTTAAATAAAAAATAATACAAAAAAGGATTTTTTTAATGAAATTAAATATATTTGAAACATCAAAAAAAACTACTAATTTATCAAAAAATGATTATAAATTATACAATAATGTTAAATTAACAAATGAATTTAATTCTATTATAAAATTAATTTTGATAAAATACATAACTGATAATATTTCCAATCAAAAACTTGATGAGAATTGGAAATCTTTTTTATCTGATTTTATTATAAATAAAACAGATAACCATAATTTATTCATATTATTAGCACAAGAATTAAAAGAGACACCTCATTTAGGTAAAAAATTTATAAATTTTTTATTAAATTCTCAAATTAATGAAAAAGATAATTCTTTAACGACAAATATTAATATATCTGATAATTGTTCTCTATCATTAAAATTTTTAAAAGATTACTCAAAAAATATCTTATCTAATATAGTTGAAACAAAAATTATTATAAATAACAATGATCAATTAGTTGTTAATAAAAATGTAGAAAATAAAGAAATATCTATATGGTATGATAAAGATTTTTTAATCAATGGTGTTAATATCTTTTTAAAATCTGCAAAAATTGAAGAAAAATTTTTAAAAGAATACCAAATTAAAGAAAAAGAAAATCAAATAAATCGTATAAATTTATTAAATAAAAAATTTTTTGTTGAAAATAATTTAACAGATGTACTTGTAGCCATAATAGAAAGAGAGAGTTTTAAAGGTCAAGAAAAACTATCAAAAATTATTGAAAAAAATGAAAATGACAACATTACATTTGAATATGATAAATCAACTAATTCATTTTCTATTTTAAAAAAAACTAATGATAGTATAAATATACAAAAAAATACAGAAATAGTTTGTAAAGGTGAATTTTTAAATAGAAAAAGCATGACTATAAGTTATAATAAAAATTATTCAATGCATGATATATTAAAAATAAACAATATTATTCAAAATTTTATACAAAAAAGTTCTTATATTTATCCGAAATTTAATTGGATTGAAATAAATACAAATAGTTTTAAAAGTGGAAAAACAGGATATAGGACAAAAAATCATAGTGAATTTTATGGATGTTATCAACCAATAGAGCCTATTTATTTAAAAATAAACAAACAGACTTTAAATTTAATGAAAAAATTAAAACAAAGAAAAGATATAGAATTTTATACTAATGAAAATAAAACACATCAAATAAAAATTTCCATAGATAAAGATAATATTAATATTCAGTTAAATGGTAAAAATCAATGTAGATTTAATATTAATAAAAGTGTTTATCAAATAGGAGAATCTGAAAGACTTTTGTGTAATATTTATTTTTTAGTTGATGAAAAAAATATTAATACAATTATAAATAATATAGATATTAATAATTTAATTCATAATAATTTAAAAATTTCAAAAAATAAGGAGTATGAAATTGAATAAAATAATAAGAACAAAGTATTCATTTAGTGAAAAAACATTAAGAGATTCAAATATAAAAATATCAGATATTTTTAACGATATAACAAATAATGATACAATAATAATAAATGATAATAATTTATTTGGATATATTGAAGTTTTTAAAGAAGCTAAAAAAAGAAATTTTAATGGAAACATATTATTAACCTATCATTTAAACAATGAGCAAAATATAATAATAAATTCCATTGCAGAGCTAGAATTATTAACATCTACGATAAATAAATATAATCAATCTACAGAAATACAATCTTTAAATAATAAAACTGGTATTTTATCTACTGATAAATTAAATGAATTAAATAAATTATTAGAAAAAGATGAAGAAATTAATAAAAAACTTAACATTGTTAATAATGATAATTTATTGAATTTAAATTTATTAAGTATAAATAATGAAATTCAAAACCATGTAAATAATTTAACTTTTGATAATTTTCTACCAAATTTAAATCCACAATTAACAAAAGAAGATATAATAAAAAAATTAAATCAAAAATTAGGTTATAATGAAGATTCAAATTTTGAAAATATTAGACAGTTGTATATAAAAAAATATAAAGAAGCATTGCCAGAAAATAAAATATTGATAGAACAAGAAGCTAAAATAGCACTAAAAAAATATAATGAATATATGAATAGAATAGACTTAGAATGGAATGTAACATCTAAATTTATAAAATATATTCATTTTGTCTCTTATTTAGTTAATACATTAAAAGATAATAATTTACCAGTAGGACCTGGGAGAGGTTCTGCACCAAGTTCTTTAATTTGTTATGCTTTAAATATTTCTGAAATTGATCCTATTGAATATAATTTAGATTTTTCAAGATTTTTAAATGAAGAGCGCATGGATTATCCTGATATAGATATAGATATTCCTGCATATGTTAGAGAAATGATACCTAAATTATTACCAGATTTTCATTTTGTAAAAATACAAACTATGAGTAATATAAAAATAGTCACTCAATTAAAAAACTTATGGGAAAAAAAACAAAATAATGATCCTATTTTAAATATCAGAGAAGATTTATTTTTAATAAATTCATTGAAAAAAGTTATCAAAGAATTAGAAGTTGATCCTAATTTAATTAATTTAGTTGAAAGTAATTTTAATAATTATATTTTTCAAAAATTAGAACAAGAAATAAATAAATTACCAGAAGAAAAATTTAAATTATTTAAAAATAAAATACTTGAAATTAATGATAAAATTAAAAATTTTCAAGGTACATCAATTCATGCTTCTGGTTATATAATATTATCTAAAGAGCAATATAAAGAAATGAGTAAATTAGTTACATCTATTTATAATGATGGTGTTGAGGTTTTTCAAGCATCAAAAGAATGTTTAGAGGCAATAGGCGCTCAAAAATATGATCTATTGGCATTATCTTATTTAGATATAATAAATAATACAAAAAAACAAATAAGTAATTATAAAGAAATTAATTATAAAGCTAAAAATATTGAAGAAATGGATGATGCTACATTAAAAACTGTATTAAGTTTAGCAAATAATGGAAATAGGTCTTTATTTCAATTAGATAGTTTTAATATTCAAATAGTATGCATGAAAGTTTTCAATGAATGGATAAACAGTAAATCAGATAATAAAAAAGATTTACTTGAAATTGTAAGTGATATTATTGCTATAATAAGACCAGGGGTAGTTCAAAATAATATAGATTTAAATTATATAAACAATTTAAATGGAGGTAATTCTGATTTTTTAAATTCTTTTAAATCTGATAAAAATATTTATGATAAATTAGTAAAAATATTTCCTCTTGGAAATTTAATATATCAAGAAGATGTAATGATGGTTGCAAAAGAATTTGGAGTAAAAAATGCAGATTCTTTAAGACGTGCTATGGCTAAAAAAAATCCAATTGAAATGGAGAAACAAAGGGAAATTTTTATTAATTCAGCATTAAGTCAAAATAATAATTTTAATAAAAATGAATTAAATAAATTATTTAATACATTAGCGAATTATTCAGAATATTGTTTTAATAAATCTCATAGTATTTCTTATGCAAAAATTTTATTAGAAACAGCAAATTTATTTTCAAATTATCCAAAAGAATATATAATATCTTATTTAAATCAAACAGATAAATTTGAAAATGTTGTAAATATAATAAAAGAAGGAACTGAAAGGGGGTGTAGTATTCAATTCATAAAAGAAGATAAAACAATAAAACATCATATTTCTAATGATAATATTATTTTAAATATAAATAATTTAACAACATCTGCTAAATTTGATAAAGATGCTATTTTAAAAACAGCAATTAGCATTGGAAAAGAAATTTCAAATCAAAAAAATTGGAAAAGTAAAATATTGAGTGATCCAATGGCTTATTCACAAAAATCTCACAGATTAATTAATTCATTAGTTCATGATAATTCAGAGGAAAAATATTTGTTAAAAAATATTTCTAAGGAAAAAGGGCAATATGGAGAATACTATAAATATGAGTTTTCTAATGGAAAAC
This sequence comes from uncultured Neisseria sp., assembly GCA_964611845.1. Lineage (GTDB taxonomy): Bacteria > Pseudomonadota > Gammaproteobacteria > Burkholderiales > UBA11063 > Aquella. Next base: position 72,578 of record CAZTBH010000005.1, read on the forward strand.
TTGCTTTTGATAAAAAAAGATTACCATTAGAAATTGGAAAAATTTATAAATTAAATTTTAAAAATAGAAATTTAGTTAATTATAAAGAAACTCATGTAAATAATGAAAAACTAAATTTTTCAACATATGTTTTAAATCAAAATGGAGTAACTACAAATCCTTTAACTAATGATACTTTGCAATCATTACCATTAATTAATAAAAATGGTTTAATAAAAATTAATGGTACTACTAATGGAATTGATTTTGAAATGAAAATTGAAACATTCCAAGACAAGAAAAAATTAATGCCAATTAAACAAGAAAATATTATACAATTATGGTGACTTTTTATTAGATAATTTAATTATTTTTATCAAAAATAATTTTATGTTATAATATATAATAAATAAAAATGAAAGGAAATATAATGGCTGCTGAACAAAATAATGTGAGAGATATTGGAATACGTCAAGGACTGGCAAAAAAAGACATTTTTTCTGCTATGTTAAAATCTATTAATACTCAAATAAGAGATGGTGAAGTTACAACAGATGGAGTTGTTATAAAATTTAAAGAAAATTTAATTCCATTAGAAATTAAAGAAGATAAAAAGAAATTAATTACTTTTTCTCAACTTTTTATTAATCAATTATTTGGCAATATAACAAATTATGAAAATGTACATACAGCTTTAAGTAGATTTGGAAAAAATAATTTATTATCGGAATCTATGTTTAACAAAATAGAGGCAAAAAAAGATAAATGGAAAGAAGTATTTGGGGATGAAAATTATTTCGAATTAAATAATAAAGATCACCCGCAAAAAAATTTCTTAATCGGGAAATTATTATTTAATCATTTATATACAACTTTTGACAATGTTGTTAAAGATTTTGTAAATTCAGATATTGTAAAAAAATATAACACTGATATAACAAAAAATGAAACAATATTAAATTATAAAAATTCTACTAATATTGGAATAAAATATTTTGAAACAAGAGGAGAAGAATATATTCAAGCAAGAATTGAATTAAAAAAAATTCATCAAGAACTTAATAAGGAGTTATTAAATCAGCTACTTCCTCATATAAGTAAATTATATGAATTTTTTGATTTAAAAAATTCAAGAGAACAATCTGCTCTTTTTACTTATAATGTAAAAAAAGTTATGAATTACAGAGAAAGTTTAAATGGTGTAAATGTTTTTCCATTGTTTTGTAATGTTGAGAAATTTATATCTCAAAATTTAGATTCTAAACATTTTGAAAATAAAGTTAAAAATACAAATATTGAAAAAAGTACAGAAGATATGCAAACTGATGATTGGAAGAAAAAATATACAGTTAAAGAAAATAATTTAGGTTTTTCAGTTTGGGAAAAAAAAGGCACTAATAGACTTTTATTAAGAAATGATTCTCCTTTTGGAACAGAACAAGATGCTATTGAATTTGCAACATCATTAAATAAAAATAGAACATTAGGAGACAGAATAAAAGGTGAATATATTTGCAATTTTAAAACTAATTTTATAGATGTTGATAAAGCTGCATATGTTCAAGCTAACAATTTAAGATTTTTTGAGAGTGGAAAAAGTTTAGATGATGAAAGTTATAAGAATTTTATTAATGTAAGTACAAATAGTTTTGAAATTTTTGCAAAATCATTAAATATTAGTTCCTTAATGATTATACCTAAACAAAAAATTCTTAATTCAAATGAATTAATGCAAATCAAAAATGAATTGATAAATAATCTTGAAGCATTACAATTAACAAATAAAGAAGATAATAATATTATAAAAAAACTGAAAGAAACAGAGTTTAAAGAAACAAAAAACTTTTCAAAATTTTTATATGATCAATTTAATTTAAAATTATCACATTCAAAAAATCAATCGCAAGAATTAAATAATTTTGATCAACAATTATTAAATTGTTTTGAAAATATTTTAGAGAAAGAAAATGTTTTGGGAATATGTGCTGCTTCAAGAGGATTTTCTAATTATGCAGCTCATTTTGAAACAACTAATAATGCAATAAATATAACTGCAAAATCTATAAAACAAACTACTGGTGTTTTTGCACATGAATTTGGGCATTTTTTAGATTTATTTATTGGTAAAAATATAAATAAACAGATTAACCAAAAATTTGAATTAGAACCAAATAATAGTGAATTAGGCATTCATTTAAAATGGAGTAAAGATCAATATTTAACTTCAATAAAAATAAAAGAAGAAAGCATTCAAAATCCATTATATTCTAGTTTTAAAAATTTTTTAGATAAAACTTTAAAAGATAATGATGGAAATAAAACTGAATTCTACAAAAATAATATTAAAGCAGATGAGGGTAAAACAACTCCTTATTTTAATACTAGAGTTGAATTATTTGCAAGAGCATTTGAATCAATGGTTTATTGGAAAATGCAAAATAGTGATATTATCGATACATTTCTTGTAAAAATCCAAGAACAAGGTGGGGTTTATTTAAATAAAGAAGAATTTATTGCATTAGAAAAAGACTTTGATAATTTTATTTTAGAATATAAAAAGGAATTTAATATCAGAGATTACGTTCAAGGTGAAAAACAAAAAGAATATGAATATTTAAATACCTCTGATTCGATACAAGAAAAATTTATATCAAATAATGAGCAAATAGAAAAAAAACCTAACAATAAAGAATTTCAATACACTTTATTTTAAATTTTTTTCAATTTTATTTGATTTTAAAAAAATAATAAGTTATAATTGGTAAATTAATTTTTTAATGAAAGATTTTATTTATGAAACAATTACCAATTATAACTATATTACCATTATTAATATTCATTTCTGGTTGTAATAGTGGAGATTCATCTAGCAATCAAGTTATTAATCAAGGAATGAATATATCAATAACCCCAAATTCAACGGGTGTCTGTAGTTATGTTAATGCTCCTTGTGTGTCAGTAAGTATTTGTGATAGCAGTGGAAATAATTGTTCTACTGTAAATAATGTATTATTAGATACAGGTTCTTATGGTTTAAGATTGTTTAATTCAACAATAAGTCAAAATACTTTAGACAATCTTAAACCTATAACAGACAAAAATAATAATCCAATTGGTGAATGTGTATCATATGGTGATGGAAGTCAAAATTGGGGAGGTGTTTATAAAGCAAATATAAATTTATCTTCTGATGCAATTGCAACAAATGTTCCAATACAAATAATAAATTCATCTTTTTATACTCCACCAAGTGAATGCTATAATGCAACTCAATCTCCTCAAGATTTTGGATTAAATGGTGTTCTTGGAGTTGGATTATATATTGCAGATGGTGGAAGTTATTATTCATGCAATAATAATGGATGCAGTGCAATTTCATTGAGTTCAAATGAACAAGTTTCTAACCCAATTGCTTTTTTACCAAATAATAATAATGGATTAACTTTATTATTTCCTTCAATTCCATTAAATGGATCAAAAAATCAATCAGGAACTCTTTACTTTGGTGTAAATACTAATAGCCAAAATACTTTTAATCCATCTAATGTTTACAAGGCTAATACTTCTAATATACCAACATTTTCATCACAATATAATTCTAATTCATATTCTGCGTTTTTAGACTCAGGAACAAATACACTTAGTATTGCAAATTCAGGATTAACATCTTGTGAATTTTCAAGTAGTTGGTTATGTCCTAGTAATAATACTAATTTAACTTTTTTGAATTATAATTCAAATAATACAGGAATACAATCAATTTTAACAATAGGAAATGCATCTTCATTATTAAATACAAATAATACTTCTTTTTCAACAATTGGTACTAATTTAAATTTTGGAATTGGTTTAAATTATGTAGATTATGGACTTCCATATTTTTATGGTAAAACTATACAATTAGTTTTTCAAAACTCTAATTCAAATTTAGGAACTGGTCCATTTTGGGCTTGGTAATTTTATAAGGACTAAAAAGTGAAAAAAATCACAACAATCTTTTTATGTTTATCTTTTATACATAATTCTTTTGGTATAACAATAGGTGATAAATATATTGTTAATTCAAAAATTCAAAATAATACAGAAAAGGTTATTTTACAAAACAATAATAAACTATCTTTTTCAACAGATAAAAATGGTATAGTAAATAAAATAAATTACGAAGGATCTTCGCCATTAAATTTACAAAATTCACTTGGTAAATATTATGAAAGTTATAATCTAACATGGAAAAATCGTGAAAATAAATATAATCATACATATGCTCAAATAAGAACAGAAAATGTAGAAGTTACGTCTTTTGGAATTGGTGGTAAAGTTTATAAAAATGAAATATTATTAATTAAAGAATAAAATATATGATTTTATCAATAGAATATTCTTTAATTTTTATCTTTTTTATATTAGTTTTTCTTTGTGGTTTAAAAATATTTAAAATACAAAAAATATATTTTTATATTATGTTTTTTATTTCATTTATTTTGATTTTTTCTTTAATTATAAATATTTATTTATTAAGGCAAAATGAAGTAAAAATAGAGAATAATTATTTAAAAACAAAAATAATTACAAAACAAAATAATTTTAAGGGGGCACTGTGAAATTTATAAAAAAAATAGGGTTTTACGAAAGTGAACCAATTGAATATGAGATAAGAAATGAAAATCATTCAATTGTTGTGGAATTAATTTATAAAGTTTTCCCAATAATTGAAACAAATGATGGTTTTTTATTCAAATATTCTGTAATAGAAAAAAATTATGGAGGGCAAACAAATAGAGTTATTCCCTGTGAAAAAGAAATTGATATTAAACAAATGATAGAAATGATTATTAATGATATTGCTGGAAATCCAGAATTGTTAACTTCATTTATAGGGTTAACATAAAATGGAAGATAAGTTAAAAAAATATTATGTATCTATATGTGTTCAAGGGGAGTTAGATATTATTAATATTTTTATACAAAATACTCAAAAAGATAGTAATTTACTTTTATATTCAACTTTTATACAAGATATATTAAGAGCTGAAAAATTGACTTTCAATGAATATAGTAAAGAAGATGCTTTTTTTGATGAATTTGAGAATAAATATTATGCAAACATAGAAATTAACACAGAAATTCAGACAAAAGATATTAATAAATTATTAGTTTTATTAAGACAAGATGAAACAAAATTAAATAATTATTTTAAAACTTATTTTAATAAGAATTTAGATATTTTAGTAGCTGCAAAACAATTAAGTTTTAATGAGGAAAATTATATTTTTGTAAAATAATTTGACATTTTTATTAATTTATGCTATAATAAATGTTCTATTAATAAAAAGGAATATTTGTGAAAAAAATAATTGGTGAATACAATATAAATATAACAAATTTATTAAAATCTTTGAATTTTAATTTTTTTGGGTTTACATTAACATATATTATTTTTTGTTTTAATTTATTATATTTGAAAATTCATCTTAATTTATTTTTTATATGTATTGTTTTTTTTGGTTTATTGCAATTAAATTTGCTTATAAATACAAAAAATATAATATCAAAACTAACAAATATTGTATATGTTGATAAATTTAATTTATTAAGTTTTAAAGATGATGAAATTTCTCAATCATTAAATGATTTTGAGCAAAGATTTCATATTGATTTAACAAAAGTTTATATTTTAAAAAATGTATTACAATTTATAACATTTATTTTATATTTTTGTTATTTGCTGTTTTTAATAATATCTTTAAAATATAAATATGTTGAAAATGATTTTTTGCCTTCTTTAATAATGTCTATCCCATGTGTATTTATTAGTTTTTTTTCAATAAATAATGCATGTAATAAAATAACAACATATAAATATAAAAATACTTTTTAAAGGAGTTTCTTTAATGATAAATAAAAAATATTTAGTTTTTTTACCTTTTTTAGTTATGGGGTGCGGAGTTAATATGCAAAATAATGCTCCCACAAATAAAGGAACAATTGATAAAGATGGTTATGTTAAAAATATACCTGAGTTAAAAAATTGTAGAATGTTTTATCTAACAGATCTAACAAATAAAAGATATCAATTATTAAAATGCAACGAGTCATCGCAAGAACTTTCTATCTCTTCAAAAAACAAAGATGATATAGAGCAGAATAATTTTATTATTAATTAATAGTGTAATATCAATAATATTTTTCATATTAATTTTATAAAAAAGATTTGACTTTTGACATAATGTTATGTTATAATTGTTATAATAAAAAACATTGTAAAGGAATTAAAATGAAAAAATTATTTATATTACTCTTAATCTCAGCAATTTCAAATGCTGCAACAATTTATATTCCAAATCTACAAAAAGAAAGTAATGTTAACATTAATTATAATACAGATGTATATAACAATCAAATAAAAAAAGAAATAAAATATTCAAATTTATTTCAACTATATAATCATAATTACAACTATAGTGTAGATAAGGAAAGTGGTCTTAAAGAAAGTTCTCCAAATAGCATTTATCCTGATTTTATATTAGTTGGAGAAATCATTGATTATTCAAATGAAAATTTAGTTAGTAATATAATTAATACTAATAAATCATCAGATGTATATAGTATTAATATTCTAGTTTCATATCATTTAATTAGAACAAAAGATAATGAGATTGTTGCTGAATTTAATTCATATGGAAGTGGTGGGAATGCATTACTTATAGATCAAAATAGCAGTTTAACAAATCCCAATAGGCATAATATCCCTTTATTAATAAATAAAGCAGCCATTTCATTATCTAATGATGTTTTAATTAATTTAAACTCAACTAAAATCAATTAAAAGTGACAGTATATGAAAAAAATTAATATTAATTTTCCTATGTTTTTTTATATAAAAAAGAGTAATGATAAATATTCTTATTCTTTTCCTAATTCAAAAACTAATGAATATATTTCATCAAAATTTTCTTCTTATAATGATGCATTTGATTTTTTTCAAATATTAATAAACAATGAAAAAATGTATCATCAATATCATTATAAAGTTGGTTTTAATAAGTTAGAAATGGCAAAATTTGAAATAATTTGTAGTCCTTTTTTGTCTAACATTATTATAGAAAATAAAAATGAAAATATTAGACTTATAACTTCTTTTGAAAATTCTGTCTATGAAATAGTTGATTTATTAGTAAAAAGTTATTCATATTATAATAAAGTAGAGTTTAAATTAGATAATTTTATGATATTGTCTTTATTAAAAAAAGAGAATATTATGACCGAACCAGAATACTCAACTTTAAATTTAAATGAATTTGTATTTGATGAAAATAAAAATTTTGTTGCTATAATCAAACAAAATAATGAATATTATTATTTAATTAATTTGAATAAGAATTTTCATATGGTAAAAACTTTAAACAATCAAAATATTTATTCAGAAAAACCTATAATATATAAAAAGATATATACTTTAGACAAATTTAAAAAGCTTTTAAAAAATGGTTGATTTATATATTATATGTTATAATGATAAATAAAAATTTTTAAAATAAATCTTAAGAAAGGTAAAAAATGAAACAAGTTTTATTAATAATTGGAACTTTAATGGTTTTTAATAGTTATGCTGATCAATTGAATGAATCAACAGAAATAATTAAAAACAATCCCACAGTAAATAGCAAACTATATAGTGGTGCTCAATTTCCAGAACAAAATGAAATTACAAATAATAAAGCAAAATATAATTCAACTAAAAATTTAAATAATCCCACAGTAAATAGTAAATTATACAGTGGTGCACAATTCCCAGAACAAAATAATTTTTAATATGAAAGGATTTATATCATACATAACATATTAAATGTATTTTGTTAGTATTATTTCTTTTTTGGCACTAAGTTGTTTATTTATATTTGTTTTTTTTGAATTAAGAAAAACTCTGAAAAAAGAAGAGGATAAAAGTCAAATTTGGGGAAAATTAGATATAAATACAAAGAAATGAATTGATTATTAACTTTATTTGTGATATAATAGAGTATTGATTTTTGAAGGATACAAAATTGACTAATGCAAAAATTTCAGAAAAAACATATGATTTTTCAATTTTTTTTGAAGAGGATAATTATAATAAATGTAAAATTTTAAAAACTGTATATACAAATAATAAAAATACTGCATTAGGTATTTTAAATGATAATAATGAAATTGAGTTATTGTTAACTGCAAATTTAGATTTTAAATTACCTGAAAAGAAGGTTTTACTAAAAGATTATGCTGAAAACAAAGGAATAGTACAAGAACTTTTAGACAATAAAATAGTTAAATTAACAGGAATCAAGTACCATAGTGGATTTGTGGAATTAATTGAGGCTGAAATTTTAAATTTTGATGATTATAAAATAAATTTTGAAGGATAATAGATGTTAAAAATGAATAATTTAGTGCCAGTAGTTATTGAACAAAGTGGACGAGGAGAAATATCTTTTGATATTTACTCTAGATTATTAAGAGAAAGAATTATTTTTTTAGTTGGAGAAGTAAATGATCAAACTGCAAATTTAATTGTATCTCAATTATTATTTTTAGAGGCAGAAAATCCAGACAAAGATATTTATTTTTATATCAATTCTCCTGGTGGTTCTATTTCTGCTGGTTTGTCAATTTATGATACTATGAATTTTATTAGTTGTGATGTAAATACCATTTGTTTAGGTCAAGCTTGTTCTATGGGTTCATTTTTATTAGCTGCAGGAACAAAAGGAAAAAGAGCTTCTTTACCTAATTCTGAAATTATGATTCATCAACCTCTTGGTGGATTTAAAGGTCAAGCTTCTGATTTTGAAATTCATGCTAATCATATTATTAAAACTAAGAAAAAAATGAATACTTTATTATCATATCATACAGGACAATCAATTAAAACAATTGAAAAAGATACAGATAGAGATAATTTCTTAAGTGCAGAAGAAGCTTTGAAATATGGAATTATTGATAAAATATATAGTTCAAGAAAAGAAATTGGTAAATAAAATTATATAATAGGATAATAAAATAATGAACGATTTTGAAAATTATAGATTGAGTGAAGAAGATGAAAAAAAAGCAATAAGAATTGCAAAATCAATTGCCAAAAAATTTAAAGAACTAGATGATTTAGGCGTTGGGGCTATTATGGCAATTGGGGCTTGCACACCATCTTTTGCCTACTATCCCAAAGAAATTATCAAAATTATGTATGATAATGGCGACATTAATTCTGATCAAGGTGGTTGTGATAATATTGATAATTATATAGATTACCAACTAAGTGAATCTAGTCATAAAAATATTTCTGTATAAATAATAAGATATTTTTTTAGTTTTTATTTGACAATTCTTATCTTATGTCATACAATATTCTAATAAATTTTCTTTATATAATCATTTTAAATAGTGAATTTATTCACATATTTTTAATTTTATAAAGGAAAAAAAATGAAAAATGAGATGACGAGAAATGAGATGTTACATTATATGGAAACACACCACTCATCAAATATAACATTAGTTATATTTATAATGTTCATAATTTTAATTATAATTATGATATATTTTATAGTTAAAATTAAAACAACAAATGATTTGTTGAATTTAGATTATGAAATTCTAAAAAGAGATGATTTGTTGAATTTAAATGATGATTTATTTATTTGTAAAGAAATCATTAAAGACAATATAAGTAATAATGAATTTCAAGAAATTATTAAACAATTGCATTTAACTCACTATAAAACTATATCAAATATTATATATTATAAAGATTTTTATGAATTTTTATCAAAATGTCCATATGGTCAAGTTTATACCAAAAGAAATGTAAAAATTTTTTTAAATACGCTTAATACTTCTGAAGAATTAAATATCCTCTATTTGGTTGATTTTGCTATTAACTATCTAGAAATCGATAAAATGATGAATGATTTTAAAGAGATAGATGGTGGTAATAATTAATGGATTGTGAAACTTTAAAAAGGACTAAATGTAAATTTAGCCTTTTAAAACCTTTTTTTGATTTTGGAATTTTAGAAAGAGCGTATATAAAAGAAATTAATGAACACATTTTGTTATTAGAAATATTTTTTAATAATTACCAAAATTTACCAGAAAGTTACAAAAAAAATTTACTATATCTTAAAAATTATTTTTGTAACTTTTCTGTTGAGATTCTTTTTAATGCCTGTTTAAATGAAAAAATAATAGAAATACAAAAAAGTCCAAGAAAAAATTTTAAAATTTTAGATTGTTTAAATATATTATATGAAAAATTAACAGAACTTTCTGCTATTTATTATTTTTATAATTTATTTAAAAATAATAAATTTGTTAATAATATTCATCTAGGTTTTTATGAAAATTTAGATAATCCAGATTTTTATTTAATTATTAATGGAAAGAAAAAAATTAATTTTGAGATAACCACTAGTGTTGGACATTATAAAAAATATAAACAATTAGAAAAATTTAAAAAAAGACACCCATTGGATGAAATTATTTTAGTATCTCCACAAAAATTAAATTCTAATAATCATTTGAATTTTAATTTAGACAAAGTTTTAATTTATTTAACTTTTAAAAACATTTATAAGGAATAAACAATTGACAAATTACAATAAACTTGACTTTTTTAAAGATTTTGATTTTCATCCATTATTTTTTTTAAAAAGTGGGGATGAAATTGTATCTTATTTAGAGTTTAAAAACTTTATTGAAACAGTTGATTTAGAAAAATATTTTATTTGGAAATTTGAAGAAAATTATGTCGACCATTTTGATACTAAAACATTTTTAGAACTGGCTTATACCTATTGTGCATTTTTTGATGTATTTTATGAAAATCATGATATTTATTTAAAAAACAAATATTGGATAATGAAACGTTTAGAAGAGGTGCATGGTTTAAATTTTCAAAAAATGTTTAAATATAATTTTGAAGAAAAAAATTTATCAACGAAATGGCTAAATATCATAGATCAATTTCAAAAAGAGGATGATAATCCACAAAAAGTTTTAATGCTCTCTACTTTAAAATTTGCATTTATTCATGAATACATTGCATTTGTAACTGAATGGATACCTTATCAAATTCGGAATAATTTTGCTCCATTAATTAGAACAATCGCATTACATGGAGATGTTGATGAATAATAATCAGCAAAATATAAATAAAATGTCTATACAAAGTTTAGGACAGTCGCAAGAAGAACAACCAGAGGAAGATATTGTAAATCATTTTTCACTGATTGAAGATTTTGATCAATTAAAAGAAATAGTTAGAATAATAGGTAATAATGAGTTAACTAAGTCTCTTGAATTAATACAAAATAATAATTTAAATGATCAAGTTAAAGTAGCTGAAGCTTTAACTAAATTGCTAAACTTTACTGAAAATTATAACAATATTTTAAATAATTTAAATATTTATAATAATACAGAAAAATGTAATAAATTATGTGAAAAATCAAAAAATGAATTAAAAAAACAACAAATAAAAAATAAACATGTCTATAGTGATGTTGAAATAAAATGTAAAAATATAGAGATTCAACAACAAAATCAATTGTTTGCTGCCTATAATGAAATAGATGAAGAACAACAGAAACTTATATTAAAGAACAATAATAAACAAAATGATATTTTATCAAATAAAATCACCCAACTTCAAATTCAAAAAGAAAAAATATCTAAAAAAATATTTAATCTAGATAATAAAAAAGATATTTTAAGGGGAAAAATAAAAGAGAAAAGAGGTCTTTTTTCTTTTATTTTTCATAAAAAAGAACAAATTATCTTAACGGAACAAGAAAGAAATATATCAAATAGTAAAAATGAAAATCTAAAAAGAACAAATGATGAATTTGACCGGAAATATAATTCTTTAATTATGAGTAGTAATTCAAAATATGAAAATTCCATTAAAATATTAGGTAAAGATACTATTGAACTAAATAATAGATTTTTAGAAAAATTAAATTCAAAATTAGCAGATAGTTATTATAGAAAGAGACTTTTTGAAACTATTGTTGAAAAAGTTAATTTACAAACCACTGGTTTGCAAGAAATTGATTTTGATGATATATTAGTTCCAAAAGATATAAATATTAATTTAATAAATTATTTATCATCTAAAATTCATGAAAGAAATAAACAAAATTATAATGATTTTATAGCCACATCATTAAATGATGTTATATTTGTTGAAAATACTCATATACAAAAAATTAATATCCACAAAAATAAAGATGTTTTTGCCAGAAAATAATTTTATAAAAGATGATTATTTAATAGAAATAGTTGTCTTTTTTTTTATATTATGTTATGATATAATATTATTTATTTTAAAAGGGAGATTTAAAATGGAAATAAAAGATGAAATTGAATGGAGTAGGAACTATGCAAAAAGAAGAGCACCCTACAGAAAAGAATGGAAAGATTTTTATAATTTTTTAAAGCAAAATAATTTTAAAAAAAATATTTTTGGTAAATGGCATCATAAAGAATATAATTTAACATTTTATAGAGGCTTTTTTATTAAATCTGGTTATAATTATTTAGTCAAAAAAGATGATTTTGAATTATTTGATGATAATATTGGTTTTAATATGGAAAAATGGAAACAGAAAATATTAGATGCCTTAATTTTTTTACAAAATGAAAATAAAATTGATAAATAAAATTTATTATTCTATTTTAATAAAAAGGATAAATTTTGCATAAAGATTATAAAAATTTAATTAATAATTTAAAAAAACAAAATATTTTAATTATTGGGGCTTATGATGAATCACTAATAAAATATGGCTATAATAAAACTAATAATATCAAATTTTTAAATTTGCCACCTGATGAATTTGAGGAATATGAATTACGATTAAAAAAGAAAAAACTTAAATTTATTCCATATAAAAACCAAATTTGTTCTGTAGATTATTTAATAAACATTCAATGCATTGGTAAAGAAAATTTATCTCAATATATTAGTGAAAAATTTGACATTATAATTTTAGAACATCTTCCATTCACTGAATATGATATTTTATTATATTTAGAAAAGATTATTTATAAAAATACTTATTTTTTAATTAAAGGATTTCCATTGGAATATAATTTAATTAATAAAAAAATTAAAGAACAATATGAAATAATAAAAATATTTTTTCAATATACTAATAATGAATGCTATTTATATCAAAAAAGATCTTAAATGTGGAGGAAAATATGGAAATAATAAAATTTAACTCTTTTTCAAATAATTACAATTGGTTATCAAATTTCTATAAACAACATAATTTAATAGAGCTAAAAATATTTAATGTATCTATCTTTTTTAATTCTATTGAACCAGCTTTTCAATCACTAAAACTATTTCATCTAGAAGAAAATAAAAATGAATTAGAATTAATAACATTATTTAATTTTTTTTCTACATTACAAAATGGTGATGCTAAGAAAGAGGGAAATAAATTAAATATAAATTTAAAAAGTTGGGAAGATAAAAAATTATTTTATATGGAAGAATTAATTAAAAGAAAATTTAAAAATCAAAATTTAAAGGAGAAATTACTTAATACAAAAGAAGCAATGCTTATTGAATATAATACAGGATCAAATTATTGGGGTGTTAATTCTAAAATGATTGGTGAAAATCACTTAGGAAGAATAATTATGTCTGTTAGAAATTTTTATAATTCTCTGTGATGAAATTTATCTATTTATAAACTTAGGGGATACGAATGAATAAAGAATTAATTTTTGAAATTCTTTTAATTATTTTTGCAATAATTATTTTAAATTATTTTTTAGATTTTTCTTTTGATTATTAAAATTTATTAAAAATTTTCTAATGATCTCAATATTTTTATTATATTTAAAAATTAAGATAAATGTAAGTATAAATTATATTTATCAAAATCTACTGTTTTTAAAATAAAAACTAAATTAAAAATACAATGTTCTAAAAAATTACTTTTAGTTAATTCTATTTCATCTGTTTCACTTTCACTATAATTAACAAATAAATTTGAACTTATTATACCAAGTTTCTGTTTATTAATTCTATTTATTTCATCAAAATTATTTTCTTTTGAATCTCTATATAAATTTTGATAACTTAATAAAATTTTTTTTTCATAATCCTTAATAAACTCAATTAATGTTTGTTTAGTCATTTTATAATATCCATATCCCTCTGAATCCAGTAAGAAAGGTTTTATTCCCCATAAAGAGTTTTCTAATTGTTCAAGATAATTAAAATCTAATTGATATAATGTTTTTGAATATTTTGAAAAATAATTATATATTTCATCTTTATTATCCTTTTTTAATTTATAAAATTCCATACTTTTTTCTAATTTATGAATATATAATCTTATTCCCATAATATAGTCTCCAAATAAAAAATTATAAAAAATATATTTGATTAATATTATCATATATGTTATAATATAGTCAAGTATATTTTTATAAAATATATAAATAAAGTGATCTACTTCTAATCCCGCACCCCATCCTAAAGGATGAGGCTTTTCGGTGATCTAGGTAAAAAATCAGATTAATAAAGAAATAAGGAAAAAAAATGTTTAATAAAGTAAATGAAATATTAAAATTAATTGAAAAACCAAGACTTATTTTAAAAGGTCAGCATAGTAAAGAAGAGTGGGAATGTGTTGTTTTAAATGATTTATCTTTTTTAGATGAAATGCCTAATGAATTTAAGACTGATGAATTATATAAAACTATTTGGAAAAAAATTGATGAGAAATTAAGCTTATTAGAATATATTCCTATTGAAATGTTAAAAAAAAGAAAAAATGAAGATTTTTTAATTGAAATTATTAAAAAATCATTTTATCATTATTCATATTTTCAAATAACTGATTTGGGGTTCAATGATTTTTCAGAAGAATTAATAAAAAAAATAATAAATACTAATGACCATGAATTATTTTACCTTCATACTGATTATTATAAAAACAATACTGAAAAATTATTTATTTATCATTTAAATGAAATACTTGATAATAATAAAAATTTTGATAAATATAAGCAAAAAGACAAGATTTATAAGTATGAGAAAATTTATAAACATATTTTATTGTTTTTTTTAAATAATTTTAATTTAATTAATGATAAAGAAAATTTATTATTGATTTTATTAAAAAATATAAAAAAAATAGCTAATTATAAATTTATTAAAGATATTATTGACTGGGGAAGTTATATTTCATTAAAAGAAGTGAAAACTACTGAATTTATGAAATTTTTAAATAATTTTCTTGTAAAATATCCAATATTTTTAAGTATTTTAAATCCATTACTAACAAAATCTGAATTATTGTTTTTATTTGAAGATATTAATATACAGCAACTTGATAATAATAGCCAAACAAATTTAATTAAATTCTTTTTTGATTCTATTAATTATAGTGAAAAAAAATATTATCAAATTGCAAAAAAGATAATTAGTTATGATTTTTTGAATTTAAAATATTGCAAAAATAATGAATTCCTAACTGAATTATTTTTAGATAATGATTTTATATATATTTTTAATAATTTTGTTCAAAAAGTCTTAAAAGATTATGATAAAAATACAGATCCAGAAAGTAATTTATTTGATTGTCTTTGTTTTATAATTAATATTTATTTTTCTCAAAAAAAAGAGATTAATGTTATTAATGAAATTATATCTAATAATAAAGAATTTATTGTTGAAAAAATATCAATTAAAAATATTTTTGATTATTCTTCATTAATGGCAAATCTTTTTAATCAAAATGATATTGAAAAAAAATTTAATAAAATTGCACCAAACAATTATAGTTTATACCTTAGTGAGCTTATTATTTTATTTAATATTTTTATTGATTTAAATGAAGATTTTTTATTAGGTTTATATAGAAATGGTTATATTAGGTTTTATGATTTAAAAGAATTTGTAGAACAAAAAAACTCTTCTAAATGATAATCTATATTTATTTGTGAGATACTTCTAATTCCAAACCTTGTCCTAAAGGACGAGGTTTCATTGTATTGGAAACTTAATAATTTAATTTATGAGCTATAATTTCTTATCTCTGCAGAATACTTTTTCAATTAAATAAAATTAAAAAAACTTATTGATCTACTCCTTTATGGATGGTTCAAATTTCTATTATCAATTATAATCATTCATGTTTCAGATAACTCTTTCATAGTATTAAATAAAAAGATAACAAATAACATTCATTTTATGTTATAATATTGTATATAAAATATTTGGAGAATATAAATTATGTCATGGAATCAAACTTGCTCAATTTCTAAGTTGCCAATTTATTCAGGAGATAAAGTAATAATTTTTCCTGTAAAGGTTAATTTTTACAATAAATGTTCAGTCTTGCCATTTAAGATGATTGGAATTTATGATGATTTTGGTAGTTTTGAAACTAAAGAACAAAGTAATTTCAATCAATTTGTAAATTATTTTAAAGAAGATTTTATTTCTAACCAAAACGAATATTTATCACTAGATAACTTTAATTATTTTATTGCAGAAGCAATGGAAAGACAAATTTTTTTAAAAGATAGTGCTTGGGATAAGCATTATATGCATGAAAATTTTATTGAAAATACAATTAAATGTAATGATAAATTTTCATTATATGAGAATACAATGAAAGAAATAAATGACAACAGTAAATTGTCTTTTATTTTTATAAGGGAAAATATTTATAATGAATTATTGAAATCTAAAAGCCTTATTCATAGAACATTTAAAGAATATAATTCAAAAATAGAGGAACTAAAACAAAAAAAAGATTACAAAACATTATATTTAACCGTTGAAAAAGAACAAATTTGTTTAGATAACTTGAACTTTTATTTAGATTATGAAGAAGAAGATGAGCTTTATAATTATATTTTGAATAGTTCAATAGAAATATCATTTATATTAGATATTTTATTCTTTTTAAGAGTAAAACTTGAATGGAATAATAAAATGTTTCATGGTTTAAATTCAGATGAAATTTCTATCTTTCAAAAATTCAATAAAATGATCTGCAATGAACTTAAATATATAAACAAGGAAAAATATTAGGAGGTAATCCTATTTTTATAATAGAAGCCAAAAATGCACATTTAGGAGCTATGTGGAGTTGGATTTATTTATTTTTAAAAAATTTCTTTTTAGAGCATCATTTGAATTGTTTATTTTATTAAAAGAAATATTAATAAAGGAGTTTGAAAATGAACAATAAAGTTTATGAGGTCTTATTAAATAGTAAAATAGAAGATAATAAATTATACTTACCTGAAGAACAATTAGACAGAAAAGATTATTTAGCCTTAAACAAAGAGTTAACTGCTCTCGGAGGAGCTTGGAAGGGGGGTAAAATTAAAGCATTTGTTTTTGATTTTAATCCTCAATTAATTGTTGATAAATTAACAAACTCCTCAACAAGCATTAAAAAAAGTTTGCAATTTTTTCCTACTCCAAACAAAATTGTTTTACAGATGTTAAATGAAATTGATATTTTAAAAAATGATAAAATTTTAGAACCATCAGCAGGACAAGGAGCTATTATTTCTGAATTACTAAAATATGTTGAAAAAGTATCATATTGTGAATTTGAGGATATTAACAAACAAATCATTGAGAGAAAATTTACAAATAAAGTTAAATTCTTAGAAAAAGATTTTTTAAAGTTAGATAATGTTAAATTTGATAAAATTTTTGCAAATCCACCATTTAGTAAATCGCAAGATATTACTCACATTCAACATATGTATGAATTACTTAATGATAATGGAGTGTTAGTTTCATTATCTGGAACATCATGGAAAAATAAAAATGATAAAAAATCGATAAATTTTAAAGAGTGGATTAATTCTAAAAAACATTCAATTGAGGAAATACCAGCAGGTGAGTTTTCTGAAAGTGGAACTATGATTTCAACATTATTACTAAAAATTTATAAATAAAACATTTAGTTGCTTGATTAATATTTTGTTTTATGATATAATATAGTATTAAATAAAAGTTAAAGGAAAAATAATGCAATTATCAAAACAATTTATTGAAAAGTTAAATCACTATATTAATCTTGGTTATATTACCAAAAGAAAACATGACAAATATCCAATTTACATTTTAAAATATACCAGAGACACACAAACAGAATGCTCTAAACCTAATTCAAATATTAAATGGGATGAAGTTTTAATTGCTTGTCGTGGTTTAGTTATTGATGAAAATTATAATGTATTAGCAAAGGCATTTGATAAATTTTTTAATGAAGAAGAGTTAACTTTTGAAGAAAAAAATAAACATGCTAATAAAAAATATAAAATTCAAGAAAAAATGGATGGTTCTTTAATTATTTTATTTAATTACAATAATGAATGGATTACTGCTACACAAAAATCTTTTCATTCTGAAATTTCTATTTTTGCACTAAATGAATTTAATAAATTATTAAATTTAAATAAATTAAATTTAGATACAAATGTTTGTTATGGTTTAGAATTTACTTCACCAATGAATAGAGTTGTTGTTAATTATGGAGAAAATATTAATTTTACTTTATTAATTGCAAGAGATGTAAAAACTTTAACAGAATTAAATATTAATAAATTAAATACAGGTTTTTCTTGTGTTAATCAATATGATGATTTATTAATATTAGATACAAAAGAATTAAAAAATATCAATTCTTTAGGAAAAGAAGGGTTTGTTATTTCATTTGAAGATGGATTTAGATACAAATTAAAATTTGAAAATTATTTAAAATTACATTATTTACTAACTGGACTTTCTACTAAAGAAATTCAAAGAATGTTAATGAATAATCAAGATATTAGTTTAATTTTAGAAGAAACCCCAGATGAATTTGATAATTGGGTTTTAAATATTACTAAAATTTTAAATCAATGGTATTCTGAAAAATTAAATGAAATTTATAGTGATTTAAATATAGTTAATAAATTTTTTAAAAATGATATTAATCTATCTAAAAAAGAGCTTGCTGATTTTATTAAAAAGAACTCTTTTATTCTTAATAAAGGTTTTATTTTATCTACATTTAATAAAGAAAATTGGGAAAAATCACAAAGAACTCAGAAATATATTTGGGCATATGTTGATGAAAAAAGAAAAGAGGCTCAATTAAAAAATGATGGTTTATTACCTATTTCTTTTTTTAAAGAACCAAATTTTGAGTTTTAAAATTGAAAATTAATTAAAGCCTTATATTTTTTAAATATAGGGCTTTTTATTTATTCTACTGGAATGTTTAATAATTTTAGAGCTAAATTATCAGAATCCAAACCATAAAAACAAAAATGTTCTATTAATAAAGATATTGTTTTTGGAGGTAATTTAGTTTCTTTTATAAAAAAATAAGAATAAATAAAAGTATTTTTATTTAAATATTTATTATCTATTTCTATGTTTTTATATAAATCTTGTTGCTTTTTTAGATAATTATAAAAATATGTGTTATTTTTAATAATAATTTCATGAAAAATATTAGGAACATCAATTGAAATTTCATTATCTTTTATAGATTCATTTTTTTTATTTAATAAACATATTTTATTATTATATCCATCAGTTTTATATATTATAATTGTTTTCATTTCTTCGGTATTATAATTTATGTCTTTAGATTGAAAGTTTGTTTTGTTACAATTAAAAAAAGCCTTAAAAACGGAATCATTCAACAATGGATTTAATGATAAATTAAAAGAATCCTTTAAAAGTTTTATATTTACATTAATTTTCTTATTTAAAATATAATCTTTATATAAAAAATAATATTTATAATTTTCTATTGAAAAAATTATATTTTCAAAAACTATTTTATTGTCATCACAATCTGTTATAATTGCTTTTATCATTATGCTTCTTTTTTGATCTTTTAAAGGTTGCTCTATATCAAAAAATTGTAAAATACAAGGATTTTTAATATTATTAAATGTGGGGATTTTTGTTTTTTTTCTATTAAACATAATTTTCCTTTCTTTAATAGAATTATTATAATATAAAATCAAGAATTATTATTTATTTTTTTTCATAAAAAACATAAACAGGTTTAAATAATGGATAAATTTCATTATAAGTATTAAAATCATCATTACTTATTAAATTTTTTCTTTCCAATAGAAATAAATATTCTTTAAATATATTTTTTAATTTATAAAAATTTTCAGAAATATTATTTTTATTTAATAAATTAAAATATTTCCTTTTAAATAAAAGTGTTTCTTGAACAAAATTAAATTTTTCAAAAATAAATGATTGTCCCCAAAAATATCGCGTAAAAGATTCATTTAAATAATTGTCAGTATTTCCATTATAATTTAATCCTTCAATGAATTTATTTAACATAATATTAATATTGAAATCCTTTGTTAAATTAATTTCTAGACTTTTAGGTTTATTTTCTAAAAATCTATAAAGATCATGTCGAGAATTATAAATGTTTTCAAAGTTTTCAATTGTCCATTTATAATCTTCATTAAAAAAAACTCTATATTTAGCATCAAATTCTTTAAATGCTATCATAAATTCTTCTTTATTTTTAGCTAGTTTTAAATATCTGAATATTGTTCCCTTAGAACAATATTCTAAATTAGCTAACATTAATTTTTTTATATCATCAATATTACTACTATCTATATTTAATGTTTTAAATAATGGATAAATTTTTCTTTTATTAAAATCATAGTTATAACCAGATTTAAATAAATGATCAACAAAAATCATATCAGCAAGAACCATTGTAAATGCTTCAGAAGCCATACGAAAATTTACATATTTTTTTAGTTCTTTTTCTTTATGATTTTTACCATTTTTATAAGTATTAGAAATGAAAACATCTGGAAAAATAAAATGACATAAATCATGAACCATAAAAGTTATTTCATGTATTTCATCTTTCTTTTTTACTAATGGAATTCCTGCATTTAAACCAGGCAACCAATAATTTTTTTCTCTTCTATTTTTTGGTGATTTAAAAAAACCTCCATTATGAATAGCTTTTTTAAATAAATTAACTAATCCTAATTTTTTTGAATGGATATTATTTATATATTTATTATTTTGAATAAAATCTAAAACATTATTATTGTATTCAATTGTTGTTTCTTGTTTTTGAGGATTAAAATTTAAATCATTTCTATTTTTATAATAAATATTTTCAATTAAAAAATTAGCTATATTTTTTTGACGACTAAATATTTTTATATCTTTTTTATTTAATTCATATAAAGATAACCCAGTATCTAAATTAATAAAATAATTATCCCAACCAAAAGCATCTTCTTCTAATGTTTGATAAATATCAATAATTCCTTTACTACTTTCAGAATAAGATTTAAATTTTAAAATATTTTCTTCTAAATATTTTATATTTAATACACTTATAGCATCTACTATTTCGCCATCAAAATTTTTAATATTTATTGGAGTAATTATACTTTTATTCCATGATAATAATATTGTTTCTTCTGAAATTATAATTTCATCCTCAGTTTGAGGAAATGTATTTTGATATTTATTTAAAGATTGTTCAACATTAATAAAATAATTATTAAAAATCTTTTTAAATTCATCTACCTTTTTATTATTTGTTGTACATAATATAATCTTTTTAGACATAATAACTCCTTTTATATATTATTTATCATTATCAATATTGGCTTGTGATTTATTTAAATCTAATTGAAGTAAAACTTTTTTACAATTCAAAATATCATTATCACTTGGCTCTAAAGGTAATCCTGATTTATCAACTGTTGGAAACATAATATCTGTTGGGTTGCTGGAATGAGGTAATCCAATAGCATGTCCAAATTCATGAATTAAAACATGTTTTAACTCATTTAAATTTGAATAATTTTTTTCAAGTTTAATATTATAAGATGAAATTGCTGTATCTTTATTAGAACAACCATCACAATAACTACCTTCGATAAATGTTTCTCCAGAAAACTCATTATTTTTTACCCATACAATATAAAAATTATTAATATTATCATCAGATGCAGTAGCTCCACCAGCATATAGACTTGTAACAACAAATCCATTATTTATTGATTTATTGTTATCATTAGGAAACATTTTTAATGCTACACCACATTTTAACCAAGAATTACTTATTTGTGATAATAGATTAAACATTGTTTTATCATTAATTGGGCTTCCAGTATTATCATAATGATAATATAATGTTATTAATGGTTTTTCTTGAAATATATTAACACTATTTTTAATACCTAATAGTTCATTGTTTGCACTTTCTAATTTTTTATTGAGTTCAATTTGGCTTTCCGATTTGATAGTTTTAGTTGGTTGAATTTCTTTTTTTAAATTAATATCATTTTTACCTAAATTTTCACTCTCAATTTTGAAATTATAAAAAATTTTGTGATTTTTTAGTTTTTCTGGTTGCATTACTTTATAATATAATGTTGGAATTGTACCTTGAAATGAAACATACCAAGCAAAACAAGATCCCAAAATAAATGCTAAAATATGTTTTTTCATAATTTTTCTCCATAATTTATTTCATATTTAACAACATTTGTTTTTATTAAATTATATGTGAACAACCTAGTTAGTTTTGTAGCAAAACCATCTAATTTTTCACTATACAACATATAATTACTAAAGATAAATCCTAAAGAAAATGAAATCATAAGTGTAAATATTAATCCTTTTGTTTTATTCTTTTTTTTATTAGAGATATTAATCATTAAAAAACTCCCTGTGGTTCATTAAAATATGTTTACTATTTATATTAATTAATATATTTTTGATTAAAAAAAATTTTATCATTTGATTTTTCCAATAATTTTTTATAGAGACAATATTATATCATATTATATATATAATTGTCAAATTGGATATTGACTTTTTATTTGTATTATGATATACTATAATGCTATATAATAAAAGGACATTAAATGAGAGCAATAATTGTTAATTTACTTGGAAGTGAAACTTATAAAATTTTAAAAATTAATAAAAGTATTATTGCTGGAGGAGCATTAAGATCTATATTCAATAATACAGAAATTAATGATTTTGATTTTTATTTTTCTTCTTTAAATTATTTTAATAATGTCCAAAAATATTTTAGGAAAAAATATCAAAGTGAATTTAATTATGAATCACAAAGTTCTGTTACTTTTACAATTCAAAATAAGCAGGTCCAAATATTAAGACCATATTTTGGGCAACCAAAAGATATATTAGAGCATTTTGATTTTAATATTGTTAAGGGGTATTATGATCTCAAAAATAATGAATATTATTATACAAAAGAGTTTATTGATGGGAATAAAACAAAAAATTTGAAATTTTCAAATAATTATAAATATTATTTTAGTTGCTTTCATAGATTAAAAAAATATAAAGAAATTTATAAATTTAATATTGATAAATCAGTAAAGGAGATTTTAAAATCTGAACTTAAAAAATTATATTTATTATCTAATAAAGAAGAAATAAAAATATTTATTAATGGTGAGGATTATAAGTCTTTTGACTTAATGTTAAACTTATTTAATATTCAAAATCATGAATTTGATCATATGTTATTTAAAAATTCAATATTAAAATTTATAGAATCTTTATAATAAAAATGCTAACTTAATTTTTACAAAGTAATTTTGACACATATTATTTAATATTACATGGAGATTAAATTGAATAATAATGAAATAAAAAAAATAGCTAATAGTTTTAGTAACAGGAGACTTTTTAGAAAAATAACTTCAAATTGTGGTTATATTGATATATATGAAATATTAAGAGAATATAATATTAAGTTAAAAAATATAGATTTTAAAAGTCTTAAAACTAAAAATGATAATGATGCCTGTGTATATTTAAAGAATAATCAATATACAATTTATGTTCAATATGATTTAATTGAGGAAAGAAAAAGATATGCAATAGCTGTTCAAATAGGACATATATTTTTAAATCATATTAATGAAAAAAATGATTTTATTTCTTTGTTTTCAAATAAAACTGGATATAAAATCATTGATGGAATGGACCCAAAGTTAATTGAAGCAATATTTTTTGCAAAAGAGTTATTAATGCCAACAGATGATATTTTAATTGAAAGTTATAAACCAATTTCTTTATTTTTATCACGATTAACAGAAATTTTTTATGTTTCAAATATAGCAATGAGAAATAGACTTGATGAATTATCAATATTAAATTATTATGATAAATAATTTAATATATCATTATAATCTTTGAAGTGTGTTATAATATATTAATTAATTTTTTTAGGAGATATTTTAAATGAATAATAGGTATAAATATCCTAGAACTCCTCATTTATCTTGGAGTCCTGGATTTACCGATGATGATATTATTGATAATGAAAATAAATTTTTAAATAAAATTGTTGTTGTAACAGAAAAAATGGATGGAGAAAATGCAACTCTTTATAAAGATCATTACCATGCTAGATCTATTGATAGCAAGCATCATGAAAGCAGAACTTGGATAAAATCATTTCAATCTATTATATCAAAAGATATTCCAAAGGATTGGAGGTTTTGTGGAGAGTATTTATTTGCAAAACATTCAATTAAGTATAAAAATTTAGATAGTTATTTTTATTTGTTTTCAATTTGGAATGAAAAAAATGAATGTTTATCTTGGGAAGAAACTTTGGAAATAGCTGAAATTTTAGATATTTCAATTCCAAAAATTTTATACTTAGGTGAATATAATGAAAAGAAAATCAAAGAGATAAAACTTGATTTAACTAAACAAGAGGGATATGTTGTTAGAAATATAAACTCTTTTAAGTATGAGGATTTTAAAAATAATGTAGGTAAGTATGTTAGATATAATCATGTACAAACAAATAAACATTGGATGTTTCAAAAAACAGAGAAAAATATTTTAAGTTGTTTATAAAAAAGATTGACTTTGATGTTTTTTTTGATATAATTGGATATATTATTAATTTTATGAAAGAATAAGAATGAACAAAAAAAAATTATTAATTATTACAGAACAACCATCATTATTAAAAGATATTCAAAACATTCAAAATTCAGCATTTAATTTTGTTAAAAAATATTATTTAGAAACGCATAGATTTTATCATACAACAAAACATATAAAATCTATGTGTTTTGAATTAAATAAATTTGATACCTTATTAAGCAATAAGTTTATTATATATTTAGCAATCATGTTTCATGATGTGGTATATAACCCAA
Organism: uncultured Neisseria sp.; assembly: GCA_964611845.1. Lineage (GTDB taxonomy): Bacteria > Pseudomonadota > Gammaproteobacteria > Burkholderiales > UBA11063 > Aquella. Next base: position 97,820 of record CAZTBH010000005.1, read on the forward strand.
AAGATAAAGACGAAAACAATGTAATAAATTCATCTATTATTTTTTTCAAATGGTATGAAGAAAACAAAATTTATATAGAAACAACTTTTAGTTGTATTAGTCAGGATATTGATAAATGTTTGTTAAAAGATATAATTTATAATTTAATTTTATCTACAATTGGACATACTCCAAATAGTTTTTTTATGAAAAATCAATTTTCTAAACAATTAAAATTTATTTTAATTGATTTAGTTAATATGTTTTTAGATTTAGATCTTATGATTTTAGCAGCAGATAAAATTGAATATCAAAAATATGCTAAGAACATATTAAAAGAATATTCGCACTATGAAAAAAATATTTTATTAAATGGTCGATTAAAATTTTTACAAAACCTTCTAAAAAAGAAAACTATTTTTTTAAAATTTTATAATTTAAATAATAAAGCAATTAATAATATAAAAAGAGAAATAAAAATTATTAATTTAGAAATTCTAAAAAATAATATGTTATTATAAGAAACAAAAATAAAGGAAATTTCAGATGGAACAATTAAAATTAAATAATTTATTAGATAATATTATTCTAAATAATAAATGTGAGAAATTAGATTTTTTCATTAACTTTTTTAATAATTCTTTCCTACTTTTAAATAAACTAAAAGATGCTGAACAGGATCAAATTTGGCATAGTGAAGGTAATGTTTATATCCATACAAATATGGTATTAAATGAGGTTTATAATATAATTTATTCTAAAGATTATTCTTTTTTAAATATTGAGGATAAAAAATCATTAATTTTAGCTGCTATTTTTCATGATATTGGAAAAACATTAACTACAAAAAAGGAAAATAGGAATGGTTTAATTAGAATTGTTAGTCCAAGGCATGAGGATAAAGGAGCTAATTATATTGCAAGTAGATTAATTGATTATGATTTAAATCATTCTACAATATTAAAAACAATAAATTTAGTAAGATATCATCAACTACCAAAAATGTTAATTATTAAAAATTATTTAAATTTTAATAATTTTCTTTCTTTGGCAAATAATTGTTCACTTGAATTATATTATTTATTTGGTATTGCAGATATAAAAGGAAGAAATTGTAATGATAAAGAAGAGCAATTAGATTATATTGAACTTTTTAAAATATACTCAATTGATTTTAAGATATTTACAGAAGAACAATATAATATTTATGTAATAAATTTACAAAAAAATATTATAAATTTATCTAAGAACCATGCAATTCAAAATGAACAAGATTTAATTTCATATTCTTTAAATGAATTGTCAAAAGGAAATATTTTTACTGCAGAAGAGGGGGTTTATAAATTTTTAAAATATAATAATAATGCAAAAATAATAATTTTAAGTGGAATTTCTGGATCTGGTAAATCAACAAGTTTAGTAAATTTTTTAGAGTACGATATTATAAATTTGGATAAAATAAGAGAAAAAATTACAAAATCAGAAGATAATCAATCTAAAAATCCTGAAGTTTTAAGATTGGCTTATGAAAAATTAAGAGAAAATCTTAGAAAGAAAAGAAATACTGTATTTGATGCAACTAATTTAAGAAAAGATTTTAGAATGAAAATATTTGATCTTTGTGATAAATATAACTCATTAACTGAAATTATTTTTTTTGAATCTTCAATTAATCAATCATTAAAAAATATAAAACAAAGAGAACGAAAAATATCAATTGATGTTTTAGAAAAACAGGTTAGAGATTTGCAGTTACCAGAATTATTTGAAACAAGGTTGAGAACAAAATATATAAATAAAATAAATATCTAAAATATTAAAGATAATATTTTAGATATTAACAAATAAAAACTATAATTAATATTAAGATCTGCGTCTAATTCTGACCCACTTTAAAAGAAAAGTAACAATCATGATAAAGCAATTGATTGGATTTTATAAAATTGCACATCATTATTAATATTCTACAAAATTATTAAATTTGTTTTGTTCTATTTTTATAAATTAAATAAATAAATAAAACAAAGATTAATAATATACCAATTGTATTTGTATTATCAATTGCAAATGCTTTTAATTTTTTTAAATCACCACCAAAATAATATCCAACATAAACCCAAATTGGCACGCTAATTACAGAAGCAATTAAGTCTATAAAGAAAAAAGTTGCTGGTTTTACTTTTCTAAAAATTCCTGCAAAAAGAAAAATTGGCATTCTCAAACCAGGTAAAAAGCGTCCAACAAAAATAAATAATTTTCCATATTTTAAATAAAATAGCTCTATTTTATTTTTATTATTTTCTGAAAGTATTTTTTTGATAAATCCATTATTTAAAATTTTAACTCCACTAAAATAACCTATAAAAAAAGCAAATAAATCACCAATTAACACTCCTATTAAACACACAAATATCATAAATTGAACTGTAGTATTGTTTGTATATGAAATTAAACCTGCAGTTATTAATGTAATATCCTCCGGCAATGGCAATCCTAAACCACATAAAACTAAAATTAAAAATACTGCATATACATCATATTGTTGTAAAAATGACATAAAATAATTAATTTCCATGAAATATTCTCCTTTGATTTTTTTATTTATTAATGGATGTTATAATATATTCACTTGTCATACAAGGATTATGATAATATGCTTTTTTTTCATAATTAACAAGAACTGTTTTACCTATATTATTTTTTAAATAATTGTAAATATTTTTATCAATTATGTTATATTTTAAACCTCCATTAGAAATAATAAAACTATCTCCTGCTGATCTGGCTGCTGTAATACTTTTTGTATTACAAAAGATTCCATTTTCTGAAATATTAACTGGAATTATTTGGGTAATACCTTTTCCAACAGTAATACCATAAAATAAATAATAAGCAACAACTAATAAACAAATTAACGTAAAAGTTAAAATTAAAGTATATTTTAATTTTTGGAGAAATTTCATTTTTTATATCCTTAAAAATAAATAAGATTGTATAATTATACATTATTACAATAAAAAAGTCAATATATTTTATATTATAATCAACAATTATCTTATTGACTTTTGTTTCATTATATGATATAATTATATATTAATATTAAAAGAAAGATAAGAATGAGTATTTTTGAAAATCAAAGTTATATACAATTTATAACAAAAACTCAATATGCAAAAATATTATTAGATAATATTTTAAAATATGAAACAAAATTAAAAAAGTTTGAAAGTTTAATTAAAAAAAGGTTTTTATATAGTTTAAGTGATTATCAAAATATTGGAAAAACTCAAACTTATGTGACTGAAAAAGAACTTAATTTATTTTATCATTTCTCTAATATTTCTGAACTTAATGAAAAAATAATTGAAACAATAACAGATAATCGATATTATTATAATATGTTAGAAAGAAAATATAAAGAATACTTTGATTTAAATAATTTAAATCAAATTAATGATTTTAATTTATTTTTTATTTGTGAAATTTCAATTATTAATGAAATACCAAAAAACTCTTTAAAACTACAAGTTAATTCACCTAACTATTTTGGTTTATTTAATTCTGATAATCAATATAAAGGTTATCTTATTGCTCATATATTAGAAATTTCAGATATTTTATATAATTCTTTTAAGGTTTCTTAAAAATGAAAATTGATCTAAAAAAATTTATAGAGTTAAATAATAATTATCTTAAGGGTAGAATGGGATTTAATGAAATTTCTTTTAAATCTAGACCAGAAATTGAAAACTTTTTAATTACAAATAATTTTTCTACTGAATATATAAATAAACATCAAGATATGTTTTGTAAATCTTTATCTATAGAATTTAATAAAAATGCTCCTCAAAATTTAAACTTAGATATGATTCATAGAAATAATATTCCAATAGAAGGAGATTTATGTGATTTATATTTTAATACTGATACATGTATCAGTTTTTATATAGTTGGGTCTAAAAAAGATATTAAAAATAGGGTTGTTAAAAGTTTTTTTGATAAAGATTTTTCTGATTTTTTATTTAATATGGCATTTAATTCTTTGAATTATAAAATAATAGAACTACCAAAGAAAAATATTAAATATTCTTGGAAAAAGAAAGAATTACAGAATTATTCAATTATAAATATATTTGCACAAGGTGAATATTCAAAAGCAATATTTAATAAAATTTGTTTTTTACCATTATTTAATGACCAATCGTTAAATTTTAAGAATAAAGTTTTAAATCAAAAATATTATATATATGAATTAGATGGAAAACATTCAGAAGTTGATTCTGAAATCAATGAATTAAAATCAAATAGTTTTTTAGATTATTTAGATTTGGAAATAGATTTCTGTTTTTTAGAATTGATATTTGATATATATCAAGAAAATAAATTATTTACCACATTGTCTTTTTCTGATTTTATAAAATATCAAGAAATTGTAGTTAAAGAATTAAAAGAAAATACTAAATTAAATAAAGAAGAACAAGATAGTTTTAATGAGTTTATTTCTATAATTGAAAAAATTGAAAAACACAAAAATGGATTATCTAATAATATGAAAATTAATTTAAAATTAAAAAATGCACAATTTTATAAATAAATTAAAAAAAAGT
>CAZTBH010000006.1:0-96231 GCA_964611845.1 uncultured Neisseria sp.
AATGCAGAAGCCTTCCAAGCTTATGATGAGGGTTCGATTCCCTTCTCCCGCTCCAATCTAAAGTTTTGTAAATTAAAAAAGTTAAAATGCCCAGGTGGCTCAGGGGTAGAGCACTCCCTTGGTAAGGGAGAGGTCGTCAGTTCAATTCTGATCCTGGGCACCATATTAGATATAGTTAAATTTTGTCTCACTATTTGGAGTTATATAAAATGGCTAAAGAAAAATTTGAACGCACGAAACCGCATGTGAATGTAGGAACAATTGGTCACGTGGATCATGGTAAAACTACATTAACAGCTGCGATTACTACAATTCTATCTAAAAAATTTGGTGGTACTGCAAAAGGTTACGATCAAATTGATAGCGCTCCAGAAGAAAAAGCACGTGGTATTACAATTAATACAGCTCACGTAGAGTACGAAACAGAAGGTCGTCACTATGCACACGTTGACTGTCCAGGACATGCCGATTACATCAAAAACATGATTACTGGTGCGGCTCAAATGGATGGCGCGATTTTAGTAGTTGCTGCATCTGATGGTCCTATGCCTCAAACTCGCGAGCACATCTTGTTGGCTCGTCAGGTTGGTGTACCATACGTACTAGTATTCTTGAATAAATGTGATATCGTTGATGATGAAGAATTATTAGAATTAGTTGAAATGGAAGTTCGTGAGTTATTAAGCTCATATGATTTCCCTGGTGATGATACTCCAGTAATTCGTGGTTCTGCATTGAAAGCTTTAGAAGGCGATCAAGGTCAATACGGCGAACCAGCTATTTTCAAACTAGCAGAAGCATTGGATTCATTCATTCCTCAACCAGAACGTGCTGTTGATGGTACATTCTTGATGCCTGTGGAAGATGTATTCTCGATTTCAGGTCGTGGTACAGTGGTAACAGGTCGTGTTGAGCGCGGTATTGTTAAAGTTGGTGAAGAGATCGAGATCGTTGGTATCCGTCCTGTTCAAAAAACAACTTGTACTGGTGTTGAGATGTTCCGTAAATTATTGGATCAAGGTCAAGCTGGTGATAACGTTGGTTTGTTACTTCGTGGTACAAAACGTGAAGACGTTGAGCGTGGTCAAGTATTGGCAAAACCAGGTTCAATCAAACCACATACAAAATTCGAAGCTGAAGTATATGTACTAAGCAAAGAAGAGGGTGGTCGTCATACACCATTCTTCAGTAACTACCGTCCACAATTCTACTTCCGTACAACGGATGTGACTGGTGCTGTTGCATTACCAGAAGGTACTGAAATGGTTATGCCTGGTGACAACGTACGTATCAACGTAGAATTGATTGCACCAATTGCGATGGAAGAAGGTCTACGTTTTGCTATCCGTGAGGGTGGTCGTACTGTAGGTGCTGGTGTAGTTTCTAAAATCACTGCTTAATTTAAAGGATTAAGAAATGACTCAACAAAGACAAAATATTCGCATTCGTCTTAAAGCTTACGATCACATTTTAATCGACCGTTCGGCTGAAGAGATTGTTGAAACAGCAAAACGTACTGGTGCTATGGTTAAAGGTCCAATTCCTTTGCCAACTAAAAAAGAGCGTTTTGATTTATTACGTTCACCGCATGTGAATAAAACTTCACGTGATCAGCTTGAAATCCGTACGCATTTACGCGTTATGGAAATCGTTGAACCTTCAGACAAAACTATTGATGCTTTGATGAAGTTAGACTTGCCAGCTGGTGTAGATGTAGAAATTAAATTAAAATAATTTCTTAATCGAATAAAAAACCGCGACTTATTATTAGTCGCGGTTTTTTATTCGATACAAGTTATTGCTGGACGCAGATTAACCCATTAATCCAGGTTGAAGAAACGCTCACCAATGCACTTTCGGCACAAGAGCGATTACCTGCAGCAAGCTGAGTTAGTGTCAGTGTTGGCGCTGAAAATGTTGGGATATCTGAAAACTGATTACCAACATTACCGGTACCTATATTGGAGCTATTATCCCAATAGGTAGTGGTTGCTCCATTTAGAGTTGAGCATAATCCAGTATTAGTGGCAGACGTTGGAGGATACATTGTCCATACCCCAGACAGTCCTGTCCATTGGAAAGCTATTCCATAATCAATTGTAAAATTACCAGGCAGATAAATCAATGCATTTAATGATGGCTGTGTTATTGATGGAGTTAGGTAATCTGGAATAAAGGTGTAAATTCCTGACTCATTGGTAACAATTGATAATGCATTATTAGTATTTTTGTATGCTGCCATTGGTTTTAACACCCAATCAATATTTTCTTGTGGACCTTCGAAAATGCAGTCAGCAGAATAACATGCTTGTCGGCTGATGCCATCAACTATCATTGCTTTATAAGTTGCACCTGTTAATGAAGTTGGTTTTGACTCATCATGATTACATAAATAATCAGCGCCAGCTATCCCGCTATTTATTCCTGAAGCCCCCCCTTTGTTGATAGCTTGTCCAAGTAAATCTCCCGTATAGCCATTTGTTCCATTATGAGCAAAATACATTAAGTATGGGTTAATCACCAGTACATGAAGTTGATTCCTACTAAAGATAGTAGTTCCACTGTTGGAGAAAGTTAAAGTTGTATAACCAAGTGGCGTGTCTAGCTCTTGCGCAGCTGTTGTTATTGTAAATATGCAGCTTTCATTTGCATTTGTTAAACTGCATATAGCTGGGGTGCTACTAATGGTAATATTGTCATTGAGGTTGCCAGTACTAAGGGTTATGGTTTGTGCCGAGCTAACATTATTATTTAGCTTTGCTCGCACTGTTACTGAACCTCCAGCACGAGTTATGTTTGTAGCTGAGAGTGGTGAAATATTAATTACTGTAGCTACTGGTTTAGGAGTTGGGGTTGGCGTCGGTGCTGGACTTGGAGTAGGTGATGCTATCGGTTGTGACGACCCTACATTGTTATTACAACTTATTAATAAATTAGCAATGGCATATAAAATTATGGGTTTAAGTATTAGAGATGTAGTTATTTTGTTGCGCATGTTTTACCTCATTTTTATTTTATCAAACAATCATGTGTAAGATTGTAACATGCTTAAATCAAGCGTGGACATGGCAGAAAATGAATACGTACTATTCATTTTTATTTAAATAAACTTATAATTGGTTGATTTAATTGAATAATTCAAAGTGAGTTTTTAAAGCAATCCTCGATGAACTCGGTAAAAACATGTTGCAAAGCGCTACAAGTTAACGATGGACGCACTAAGTAGCAGGTAATTTCCCGAAATGACCATTCTGGCAGAATCTTGATTAATTCTCCACTATCTAGCTCTTCTTGAATTACAGAATCCCAAGCGGTTACCATCATATCACCAGAACGTGCTAATTCTGCAATATGAATCAGATTATCAATATAGATTCTTGGATGCTCAATACGACCTTGAATTTTTTCACCAGTAATTAAATTAGTTGCAATAAAGTCATCAATTGTCATCCCATCCAGTGTCAAGTAGCCAATCGTTGAGTATTTAATAGCTTTTTCTATTGTTGTAATTGGTTCACGATGTTTAAAAAAGTCAGGCGTAGCATATAGTTGCAGGTTGTATTTTTTCAGTAAGATACTTGCGCTATTTTTAGATTTTGGTGGCGTGATTGTTATTGCTATATCGACACCTTCCTGAAGTAGTTCAATATTGCTTGTTTGGTATGAGACTATTAAATCTATCTGTGGGTATTTTTTCAGGAACTCACCAAGAAAGGGAGAAATAATATTTTTGGAAATTACAATTGGCAGCGTAACTCTAAGTATACCTTTTAAACTACTTTGTTTAGTTCGAATTTCTTGAATTGATTCATTGAGATAAACCTCATGATGTTTGAATTTATCATATAGCAATTTACCTGCCTCCGTCGCGCGGATATTATTGCGGCGGCGTAATAGTAATTTTACTTCAAGTTCATCCTCTAGTGCTCTGATTCTTCTGCTGAGTGTTGGTTGTGAAATACCACTTATTACAGATAGTTTTGAAAAGGATCCAACTTCTAAAAGTTTGATAAACAAAATAATCTCATCATACATAACAATAGCCTCATAGGTGTAAAAGTACTGGATATATTCATCGTCTTTGAATCTTGGAACTTTGTCGGGTTTCAAAAAAGTCCTCATGTAATTTCATCTACACTGCGTCATCTTTTTTATCAACCCTTTGCGTCTAAGAATCAAATATTTCGAATATATGTATTGATGATAACATATTTTTTAAACTATTCTGCGTAAATTAGTAATTGCACTACAAATCCATAAAATAATTGAATAATTTCTTATCATTTCACTGAGCTGCTAACAGTAAACTCAGTGATTTGCCATAATCTCCAGTAATCTATGTAAGACTTATTAAATGGTGAAATTGATTTAGTTATTCTAGCTAAGGTTGATGGAAAACTTGTTACTAAACTGGATGACAGCGCTTTTAGAGGTAATGCAAGAGGTTTTCAGCTAACTAATATAATGATTCCTTCAAGTGTAGAGCATATTAAGGATGAATCTTTCAGCACAGATAGTTAATGAAGTAGGGGATAGCTCTAATTTGTGTTAAACGACTAGAGCTATCTTTGTATTTTAACGATATTTAGTTATCAGGTGCAGAATGTCCGACAGAATTAACTTTTAGCTAGAGCCTGCTAATTTAGATAATAAACAAATCATCTTTAAAGAATGAATTAAGAATTAAACGGATTTATTTTGATGGAATTGATTCAATACTGTTAGCTGAAGTTAATAAAGATTTTGTTATTCATCTATATTAGAACTTACGCATTGACAGCCCATATAATGTTATGATTGATATTACGAAACGCCTTGGAACTTAGATGAAGAATAAAAGCAAACTATCAACTGCAAAATGCAATGCAGAAATATATAGCTCATATTTGATGAGTGAACCTAATAATGCAAGCTGTTTAAGATTGTCAGAAATTATGCCAGAAATATCACACGATAGTGTAAATCGATTTTTAAACCGTGAACGCTTCAATGGTCGTGACTTATTTAATGAAAATAAATCTGAGCTTGACTTGGTAGGTGGAGTATTGATGATAGCGTATTGGATAAGCTGTATAGCAATCCATAACATACTGCACTGATTGATTATTATTGGTCTGGGAAACATCATCGAGCAGTAAAAGGTATTAATTTGGTTACATTATTTTATACCGGTGTTAATGGCAGATGCTTACCAGTTAACTATCGTATTTATGATAAGTCGCTGGATAAGACCAAGAATGATTACTTCCGCGAGATGTTGACTGAGGTTATTAGCTGGGGTTTAAAACCTCGAATAGTAACTGGCGATAGTTGGTATTCTGGATTGGTGAATTTAAAACACGTAAGAAAAAGCGGATTGAATTTTTTATTTGGCGTAGAAAAAGATCGCCTGATTTCGCTGGAAAAAGGCAGTTATATAAAAGTGTCAGAGATGACAGAATATTCAGAAAATGGTAAAGTTGTGTATCTTAAAGAATATGGCAATGTTCGGGTGTTTAGACAGTTATTCAAAGAAGCATATCGCTATTACATCATGGGTGTTGCCAATTTAGAGAGTTTAGATTCAATTAATAATATGGACTTTAAAAGTACCCATGATCAACATTGGCAAATTGAATGTTATCATCGAGCACTTAAACAGGTTTGTAATATTGAAAGATTCCAAGTTCGCAAAAGCCATGCTATTAGAACGCATATTTATTGTGCACTCAAAGCCTTTTGCAAACTAGAGATAATGAAAACCAAACAAATAATTACTAATTGGTATCAGGTGCAGCGACAATTATTTAACAAAATTATTGCTGAATTTATTAAACACAATGACGTTACAGGCATAACATACGCACAATTATAAATACCTGTCAATGCGTAAGTTCTATATATAATGACTCAATTGATAATTTAATTTAAATCAATATATTAGTGTCTAAAGATCTACTGGCAAAACCTTGTGAGCAGAAGATGTTTCCTGACAATATACTCAAAGTATTTGATTTTTGGATGCGAAGAGTTGATACAAAAGACGACGCAGTGTAGCTAGAACTATATGAGGAGTTTTTTAAACCCGACAAAGTCTAAGATTCAAAGATAATCAGTATATTTGTTATAATAATGTAAGGTAGAATAATTACCATTAAAGTCTATCAACTAAACTAACTGGAGTAATAGATGCATAATATTTTATCGGATAAAGATTTCTTTGAACTATATGTAAAATCTGCGGATATTACCTATAATAGCGGTGATGAAGAAATAATTTTTATTAAAGATGTTAATTTTAAATTTAGCTATCTTTCTCCTGGATATTTAAAAGGTTTTCAAGCTGGTGGAACTATTTCAGAGGAGGCCATATTAGGATTAGTGAATACAATATACCCTAAAGATAGCATACAAGCTCTGGTGAAAGAAGTTGCGCTAAAGCAGGATATGGAGATCAAATCAAGCCTTAAACCCGCAAAATTTCTCTATGTTGATGTTTATAATAGAATTGGCTTAATTCGTAAGCGTCCAATTATTAATCCTACTACGAATAATTTTGTCGGAGTCATAGGTTATGTTTCTCCACTGTTATTACCTAATGTACTGGATATGATTTATAAAATGAATGGCATACGAATTGGTCTTGCTAATTTTGAGCGTGCTGAGCCACTTCAGCATGATTTGACTCCTCGTCAGCATGTCATCTTATTCTTATACCTTAATCGCTATTCCGCGACCGATATTTCTTCAATCTTGACTACACTTGGACAAAAGATTTCCGCTGGACGAGTAAATAATCATCTTGAGAATCTTAAATATATTTTTGCTGCTAGAACCAAAGATCAACTAATTGAAAAAGCGATTAGTTTAAAATATCACTTGTTTATTCCGCGCCAACTATTACAAATCGGTAGTTTTCCATTAGAGGATGAGGTTCTTATTTCTGAGCTATGATTAAATTAGAAATTGTATTGTACCCCAAGCTGTAACATATTAGTTGTTGAAGCTGGAGCTTGGCTATTAAGCGGTGAAAAGAGGCTATCTTCCAGATGCAGTTCAAAATGTTTACCAAGATGAAAAGCTCCACCAGCGGCAATCAGTGCTACTGCTGTATTATATTCGCTGGTGCTATTTGATATATTAGTATAAGAAGAATTCTGGTATCCTAATCCTAAGCGACCATAAAGATAAAAAATTTCAGCTAGCGGTAAAGATCCCTTAGCTGCAAGTGTATAAATTTTGGTATCATTAATAACTCCAAAAATATCAGTTAAATTACCTGTTAAGCTCGCGCCTACACCGCTCATGCTATTGAAGCCAGCATCCATTCCCAGATAGCGATTAAAGTTATAGCCAACATTTATTGAACTAGCCAACCCGCTAGAACTATTTTCAGCAGGTAATTGCAGACCAAGCCCAGCATTGATGTTAATATATGCACCACTATCTAATTCATCAGCAAACGCACTAGTAGACGCAATAAATAGTGTACTAAGTCCACCAATAAGTGTTACTAAAAGTTTTTTAGATGAAAAAGAATAACACATAATTAACTCCTTTTAAATTTGTAAGGAGAGCATGATAACGCAATAAGTTGCTATTTGAATAGATTACTATTTATACCCTGTTATATTATTCTATAATTAATAACCTCCTAAAAGTTTAGGGGGTAATAAATTATCAGTGAGTATAATAAAGGTTAATAAAATGCTCTATTCGAGCTGGTATCTATTATTATACTATACTGGCTGGGTGCTTTTTTAGGGGGTAGATATTGGTGTATCTGTCCAGAATTTAACGCTTAAAAAGTATCATTGATTAAGGACTTAAAAGGAAGACAAATTATGAATCAAAATATTTCTAATCTTAGTATCAAGCTTAATATTTCTTATTGTAATGCAATTCCAGCCAAGTCTGATGAGGAGTTTTTTGATGATTTTTGTAAGTTTTCAGATGTCGTTTTTGCAAATGGTGATAATGAAATTGTTTTTATTAAAGATAAAGAGTTTAATACTCACTATATTTCAAAAGGGTATTTAGAAGATATAGAAGAGTATGGTGCAGCTTATATAAATGATATTTGTAACTATCAAGAAGAGCAACAAATTATCAAAGATGTTCGTATGACGATGTATAATCAGGATCAAGCTATTAAAGATTCTGGAAAACCTAAAACTTATATCTTAATTGATCATCATGAAAATATATATGTCATTAGAAAACGTCCAATTATTAATCCTGCGACAGGAAATTTTCTTGGAATTATGGGCATATCTCGTCCTTACTGCCTTCCCAATGTTTTACAGCTTATTTATCGGATTAACGGAGTAGATTATGGTATGCTGAATAAAGCCAAAGATAAAACGCTCTGCTATGAGCTAACTGAACGTCAGCATATGGTGTTATTTCTGTATTTAAATAAGTATTCTAATACAGAAATCGCCGATATTTTAACCACTCTTGGTTATCAAATTTCTAAAACTCGAGTTAATGATCATCTGGAAAATTTGAAGTATATTTTTCATGTAAGATCTAAAGAGCAATTAATAGAGAAAGCAATTTCTCATAATTACCATGTTTATTTTCCACGGAAGCTACTTAAAGTTGGTAGCTATGCAATAGATGATGATATCGTAATTATTTCTCCATAGTATTCAAATAATCTGAGTTGTGCTTCTTGGTAGGCACAGCTTTTAATGATCTAACATTAACATCTCATTATTATCAAGCTGATACGAACCTATTTTTAATAATTTACGCGGAAAAATGCGCTGAAAATTCAGACTAATTGCTTTATCAATTAATGCATCTTTACTCTTTACCATAAAAATATATTTGAGCTTCGTGATATGCTCATTTACCCGCGAGGTTGAAATACTATAACCTAGCGTAGTTAATATTTCTGCGATTTCAGAAGCTGAATAACGATGTAAGCAAAAAAATAAAATCATCTGCCGACGTTCGCTTAATTGTTGATTGATTTGCTTATATTCATCTATTTGCGGGAGTTCAAAATCCTTCTCTTCAATATTTTTACCTTTGATTTGGCAAATTGTCACGATAGGGTGAGGCAGCATAAGCTTAGATAAATGCCCATGTATCCCAATCACATCTTTAGTCATTGGATTAATAATCGCTGATTTATGCACTATGTATGCACTTTGTGCTGGAATGATATATAAAAATTTCCTAGCACTGCGTTCCTGGCATATTTGCGATTCCTGTTGCCAAATGTTCTCAACAATCTGTGGAAATGGCTTAAAATAGTTAAGCTGATAATCATTTGCTCCGATAATTTGCTCTGTATCACTATCTAATAGTTTAGTAAAGTTGGGGGTACAACTACGGTAATTTAAATTGCTATCTTTAATGTAGCCGATATCATTTGGGTTAGTGCCATGAATAAAATTATAGGCTGCCAGATAGTTACTTAGAAATTCTTGATCATTGTTGTAGTGTTTTAAGTTCATAGGGTTAACCCTTATTATAAATAAGCCCCGCAGGGCTTATCAGATATTTATAGCTACTGCTTTGTAGCCTAATTTAATTGCAGATTCCAATCAAGTCTAGATATCCCAATAATAATTGAGTTGCCAGTCGTATCATTTATCTCTAAATTATTTAATACATTCCAGTTAATAAATGGATCAATCCAGTCAGCTAATGGATTAGCCGTTCCTAGACTAAGTTTTGACGGATGAAATTGTGATGGATCATTCATGGTCGCATGAACCAGATAGATATTATTTTCATTAGTATTAACTGAGTTTTGTATGAGGTAAGATTTCCACTTCCCTTCACTATAATAAGGGATAGCAAGCGTTGTCGTTCCCTGATTAGGTTTCACTACATAAATTGCAGAGGAAGATAGTCCAAGGTAATTAGTTGCTAATAGTGTCATTTTGCCATTATCCCAGCTAGGTAAATATTGAGTATTTACACTTGCAACGGTAAAGTCTCGTGGTGATAATTTAATTAAGTTAATCGATAACGAGTTTTCTTTCTGAAAACTGGATTTCGAATCAATAGTAAAATCTTTTAATGTTTTCCTACTACCATAACCTTCGTATTGATTAGGTTCATCCAAAATAAAGCGGCTCACAAAGCCACCTGTCAGATTACCTGAAGCAAGAGGCTTATCATTGATTGTTGATAAAATACCAATGTTATAAGTATTGATATCGTATGCTAATTCTTTTGTCACAGGTATAGGCACTGTAGGATTCATCGGAGGAGCATATAACGAAATTATCCTGTTACCATTCCACTTAAACATTTGTAATTGGCTAGAGTTACACTCTTGTAATTGACCTATTTCAGCTGCATCCAAACATTTTTTGCTATTTAAGGCACTAACATAACGAGACTTAGAATCATAAAAAAAGCCTTGCGCGACATCATTATCATTGCATTTTTTAGTAATTACAGAATAATTGTTATTCTCATCTATTGCTATACATTTATTATTAAACGATCCTAGCTGCAAGTTGACTGCTCTTTGCCCAAAAAAAACCGGGCTATCCCAATTTATTTTAAATTTATTTTCAACGGAGGCCGTTTTCCACAAGTGCTCTGCTTCTTTTCCCTGGTAACTATAATGTCCTCCTATGAGATAATAATGTTTATATATACTTACGTAAACAGGACGGTATTTCACACTTGAAGAAATAGTAAACTCAGTTTCTCCCATCGCATCAGCTCCAGCAGAGAAAATCACATCAAAGTTAGGGATAAAATTTTGATAGCTGATTGGTGTTACTCTACTTAGATCAAAAGGTTGCTTAGCTTTAAAGACAGTAGAAGTATTTACATCCTTTAATGAAGAGGCTGTCGGAAATTGCTCACGTTTCCAGCTAAACTTTACACCACTACCTCCTGGCGTAGCGGTTTTTGCAACTGCGTAATCTTGAGTTGAATAACTTAAAGTACGTGTGTCAGTCCATGATTGGTTCGCTCCCACGGCAAGAGCTGCGCTAGGTTTTTCTTGTAAAGTGCCGGTTAGAGTCTGTGTAAAACCAAAAGTAAAGGTTGAGGTTTCTGTTTTAGTATAATTTCTATTTAAATTTGTGCTTGGATTGGTTCTAAGAATATTGGCAATACCATTGGATGCCTTTACTTCAAAAGCGTATTCGTGTGCTAATGCAGAACTTAAGTACTCTGTTCCAACAAAGGCATCCAATACAATTTTATCTCGTGCATGTAGTTCCGAGGATATGGGCTTATCATTTAGGCTAATACCAGTCCCATGTGTATCATTATCAATTGAAATACGAACAATTTTGCTGTCAGGCGTTAGTTTACCCCCGGCGTTATCAGCTTTAGAGCGCGCATAATACACGTAGTAAATTAAATTAATATGAGGATTATTACAGAAATCTCTTAAGTCACTTCCGCCATTCTCGCTATAGTCAACGGCATAAGGAAATTTACAATCCTCTATATTTTTATTCACATTAATATAGAATGAAGCGGCCTTTTGTTGTGCATTAGTCGTTGCAGACCTCGTAGAGTAACTAGTAATCTTTGTTGTTCGATCTTCAAGCTGTGCTAATTGGTTAAGTTCAGTATTTAATTTTAGGAGACTTTGCTCATTCAAGTTTTCTATTGGGGTAATCATTAACTTCCCCTTATATTTGCTTACGAATAGCAAATTTTCTTCAAAAGTAGTACCAATTAAATTAGAAACGAATTCTTTCGCTTGTTTTAACTGGCTTTTATCTTGAATTGAGCTAAAATCAAAAATATATTTTTTATTGCTATTATTAATCTGCTCTTGTATAATGCTGCTGCTTAATATTTCTTCATGTTTTATAGTCGAACTAGCTAAGTAGTCCTTAAGATTAATATAAATAATATCTTTATTCTGTTTAAATATACTATTGCTTAAGGGTATTATGGTTTGGGATTCCAGCTTATTTTTAGCGCTAATTGGCTGAGCAGCACTATTGCTCTCCGTTGTACCTCCACCATTACAACTGCTTAGAGTAAAAGCGATGATGACTGATTGTGTTAAAACTTTAATCGTATATAATTTCATATCACAGTGTCCTATAAAAATTGATTAACTATAGAGAGTTGATACTAAATAGTATCTGATAGAATACCCATAGATTTATAATTTTGGATTTTCTGTCGGCTAATTTTCTAAAAATTTAAGGCATAAAGCGGTTATCCTTTAAAAAATATAAAGTTGGGGGTACAGCTACAGTAATTTAAATTGCTATCTTTAATATAGCTGATGTCATTTGGGTTAGTGCCATGAATAAAATTATAGGCTGTAATATAGTGACTCAAATATTCTTGGTCATTGTTTATTTTGTATTCTATTTGCATTGTTGCTTAACCTCTAATCAGAAATAAGCCCCGCAGGGCTTATTCATGTTTATAATATTATCATCTAATTACCATTTAGGGAATTGTGGGATTGAGTCCTCCTTGATACCGATAATGTCATTATTAGCGCTATCCTTTTTGATAGTCCAAGTGTTATTAAAGTCAAATCCTTTACTAGTCAAGAAAATTTTCTGAGTTTCTGCAGTAGTACCCTCTAGCGGTGATACCCATTCTGGATTAGCTGCCTCGATATACGTAGCACCTGCAGGAAGAAAATAGAAAACATTGCCACTATTCACATATTTACTTAGGTCTAATGCCGTAAGTGGGCTAACATAGTTAGTGGTAGTCGTACCATTGGTATATGCGATCGTAGTCATGTCAATAGCTCTATTTACTTCCGAATTCGTAGTCGCTGAACCGATTCCTGAAATTCGATTAGCTTTTACTGTTGGATTAGCTGAAGCTGTAATTACTCCTCGTACTATGGCATTTGATATGCTATCATTGAAATCTCGTTCGCTACTCCAAGATAAGTTCCCAACGATACCACCAACGATTCCTGCATTGTCTCCAGTAATATTAATTGTTGCATCAATATTGGACATATTCATGTTTACGGTTGCAGCGAAAAGACCACCAATTTGACTACCACGACCTGAAATGAGACCAATTGTAGTATCAGCAATAATATTCTTAGCAAAATGATCTTTGAGATATATGGAACCAGTTACACCCCCAACGCGATTTTCTCCAGTCATGATGCTTTTTATACGGATGTTGTTAAAATTAATACCAGAATTAACCACGCCAACTAAACCGCCAACTAAGTTTTTACCTTTAACTTCAGAAATAACTGTAACCGACTCAAATTTCACCATTCTTCTAGTCTTATCAGTTTCCCTAGTTTCCCCAATAACGCCGCCCACTCTTTCAGCAAGAGGGGTTCCTACTTTTGAATTAAAATGACTATTTGATATAGAAATATTATCATCTGCAAAACCCGCCAACAATCCCGAATTTCGCACAGACAATAAAAGGCTCCCCTTAAGAGCTAAATTCTTGATAACTACTCTATCAGAAAGGATTGAAAACATTCCAGCATTAGAAGATTCTACTACTACTAGATCATTAATTTTATACCCTTGTCCATCAAATGTTGCATTTTTCAGCTCTTTAACTGGAGTCCAATTACCCGTCAATGCAATATCATTCTCAAGAACGAATAACTTACCTTCGGTACTACCTGCGAATGCACCAACCAGCTCAGCTTGATTGCGGATCGGCACTATACTTGCTCCAATTGTATCCATAGTTGAAACAATAGTGTTCTTGTCATCCATACTATCAGCACTGGTTTTAAATGCAACAATCAATGTATTGCCAGCTGTTAGCATATTTTTAGGTATTGATAGCGTATTAATACAATTATCTTCGTCTGCATTAGCTATCGTACACGCTGTAAAGTTTGCCCCAGCTATTGGATTTGCCATCGTTGGTGTAATAGTTATCGGATATGCAGTAACACCATCTATTCCGCTTAGCTTAGATTGCACCTCAAAGATATACTCATTGTCCGAGTCGTCAGTCTTGGTGACTGTATGCGTTACATTCGCCCATAAACGGTTGAAGTTGGCATGTTTAGTATCAGCTTGTCCATGATAGACCTGATTATTGTATTTATAGCTATATGGAAGATCAAGCTTCAGACTAGCGCTATTTAGACTATTGGTAGTTAAGTTTGGCACAGTGGTAAATAGCTCAGGATCAGGGATATCTACATTTGCTATACAGCTACCACCTAATTCAAGTTGTTTTGGTTCAGACCCAGTTGGACAAGTTGTATCTTTTAATGCAGTACCTCTCGGTAAATTACCCGTGTCAAGGTTAAATTGCTCAGCATCTAACGTACCACTATTTGTAAATGTATATTGCAAAGAAATAGTCTTGTCATGATAAGCATTGAAGCTCCATGGTAGT
Organism: uncultured Neisseria sp.; assembly: GCA_964611845.1. GTDB lineage: Bacteria > Pseudomonadota > Gammaproteobacteria > Burkholderiales > UBA11063 > Aquella. The sequence continues at coordinate 14,293 of CAZTBH010000006.1, forward strand.
TGTGATGAACCATCACCAGAAAGAGTTGTTCCATCAGTAGGATACACCTCAATCTTTACATCAATTTTTGGTTGTAGTGTAGCAGAAGAGACTACCTTAAAAGTAGCAACACTTGCTTCAGGAGTTCCATCATAGAAATTATAAGCAGCATTTAAGTCAACAACAGTTTCTTTTTGCACAACGCTGGTTGGACCGTAGCTTACTTTGTATTGGCAAGCGCCACCTCCAGCAATGGTCGCATTAGCTGGGCATGCTTTTTCATCTGTGGCGGCAACACTTAGCCCGTCAATTGTAGCTGGATCTAGGGTTACATTTACGTTTTTAGCTGATAAATTTTCGTCTTTAGCAAGAGTATTTCTTAATTCCCAGATTGTCGATCCAGTAGCGTTACCATCATTTACAATAGCAAGATCACCATTACCGCTATTTGTGCTCCACACTAAATTACCTGAGCCAACTTTTATTGCAGAATAATCTAAGCCAACAGCACTTATCAACGAATGAGATTGCTCATTTTGGTCTATATATTTACTATTAATCACTAGATTAATTGATTTACTACCTTCAAAAGCTGTTAATGGCTTATATTTAACGCTTAAATAACAAGTCTGCTGTACTTCCAATTTTCCACCAGTTAAATCACAGCCGTTTTCAGCTCTTTTTTCGACTGTCAGTCCACTATTTCCTGCTGGTGCAAGATAGTAGCTGACTCCTTCTAATCTCCGATTACCATTGTTTGTAACCTCGATAAGCGCCTCACGGGTTTTACCACCAATTATCGCATTAGCTAAGTTAGAGTTTTTCACAGTTAACTTCACACCAGCGCTTGCATTGACTACTGTATAGCGAACATTGGTTTGCGCGGTATTATCTTTGTCTTTATCTTTATAAGCTACTTTCACTGAACCTTGTCCATTGGTTGTGCTGTTTAGATTAACTTTAACTTTACAAGTATTATTGGCTTCAAGATCTGTACACGTATTAGCTTCTATTTTTAGACCAGATGTAGCTTCAACACTTGCTGCTATACCTTTTGCGGCGATATTCCCGTTATTAAATACCGTTATTTCAGCGCTAGTATTAGGAGCATTAATTTTTGTACCATGACTTAATAATAGGTGAGCACCTTTAGCCACTTCTACCTTAGTGTTTGCTTCCTGTACGGTTGCTATTTTGCCAGCTTTTATCCCTTCCAAGCGAGTAGATACTACTATTACCTCATTAGTGTCAGATAATGCAGCTCTACTGCTAGATAATGCCTTAGTACCAGATAATACTTTACCCCTTACTTGATAAGTACAGCTGCTGCCTTTTTGATAGCCCTTTGTGTTACAGATTAAACTTCCATTGCTGGCTTTAATATCATCATAACTTTCACCCAAGACTACTGGGATCGATAAGCTATAGTTACCATCTTCAGTCATAATCCGGTCAACATCATTAAGCATCACGATTCCGCCATTATTTGCATTAAGTTCACCACTAATCCGAATTAGTTGCACTAATTTTGTGTTTACACCAAGTTTATCTTTTAGATTTACTTCCAGCTTAACATCAGCACTTTGTGAGGTATGTGGAGTTAGTTGAATCGAGCAGCTGCCATTAGCAGATACTGTGCTACATGCCTGAGAGGCTACACTTACTAATTCACTATCTTTAGCCGTATCTAAATCAATAACCCGTACTGAGTCTAGAGTATATTTGTCTTTGCTATAGTTAGTTAACTGTAATAAATAAGATGCAGCTGAGCTATTACTTGCTGGTAATACTCCAAGCTGATCCAAACGAACTGGATTTTCTAAAGTCACTGCTTCATCAGCCGTTGATACAGTTCCAGTATCACCACCACCATTGCCTGTATTGCTACATCCGCTTAGCAGTAGTAATGCCATACTCAATACTTTTAATTTATGATTTCTCATTTTGCTTTAGTTCCCTTGTAAGTTAGAATTTGAAGTTACGCAAACTGATAATATCCCTTGCCTCCAAGCAACACATATTGCCATTTGCATAACATATTATGGAACAACAAAATCAAACCAACAACCACACTTTAATCTATGTAAACAGATGGTTAGACATATTAAGTGGTATGAAATAATATAGATAGGTATAGGGGTAAATATGTAGGGTAGATAATAATTATGTCAATTACTTAATCCATATTTTAGTTGTTGCATATTTTAAGCTGCTTATGATATAATCCGTGCCTACCACTTACCGTCCGTTACAAATATTTTATGTCTTAATTGGCTCTGGTAAAATTTGCCAGGTATTTGTAATTATTAAAATTTAGGAAATATATATGAAAACTTTTTCAGCAAAAGCTCATGAAGTAAATCATGAGTGGTTTGTTGTAGACGCTCAGGATAAAGTTCTGGGTCGCTTAGCAGCTAAGATCGCACACGTACTTCGCGGAAAACATAAAGCTATCTACACCCCACATGTGGATACTGGTGATTTCGTTGTAGTTACCAATGCAGATAAATTAGTTGTTACTGGTAAAAAAACTTTGCAAAAGATTTATTACCGTCACACAGGTTATCCTGGTGGTATCTATTCTCGTACTTTCAACCAAATGTTGGAAAAAGCTCCTGAGAAAATTTTGATCAATGCCGTTAAAGGTATGCTTCCTAAAGGACCTTTAGGTTATGCAATGATTAAAAAATTAAAAGTGTATGCTGGTGAAGCTCACCCTCATACTGCTCAACAACCTAAACAATTAGAGATTTAATAGGGGCTTTGCAAAATGGTTGGAAATTACAATTATGGTACAGGTCGTCGTAAAAGTTCAGTAGCCCGTGTTTTTATCATTAAAGGTTCAGGCAAAATTACTGTAAACGACAAAGAATATGATAAATACTTTGCTCGCCCTACTAGTTGTATGGTAGTACGTCAGCCTTTAGAGTTAGTTGATCATCTAGCTACGTTTGATATTCGTATCAATGTACACGGTGGTGGTGAATCAGGTCAGGCTGGAGCGATTCGTCATGGTATTACTCGTGCTTTAATCGATTTTAATCCAGAATTAAAATCAGCATTATCACAAGCAGGGTTTGTTACTCGTGATGCTCGTGAAGTTGAGCGTAAAAAATGCGGTCTACGTAAAGCACGTCGCCGTAAACAGTTCTCTAAGCGTTAATTCGTTTATCGAAATATACAAAACCCGAACATTTATTGTTCGGGTTTTTTTGCGCTGCAGCATCGAAATTTTAAAATATTTTGGTTGCTATTGGCAAAGTATGTTATAGTACCGCTTAGTTATGTAAAATCTTTTTTCTTCAAATTATTGTGTTGTCTAATTTCATATAGTCCACTAATATTCCAGTCTAAAGTTTTTCATCATTTTTTATTATTTTTTTAAGGCAAATTAAATGCAAAAATCATTATTTGTTGCTGGTCTAGAGTGGTCTATTACTAGTGAAGAATTAGGCGAAATTTTCAGCGCTCATGGAGAAGTTGAATCAGCAAAAGTAATTACTGATAAATTTACAGGTCGTAGCAAAGGCTTCGGTTTTGTGGATATGGCTACTGCAGAAGATGCGGCTAACTGTATCAAAAATTTAAATGACACTACTCATAAAAACCGTCAAATCATTGTTAAAGTTAAAGAACCTAAACCTGCTGGTGAAAGATCTTTCCGCTCTAACAATAATGGTGGTGGTGATCGTCGCGGCTGGTAAGTCGATAAGCGTTATGCTAATTACAGAAATGGCACTGAGTTAAGTTCAGTGCCATTTTTATTTTCTAAATTAACTCAATCCAATATATTTATCCTGCCTGAAAGTTTTCTAAAAAATTTAAAGTATCTCGACTTGCGCTTTGGTTTTTTATCTTGTTTTTCTAGAGTTGTATACGACTCAATTTACCGCTTTTATAAAACATAACGAATATTTTGCTCTTTTGTAGATATTTTATGCTATTTTAGTGTAGTAAATTGATTCATTATCTTAAATCTTGTTGTGGAGTAAGTTGCTGTAGTAGAATGCTTATTGCTTGTAACTAACAAAGTGATATTTATTTGTTTAATGCAGAAGAGAATATTTATATAAAAATCTACTCAGTTAATCAGTAATTTATTATAAAATAGTAGCTGGTTTTAATTTTTTTGTATAAGTGAGAAGCAAATGAAGATTTTAGCTACGAATGTTTATGTTGGTCCTAATATATATGCTGGTTTTCCAGTAATTCGTCATGTCATCGATGTTGGGGTGTTAGAGCAGTGGCCTTCAGTGCGTTTGGGGCAAAATTTTATTGAAAAGCTTCTGGCTGCGATTCCATCGTTGCACGAGCATCATTGCTCGCACGGTGAAGAGGGTGGCTTTGTTCGTCGTCTAAAAGAAGATGAAGGTACATGGATTGGACACATTTGGGAGCACGTGACTTTAGAAATTCAAATGTTAGCAGGTGTTCCGGTTAGTTTTGGTCGCACTCGTGGCAATGGCAAAGAAGGGCAGTATAATTTAGTTTTTGAATATAAACAGCGTGACGTTGGTTTGCGTGCTAGCGAGTTAGCCCGTGATTTGTTAGTTTCAATTATGCCTGATGAAGTTAAATCTCAGATTGAGCATAAAGTTCCTGAAGATTTTGACTTTGCGTATGAAAAAGTTCGCTTTATTCGCTTTGCGCAAAAAATGAACTTTGGTCCAAGTACGCAATCAATTGTTGATGCCGCAATTGAACGAAATATTCCATATCTACGCTTAAACGAAGCGTCTTTAATTCAACTTGGTTACGGTAAATATCAAAAACGAATTCAAGCAACTATTACTAGCGAAACTCGATTTATTTCTGTTGAATTAGCGAGCAATAAAAGCGCTACAGCTAATTTACTAGATAGTCTTGGCTTACCTGTTCCGCAACAAAGAATTATTGGTTCAGAGCGTGAGGCTGCCAAAGCCTTTCATTCGATTGGTGGACCTGTAGTAGTTAAGCCATTGGATGGTAATCACGGGCGCGGGATTTCAATTAACCTAACTACCGAAGAAGCAGTTATTGAAGCATTCCATGTTGCGAAAGAAGTTTCGCGGAGCGTAATTGTTGAGTCATTCCTGGAAGGGGAAGATCATCGTATGCTAGTGGTTAACGGTAAGTTAATCGCTGTCGCAAAACGTGTACCGGGTCATGTAATTGGTGATGGTAAAAAAACTGTTGCTGAACTGGTTGAAATTGTAAACCAAGATCCACGTCGTGGTGTTGGGCATGAGAAAGTACTAACTCGTTTAGAATTAGATTATGCAGCCAACCAAATTCTTGAGAAAAAAGGTTATACGGCTGAGACAATCCTAAAAGATGGCGAAGTATGTTATTTACGTGATACCGCTAATTTGTCAACTGGTGGAACTGCGATTGATTTAACTGATCAAGTTCATCCAGATAATAAAGAAATGGCTGAGCGTGCGATTAAAGCGATTGGTCTAGATGTCGGTGGTGTTGATTTCTTGATTAAAGATATCAGTCAGTCATATCACGATATCGGTGGTGGAATCTGTGAAGTAAATGCGGCACCTGGTTTCCGTATGCACACTCATCCAACTGAAGGTAAACCACGTGATGTTGCTGGTGCGGTAATTAATATGTTATTCCCTGAACCAGAAAAAGCGCGTATCCCTACGGTTGCAATCACTGGTACAAACGGTAAAACAACTACTTCACGGATGGTAGCTCATTTATGGAAACAAGCAGGTAAAGTGGTAGGTTTAACTACTACAGATGGTATTTACATAAATGGTAAATTAACTGTTAAGGGTGATACTACTGGTCCAGTTTCAGCGCATATGGTATTACAAGATCCTAATACAGAGATCGCAGTATTAGAAACCGCACGGGGTGGATTATTACGTAGCGGTTTAGGCTATGAATTCTGTAATGTTGGTGCATGTTTGAATGTTACTGCTGATCACATTGATATCAGCGAAGGTAATGGGTTAGCAGATTTAGCTAAAGTTAAACGTATTATTACTGATGCTGCACGTGATACTGCGGTATTGAATGCTGATGATATTGAGTGCTTGAAAATGGCAGCAACTACTGAAGCTGAAAATATTTTCTACGTAACAATGAATCCACAGCACAATTTAGTGCGTGAACATATTCGTTTGGGTGGTAAAGCGGTTGTTATCGAAAAAGGTGTTAATGGTGACATGATTACTATTTTTGACAATGGTGTGCATGTTCCAGTATTATGGACGCATTTAATTCCTGCAACAATGGAAGGTAAAGCAATTCATAATGTCCAAAATGCGATGTTTGCAGTAGCTATTGCTTATAGTATGGGTATGAATCTTGATGACTTACGTAATGGTTTACGCACCTTTGTTAATAGTTATCATCAAACGCCAGGACGGATGAATTTCTATGATGAGCATCCATTCAAAGTATTGCTAGATTATGGTCATAATCCAGCTGCGATTAATATGATTGGTAAATTTGTTGATCAAATGAGTGTGTCAGGTAAAAAATTAGCAGTGGTTACATTCCCTGGTGATCGCACTAACGCATTGATTGAAGAGAGTGTTAAACTATTACCATCTCACTTTACACATTTTATTTGTAAACAAGATGACAACCGTCGCGGACGTAAAGATGGTGAAGTTCCTGAATTAATCCGTGAGCTCTTGATTAAACATGGTGCTAATCCTGCTAATGTAGAAGTAGTACTTGACGAGCAAGACGCAATTAATCAAGCGCTGAGCAACGCTCATGAGGGTGACTTTATTGTTGTGTTGGCGGATAAAGTTAGTCGCTGCTGGAAACAAATCACCTCATTCAAATCTGATGGAAATACGCGTATGAAAGAAGTAGATACTCGTGCTGAAGACCATCTGTTGGATCGTGTTGAAGTTGATTTGATTTCTGACGCAATTAGCAACGCTACGATTCGTACTGATAAACGTGGTGTAATTATTGAAGTTGAAGAAGAAAATAACGACTAATTTGTCTTTATCCAATTCATTTCTATGCGGCATATCAATTGTTAGATTGATATGCCGCCAGTTTCAAAATTTAGTATCATCTCAATTGGTTTTGAGTAAAAGGAAAAAACCATGTTTCAAAGAGACGCACTTGCAATTCGCATCTTAGCTGGAACTAATATGTTTTTCTCAGGTGTGGGAGCTATTTCTGAAATAGTTACTCGTGATGAGCATAAACAAGAGTTTGCTAATGATTATGAAGCAGTACTTCGCAAAATATTGGATGAGCTTGGCTGGGATGACGTGCCAGTCTATAAGCGTGTATACAGTCGTGGAATTATTATGTCAATTCCAACCGAATTTGATTTAACTTACGCTGGTTGTAAAATTTTAGGTGTTGCTTTTGATATTGCAGCAGCCAAGTATAATAAAACTGAAGAGTTAGATTTTGCAGAAGAACTAGAGTATCTTGAGTATATTATTTCTAAAGAGCGTTACATGACTCTTAGAAATATCTATAATGAAGCTAAAACTCGTTCGCTCAATGTTTATCTTGATCAAAATATTATTAGTATTGGTAGCGGCAAGGGTGCTTATATTGCCAATATTGATGAGATTGGCTATGATGATGTTCCTTGGGATAAAATTTATGAAATTCCAAGTGTTATGGTGACTGGAACTAATGGTAAAACTACGACTGTACGTCTAACTAGCTTTATTTCACAGCATGCTGGAAAGTGTGTAGGATACTGTTCAACTGATTGGGTGATGATCAACGGTGAAGTTGTTTCTGAGGGAGATTTATCAGGACCTAATGGAAATCGCCGTGTAATGACTAACCCTGATGTTGATGTTGCTGTTCTTGAAGTTGCACGTGGTGGTATTGTTAAACGCGGTTTGGCAACCTCTAACGTTGGTGGTGCGGTAGTTATGAATGTTTCCGAAGATCATCTTGGCGTTAATGGTATCGACGATGTTATGGATCTGGCTCGTGCTAAATTCACAGTGCAAAATGCAGTGCGACCTGGTGGACATAATGTGGTAAATCTAGATGATGAAATTTCACATTCATTTATTGATGTATTACCTCGTGAGCGGGCATTTTTCAGTCAAAAATTAGCCGCGGATGAGGTCATTAAGTTTATTAAAGCACCAAATGATTATGCTTGTTTTGTTGAAAATAATAATTTTGTTGTTTATCGTCACGGTGAGAAACATGTCATCGCTGCGGTAAATGATGTAGATCTTACTTATAATGGTATTGCTAAACATAATATCGAAAATGTATTGGCAGCGATTTGTTTAAGTATAGAACTTGGGCGTAGTTATGAAGAAATTACTGCGGGTCTGTTAGCGTTTAGAAACGATGAACATAACCATGGACGCTTTAATATGTTTGATGTTAAAGGGTTTAAGGATAGTAAGATTTTTGTTGATTATGGGCACAACTTGGCATCAGTTGATAATATGCTTAAATTTGCGCGAAGTATTGGTAATTCTGACACTAAAATTACAGTGTTGTTAGGATTATCAGGCGATCGTAAATTTATGGTGGACAATATTGCGAAGAGTGTGGTTCAGCACAAAATCGACTATGTGATTGTTAAAATGTTTACTAGTCATCTTCGTGGTGCAGAGATTGGTGAGTTGGCGGAATTCTTACAAGAGCGACTGTTAAAGCGTGGCTTTGATACTAAAAATATTGTTGCTACCGTCGATCAGGAAATAGAAGCATTGGAATTAGTTTTAGCTAATATGGAAGCCAATCATCTTTATATAATGCTATGTCAAGATCAAGCCGCAGAAGTTATTAATGCAATAAAAAAATATAATAACGAAGCGAGTGCCTGATAATACTACATTAAAGCGCTATTTTTGATAAAATAGCGCTTTAATACAAAATATTGAATTGGGTAGCACGAAATTAGTTTTGATAGTTGCCTAGGTAGAAAAAATTGATGATTGGATCAGTAGACTTTTTGCATAACTTGCTTCTTTAGTCCTTATACGTCGTAAATACTTTTTTGGTGCTGATGTACTTCGTATACATTCCGTTCCTCAAAGAATTTACTCCTAGCCTAAGAACAAAATAATTTGTTATTCAAGAAGTCTAATAACTAGAGGAATTTATTAATGAGTATGGAGCATAAGTCAGCGCGTGGTTTTATTATCCCTATTGGTGGACGAGAAGAAAAAGAAGTTAATCCTAGAGTTTTAGAGAGATTTGTTCAGTTAAGCGGCGGTAAAGATGCAATTATATCAGTTATCCCTACTGCTTCTAATTTAGAGGATACTGGCGATCGTTACGTTGAAATTTTTCAGCGTTTGGGTGTGAAAAAGATATATAACAACAATATTTCAAGTCGCTTAGATGCTAATAATGAAATTTTTGTAAAACAGTTAACTGAGTCAACTGGTATTTTTATGACCGGTGGAAATCAGTTGCTTTTATCTACAGTACTTGGTGGTACAGTAATTGCTAAGATGATTCGTAAGCGTAATGCTGAGGGGGTTCCTGTCGCAGGAACTTCAGCGGGAGCTGCATTTATCCCTGAACATATGATTGTTTCAGGTGATTCAGGGCTTATTCCTCGAGTGGGTGGCGTCATGATTGCACCAGGTCTTGGTTTGACGAATAAAATAATGATTGATCAACATTTTTCACAACGTAATCGTTTAGGGCGCTTATTAACGGCACTTTCATACAACCCGTATAAAACAGGTGTTGGGGTTGATGAAGATACTGCTGCAATCATTGATGCTGAAGGTAATATTGAGGCTATTGGTAGCGGTGCATTGACCGTGGTTGATATGTCGAAAGTAGAATTTTCATCAGTGGCAAGTACTTCACCGGGTGAGGCGATTAGTTTGGTTGGAGTTAAGATTCATACTTTGCTAAGTGGTGATCGTTATAATACCAAAACTCATGAAGTCATTCAGCTGATTAAAGAGGTGCTGGAGTGAAGCGCATCATCATTCACGGTGGCTGCGGTGCGCGTGAAGATAGTACCACGCCTTTTGAAGCCTATCATGAAAATTTGCTACCAATTATTCAACAAGCCCATCAAGTTTTGGAAACTACAAATGATGCAGTTGAAACAGCTTTATTTGCAGCTAAGCTCTTAGAAGATAATCCGATTTTTAATGCTGGGACGGGTTCACGCGTCCAACAAGATGGTCAAATTAGAATGTCTGCATCTTATATGGATAGTATTAAAAATAAATTCTCAGGGGTAATTAACATTCAAAATGTTCGTTATCCCTCAGCGGTTGCTCACGCCTTACAGCAACAACACCATAGCATCATCGGTGGTGAACATGCAACTAATCATGCCTACCAAAAGTTACAAATGATGCCATATAATCCAATGACTGAAAAACGTTGGAATGAGTACCTTGAACTTAAAAAAGGCTTGACTGGGACAATTGGTGTGGTTGTGTTAGATGATAATGGTGTAATTTGTGCCATTACTTCTACTGGTGGCGCAGGATTTGAAGTACCGGGCCGAGTTGGTGATAGCCCAACTGTTGCAGGTAATTTTGCCTCAAACGTAATGGGGATTTCTTGTACTGGAATAGGTGAAGAAATTGTCAATAAAGCTGTTGCCACTAAAGTTCACACACGGGTAAAAGATGGTATGACTTTAACTGATGCCGTTCAGCGTTCAATCGTTGAGAGTGATGCCGATGGTGATTATGTCGGACTTATCGCGATTGATAAAGATGGTAATGTTTGTACTGGAACAACGGCTATTGCTCAGACGCTTTATGCTTATTATGATGGTGATGGCTATCAGACCTTTTTACAAGATGTACACTTAAACTGATTCATTATCCTAGGTCGTTGATTTACTCCTCACCTACTATGTGTAGGCTTAGTTATAAATTGCCTACTAGTATCTCGATTAGTTTAAGTGTAAAATAAAATTAAACCAGCTAGCAATTAGCTGGTTTTTTGTTAAATTATGTTGTAAAAATTAACATTTTTAAATAAGTGGTTTTTATTGATGTGGTTAGTGTTTTTCATGATTATATTGCGCTGCACCATATAAACTACTATAACTCTTCTTCTTTTTATTCAAAAATAACTTATTGCTCAACTTTCAAGTGATAAAATGAATTCTCTGTTGTAATGTGCACCTCTTTCCAAGTTTAGAATTAAAATCTTACTTTTTGCTTTATCTGTGATAAAAATTATCTGACTTGCCTTTCATTGAGTTGCATGTTTAGTTATCTTCAAATTAAATATTTACGGACTAATTAATGAAAAAAAGAACTCTGATTTCAATTTTATCTGCTGGTTTTATTTTAGGTGCATGTGCTAGTGGAACATCTAACTCTTCAACTAACTCATTAACTCTTGATCGAGTGCTGCAGGATAATTTAACCTTTTTTCAGGCTGGTGCTGGTGTTGATGCTAAAACTTTTATGCCATATGATACTATTTATGTGGATAAAAGCTCTCATCAGATTACTTCGACCAATGGTCAATTTAATACAACTGAAACTGGTTTGTATTTGAATATCTTGCTGTTGATCGCGGAGGGGAAAATTAATAGTCCTTACATCAATAGAGACCAAGCCATTTCACAAATGCTGATAATTACGCAAGAGTTAATTGATTTACAAAATACACCAGGTAAGAGCTGGAAAGGTTTATTTTACTGGCCGTATAATATAGAGAGTAGTGGCAATATTGTTCCTGCAACTTCAACTATTCCTGATGTCGATAATAGCAATCTTGATTTTTCACTAGCGGCTTTGATTGGCGCTTATCAGTATAGTAATGATTCATTGCGTAGCAAAATCGCCAAGCAGGCATCAATCATCGTCAATAATCAAAAAGATGGTTGGACTACAATTGGTACGTATACCAAATCGCTGCTTCCTAATCCTGATTGTCAGCAATGTGTGGCTGCAGGATGGGACACTGCCACCGATAAGCCGCTTGGCTATTATATTGATCGCATGGCAAATGAAAGCCGTTTATCGCCGTTATGGATGTTGATTCAAGGTTATACCGCTGAGTCTGGCGCATTTACCCAAATGCCAATTTATTCCAACAATATTACACTTAATAACGGTGAATCAGTTAATGCTGAGTTAACTTGGGATGGTACGATGTTCCAGTTATTGCTTCCACGAATTTTGATGCGTGAAGACCAGCTAATTCCAAATTATAGTCAATTATTTAACAATTACGTTACTGTTCAGCAGCAATATATAGAGTCAAATAACATTATAGCTTTTCTTTCTGCATCCAGTGCGACTAATGATACCTATCATGGAGACTTTGGTGTACCAAGTTTAAATGAGTGTTATGTACGAGGATGGTGTCAATTGCCTGCATTTATTGATGGTACACCTCATGCAACTGCATTAGTAGCATTAGAGAATCCAACTTTAAGCATACAATATTTTAATAAATTATATCAGTGTAGTAATACCTTAACTCCATATGGATTATATGATGCAATTGGGCAAAATTGTGAAACAGGTACGGAATTAATCTCGTTGGATCAAGGAATGCTGGTGCTTGGATTAACTGGCAATACAATTGCTAATTATGTGGGTGATTATATTAAAAGTGTTGGGAAATGGGAAATGGTACAGGGTTTATATCAACATTACCAGCCAGTACCATTCAACTAAGATTAACTTATTTTTATAAAGGGGTAACCATGAAAAAGCTTACTAAATTATTATTGCCAGGAATTATTGCCTGCACCTTAATCGCTTGTGGCGATAAGTCTAAAAATTCTGAACCTGCGTCAACTGCTTCTGCAGCTAGTACGCAAGAAACGACACTTAATGTCTGGGCGATGGGAGAAGAAGCTAAAAGTCTTGACACCTTGGTAGCAGGATTTGAACAGCAAAATCCAACTATTCATGTTAAAGTCCAATCAATTCCATGGGGGATGGTGCATCAAAAACTTTTAACCGCGCTTTCAGGTGATAGCACACCTGACGTTTCAATGATGGGAACGTCATTTATGGCTGAATTTGTCAAACTTAATGCTTTTGAAGATCTTACACCATATTTGGCTAAAGACAGCAGCGTCAAACTCAGCGATTTTATTCCAAGTACTTTACTAACGACTCAATTTGATGGTAAAACATATGGATTTCCATGGTATGCCGATACGCGAATTATGTTTTATCGTAAAGATTTGATGAATCAAGCCGGCTTTAAAGAGTTCCCTAAAACTTGGGATGAAATGTTTAAATTAGCCGAGGCTGAAAAGAAAAACGGGGTAAAAGCACCGATTACCTTAATAAAGAATGATACCAACACGCCTACTGAGATGCTGGTGACTTTATGGCAAAATCAGACTAATATTGTTGATGATAATGGTAAATCTATGGTGGCAACTCCTGCATTCAAGCAAGCGGTTAGCTATTATACGAGCTATTTTAAAAATGGTCTGGCTCCGATGGATTTAGGTGGCGATGTTGCTCCTCTATTTGTTAATGGTAAATTAGGCATGTTTGTGGGTGGGCCATGGATGATCTCACTGGTAAATAAAGCAGGTGGTAAGGATTTTGCTGATAAATGGGGTGTTGCGGTTATGCCGACTGAGAAAACTAATACTTCATTCCTTGGTGGCGCTAATTTTGTAATGTTCAAAAACTCTAAAAATAAAGCTGACGCTTATAAACTGATGGAATATCTAGCTTCAGCGCCAGCACAGAAGCAATTTTATGATCTAACCAGCAATTTACCAACGGTACAAAATGCATGGACTGGTATTGAGTCAAATCCAACGGTTGCAGTATTCAAACGACAGTTAAATAATGTAAATATTCCATATAATATTCCACAAGGTCCGCGTTTATACAAAGTATTTGGCGATACTGTGGAACAAATTATTTATGGTAAAGTAACTATTGATGCAGGTATTGCTGAATTAGATAAGCAAGTTACTCAAATCATGCAAAAATAATGTTATTTTAGTTCTATATGCTGCACGATTCTGTGCGGCATTTTTTAATGAGAGTCATAAGTGAAAAATTTTAATAGCCTTGATGCAGCATATAAAGTAGAATTAAATAATAATCTCGGATTAAGTTTGAGATTTTTAGCTAATGGTAATCTGGCTGCAATTAGCTACAAAAACCTTTTGGTTAATTTACTCGAAGGAAATTTTGTTGATGCCAGTGTTGCTAATATTTATTTACGAGTGTATGATGAAACAGGTATAAGTTCAGCGCCATTAATAGGTGTTTTATCGAGTTCTAAGTTTAATGCCAATAGTGGGCAAGTAAGTTGGCATGGTAATACCCTAGGCTTGGATTATGTTGTTAGTTGTAGCTTGGCTAAAGATATGAATCTTTGGCTTTGGCAAGTTAAAATAATTAATCATTGTTTAAGAGAAATTAGCTATGATTTAATTTATGCTCAAGATATTGGGATTGCAGATGTTGGCGCGGTGCGTACCAATGAAGCTTATACTTGTCAATATATTGATCATGCAATTCTATCTCATCCTACTCTTGGCTATGCAGTTGCATCAAGGCAAAATGTTGCTCAAACTATCGATGGTGCAGCTAGCTTTCCATGGCTATTGCAAGGTGGCTTAAATAAGGTAGCCAACTATTCAACTGATGGTTTTCAATTCTATGGACTCCATTATCGTGAAAATAATGCACCTCAAGCATTAGTACAGCACAATTTGCCATCAAGTTGTTTACAATATGAATTTGCTTTGACTGGACTACAACAAGAAAAAATTACTTTAGCTGCAGCAGAGCAAGCAGAAAGTACTTTTTTTGCCTATTTTATGCCCGATCATGCTGAGATTAGCTGCTCGGATGATTTACAATATTATGCCAAAGCAAGCGAATTTGCTCAGTCTGTGGCTAAATTTCTACCAAGTCAGAATTTTGCAGCCGCATCTAGTATCTTAAACACTACTCAAATGTTAAAAGTAAATGATTTAGATGCTAGTGATTTAGCGCAGTTTTTTGGTAGTGATCTACGACATGTTGAACAGCAAGACGGTAAGGTGTTATCGTTTTTTTATTCTGGAAGCTCCGAATCCAGCAAAAGTCGTCATGTTGTTCTAAAGGCTAAAGAGCTTCAAGTTGAACGCCCACACGGGCATGTAATTTTTTCTGGCACAGATAGTGATTTTGCGGTTCATCGTTTATCTTCTACCGTTTATATGTCAGGGATTTTTAACTCACAAGTAACACTAGGTAATACCTCGTTTAACAAATTATTATCAGTACCACGTAATCATCTTAACGTCTTTAAATTTTCTGGACAGCGAATTTTTATGCGTGACTCAGATGGTTGCTTTGCACAATTGGGTATTCCATCTGCGCTTGAGATAGGTGTGAATTTTGCACGGTGGATTTATAAATTTGCGGATGAATTGATTGAAGTTAAAACCTGGACCGATGCAGTATCGCACCAACTTAATTTGACTATTGACTCAAAAGTTGCGCATCAGTTTTTAATTACACATAATATTGTTGCCGGAGTTAATGAAGATGATTCGCATCCTTCGATTAGTTATGGTGAAAATAAATCGGTGCTAATTCAAGCTGATCGCAGTGAGTTGATTGTTACAGAAAATCCACAGGCAACATTTTATATTCTTCCTCACAATTCCTCAGATGTTGCAAAGATATCTGATGCTAGAGTACTGAGCTCTGTTGATTGTGCAAAAGAGTTACCTTATATCGTATATGAAACGAATTTACTTACGCATTTTGGTTTAACTCTTGGTGGTGAATTAGATTTTGCAAATAAACCAGCAATTGAGACCGTACAATTTGAAACCTCAGTTGCTCAATTTGAACAGGCATGGTTTAAAAAGACGCGACAATTTAGCTTGCAACACAAATCACAATTTGAGTTAACTAAGTTTAACGATCTAATGTTTTGGTATACTCATAATGCAATGGTTCATTATTTAGTACCGCATGGTCTAGAGCAATACAGTGGTGCAGCATGGGGTACTCGTGACGTTTGTCAGGGGCCATTGGAATTCTTCCTTGCAACTGGAGATTATCAAACTACGCGCAAAATTTTACTAACTATCTTTAGTCATCAATATCAGCAAACTGGTGGTTGGCCGCAATGGTTTATGTTTGATGAATTTTATCGTTTTCAGCAACATGAAAGTCATGGCGATGTAATCGTCTGGCCACTAAAAGCTATTTTGGATTATATCGAGTGTAGTAATGACTATGCAATTTTAGATGAAGAAATAACATTTACTAATTTTGCCAGCAGCGATTTCACTGACGAAAAATACTCAGTGCGCAAACATTTGGAATCATTATTAAAGAATATTAAAGACAACTTCATCAACGGAACAACGCTTTCATGTTACGGCGATGGTGATTGGGATGATACCTTACAACCTGCAAACTCGCAACTCCGTAAGTCAATGGTTAGTGGTTGGACGGTGCAGCTTACTTATCAGGTATTTGTCAAGGGCGCAAAATTACTTAAACTCGGGGCGGATTTTAAGCTTGGTTGTGAATTTGGTATTCTAGCAAAACAAATTCATCGTGATTATAATCACTACGTTATTAAAGATGGTGTCGTTGCTGGGTTTATATTATTTGATGATGAAAGTACTCAGGCTGAGCCATTGCTTCATCCTACAGATGAACGTACTGGAATTCAATACCGCTTACTACCTATGACTCGAGGAATAATTAGTGAGTTGTTTACTTATGAACAGGCTTTGCGTCACTATGATTTAATCAAAGAAAATTTATACTATAGTGATGGTGTGCGTTTGATGAATCAACCAGCGACTTATGCTGGAGGTGTTAATTCGATTTTTAAACGTGCTGAGTTGGCTTCCAATGTTGGGCGTGAAGTTGGTTTACAGTATGTTCATGCGCATATTCGTTTTATTGAAGCTATGGCTAAACTAGGTAAAGCGGATGAGGTATGGCAGGCGTTAGCTCAAATTAATCCAATATTGATTGATGATGTAGTAGAAAATGCTGCCAAACGCCAGAGCAATTGTTATTTTAGCAGCTCGGATGCAGATTTTGCGACGCGCTATGAGGCACAAGAGCAATGGGGTAAATTAAAAGATGCCAGTGTAATGGTACGTGGCGGATGGCGAATCTATTCTAGTGGCCCCGGGATTTATATTAATCAATTTATCAGTAATTGTCTGGGGATTCGTTTACGCAATGAACAAATTGAATTAGATCCCGTTATTTGTTATTCTATGGATGGGCTTGAGTTTAATTATAGTTATAAAGACCATGATTTAAAATTTGTTTATCATGTTGAAAAACGTGAATTTGCACCGAAAAAGCTAATTGTTAATAGTCAAGAGTTAACCGAATTCAGACGGATTGATAATCCATACCGAGGTGGTGGAGTGACTATTGATAAAGCTGTATTGATGCAGTATTTAAAAGTAGATGAAGTGAATATCATTGATATTTATCTTTAGTTTGGATCGGTATAAAGCACAATGATAGTAGACAAAGACTTTGAATGGTTTAAACATAAAACCGTTTATCAAATTTGGCCACGTTCTTTTTGTGATAGCAACGGAGACGGTATTGGTGATATTCAGGGGATTATTTCCAAATTACCGTATTTAGAACAGCTAGGGATTGAAGTTATCTGGCTATCTCCAGTTTATAAATCACCAATGGATGATATGGGCTATGATATTGCCGATTATTTTAATATTGATCCATTATTTGGTTCTAATGCTGATATGGATGAATTAATTGCTGCTGCCAAAGCTCGGAGTATTAGCATTGTTATGGATTTGGTGGTGAATCATACCAGCGATGAGCACCATTGGTTTATCGAAGCCAGAAAAGGACGTGATAATTCTTATCGCGATTATTATATTTGGCATGATCCGGTAGATGGTGGCGCACCGACTACACAACGTTCGTTCTTTTTGCCTTCGGCATGGTCATTGGATAGCACCAGTGGTCAATATTATTATCACGCCTTTAGCAATCGTCAACCAGATTTGAATTGGGAAAACCCACAAATTCTGGAAGAAGTTTATAAAATTATGAATTTCTGGCTAGCAAAGGGTATTGCTGGGTTCAGAATGGATGTGATTGAGCTAATCGGTAAAATTCCGCTAGAAAGCAAATTTACCTCACCACGTGTCCATGAGTTGCTAAAACTAATTTTTAAACATACCTTGGCTAATTATGAGCAAACTATTAGCGTCGGTGAAACTGGTGGTGCGAGTGTTGCTGATGCTATTTTATACTCGGGTAATCATGATGAATTGGACATGGTCTTTGGGTTTGAGCATATGGCACAAGATGAAGTCGCGGGTAAATCTAAGTGGCATTTAAAGCCATTACATTTACCAGATTTCAAACGCGTTTTTAAGAAGTGGCAAAACGGTCTTTACCAAAAAGGTTGGAATTCATTGTTTTTAGCTAATCACGATCAACCTCGCCCAGTTTCTCGTTGGGGTTGTGATGGTGAATATCGTATTCAAAGTGCCAAAATGTTGGCCAATACCTTACATTTTATGCAGGGAACGCCTTATATTTACCAAGGTGAAGAAATTGGGATGACTAATTACCAGTTTACCAGCATTGATGAATTTCGTGATATTGAAATGATTAATTTCTACCAAGAGTACATTAATGATGCTGCGTGGGGTAAAGATCGGGTAATGCAATCAATTAATGCCAAAGGACGAGATAATGCGCGTACTCCTGTGCAATGGACAGATGGAGATTATGCTGGATTTTCTACAGTTAAACCATGGATTGTAGTTAATCCAAATTATAAGCAGATTAATGTTGCAAACGATTTAAATAATCCTGATTCAATCTGGCATTTTTATCAGAAGCTGATTAAACTTCGTAAAGAATTAGCCATAATCTTACATGGGGATTTCAAGCTATTAGATGAGGATAATTTGTACATTTTTGCTTATCTCAGAAGCTATCAAGAACAACAACTGTATGTTATTTCAAATTTTTCAGCGCAAAAGCAGAGTTATGTTTTGGATTTTAAAAGTAGGGAATATTGCTTGTTAACAAGCAATATTCAGCGAGAGTTATTGCCACTAGATGGTGTGTTTGAATTACAACCGTTTGAAACATTGGCATTTTTATTAGATTAAACTATATAGTTAGAAGGAAATCAATATGGCAACCGTAGAATTAAAACAAGTCACAAAAGAATATCCCAATGGTTATAAAGCTGTCCACGGAATAGATCTGCAAATCAGAGATGGCGAATTTATGGTTTTTGTTGGCCCATCAGGTTGTGCGAAATCAACTACTTTGCGTATGATTGCTGGCTTGGAAGAAATTAGTGGCGGTGAGATTTATATCGGTAATCGCATGATAAATGACTTGCCACCTAAAGACCGTGGTATTGCAATGGTTTTCCAAAATTATGCGCTTTACCCACATATGTCAGTCTACGAAAATATGGCATTTGGACTTAAAGTTGCTAAATTACCCAAATCTGAAATTGATAAGCGGGTTCGTGAAGCTGCAGAAAAACTAGAAATTACCGAATTACTCCACAAAAAACCTAAAGAAATGTCGGGTGGACAACGCCAACGGGTGGCTGTCGGACGCGCAATTGTCCGTAAGCCGGATGTCTTTTTGTTTGATGAACCACTGTCTAATTTGGATGCTAAGCTCAGGGTTTCAATGCGGATACGTATTACCCAATTGCATAAAGAACTGCAAGCTGCTGGGCAGACGGCAACTATGATTTATGTGACTCACGATCAGGTTGAGGCGATGACAATGGGAGATCGGATTTGCATTTTGAACTATGGCAAAATTATGCAGGTTGATACCCCGCTCAATGTTTATAATTATCCGCAAAACAAATTTGTTGCTGGTTTTATTGGTTCTCCAGCCATGAATCTTATGCAAGTTAGCGTAATTAAAAGTGGTGATGGGGTAAATCTACGTTTTTCAGATGAGTTGGAATTAGCTCTACCAGCAGCAAAAGCACAACATCTGCTTAACTATGCTGGCAAAACAATTTGGTTTGGAATTAGACCTGAACATATTAGTTTAGTTAATGCTGGCGATAGTAATACTGATTCAATTGTTCATGGTGAAGTAGAAATTGTTGAGCAAATGGGGAATGAGTCCTATATTCATTTTAATCTCAATGGTGTTAGCTTAGTCGCACGTACGGCACAGCTTGGTAGTCAAACTCTGCAACAAAGTCAGGATCAAGTTGCATTTAAGTTTTTGCTTGAACATTGCCATTTATTTGATCTGGATACTGAACAAAATATTGGATTAAAGTAGGGAGATGAAATGAAAACAAATCTGCGAAGCCTGTTATTTTTTCTCTCTCCAGCATTGATTTTGCTGTCAATATTTTTATTGATTCCAATCGGTGCTGCGGTGTATATGAGCTTTAACAAGATTGGTGTTGAAGCTTTAATAGATCCGCAAACGATTAGTTTTGTTGGAGTTGCTAACTATACGCAAATTATCTTTCATGACGAGTTGTTTCGTAAAGCATTATTAAATACAATAATCGTACTGGTAATAGCCATGCCTCTGACGGTAGTGCTATCGTTGAGTTTGGCAGTACTAATTAATAGCAAATTAACTAAATTTTCCTCATTATTTCGAGTTGGCTTTTATTTGCCAGCAATTTCCAATACCATCGCGGTGGCTTTAGTCTGGAAGTGGCTCTTGAATGGTGATTATGGTTTGATTAATTATTTGCTAAGTTTAGTTGGTATAGATGGTCCGCAGTGGCTTACCAATGAACATACGGCGATTTTTACTATCATTATGTTGGTGGTGTGGAAAGGGATTGGTCCTAATACTATTTTGTATATGGCAGCATTAAGCAGTGTTCCTGATTCGGTTAAAGAAGCCGCAGAAATTGATGGTGCTTCGGCATGGCAACGCTTTATCAAGATAACTGTTCCACTGTTAGCACCAACTACGACTTATATTAGTATCATGTTGCTGATTGGTTATCTGCAATTATTTGAAGAACCCTTTATGCTAACTGGTGGTGGACCGGTTAATTCAACTACTTCAATCGTGATGCTGATTTATAACGAGGCATTCAAGTATTTTAATTTTGGCTATGCATCAGCAATCTCAATGGTGTTGTTTTTTATAATTTTTGCTGTTAGTTTAATTCGAATTAAATTAACCAAACTTGGTTCATAAGGCAGGTGGTATTATGAAAAAAATTTCGTCAAGGAAATGGCAAAAGCGTGGCACAATGCTTAGCCTACACAGTGTGTTATTTGTGGCACTTTTTATAATGTGTCTGCCGTTTTTATGGATGCTAAGTACATCATTTAAAACTAGCAGCGAGGTGTTAAAATTTCCGCCAACTTGGATTCCACATGATTTCACTTTTGAAAATTATGTTGAACTATTTAAGGCAGTTGATTTTATTCATCCATTTTATAATAGCGTCTTTATTGCTCTGGTTTCAGTTGCCTTTAGTATTGTAGTTTGTTCGCTGGCAGCGTATGCTTTTGCCAAATTTAATTTTAAAGGACGTGATAAACTGTTTATGGTCTTACTTGGTACGATGATGGTGCCTGGAGTAGTGATGCAGATTCCGACCTTTTTATTGATGAAAGCACTTGGTCTAATTAATAGCTACACGGGTATTATTTTGCCCGCAATCGCAAGTGTTGGAATGATATTTTTCTTTCGGCAGTTCTTGCTAACTATTTCTAATGACTATATCGAAGCAGCACGGATTGATGGTGCAGGTGAAATACGAATCTTTTGGAGCATTATTCTACCGATGATGCGTCCAGCGTTAGTTGCTCAAGGTATTTTTGCTTTTACTGCTTCGTGGAATAGCTTTATGTGGCCATTAATTATTGCTACTGATGATCGATTCTATACCTTGCCACTAGCGCTAACTCAACTAGATGGGCAACATGCCAGCAATTATGGCTTATCAATGTCAGGTGCAATTGTAGTGATTATTCCGCTGGTAATCCTGTTTATGTTTACGCAGAAATATTTCCTTAATAGTATGAATATTGGTGGCGTAAAAGAATAATATACTCTTCGTCTTTGAAACTTGTACTTTGTCGGATTTCAAAAAAGACTCCTTATGTAGCTCTAACTACACCGCGTCGTCTTTTTTATCAATCCTTCGCGTCCAAGATTCAAATACTATGAGTATAGTTGCTCATGGATGAGTAGTTATAATTTTTATTATAAGAAGGTTTGATATAAATGGAATTGACAATTAAACAACAGCTTGAGAAATTAGAGCATAAGCCAACTATCTCGAGAAGCAAAGCAGAAACCCTGCACTTAGCGCAGGAACTACTGAAAAAAATGACCTTAGCTGAAAAAATTGGGCAGATGTTTCAACTAGCTCCCCCTGAAGCAAATGTCGAGGGATTGAAATGGGAACATGGAGAAGAAAACTCCTCGGCTAAATTAATCTGTGAGGGCAAGGTTGGTTCAGTTTTAAGCGTCACGGATAGTGAAACAATTTTTAAATTGCAAAAATTAGCTATTGAACAATCACGCTTAGGGATACCACTTTTTTTTGCTGCGGATATGATTCATGGCTGCCGGACTGGTTTTCCGATTAATCTGGCAATGGCGTGTTCGTTTGATCCTGATTTAATTGAGCGTAGCTGTCGTCAAATTGCTTATGAAGTTGCGCATACTGGTCTGAATCTAACTTTTTCTCCGATGGTGGATTTAGTTCGAGATCCACGCTGGGGGCGAGTGATGGAAAGTAATGGTGAAGATTCTTATCTTAATAGCCAATTAGCTGCTGCCTATGTGCGTGGTTACCAACAAGGTGATTATAGTTCTGCTTATTCGGTGGCGGCGTGTTGCAAACACTTTGTTGCTTATGGTGCTGCTGAGGGTGGTCGGGAATATAATACCGTGGATATGTCGGAGCGTGAATTGCGTCAGCATTATCTACCTGGTTATAAAGCTTGCGCCGATGCCGGAGTTGCTTCATTTATGACATCATTTAATATTTATGATGGAATACCGGCAACAGCCAATAAATTTATATTACGTGATATTTTACGTAATGAGTGGCAATATGATGGTTTTGTCATTTCAGATTATACTTCCAGTTATGAAATGATTGATCATAAAACTGCTCGGGATGCACGCGAGGTTGCCCTACAATCAATCGTTGCTGGTCTAGATCATGAAATGGTTTCAATGACGTATTTACAACATCTGGAGGAATTAGTTATCTCTGGTGAAATTAAAGAATCTTTGATTGATGAAGCTGTAATTCATATGTTGCAATTTAAATATCAAATTGGTTTGTTTGATGATCCATATAAGCATCTTTATGCTGATCGGGAGCAATATATGCGGTTACCTGAGACTTTAGCATTGGCTAAAGAAGCGGCATTAAAATCGGTGGTTATGCTTAAAAATAATAACCAAACCTTACCATTAGTTAAAAACAAACAAAAAATAGCACTAATTGGACCTTTGGCTGACTCTAATCAGGTTGTTGGTGCATGGGGTTCTCTTGCCCGCAATGAGGAGTGCATTTCGCTTTTATCTGGTATGAAATCACTAGTTGGTGGAGAAAATATTGTTTATGCAAAAGGTTGTGATATCTTAGGCAATAACCGTGAAGATTTTGCACAAGCTATTGCAATTGCTAAATCAGCGGATATAATTATTTTAGCGCTTGGTGAAGATCAATCTATGTCTGGTGAAGCCAAATCTCGTGCGTACCTCAATATTCCGGGTGTACAAAATGAGCTGGCACAAGCGTTAAAAGCATTAAATAAGCCCCTAGTGACGATAGTCTTTAGCGGTCGCCCGCTTGAGCTTGGCTGGTATGCTGAAAACAGCGATGCAATTTTACAAGCATGGTTTCTAGGTAATGAAAACGGTAATGCTTTAGCCAGCATACTCTTTGGTGATAGCAATCCAAGCGGTAAATTAGCAATGTCTTTCCCATATACCGTTGGTCAAGTACCTGTTTACTATAACCAATATAATACTGGTCGCCCATCTACAAATGGCGAATATTCAGAGTATCGTTCATGCTATATTGATGTACCAAACTACCCGCTTTATCCATTTGGTTATGGTCTAAGTTATAGCAAATTTGAGTACAAAGAATTATTAATTGATAAAAAAACCTTTGCTGCGCTGCAACAACTAACGGTGTCTGTGGAGATTTGTAACACTAGTGCTGTTTCAGGTGAAGAGGTTGTCCAGCTTTATATTAAGTGTAAAAACTTTAGTGTTGTACGACCAAATCGTGAACTTAAACGTTTCAAACGGGTGATGATTCCAGCAAATTGTAGTAAAATAATTGAATTCACAATAGATAAATCAGATCTAGCATATTATAATGCAGAAATGAAGTCTATTCCGGAAAATCGTGACTACATGATTTATGTAGGTAGTGATTCCAATGCAGATTTATCTGCTGAATTTTCATATTTATCTTGAAGTAATGTTGTGTAAATTTAAAATTTGTAATGTTAATAGGGGACTCTATAAAAATGAGAAGATTAAGAAGTCGAAAACTGCTTGCTGGTGGTTTATGTTTAACACTGCTTAGCGCTTGCTCTACCGTAGGCTTGGGGGATGTTCCGCAAAACCGTGAAAACTATAATAAGGCATTGGATAGCAGTGAAAATGAACAATTTCTAATGAATGTGGTTCGGATGCATTATGGTGAGAATCCTTATTTTGTTGGTGTCGATAGTATTACTGCTGCAACATCCTTAACTGCTGCTGTTCGTGGCACATTTGGTGTGAATAATGCTTGGGCACCAATCAATGGGGTGCAGTGGAGCGTTAGCCCACAAATTGCATTTTCACAAACTCCAACAGTTACATATTCTCCTGTTCAAGGTGGTAAATTTGCAACTGGTATGTTAGCGCCGTTAACGCTTGATAAAATCTATTTATTATTGCAGTCTGGCTATAATATTAAAGAAGTATTAAAGCTCACGACTACACGTATTGGTAATCTTAGCAATGGTCGTTCATCACATTACGTAGCATCTAAATCAGTTCCCAATACCAGTAACTTTGATAACTTCATTAATACCTTAGATGAATTGGTTGATACTAATCAAGTTAGTACCGAGTTTACAAGCTATGAAAGTCATCCCGCAGTATTTTTATACGCAACTACGGAATATGGTGCAAAAACCTTGGCGCAAGGTTTGAAACTCTCTAAACCATATCAAAAATTGATTTTTGCCAATACACTAATGGTTGACAAATCACAGCCGGAGAATGTTATCAGCATTAGTACACGTTCATTTTTTAATGTTATGGCGTTTTTATCTAATAACGTAGATACTCCTGCAGTTGATCGTACTGAATCTGAAAATTACAATGCAACTTTGGTTGATTCAAGTCTGGATTGGAGTAAATATACTTCAAATATGCTGCATGTCCGTGAAAGTTCTAGTGAGCCTTCAGATGCAGTAGCACAAGTTGAATATGATAAGCATTGGTATTATATTTCTGATGATGATGAGTTATCTAAGTCAACCTTAGTCTTGTTAAAATTAATCTATTCATTACAATCTGGTGATGTACAGGCTAATTTGCCGTTGATTACAATTCCAATTAACTAAGTTAGGTTAAGCTAATAATAATTTAAATCCTCCGAATGAAGATTCAATAATTATTCTCGGAGTAGAAATTTGCGAAAGAAGTTAGACGATGAACTTTTCTAAAGTTATTTTTTTATCTGTTTCTATAGTGACACTCATGAGTGCGTGCTCTACGACTGGATTAGGGCAAGTACCAAAAACTCGTGAGAATTATAATAAAGCGATTGATACCAGTGAAAACGAACAGTTTTTACTGAATATCGTTCGTATGCATTATGGTAATAGCCCATATTTTGTTGGTGTTGATAGTGTGACTACCCAGTCAACATTGCGCACTAAAGTTGAAGGACAAATGTTTACGACCAGAGATGCTGTAATGCCTGGGCCGTTTTGGAATATAGCGCCAACGGTTGAATTTACTGAAGCTCCGACGATTACCTACACCCCACTACAAGGTACTAAATACGTTTCAGGTATGATGACTCCGTTAAGTATTGATCGTATCGGAATGTTACAAAGTTCGGGGTGGGATCTGCCAACTGTTTTAAAGCTTACAATTAATCGGATAGGCTCTCTTGATAATAGTGAAATCAGTCGTCACGTAGTAGCTGGTGGTTCAGAAGAAAATCCTGAGTTTAGCAATTTTGTAAATTATTTAACTCAACTTGGTCAAAAAGGTGCCATAACCCATAGTTTGACCAGTTATCGTGATCATCCAGCAATTTTATTGCAGACAACCCCAGATGCAGGGAAGCAAATTTCAAGTATGCTCCATTTGAAGAATAGTCATACACAATTTATTCTTTCTCAATATGCAGTAAATACTCCAGGAACTCCTGAGAATATGATTTATATGCAAACAAGATCATTGCTTGGTATTTTAAATTATCTAGCTAATTATGTTCCTGAAGATGCATCTAGGACTCAGAAACAAACTAAAGGTTATTTTTATGCGTTAGTTAGTAACTCCGAGCCTGCGAATGCAATGGTTAAAATTGATTATAAGGGCAAATGGTACTACATAGCCAATGATGATGCTACTTCGAAATCAATTTTGATTCTGTTAAAAGTTATTTACTCATTACAATTGGGTGATATAAAAGCGAATTTACCAATGGTAGTTATTCCAGTTGGTCGTTAATCTGCTGTTTATTTGTGAGAGAATAAAAAATGTTAAATTTTAAATCAATTTTATTGGTACTAAGTGGAGCTGTAGTTGTGTTAACGGGCTGTTCAACAGTTGGTCTTGCTAACGTTCCAAAAACGCGTGAGAGCTATAATCAAGCCTTAAACCAGAGCGATAATGAACAGTTCTTAATGAATATTGTTCGCTTGCACTATGATAAAAGCCCATTCTTTGTTGGAGTTGATAGTATTACGACTAGAACCACTCTAAGATATACTACTACGGACAATGATACTAAGGTTGGAAATGCAACCAGTGGTCGTAATTTCCCTGCTTTAGGTGCGTTTTGGGATGTGAGACCAACAATTGAGTTTACAACTTCGCCAACTATCACCTATTCGCCATTACAAGGTACAAGTTATATTTCTGGTCTGTTAACGCCTATTGATATTACTAAATTTTATTACCTAGCTCAAAGTAATCTTAGTTTGTCCGCTGTATTTAAACTGACGGTAGAGCAAATTGGTGGGCAGATGAATTTGAGTGAAATATCAGATGCTACACAATTTGCTTATGATAATCATGGGTTTAATGATTTTGCAGATACTTTTGATCAGTTAAGACGTGATGGCAAGGCTGGAATTTATATAGGAAATTATCAAAATAATCAAGTTTTAGTTATTGCTAGTTATGATGATGCAACTGCGGCGAAGCTTTCGCAAAGACTCAACTTGAAAAAACCATATCGCCAAATCATTCTGTCACGTTTTGCAAGTACTAATACCTCAGGTAATGTAGTTAAATTTAGAACTCGTTCATTCTTTTCTGTCCTGAACTATCTTTCTAAAGGCGTGATTGCACCAGCTGAAACAGAAAAAGGATTTGGTGTAGCTAGTCGCAGTAGTTTAAATCAGCAACAGCAAATTAATCTTGCACGGATGACTGATGGATTATTTCAGATGCAGTCCAGTGAAAGTGAACCAAAGAATAGCAGAAATAAAATTGAGTATGAGGGGCGCTGGTATTATATTCCAAATAGTGATATAAATTCTAAAGCGACTTTGATGCTGGTTAAGCTAATGTACGCATTGCAATCAGGTGAAGTTACAGATAGTACTTGGTCAGTATTAAATATTCCGGTAGCAGATGAATAAACTGATTGAAATAATAGCATGGAAGCACTCTTTTAAAGAGTGCTTTTATATTGAGGGTGTAATAATTACAGCGTACTCTTGTAATTTTTGTTAAACTAATGTTAAATAAATAACTCTGTGGATTATCAGCTGATAGATGGCATATTATTCTTGCTATGCAGTAAGAGAAAAATTAAACGATGAACAAATTTACCAATAATAATTATGATTCAGTAGCCAAATTTTTACACTGGTCAATTGCGATAATGATTTTTTTCAATTTAACCAGCGGTTTGATTTTGGTATATTTTTTTACTCTAAGTACTTCACTAAACTTATATGAAATTCATAAACAGTTTGGTATGATCATTTTAATTTTGACATTTCTGCGTTTATTATGGCGACTTTCTCATAGCTATCCAAAACTTACGGAACTTCCTTTTAGCGAAGCAATATTAGCTAATTTTGGCGTGATTTTGATGTATGCTTTGATGTTTGCAATTCCGATTTCCGGCATTTACTTCACTCAAAGTTATTCGCATGATGTTCATATTTTGAATTTCAAATTATTTCAAGTAATCTCTCCACAGCCGTGGGCGATATCTGCGCAGTTTCTATCCTTGCATAAATATTTAACAATCCTGATAGCTGCAATAGTTGCTGGACATACGTTAGCCGCATTGAAGCATCATTATTTGGATAAAAATGATATTTTGCGGCGAATGTTGCCAAATTTGAAGCGTAAGAAAAATGAAACTTAGCAATATTTGGCGATTATTCAAAACTTCACAATTGAGTGTAACGCATAAAAAATCTGTTATTTTAGCCCTAGTTATACTTTCTTTAGAATATTTTGACATAATTGTTTATTTACATAATGCCAGTGCGTTAACTAGGCTATATTGCCATTCACAGATTAAAGGTATTTTAGTTTTATTTGGGGTATTATGGTTCTCTAATTTTTTAGCAAAATACTTGGTGGGAAGCCTCATTATCCGTCTGTATCGCAGCTTCAAATCCTCAACTATCATGGTGCTAGCCAGTATTACTATTGCGTGTATGCTTGGTTTACAGGCTATAACAATAGCTTATTTTTGTCAAAGCATGGTTCAGGAAATTTTGCTAGCCTTGTTTGTGTTTAGATTTGTGTACCAAATTAGTATTGGTATAATTATCCATGAAACTTATGAGTCTGTGTTGAATATGCAGCAACTAAGTTTTGAATTTAGCTCGATCATTATCAGTAGTCTTGAACTGAGTTTACTCGCTGGTGTAATTGGCTATAAAATTATTGACTATTTAGGTCTTTCCATAGTAAATTCCTTGCTTGTATTTATTTATTT
The DNA here is from genome assembly GCA_964611845.1 of uncultured Neisseria sp. GTDB lineage: Bacteria > Pseudomonadota > Gammaproteobacteria > Burkholderiales > UBA11063 > Aquella. The sequence goes on from CAZTBH010000006.1 coordinate 43,345, forward strand.
CCTCGGCGTAATCTGGCTTGGCGTGGCTCTGTTTTTTTGCTTCTTTAATTATGAATTATCATTGAATAAAGGTACCAATAAACTTTACCGCTATATGGCATCCAATAACTTTAAATTGATGTTTAAACATTTTCATCAGGATACACTAATTGCGATAAGTTTAGTCGGCGTAAGAAGTAGCCTCTGTATTATCAGTGTAATTTATATGCCTAAATTTTTAGAGGGAACTTTGGGTATTTCTTTGCATACGACCAGCAACATTATTATGAGCTCCAGTGTAATTGCTATTGTTCTGTGCTGGTGGGTGAATAAGCATTTAAATCGATTTAATTATACTAATCTAATTAAATTTGGTCTTGTTAGTTTGATTATGGGTAGTATAATCAGCTACATTTTGTTCTTTTTTAAATTTATTCCACTGCTTGGTGTTTTAATTTTAGTGGTGTTTCATAATTTGTTTGCACTATCCTGTCCGCTAATTCTGTCTAATTTATTTACGCCAACGATGCGGCAATTAGCGATTATATCTTGTTACCGCAACAGTTTTTTAGCCTTTGCCTCACTAACGTATCTGGTAATGGAGGCTTCCGGTCAGATGTTGCATAATAACTTTTTCCCACCTGCAGTTTTTTTGATTGTAATTGCTTTAGTCTGCTATGGGTGTTTAGTTCTATTTAATCGTAAAACAGTGTTAGGTTGAAAGATGTGCGATCATGTTCCATAAAATTTTCTTAGGTATTAGGCAATATATTCAAGAGTGGTCTGAAGCTGATTTACACCAATTTAATAAATTTATTGTAAAAAATATTTTGCGACATTTATTTAGATTTGATAATTTATTGCCTTTTGTAGCGGTAATAATGTTACTAGCTCTTAGTATTCAATCAATGAGTGCCGCATATACATTTATTCCACAATCCAATATAACCGCGTTTGCAACGTTTGTTTTGATGCAAATTGCTATGGCGCTAATGATCCTTTTAGTCTATCCTTTTATCGTTATAATCATATTTAACTATATTGGATATCGGCTCCCATTTATTATTCCACAAATATTTTTGCCTGTTAAATTATTCTTGTTGCTGCTGGCTTTTTATAGTGTTATTCACAATCTCTCGCCAAGTACTGTTAAAGTTGGAGATCAGCTGCATATTTTGGCTGTATGGTTTGCGTTATATTTTCTACTAATGAATCTTTATTTAGCATTTAAGCATCATCGTCATCCATTGAAGCAATCGGGATTTAGAGCTATGATTGCAGTTGTTTTTGTGATGTTGTTATTGAAGCCTTTTTCTGAAGTTTTGTACCGTACTTCAGAACGGATCAATTATCTGGAAATCAATGCCAAATTGTTCTTACCAATCACCAGTTGTAAATTGATTGCTGCACCTATTCCCGGTATGAAACCTCAAGATAGTAACTTAACAGTTAATAATCCTGATTATTATGAGCGCGGTGATAATGGTTGTTATTTATATGCTAATACAATTAGGTTAGGTTTTGCTTCAGATTATATTGTTATATTTAAGAAAAATATAAACAGTGTTTCTGAAAGTGGTGAGCAGGTTAATTACTATGCAAGGCTAAATTGTTATTCGGGAAATTGTTTTGTTGAAGATAATATTCGTTATAAATATCATCATGATCTTAATGCAGAAATGATTGCTCATGGCAAGTAATTTTTATCAGCCATCTCTCTGCATCTGTCAGCGATTGAATGATGGTATAATGGCGCTCTTAAGAGAGTTATTCAGGAATTTATATGTTTAATCCAAGTGTTAATGATGTGCGCAATTTCTTTTTTACTACCTATGAAAAAGGAGTTGGGCATGCCGTTTTAACAGATTTAGAAAAAATCGCGTATAGTGTTATTTTAGAGCATCCTGAATATCATCAGGTTTTAAATAATCGTGATAAATATTTTGGCTATAGTTGGCTGCCTGAGGCTGGGGAAACTAATCCTTTTTTGCATCTTAGTATGCACTTGTCAATTTTAGAGCAATTATCAATTAATCAACCATTTGGATTGAAAGAATTATATTTAGAATTATGTGTTAAATATGGAAATGAGCATGAAGCTCAGCATCAGGTAATAGATTGTTTAGGTGAAATGATTTGGCAGTCACAACATAATAATATGCAACCAGATCCGCAAGTATACTTGCAATGTTTACGTGGAAAATTAGGTAAGGAATAATAGATGGAAAAATTGAATAATAAATTAATTAGTGGTAAAGTATTATCTCAGGAAATTTTAGATGATATTAGTGAGCGAGTAGAAGAGGTTCGGCTTAATCAACAACGCCAACCTGCTTTAGCAGTGATTTTGGTCGGTAGCGATCCTGCATCACAAGTTTATGTGAGAAATAAAAAGAATGCTTGTGCTAAAGTAGGAATTAAATCACTCGAGTACGTTTTGCCAGCAGAAACTACCCAAGAAGAGCTCTTAGCGTTAATCAATCAGCTAAACCATGATTATACAGTCGACGGTCTTTTGGTTCAGTTGCCACTACCTGCTCATTTGGATAGTAAACTTGTGATCGATACAATTTTACCCAATAAAGATGTCGATGGTTTTCATCGCTACAATATGGGTTCGCTAGCTTTGCGAGATCCCAATATTAGTCCATGTACACCGCATGGTGTGATGTATATGCTTGATAGTTTGAAGATTAATTATCATGGTAAACAAGCGGTTATCTTGGGGACTTCAAATATTGTTGGGCGTCCAATGGCACTGGAACTAATGAATCGTGGCGCAACTGTTACGATGTGTAATAGTAAAACTCGTAATGTTGCTGAACTAATTGCGACTGCCGATATCTTGGTTGCTGCAATTGGTAAGCCAGGATTTGTTAAGGGTGAGTGGCTTAAAGAAGGCACAATTGCAATTGATGTTGGAATTAATCGTCTGGATGATGGTAAATTATGCGGTGATATTGATTTTGATGCGGCATTAAGCAAAGTTAAGTATATTACTCCAGTACCAGGTGGCGTGGGTCCGATGACTATTGCCATGTTACTTCGCAATACTTTGCGTTGTTATGCTTTAAACAGCACTAAAGAAAGTTAATTTATGACTAAAAAATTACCATTGCCAGTCGATATTATTGCGCTGTTACTCAAGCACAAACGTTTATCGGTGCACGAATTACAATATCACTTGGCAGTTGCTAAAGCTGAAGAAGCTGATTTTAAAAAATTGCTCAAGAAAATGGCAAGCCAAAAAGAACTTAAAATTGCGGAAGATAATGTAGTTAGCCTAACTAAATCCGCTCGTTTATGCCGTTATCAAGCCAATAAAGAAGGGCGTGGTGGTGTTGCGCTTGATCTAAAAACTAAAGAACTAATTATAATACATCCTGGCTCTGATAATTTTGCTATTGATGGTGATGAAGTCGCCGTGATGGATGATGGCATTGACAAAACTGGTAAAATCCAAGGTGTTGTACGTGAAGTTATCCAGCATAAAATTAAAAATATCGTTGGACATGTAGAACAATACAAAGACAAATACTATTTAGTTAGTGATAATGTTAAGCTAGGGAATTATCCAGTAATTATTGATGGTATTCATCAAACAGTTGAAACTGATGAAATCTATAATGCTGTGGTTAGTCAATACCCAACTGCAGAACATGCTTATTTTAAAGTTAAATTAGTTAATTCAATTGGTAAAATTGGTGATGATGCGGTTTTTGTAAATCGGGTTTTGATTGAAGCTAACGTACCTTTGGCGTTTAGCGAAGAAACTGAAAAATATGTCGACAAGCTTCCCGAGAAACTGTTCGAAAATGAAATGGTTGGACGTGAAGATTTGCGTAAACTAGCATTTGTAACGATTGATGGCGAAGATGCCCGTGATTTTGATGATGCGGTTTATTGTGAAACCAATCCTGATGGCAGCTTTACTTTATCGGTTGCAATTGCTGATGTAGCCCATTATGTTAAGCATGGCTCACATTTGGATGATGATGCATTTGGGCGCGGGACTTCTATCTATTTCCCACGACGAGTAGTGCCGATGTTGCCAGAAAAATTGTCAAATGGGCTTTGTTCGCTGAACCCCAATGTAGATCGTTTAGTCATGGTTTGTCATATGGAGGTTTCTCCTGAAGGTCAGATCACCGACTATGGTGTGGATAATGCGATTATTCATTCACATTATCGTTTAACCTACAATCAGGTACAAACTTGGTTAGATAATAAATCACCGATTCCTGAAGATATTAAAGCAAGTATCTCTTCGTTAAATGCAGTCTATCATGCACTGTCTCGCGCGCGTAAAAAACGCGGCGCGATTGATTTTGAAGGTAGTGAGCCTTATTTTGAATTTGATGATAAGGGTAATGTCAATGCTTTGAAACCTCGTGATCGGATGGATTCGCATAAGCTGATTGAAGAATGTATGTTGGCAGCCAATGTATCGGTAGCAGATTTTTTAAATAAAAATAATCATGCAACCCTTTACCGTAATCATGATCGTCCGAGTGAGAAAAAATTTAGCGCGCTTAAATCTTATCTCGATTCAATCGCAGTTACGTTTGATGTTACCCAGGAAAGCGTGCGACCAAAAGACTATCAAAGTTTAGTTGAGCGAATTAAAGATAAACCAAATAATCACATTATTCAGCAAACTATTTTACGCTCGATGCAGTTGGCGGAATACGCACCGAAAAACATCGGACATTTTGGCTTAGCTTATGAACGTTATTTACATTTCACTTCACCAATTCGCCGTTATCCAGATTTATTAGTACATCGTGCTTGTAAAGCGGTGATTCATCAAAAAACCTATGGCTATATCCATTCGATTGAAATGATGGGTGAACAAACTTCTTTCTGCGAACGTCGGGCTGAAGAGTTAGAGCGTAAGGTTGATTCATATTACAAGTGTAAATATGCGCAAACTCATGTGGGCAATCAATATCATGGAATTGTCACCAGCGTGGTTAATTTTGGTTTATTCGTGAGTATTCCTGAGCTTTTGATTGATGGACTGATTCATGTGACTGAACTTGGGGGTGATTATTATGTTTTTGACGAGAAGCGTCATTCACTGATGGGTAAGAATAGCGGCTTTAAATATGTGGCAGGGCAAGAACTTGATGTGATTATTGCCAATGTTGATATGGAGCGCCTGTTTATTGATCTGGAGTTAGTTGAGCTAGTCGAGTAGTAATTATACTGAAACAGATTTGGTCATTACTAAGCTTCTCACCTAACAATATTTCAAATCTGTTACAGTATAGTGTGATTCATCATAAAGCTATAGAATTAATTGTGATGAATCGCACTATAAATATTAATGAGCGCTAGTTGTAGTATATTCACTAGCGGTCATTTTTGAACTTCTTTTGTAGTTAGTTTGATCGTGTTTAATTGGCTGGCAAGATTTTAAAACTAACTTATCATCTTTAAGTTGGCATTTAACGGTTTGCTGAGAATTGTCATCAAAAAATTTCACCATTGTTTGTTTTTTGTCTTCATTCAGCATACAGTGTTTTGACATTTCAGTCATACTTTCACCATCTTTAAGTTCAAAAATCATTTTATGTTTTTCACAGTGACATTCTAATTTATTAAGATCAAGAGCATTGTGTTGTTTTGCAGCAGGTGCTGATGCAGTACTTGCTGCAAAAGTACAGAATGAAGTTGCAGTTAGTAATACGAAGATTAAATTTTTCATTAAGTAATTCCTTTAATAATAGATAATATTTGCTCATGGCTCAATCGAATTCATCTATTTAGTTTGTGGGTAGTAGCGTTATAAACGGGTAGTGCTACAAAATTTAACACGCTATTGTAACTTAAACTGATATATTAGTTGTAGAAATTAGACGTAAATATAAGAGCCTTGAGAATTAAAGGCTCTTATTGGATGAAGGTTTATGAGTATATTTTTGCCATAGAGCTTAATTTAAGTGGCTTAATTCTATCGGCATTACCACTAGTACCAAACGCATTGTAGCGATCAATACAAACTTGTTTAGCTGCATCCTTAGCTACTTTTAGATATTGGCGAGGATCAAAGTGTTGTGGATTCTGTGCCAAATAGCGACGGATTGCACCAGTCATTGCTAGGCGAATATCAGTGTCAATATTTATCTTACGAACACCGTGCTTTATCGCAATTTGAATTTCTTCAACTGGTACACCGTAAGTTTCTTTTAAGTCACCACCAAATTCCCGGATAACAGCCAGCCATTCTTGAGGAACTGAGCTTGAGCCATGCATTACCAGATGAGTGTTTGGAATTGCCTGATGAATTTTTTTAACTTGTTCAATGGCTAAAATGTCACCTGTTGGTTTTCTGGTAAATTTATACGCACCATGCGATGTGCCAATGGCGATTGCCAAAGCATCAACACTGGTTGCATTGACAAAATCTTTAGCTTGATTAGGGTCAGTCAATAATTGTTCCTTATCAAGTTTACCATCAAAACCATGTCCATCTTCTTTATCACCTTCCCCAGTTTCTAATGAACCAAGACAGCCAAGTTCACCTTCGATCGAAACGCCCACAGCATGCGCCATTTCGGCAACTTTGCGCGTTACTTCAACGTTATATTCATAACTGCTTGGTGTCTTGGCATCACTCATTAACGACCCATCCATCATTACTGAAGAGAAGTTAGCTTGGATTGCCTGAAAACATGTGCTCGGTGATGAGCCATGATCTAAATGCATTACTACTGGAATTTCAGGGTATTCTGCAATAGCTCCCTCAATCAAATGGCGTAGAAAATGTTCTCCTGCATATTTGCGTGCACCTGCTGAAGCCTGGAGAATTACTGGCGAATTAGTAAGTGTTGCCGCTTCCATAATTGCTTGAACTTGTTCAAGGTTATTAACATTAAATGCTGGCACAGCATAGCCGTTTTCAGCTGCGTGATCCAAAACTTGACGTAGTGCTACTAAAGCCATCGGTATTCTCCTTGTCTATTTAAGAATAGTTAATTAATTTTTTTGCACTGACTTTAAATAAAAATATCAGTGCAAAAATTGAAAATAACAAAATATAAACAGCTGGTAACCAGAGTAGTCCAGTTAGTTTTATTCCAGCAAATAATAACATTTGAGTTAGTCCGGCTACAATGCCAAATGATATATTATAACTTAAACCGACACCAGAGTAACGAACTTGTACTGGGAAAAAGCTTGCTGAAAGCACAGGTAGGCGTCCGCAGATGATACCAATATATAGAAGTATTGCATAATGAAAGGCAACAATTTGCATCAAATTCAATGAGGAGTAGTGCGTGAATAGCACAAGATTTACCAGATTAAATATTATTACACTAATAATTAGAAAGCTCTTGCCAAATAAGTAGTGAAATTTACCAGCTAAAAAAGCACTGACAATAAAAATTATAATTGAATAAGAGTTATATTTGAGAATTTCATTCATCGGGAAATGGTAGTAAGTTGCAAGATAGGTTGGCATGAAGAATGTATACACCGCAAGCGAACTAGCCAGCAACGAACCAAATGAGACCATTTGCCAAATTGCAGTTTTATGTTCGTCCCATAACTGTTTAAATGGAGCTCGTGGCTGCTTGTCAATAAACTGTTTATAGCTAGCAAACTCTGGTGTTTCTAATAAGTTTTTACGGAGATAATAACTAATGACCCCAAAAACACCACCTAAAATAAATGCGATGCGCCATGGTGCAAAACCTAGATCAGTTTTACTTAGCAAAACGGCACCGAGCATTGATGCCAGAAAAAAACCGATATTAGTACCTGCAATCACGATATTGGTGTTAAAAGCCTTATTCTGTGGCTTGGATAGCTCATAGGCAAAGACTACTGACCCAGGGATTTCACCACCAATAGCCAACCCTTGAATTGCTCTTAATAATACCAAAATCACGGTAGCAAAAATTCCGATGCTTTGATAATTAGGGATGAAAGCAATCAAAAAAGTTGGAATTGCCATTAATAGCACAGTGTAAACAAAGATATTTTTGCGTCCGCGCGTATCGCCGAAATGAGCAAAAACTATACCTCCAAGAGGGCGGAGTAAAGCACCAATAGCAAAGATACTAAAACTAGCAATAATGTTAGCTGATTCATTATGAATTGGAATCAGGCTTTCACCAATACTTTTGGCAAAATAGATAAAGATTGCAAAATCATAGTACTCTAAGATTGCACCGAGAGTTATTAGAGCAAAGGATTTTTTCATAAATATCTATACTTTATCATTTAGACTCTGTACGCAGAGATTTTCCACTGCTCAATGCGTAAACAATCGAGAGAATTAATAACCAAGCTGGAGCTACGTAGATACTGAGTTCCATGTCTGCATTTTGTGCCATAACCATTAGGATCACAAATAGTACACCCATAGTAATGATGTTAATATATGGATACCAAGGCATTGCATAAAATAGTTCTTTGCCTGCAAGTGATTTTTGCTTTCTAAAACGCATATGAGCAAGCAAGATGATGAACCAGTTAATAATTATGGCAACCGTTATTAGCGCAAATAGATATTGTAGAATTTTAGCTGGAAAAGTATAATTAGCAATTACGACAATAAACGTCATTGCACTTGTGAATATAACGGCATTACCGGGTAGTTTATTTTTATCGGTTTTGGCAAATGCTTTAGGTGCTTGCTTATTTAAGGATAAGCTATAGACAAAACGTGAAGCAACATAGATACAGCTATTTAGCGCTGACAATGACGCGGTAATTGCGACCATGTTAATAATATCGGCTGAATTGGTAAAGCCTAATTTACTAAAAACGTCAGTAAATGGATTTGTGTCGCGAGTTATATTTTGAAATGGATACATCATTACAATTACTGCCAAAGTTAGTACGTAAAATAAAATTATACGGACTATCACACCATTAATTGCTTTAGGAATAGATTTACGTGGATTTGCCGCTTCTCCTGCCGCGACACTTACAAATTCTGACCCGCAAAAAGACAAGCAGACTATCACCAGCGAGTTAAGAAAACCAAGAGCTCCATGACTAAAGAAAATATTCAGGTGACTATAATCATGTAAATTTTTAACTGCAATTGTATTTACTGCACGATCTGCAAAGATTAAATAACAACCAACAACAATCATAAAAATAATAACCGTAACTTTTATTCCGGCAAACCAAAATTCAGTTTCGCCAAAATATTTAACTCCAATTAAGTTTATTCCACCAAAAACAGCCAATAACACTAAGCAGGTAATCCAATGCGGGATATGAATCCAATAATCAAGCAAGGTGCCGACGGCTGTCACTTCCAGCATACATGAGGTTGTAAAAAGCAGCCATGCATTCCAACCAGCTACAAAACCAACGCCATTGCCTAGGTAAAGACGGGCATACTCAACAAATGAGCCCGAGCATGGGTGATCTACTGTCATTTCACCAAGCGCACGCATCACGGCATAGATTATTAAGCCACCCAGAGCATATGCCAGAGCAATTGATGGACCAGTCATTTCAATTGCTCGGGCAGATCCTAGAAAGAATCCCGTCCCGATTGCGCCACCTAGAGCAATCATCTGTATATGGCGATTTTTTAATTTATGTTGTAGATTTTCGTGCATCTCCAGTGTATTCCTTTTGAATATATACCCGTCATTTTCGAATTATTTATTTTGTCATAACGTACAACTAAGGAGTTATTATACCGTGGTTTTGCTGCGCTGAAATTATAGAGCTACTGAAATTAAAAAATATAAATCTCTATGGGGTATTCTCAGGTAGTATTTTACAATGTTTATCCTAACTTATTTGTAATCTTCTAAAAATGCCAAAATTGTAAACTAATCATAATTAAACCTAAGCAAAAGGCTATATTAAGTATAATTTGATTGCCATATATTGTATTGGAAAAATTATAACCTTGCTTTATCATTTGTTTGATAATAATAATTGGTAAGAGAATAAAAAGAATGGCGCACCCCGTTCCTGCATAACTTAATGCTAGTATAAAAATGTTAGGGTAAATAAATACGACTAGTAGCGGGATAATGAAAGTTACAATTGCTGGATAAATTTTATATTTTAATATACTGTTTTTATTATTACCAAATAAATCTTGAATGAAATTATACATTGATAATGAGGTGCCTAAAAATGAAGTTGTAACAGAGATTGTGGCTACTAGATAGACAGCACTAATACTTAACTCATTAGTGCTGTTAGCAGATAGTAATGTTAGTAGGTCGCTAACATTGGCTTTACCGCTTTTAGCAAATAGCACGTCAAAACTATTTGCTCCGTGATGTGGAATATTACCTATAATGGCAAATATCCATAGAAAATATATTATAAGAGGAATTATACTGGCAATAATAACTACTTGTCTTAAATCATTCGCACTGTTTTTTAGATAAGTTCGTATTGAAGGGAGAATGCTATGCAGAGTAAATGCTGTAACTATAGCTGGAATTGATGATATGATTGGACTAATATTATCGGAGGATACCAACATATTGGCAGGGTGTATGCTAATTAATAGACAAAAAATTGCAATTAGTAACAGAACAACCTTTATTCCCAAAAAAATGCGATTAGCATAATCAACCATTTTGGTTCCAATGATTATACAAGTACCAAAAAGTAAGACAAAAATACTCGCTGCTATTAATGGCGGGATATGTAAAAGTTGGCTAAAAGTTGAGCCAGCTCCAGAAATATAAGCCATGGCAATTGAACTTAAGGTATAAATAAATACTACAATTAATACAAATTTTCCACGTTGTCCTAAATATGTATTAGCCATAGTTGCAAAACCAACATTATTTTCTAAGGCACAGTTTGCCTTGCATACTAATAGCCCAGTATACAACATAAGTGACCATGCAATTAATAAAATTACCGTTCCATAAATCAAGCCAGTACTTGCTATAATTATTGGCAATGCTAAAATGCCACCACCAATTTCAAGACCAACTATAAGTAAAATACTACCGATTTTACGATTTATTGAGTTTATATTCATTAAATGTTCCATTCAAATAAGATCCAAGTTTTGTACTCAAGTAAATTTATTTTGTAGTCAATTGCCAAGCATATATCATGTAATGATTGGCAATATAGATATTACTAACGATTTTACAGCATTAAAAAAACAGTTTATAACTAGTGTAGTTCAGGTTAAACATTAATTACTAGTACTTTAATATTTGAGAAATTATTAATGAAAATTAAGTTTCATTTATCAGTATTAGTAAGCTTCTCCTGTTTTAATCAAGTTACTGAGTTTTTTTTGTTAAATTCAGGCCTGGACCATTCGTTATTTATGAGTACCTGATATAAATGTTCCACTGAATTCCATACGTCTTCAAAACCTACATATAATGGTGTAAAACCAAAACGCATGATATCTTGATATTTATTTCCATCGCCAGCGCGAAAATCGCCAATAACACCTCTAGCTATTAATGCTTGGACAATAGCATAAGCGCCATCTTTGCGTGCTAGAGATATTTGCGAACCACGACGTGAGTGCTCCATGGGTGTAGCAATTGTAATTCCGTATCCTGAGCAGCGCTGTTCAATTAATTGGATAAAGAGATCTGTTAGGGCTAAGGATTTTTTGCGTAATGCCTGAATCCCTCCCAGTTTTTCACTAGCAAGCATTGCATCTAACCCACATTCTAACCCAATCAAGCTTAGTATAGGCTGTGTTCCGCATAGGTAGCGTTTAATTCCAATGGCAGGAATGTAGTTGGGAGTGAATTCAAATTGCGCCTTATGTCCCCACCAACCTGAAAGCGGCTGCCAACCGCGGTTAATATGTTTTTTATTTACCCAAACAAAAGAAGGAGATCCTGGTCCGCCATTTAAGTACTTATAAGTACAACCAACTGCAAAATCAGCTTTTGCATGATTTAGATCAATTGGAACTGCACCGGCACTATGGCAAAGATCCCAGATGGTAATAATTCCAGCCGCGTGTGCTTTTACGTTCACTGCTTCCATATTATGTAGAATTCCTAAACGATAGTTTACTTGAGTAATTAGAACTATTGCTATATCTTCCGTTAGTGAACTAATAATTTCATCTGGTTCTACTAGCTTTAATTGAAGGCCAAATTGTTTGCATAAACCTTCTGCTATGTAAAGATTGGTAGGGAAATTGCTGCGTTCACTTAGAATTATTTTACGTTTTGGTGAATCTTCACGAGTAATATTTAGTGCTGCACTTAATACTTTAAATAGATTAACTGATGTACCATCAGTAACTACCACTTCACCAGATGCAGCACCAATTAAGCGCGCAATTTTGTCTCCTAAGCGTTCAGGTAAATTATGCCAACTCGCATCATTCCATGAACGAATTAATCCATTTCCCCACTCCTTTTCTACGGCTGTTCCAATTCTTGATGCAGCTGATTTAGGCATTGCTCCAAGCGAGTTTCCATCAAGGTAAACTATGCCTTCAGGCAATGTAAAATAGTCTTTCATAATACGTAATGGATCGTTATTATCAAGCTGTTTGCAATCGTTTAATGTAATGGGCATACTATCCTACCTCTAAAAGAATTATAGTTATGATGTTAATTTAGAATCAGTGTCTACTATATTGATCAGTAAATGTTACCGCAACAACTAAATTTTGTACAACTTTAAATATATATACTTGAAGCTCAAGCCTGAGTCCAGGTGCAAAAGGCACAAATTAATATTTTCTGCTGCCTCTTTAATGTGGCTTCATAAGCGATTATTATATAAAAACATTTTCTCAAAGAATGTCCAATTAATCGGACATTCTTATATTTGAATGGTTTCATTCTGTTTAGTCCTTCATAATTAGTATAGAGCCTGAGTTCAAGTACGAAATACACAAATTAATATTTTCCGCTGCTTAGCGGGAATAAGCTTTTTGTTTATGCCGTAAAAAATCTCATGCGCTGTTTTTTTCATTGTAGGTTTTTTATTTGAAAATTGACTAATTTACCAGGCTGATTGAACGGGGCAACTACTGGGTCAATTTCCCGCAATTTGGCTATCAATTAATGCTAGAACTGTATTAGGAGTATTTTGTCAAATCCGACAAAATACAAGATTCAAAGACAAAGAATATAGATATTTCTCAGGAATGAATAGTTTAGTAGTTAGACATGGTTTTTTTATCTAAATTTACCAGATTTGAGGGTATTTCGCTGCGATGCAGCAATTGATGTAATTAACTGTTATGAAATAAGATAAAAATATTTTATAAAAATAATTTAATTAAAAATTTCTGAATAGGGTAAAAACTACACATCAGAAAATTTTTTTTGTTAAAATAGCCAGCTTAAACAAATTTAAATCTTGTGGAATCAGGTAATTTATATCCTGGTGTAGCCTTATTGTACTTTAATAGACTTCTTGCATAAGCCGCTTCTTTAGCTCTTATATGTCGTCGTAAATACTTATCCAGTGCTTATGTACTTTTCGTGTACATTCCGTGCTTAAAAGAATTTACTCCTAGTTTAAGAACCAAATAATTGCTTATACAAGAAGTCTAATGAGTATGTTTTAGGAAAGTTACTCTTAATGGCTATTTTGGAATTAAAAAATATAGTTAAACAGTTTGCCGATTATACCGCGGTAAATGGGGTTAGTCTAAGTATTGAACAAGGTGAGTTTTTTACCCTTTTGGGACCTTCGGGCTGTGGAAAGACTACTTTGTTGAGAATGATAGCTGGATTTGAATCACCTGATTCTGGACAAATCTTACTTGATGGCAAAGACATCAAAAATTTACCGCCTGAAAAGCGTCCATTACATACAGTATTCCAGAGCTATGCCTTGTTTCCGCATATGACAGTGCGTGACAATATTGCATTTCCACTCAAAATGGCAAAATGGAATAAATCTGAGATTGATGAGCGAGTTAAGGAACAGATCAGCAGTGTTCAATTAGAGCGCTTTGCTGAGCGTTATCCACATGAATTATCTGGCGGGCAACGCCAGCGGGTTGCGATTGCTCGTTCTTTGGTAGATCGACCTAAATTACTATTGCTAGATGAACCCCTGTCTGCGCTTGATGCCAGGTTGCGTGAACATATGCACGTTGAGCTGGTTAAAATGCAAGAAAAAAGTGGTGTAACTTTCGTTTATGTAACTCATGATCAAAGTGAAGCCTTGGCTCTTTCTAGTCGAGTTGCAGTGATGAATCATGGTATTGTTGAGCAACTTGGTACGCCACGTGAAATTTACTCGTATCCCAAAACGTATTATGTTGCGGATTTTATCGGTAAATGTAATCTGCTTAAAGCTAAATGTGTAGGCGTGAATGGCGAAGATGTAATACTTAAAGTTGCCGATAGCTTTGAACTGACAATTGCTAATCCAGAAAAGAAATTCAAAGCTGATGCTGATGGCTGGTTTGCGATTCGCCCTGAGAAGATTAAAGCGAATTGGGAGCCACGAGCTGAAGATGGAATTGCCAACTTTAAAGCAAAAGTTAAAGGCTATTATTACTATGGTGATGGAACATTATACGAGTTTTTACTTGAAAATGGTACAGTTATCCAATGTATGTTATCGAATAATCGTCCGCACCAAGCACCATTCTTTGAAGATAATGATGAGGTTTATATTTCGATTAACCCGCTTGCCGGTAATTTTTTGGTGGAGTAGTCTTGATGACGCAAAAAGTTCAGCGCAGCTTGAGTGAAAAATGGGTTTTATCATTACCTCCAGTTGTTTATTTAATTGGCTTATTTCTAATACCAACGCTATTAATGGTTTTTATTGCTTTTCGTGAACCGGGTGATTATGGTGGTGTTGCGCCATTATTAAATCATAGCAATGGTAGTACCACACTCAACCTTACGTTAGATGGTTTTAAGTACGCCTTTACCAGCGGATTTATCTGGAAGCTATTTTTGCGCTCGGTGGTTTTCTCAGTAATTACAACTTTTATCTGTTTAATTATTGGTTATCCGTTGGCATTAATGATTGCGAAAAGTAATAAAAAGATCCGCGACTTTTTGCTTCTTTTGGTAATTATTCCATTTTGGAGCAATTTCCTGATCCGGATTTATGCGTGGATGATTATCTTAGGTCCAGAATCAACGGTTAGTAATATTGTAAATCAGGTTTTACATTGGTTGGGCTTTGCGCCTGTCGATTTACTTTTTTCTTCAGCCGCAGTGGTTATTTGCTTGGTTTATATTAATCTACCGTTTATGATATTGCCGCTTTATGCTAATTTAGAGAAGCATGATGTAGCCTTACTGGAAGCTAGCCGCGATTTGGGTGCAACTAAAGCTAAGTCATTCTGGCAAGTTACCATTCCATTGAGCTTGCCGGGTATTTTGGCTGGATGCGGATTAGTGTTTATCCCTTGTATTGGAATGTTCGTGGTGCCAGAATTAGTCGGTAATAATTGTTCAATGATGATCGGTAATTTGATTAAACAACAATTTCTACAAACTATGAACTGGCCATTGGGAAGTGTTACTTCAATAGTAATGACTTGCTCGGTGCTCGCTATTTCATTGTTTGTTGGTTTTCTGGCTAGTCGTAGTGGAGGGCTTAAATATGCACGGAAGTAAGTTATCAAAAAGCCTCATATTTTCCGGAACGCTCGTGTACCTGTTTCTTTACGTGCCGTTGTTGATTTTGATTGTATATTCGTTTAATGATTCACGGGTAAATGTCGGTTGGGTAGGGTTTACACTTAAATGGTATAAAGTATTATTTGCCGATAAACAGCTAATTTCTGCCGCGATTAACTCAGTGATTATTGCTTTGATTGCCAGCACTGTATCGGTTATCTTGGGTACACTCGCTGGAGTAGCGTTACATAAGCATAAGGTTCCGTTGCTTTCAACCTTAGTTATGATTCCTGTGGCTGCACCTGAATTATTGGTTGGCGTATCACTATTGCTTTTTTTCTTACTAATTAATTTTAGCTTGGGAATGATTTCAATTACTTTGGCTCATATCGCGTTTTGTCTATCTTTTGTTACCATTGCGGTAAAAACCCGTATGCATGGGATGGATGATAGTTTGATAGATGCTGCTCGTGATTTGGGCGCTTCGCCAGTACGTGCATTTTTCTCTGTTTTAATTCCAACTATTTTACCGGGAATTATTGCGGGATGGTTAATGGCGTTCACTTTATCCTTAGATGATTTTGTAATTACCTTTTTTACTGCTGGGGTTGGCTCTTCTACTTTACCATTAGCAATTTATTCAATGCTGAAAATGGGTGTTACTCCTGAGGTAAATGCTGCTTCAACGGTGATTATTATTTGTACTCTAATCCTAACTTCGATTGCGACTAAGATTTCGCCACAACTTTTTAAATAGGCAGAAAATATGAGGAAATTTTTATATCTACTGGCTTGTTTACTCAGTTATCAAATAGCAACTGCCGCAAACGAATTTAATCTATATATTGGTTCTAATTATATTGCGGATAGCACGGTAAAACGCTTTGATGAGCAGAATAATTGTACCTTGGTGCAAAATTTCTTTAATGATAATGAAGAAATGCTGGCAAAGATTGTTGCTGGGGCTAATGGTTATAATACCATTGTTGCAACTAGTTATGCAGTTGAAGAGCTAGCCTTGATGGGTAAAATCAAGCCATTGGATAAAAGCAAATTGCCTAACTTAAAATATATTAATAAACAGTTTCTTAACCAAGCTTATGATCCAGGTAATAAATATTCAGTTCCTTATGCTTATACTCCAGTCTTTTTAGCGTATAACAAGGATAAATTGCGCCAATTAGGTATAGTTCCTAATACTTGGGCGGTGATTTTTGATCCTAAATATTTGAATAAACTTAAAGGACGAGTAACGGTTTTTGATTCTTCGCGAAATGTAATTGCTGCTGCATTATTATATTTGGGCAAAGATCCTAACTCAGAAAAAGAGTCTGATTTGCTAGCTGCTCGTGCTGTTATAGATCGTGCAGCTCCTTATTGGGCTAAATTTGATAGCGATAGCTACTATCGTGGTCTATTGCGTGGTGATGTTTGGGTTTCAATGAGTTATTCGATTGATATTTTTAAGACCATACAAGATGCCAAAGCTTCGCATGCTAAGGTTAATATAGATGCAATGCTGCAAAAAGAAGGCAATATGTATGAGCTAGATAATATGGTTATCCCTGTGTTTAATAAAGATGATAAATTAGCTTATGCATTTATTAACATGGCATTGAGCCCACAGAGTGCCTATGAGTTATCCGCATTAACAGGCTCAAGCGTCCCGAATGATAGTGCAGTGGCAAAACTAGACCCTGCGGTGCGTAATTTAGATTGGATCTATCCTAAGAACATGAATAAAATGTATGTTTTTAAGGCTTATCCACCTAAAACTAGAATTTTGGTAAACGAAATGTGGACAGAGATTAAAATGAATGGTGCATGTTGGTTATAGCTTGTTAGTGAGATTATTTTATGAGGAATATGTAACTGGAATAGAATATCGAAATATGTTTTGAACGCCTATAAGCCGAGCTTTTATATATAACTCTAGTAATCACGGCTATAGTAAGGAGTGTGGTAAAAAAGGTGAACACGCATGTTACTGTGGTGTACACAAGCGCATACGAACCTTTTTTAGTAATACGACAATGGCTAGAATTGTGAGCATGATGAGTATGTTAAGGTATAGATTTGATGATACTTAGGATTATACGAAAGATACCTAAAAAATATCTTAAAATTATTAATTTTAATTATAAACTATGGGATAATTTCAGTAAATCCAATGGGTTAAGTAGCTGTAGTAGTCTTTCGTATACATTTTTATTAGCCTTTATTCCATTCTCAATTTCGATTGCTAGTCTAAGTACTTGGCTACCAGTATCTGAGCGCCTGATTCAAAATGTTGAATATTATTTTTTTAGTCAGTATATTCCGCAATTAGGTCATCAAGTTTATGATTTATTTACATTCTCTTTTAATCAGACCAAACGCTTGTCTATGCTTGGATTTATTTCTTTATTTATTACTTCTTATGGAATGATGTTCTCAGTCGAGCAACACATTCATTCAATGTGGCATTTAAAACGCCAGCGCCGATTGTGGCAATCTTTTTTTATTTTTAGTGGCTTTTTTGTAGGTGGTACTATCTTTATTTTTATAATGGCTTATTTTACTGAGTTTGTTCAAGTTCATGTAGCTCATGGTATATTATACCAACATATTGGAACGGTTTCTGCTCATATTGTTACAATTGCATCATTTATCTCTTTATATAAATTTATTCCAAGTGTTAAAGTTAAACTGTCACATGCTGTAATTGCTGGAAGTTTTGCTAGTCTTGCATTTATAATTCTACAATCTGGGTTAAATTTTTCAATGCACTATCTTCAGCAAGATTATGAGTTGCTTTACGGATCACTTGCGATGCTGCCAATATTTCTACTTTGGCTCTATATGTCTGTACTAATTTTACTATTAGGCGCGCAAATAATTTATGTAATGAGAACTAATCCTGCTGCACGTATTCGAGATTTAAAATGAGTTTATCAAGAAGTAAGGTTGGTAGGGTATTACATTCAGTTAAACTATTTTTTCCAGTACCCATTCAAAACAATATTGATTTCGTAGTGAAGATGATTGTAAATTTTTATCGTTCAGAAGGATTTATGGCGGTGAATAGCTTATCTTTTTCATTTTTATTGTCGTTTATTCCATTTGCATTGGCGATTGCCAGCATTAGCTATTGGTCGCCAATTTCAAACAAGATTATTAATTCCAGTGTGAACTATGTTTTTGTCCATTTTTTGCCCCAGACTGGCGGTGTACTTTACAAGCAATTCAAGGTTTTTTTACGCCATACTACACATTTACCTTGGTTTGGCTTTGTTTTCTTGGTGATTACCGCATATAATCTAATCATGAGCGTTGAAACGCACTTAAATAAAATGTTACACATCCTGCGTCCGCGCAAGTTTATTTTTTCTTTGGGCTTGTACACAGTATTTATTCTTCTTGGCGCATTGATCGTTTATGCTGAAGTATATCTGCGAGTATTTTTATTAAACGTCAGCTATTTGACTGATTTTGAGCAATATGTAATTATTGGTCTTAATTTTATTTTAAGTAGTACGTTATTTTGTGGTGTCTATTATTTTATACCAGGTCAGCATGCCAGATATTCATCGGTATTAATTACTGGTATGGCTGCAAGTATTTTATTTAGCTTAAGCAAAACCATTTTTGTTTTTTACGCGACTCATTTCTTTCAAAGTTATGATTTGATTTATGGTTCGTTGGTAATTATTCCTCTTTTTTTATTATGGCTCTACATTGCGGTCTTAAATTTATTATTTTGTGCACAAATCATGTATGTCCGTGATTTTCAGCACGTTTATTTACCACAAAATCAAAGCGAATAAACTCGCGTATTTTAAACGACTTATGTTAGAATAATGCCAGTCAAAATCGGATTTGAATTCTCCAGCTTGCGCGATTTTGGTTTATGCTTTACGGCTAAAGGGAGAGATACATATTTACTATACATGTCATTATTCCATCCTCTTAGCTTGTGAGCCTAATTTACATTCAGGTTTTACAAGGATAAATGTATTATGTCACAATTTCTTTTTACTTCCGAATCAGTATCTGAAGGTCACCCAGATAAAGTAGCTGATCAAATTTCTGATGCTATTTTAGACGCGGTTTTTGCCGAGGACAAATATGCTCGTGTAGCCGCCGAGACTTTGGTAAACACTGGCTTGGTTGTGTTGGCAGGCGAGATAACTACTTCGGCACATGTTAATTATCAAAAAATAGTCCGCGATACTATCCGTGAAATCGGTTACACAAAAAATGAATATGGTTTTGCCGCGGATAGTTGCGCTATTTTAGTTAATTATGATGAACAGTCGCCTGATATTGCTCAAGGCGTTAATGAAGGCCAAGGGCTTGATTTAGACATGGGCGCAGGTGATCAGGGCTTAATGTTTGGCTATGCTTGTGATGAAACACCAACCTTGATGCCTCTGCCAATTTATTATTCACATCGCTTGATGGAAACTCAGGCGCAGGTTCGTAAGTCTGGTCAATTAGCATGGCTTCGTCCGGATGCTAAAGCGCAATTAACTGTTCGTTATGATAGTGCAACAGGTAAAGCTTTATCCTTTGATACAGTGGTATTGTCGACTCAGCATGATCCTGATTTGACTCATAAACAAATTGAAGAAGCTGTGATTGAAGAAATTATCAAGCCTACTTTACCCAGCCATATGCTGACCAAAGATACCAAATATTTTATAAATCCAACCGGACAATTTATCATTGGTGGACCGATGGGGGATTGCGGCTTGACTGGTCGTAAGATTATTGTTGATACTTACGGTGGTGCAGCACCTCATGGTGGCGGTGCATTCTCTGGTAAAGATCCATCTAAAGTCGATCGTTCTGCAGCCTATGCTGCGCGCTACGTAGCTAAAAATATCGTAGCTTCAGGTTTAGCCCGCGAATGCCAGGTACAAATTGCTTATGCGATTGGAATCGCTAAACCCGTAGGGATTAATATTGATACTTTTGGTAGCGGTAAAATTGATGATCGTAAAATTGAACAGTTAGTTTTAAATAATTTTGATCTTCGTCCGAAAGGGATCATTCATGAATTAGACTTATTGCGTCCGATCTATCGTAAGACTGCTGCGTATGGGCATTTTGGTCGTGAAAATGCTGAATTTAGCTGGGAAAAAACTGATAAGGCTGAATTATTAGCTAGTTTGTGCTAATTTCTTGTAAGTGTCAGTTTTGGTTGTACGTATATTTATATTTTTGTGTGACTAATGCTGAGATTTGCTGCTGTGATTCATTTGCAGCAGCTTTATTGATGATGATTATTTTAAATTAGAAAGCTATGCGAATGTTAACTAAATTTTCTTATCAATTAGTAATTTTGTTAAGCAGTACTTTTGTCGGTATGGCAGCAGCTAATGCTGGTGAAACATTATTGGTTGGTACAACTGGTGACTATCCGCCGCTAACTTACAAAGTCGGTTCTAATTATACAGGGAGCGATATCAAGATTATCCAGGATTTTGCCAAGTCACAAAATATGACTATCAAATATGTTGCCACAAGTTGGCCGATGCTTGGCAATGATTTGAGCAATAGGAAGTTTATGGTTGCCGTGGGAGGAGTTTCTGCCAATCCAGAGCGCAGTGCATCTTTTAATATCTCTAACGCAGTAAGTGAAACGCATAAAGTTCCGATGATAAAATGTAGTGATAGTAAGCGTTTTAATAGTTTTGCAGCGATTGATAATGAAGAAGTAACAATAGTTGAAAATCGCGGTGGCACTAATCAAGATTTTGCGCTTAAGAACATTAAGCATGCGCCAATTTTACTGGTTAATAGCAATTTCACTGCACTAGAAACAATTGCTGGCAGGCAAAACACCACTGCTCATCCATATGTTATGTTTACCGATAATGTTGAAGTTGATTATCGTCATCAGATTAATCCACTATTGTGTCAGGCAAATATTTCAGAGAAATTTTCAAGCAGCGATAAGGTATTTTTATTTGCCAAAAGTCCCGAAGGAGCAAAATTGCGCGATGCGTTTAATGAGTGGTGGAAAGGTCAAAAACACTAAACCAGCTCGCGAGCCATGATTAGTGCGTCTTTGTATTTACCATTAACGTTGTAGTAATTTTTACGAGTATTAATTACATTAAAACCTAGTTTTTGATATAAATTAATTGCTGGATTATTGCCAACCATTACTTCTAAAAATATTTGGCTTGCTGCATATTTTTTTAGTTCAGTACATACGCCGTCTAAAAGTAAATAACCATAACCATTGCGTTGACTTTCGTAACGAACGCATAATTGTAATATCTCTGCCTGATCTAGTACCTGACTATAGACGCAAGCTCCACATAGAATGTCATCGACAAAAAGACCTAAAATATTATGAGTGGGGTCTTCTGCAGATTGTTGGTAACTAAATAATGACCACGGAGTAGCATTGGTTCTGGCATCCATTGCTGCCAGCTCGTTTAATTCGTGTAGTTTAACTTCGCGAAGTTGCTGCATTTTGTTTATTGGCTTTATTTAACTGTTGTTCGTCTATATTCATTGCAACCTTATTGCGTACGTAAAGTAGATCTGCATCAAAAACTGAGCAGGGGTTTAAAATTCCAGATTTGGCAGCGGTTAGCATTTGCTGAGTGCTTGGATAATTCTGTTCAAAATATTCATAATCTTCATAAAGTTCATGAGATATTTTATTTTTATACGCAATCATTCCTCTACCAGTAATAATGCTGTTTTCTGGAGTAAGACTTACATTTTGGCTAATTAGCAAGGTTAAGTCTTCTGGGTTAACCAACTGTGGTTCAATCAAATATGCTAAGCTAGCTTGGTTAAATGCTGCCACATAGATTTGTCCGAGGCGTGCATCTAAGGTCACGATTAAGTTAGGCTTATGTTGTGTTGCCGTGGAACTATATAATGTAAACATTGGCACCGGCAATAATGGGCACTGAATTGAGTATGCTAAGGCTAAAGCAACGCTTAACCCAATCCGTAGTCCAGTAAATGAACCTGGTCCTTGATTATATGCGATTAATTCAATATCTTTTAGTTCTAATTGCGCATCGTCTAAAATTTGCTTGATCTGGGGTATAATGTGTTCCGATTGGCGGTTACCAATCTTCTCGCAATAGAAGAATTCCTGTTTTGAATTGGACACACCCAAGGATAAATATTCATTGGCAGTATCAATGGCAAGTAAATTCATATTTAATCAATCCGTTTAGCTAGTTGCTGCAGCATCGCCGACTCCGGCTCTGCTAACATGGTGAAAACTCCGATTTTACTACTTTTTTTATGCAGCTTGCATTGATTTTCTAAATTAGCTTTATTACTGATGCTGACTCCCAGCCATTCTAATTTATGGCAGATAAGCTGGCGTAATTTAGAATTATTTTGTCCAAGTTTACCCGTAAACACAATTCCATCAACACCTTGGTTAATGCCTACTAATTTAGTAATGCTTTCGCTTATTTGGTTAGTATAGTAGTCTAAACCTAATTGTGTATCTTCCGAGGTTGAATTAATTATTTCTTCAAGCGACGCTACTTTATGCCCGCTAATAGTCAGTAAATTGGCATCGCTTACGGAGCTATCGTTAATCAGAGTGCTTAATTTTAAATCCCCATATCCTGCAGTATAAATGGAGGGAAGTTCGCTGTGTAGAGCGCTGGAGGTGCAGTAAGAGCTTTTACCATTTTTAATTGCGCAACAAACATTGAGATTATCCTGTAAATAAGCAATTATCCAGCGTCCTTTTGCCGTTTTTTTATCACTGATATCACCAAATTTTGCACTGATTCCGCCAAAGACCAAACCTAAATTACCGTAATTTTGAATGCCTTGCGCCAAATATTTAGCAGCTAGAGATATCATGCGATGTTTGGGTGCAATGTATTGATGGAAAGAAGTGTCAAAGCAGGCATAATGTTTGGCATGTGCATAATTAGTTAAATAAGCTGATGCTAAGGCCAAATCAGCTTCTTGTTCATTAGGTGCCAGAACGTTATATTGTTGTAGCTGCTCAATTACAATTGAGTTTAATAAAGTTATATCATTAAACTCACTACCACCACATGCAATTTTATGAACAATAAAATCAAAGTTATAATCACTAAAATTATCATCAGTGACTATTTTTGAATAATCCACAGCCCCATCATTTCGTACAGGAAGTTTGAACGGCTGATTCTGGAGCTGTTTATTTTGTGCATTATAAATTATCCAACTGCCCGTGTTGGTATCATTCCAACTTATTTTACCCCGGCGCTGCAAGCTATGCTTTTTGTTGAAAAGCTTAAAAATTTTATAGCTTATTTTGTGATAGCTTTGATAAATTGTTAGCACAAGCATGAAAACTCTCTCTTTAACTTTGTACCGCAGTTATTGCGATAGTGTAGATGATATCATCTACGGTTGCACCGCGTGATAAATCATTTACTGGTTTATTTAAACCCTGCAATAACGGACCAATACTCAACACGTTGGCACTTCGTTGAACCGCTTTATAAGTCGTATTACCCGTATTTAAGTCTGGGAAAATACATACTGTTGCCTTACCTGCTACTGGGCTATTAGGGGCTTTTTTCTCAGCAACATCTTTAATCATCGCTGCATCATACTGTAGTGGTCCATCGATTAGAATATCTGGTCGTTTTTGACGCACTAACTCAGTAGCCGCTTTAACTTTTTCAACTTCAGCACCAGTTCCCGAAGTTCCAGTTGAGTAACTAATCATAGCAACGCGTGGTTCAATATTGAACTGTGCTGCAGTATCCGCACTTTGGATCGCGATATCAGCGAGTTGTTCTGCATTAGGATCGGGATTAATCGCACAATCACCATACACTAATACCTGATCTTCAAGGCACATAAAGAATACCGAAGAGACCAAAGAACTATCTGGCTTAGTTTTTATTACTTGCAGGGCAGGGCGTACGGTTGCTGCCGTAGTATTTTCTGCGCCAGATACCAATCCATCTACTTCACCGTTGTAAATCATCATGGTACCTAGATAATTGATATCATGCGTTAAAATATCCAAGGCTGCTTCAGGTGTCATTCCTTTGGCTTTACGTAATTCCACTAACTGATTTACGTAAGCGGGAGCCGCATCAAGTGGATCTATGATTTTTAAATCATCAGGGATAGTCAGCAAATTATCTTTCGCGATTTGGTGAATTTTTTCAAAATTTCCGAGCAATATACAATCCGCAATTCCTTTTTCCTGACAATGAATCGCTGCTTTTAAAGTACGTGGTTCTTCGCCTTCTGGCAATACGATACGTTTGTAGGCGACCTGAGCTTTTTTAATTAACATATAGCGGAATGCCGCTGGTGACATTTTTTTGGTTACCTGATGGTTTAGTTTGCTTTCAATCATACTAATATCAATTGATTCAGACATATTTTGTTTAATCAGGTCTAGGCGTTCATGATCGTCTTGTGGAACCTGATTAAGCTCTAGATCTTTAATCGCCATTATAATACCTGTAGTTCTCCGCCCGTCTTGATTTGCATAAATAGGTAAATAGTTATTGGCGTTACCATAGCAAAACCAAACAGTTTCTTGAGGCACATTGTAATTAGCCATCAAGAGTAAGCCTGCTAATTTTATCCCTTTAGCCTCAGCTAACGTTGCTGCAACTATAACATCTGCTCGATCTACTGCAGTAATCAACAAAGTACCAGGCTGTAAGTCTTCGATTAGGTTATTTGTGCTTCGCGAGCATACTGTAATTCTTCTAACTCGTCGATTAGTTTCCATTCCTTCAACTAATTCACGAATATTCAGTGCCTGCATTATATCTTTAATTCGTGGTTGAGAGAGATCATTACTCCACTTATTAGTGCCCAATAACTCAATCTTATTATTTGTAAATAGTGCCAAGTTTGCAATTTGATCATGTGTTATTGATAAATGTGAAGTTTCCATTTCATCAAGCAGGCTATATTTAATTTCACCATTATCAGCAATTGGCGCATTTAGCTTGGTTACAATTACTCCTAGGACGAATTCTGGACTAATTTCATTTAAAACTAAATTAATTTTCTCTTCAAGTTGTTCAATTTGGTTGCTAGTTGGGCGAGTGACTAGAATAACATATCCCATTAATGCGCGAGTAAGTGAACTATTGAACCAATCAACGTAATTTGTAAACCATGCAAGCTCGCTGTTTTGATTTAACTGAGTATAGATACCCTCAATTAGCACAAAATCTGCCTTTGCCTGATAGCTTTCAAAAGCCTTCATGATGTCTTCTAGTAAATCTTGACGGCGGTCTTCAAGGAAATAGTTTTGCAACTGAGCAGGTGAAATGCCTGCATCTTTAAATGGATGAAAGTTAGTTGTCGAATAACCATGTTGCTCTAAAGCATGAGCAATACCCAGTCTTATTGTTGAACTTCCAACGCCTTGTTCGGTAGGTAGAATTACTAAATTACAACTCATTATTTTTCCCTTCATTATTACCATACTCGAAGTATTTGATTCTTGGGCGCGAAGGATTAATAAAAAAAGACGACGCTGTGTAGTTAGAACTACATAAGGAATCTTTTTCGAAATCCGACAAAGCAGATGATTCAAAGACAAAGAGTATATCTTCAAGGCATAATTTTAGCATATAGACTTATTTGAAATATGGTTATATTGCACCGCAACAAATTTACAGAAATAATTCTAGCAAATTATTTAAAAAATCGCGTCCTTTGCTTGTTGGCGTTATCCTATTGTGACCTAGTTCAATAAAGCCTTGCTCTTGTGCCACTAGCAGCTGTGGCAGAATTGAACTAAAACTCTGCCCAGTAGTTTGTGTATATAATTTATTGTTAAATCCGTCGCATAAACGCAGTGCATTCATCATAAATTCAAATGACAACTCTTGGATCGTAACCATACGATCTTCATCAATATGTTTCTGTATTTTCACTCGTTCCATATATTGGCTTGGATGTTTATGCCGCATTTGCCGAATCATTTTATCATGGAAGCTAAGCTTTGAATGTGCTCCAGCGCCGATTCCTAGGTAATCACCAAATTCCCAATAATTGCGATTATGTTGGGATTGTAAGTTATTTCTGGCAAATGCTGAAATCTCATAGCGCTGATAGCCATTGTTAGCCAGTGTACTAATAATTGCATCTTGCATCTGATAACAAAGATCATCTTCCGGCAAATGCTCCGGTACAAATTTGGCAAAATGAGTATTGGGTTCGATAGTTAGATTATATGCTGAAATATGGGTTGGTTTAGCATTAATTGCTTGTTGAATATCATTTATTGCTTCTTCAGTGCTCTGCTTAGGTAAACCGTAGATTATATCTAGGTTAAAATTAGCAAAATTATCTGCAACCGTTTCTATTGCCTGCCGTGCTTCATTTGCGCTATGAATACGTCCTAGTACTTTTAAATGTTGATCATTAAAAGATTGGATACCGAGGGAAATTCGGTTAACTCCAGCTGCAGCATACTCAGCAATAAAATGCTTTTCAACTGTGCCAGGATTAGCTTCCAGAGTTATTTCTGCATAAGGCGAAATTTTTATCCGACTGCGGATACTACTAATTAAGCGATCAATCGCTTCGCCGCTAAAGAGGCTAGGCGTGCCACCACCAATGAAGATTGTTTGAATAGAGCGCCCCCAAATAAGAGGTAAGGCTTGTTCTAAATCCATAATTAAACTATCAATATATTCTTGTTCCGGTAGCGTACCTTTGAGTCCATGTGAGTTGAAGTCGCAGTATGGACATTTTTTAATACACCATGGCATATGAATATATAGACTTAGCGGTGGTTGTTGAGTTAAGTTTAGGTTTGACATATTGGCTTATCTAGTAAAAAATGATTACAGATTTTAACATATACTCATTACCTTTGAATTCTGTCTTTGTTTTTTATTATGAATACTACCATGAGTAGCTATACTTAATCGCATATACCTGTTGGCTGGAAGTTAGTGAGCTAATATTAAAGCCACCATTATTATACGATGCAGCTGCTGTTGCATCAGGATTATTAGCCGTATAGACAAATTGAATATATGGAATTATTGCCTGATGTTCAGATATTTTTATTGAAGTTCCCATTTCAGTAGTAAGTTGTAGTTGTTGAACTGATGCGGTTTGTACTTGGTTAGCCGCAGCACCCTGTGTCATATTTCCAGTTAAACTAACCTGCGATACTCCACCATAAATATCAATATATGGTGCAAAGATTGGTGTTACCTTAAATGTTTGTTTGAAGCCAGGTAAAATTGCATAATTATTAGAATGTATATAATCTCCGTTAGTATCAGCATAAACCAGACTCATATCGTGCCCAGCCTCAAGGCGTAGATATGGGGTAATGTCATAGATTGATGTAAGGTGGAAATTATACCCAAGTTTAATAACACCTTTAAAACCTTGAGGATTATTTTCTGCAGAGGGTGGTACATCAGGGAAAGCTGGATTTTGCGTACGCATATTGTACTTACCATAGAGACGTCCTTCATAATAGAATCCATTTGCCAGAGTCTGAGTCCAGAAAAGAAATAGCTGCGGTCCGCTAGGAGTTTCTTCAATGGCTGCGCCTGTAGCGGAGACGGTTTTATCTTTTGGTGCAGTACCAACATCACCAGAGTAAGCCGCTAGTTTTTCTTTTTCGGCAATTTTTTTGAGCATCTTAATATCAGATTCACTCAGTGAGACATTTGTTTCTGTTGGTGATGGTGCGGTTGTTTGATTTAATTCATCAGCATATGAATTACTAATTATGGCTAAGATTGCCGCTGATAATATTTGTTTTATAGGTGTAGATATTTGTGTCAAGATTAACTCCATTTGAAAATAAATCAGCCGCTATTATATGTGTTCCTTTATAATAGATTAATTAAATAAAATCAACTTGCAGAAATTTATAAATATAATTTAATAACAGTGTATTATGAAGGTGTTTGCGTGATTTATTGTGCATAAAATATATGCAGAAATGATGTTTGTTGTACATAGAGTTGAGTGATAATCATAGATTGTGGTCGAAATACAGTGAACGCTTATTTTTATGGTTGGAAGATTATGCAAGAGTAAATATATTCTCTAAATCTTCCTCCCGTAGTCTCTAATTTTTGGTGATAGCTAAGTCTTGGTAAAGTTTAACCATAGCCATTATTTTTCCTAATTTTAGTTGGACTATTGTTAGACGATAATAGTCATATTTAGTTACGCAGTTTATATATTCAAGATAGCTGTTAACTCCGCTATCGAAGCGAGCCTTATCTAAGCCACAGGTTTTGTCAATATCATCTAACGCACGCAAATTATCGCTTAATTGAACTGTATATTGTGCATGTTCGGATATATCATTATCTATGTCACGTAGGGCAGCGACCACTGATTGCATATATTGGTAGTAGACTTGTTTATAGACAGCATTTCTGGCAGCAATATCTGCAAGAGCTTGAGCATTAATAACTGGAACTGCCAGTACCAGCTGATTTAGATCATTTGACTGGAAACTATTACCAAAATTTGGCGCAGCACCGCGGTAAAAATTAGCAAAACTAACTGTTGGCAATAGCTCTGATTGTGCGACGCCGATTCCAGCATTTGCTGCATTGAGCTTAGAGGTTGCCTCTTGAATATCAGGGCGATTATTTAGTGCGGTAAGCGGTAATTCACTAACCACAATTAAATCAGAATCGATGTTACTAAATTTTTTGCTAAGCGCTATAGCTCCTGGATTTTGATTGGTTAAGTATTTAAGTGCATTTTGGGTAAGAACAATATTATGTTTAATTATTTGAGTCTTTGCTTTAATTTGCGCAATTTCTGAAGCCGCAATATAGGGTTCTCTCTGTGAACTAACGCCTGTTTTAAAGCGTTGATTATTTAGTTTTAGAATTTCCACAAGGTCGCGCGTTAATTTCTCATAAATTTCTAACTGCTCTTGATAAGCAAGTAAACTAAAATAACTAACTGCAACTTGACCGATTACACCAAGTTGCACGCTTTTTTGTTGATACTCAGTCGCTTGGACTATATATTTGGCTTGTTCCTGGGCTTTAATTTGCTGAAATACATTTAAAGAATAGCTTGCCATTCCACCATAAAAATAGCCTAAACTTCCCATCGCTGGAAAAGATGAGTATCCAGTTAGAAACGATAGGTTAGGAATCCACGCAAACTCAACACTTTTTAGTTGTGCATTTGCATAATCCGTATTTGCAGCAGCAATTTGTAGCTGGTTATTATTGGCAAAAGCTGATTCCATTAGTTTGTCTAAGGTTTTATCATTATATTTAGTCCACCACCAAGTCAAATTCTGTGATTCAACTGCATAATTTACATTTTTAACCATAATTCCGGGGCTGGAAGACGCCCATTTATTGGTAATTACTGGCGGTGGCATATCGGTTTTTGCGCTAATTAAACTACAGCTGCTAATTAGACTAGTAATGATAACTAGGATAATATTTTTCATAAGTTTTTTTCTTCAAGTAACGGATTTATATGCTCTATAATTAGATGATTAATTTCATTTAATCTAGAACGTATTTGTTCAAAATTTGTGCTGGATAATGAGTGGTAATTATCACTAATGGTATAACCTATACCTAATAATGCTAGTTTATATTCTTTTAGCAGATTGGGAATTGGTAAATAATGGTTGCTTAGTGATTCAATTCGTTCCACATTTTTTTCAAGTAAAATACTTTTATAATTATTTTCTACTTTATCTGTAATAGCATTAATTTGAACTAGATTCTGTGTCACAGTAAGTTGATGCTCAATAGTTTGCTGTCCTAATTTAATTTGACTAAAGTAATTTTGAATATGTTTAAGTGTTGTAGCTAATTGACTGATTGAGGCTATAAATTCATAATATCCATAATTTTTTCGCCGTGTAAATAATACCTCACCAAACCAAACTAATAAAACGCCAATGATGATAGTCATTATTCTAGCAACCAGAAAGAACGAGAAATGGTAACTGCCGAATTGAATATATTCGAGAAAGATTCCTAAATTTATATTTAAAAATGCAATATTTCGGGTGAAGTTATGAATTAGAAAAAAATTCATTGCGGCAAGCGTAAATGGGATAATTATAAAGATTAAATTGCTATTAATATCCATTAATAACCACAACGGAATAAATAAAGTTAACCCTTGAATTGTACCGATAAATACGAATTTGATACGCTCTTGGATCAGCGTGCTTTCCAGCGGTAGCATAATGGCTAGCACTGTTGCCGATACCCAGAAAGCAAAAGGAATGTGGCTATAAAAGCTAATAAATAAGCTGATAGTGAAAATTAATGCATTATGGACAATTCTTTGAAATTTTAATGATTGTATTGACATAGTATATTCCAATCATCAATAATTAAACCTAATAATTTCCATAAAGTTTCGATATCGTTATGCTTGATTTTTTCCAGATGCTGAGAGATTTGGCTTATGAATTGGGTGGGTATAATCTGGTGTTGCTTAAAATAGGGCTGTAACTCGGTAAGTGTTGCGTGTAGGGCAACGATGTAATTATCATTGGTTTGTACATTGTTACTATTATATAAATAGGCAATAGCGAAATAAAATTGCTGAATTTTACTTGAGCACTCTTTAAATATCATCTTATTTTTTGATTTAATAGTAAAGCCAAGGCTACTATTCATGCGGTTAACGCATTCACCGTGAAATGTTATGGTGTTAGATTGTTCTAGCGCTATTAGTTTTAATTGTTGGGTTATTCTTGATAAAACTACACCGCTTGAGTGATACCAAATCCGCTGATAATAAGTTGCGGGTATTATACACATGGCAAAATAGCCAATTACTCCTGCGACACTAATTGTGATTACTCGATCTACCGCTATATAAAACTGCCCAACGCCACCTAAGAGGATAGTTAGGAAGCTAATCACAAACACTGGTGGTATCAACGCGCGATATGAGGCAAATTCGGGATACGAGGTAACTATCATTAGGGATAAATATAAGAAAAAAGAGAAAAGCAATATTACATATTTGCTATATTCAGTTAAAGTAAAACCAAAAACGCCAATACTTAAAAATACTAAAAATGCGATATAGGTACCATCTCTTTGTTTAAACGAGCTAATATTATTTGCATGTGCCACACCTATTGCCGAAATTGGTGGAACAGCAAAGAAAAATGCCTGAACCTCATTAAAGTTTATATTAAAAATATTTCCAGCGCAAAGAATAGTATAAACATATAACGAAACGTAAACTGATAAACGACCATTACCATATAAGTCATAATTGCTAATTAAGTTGCGAGTTGAAAGATTTGGTGGTTTTAATTTATGTGGCATCTAGTTTCTTGATATATACACATAGGTACTTGCACCAACATTTAGCGGAAATTTAGAGTCTAGATCCAAAATCTTAATTTGTACTGGGAATCGCTGTGGTAAGAGCACCCATTCATTTTCTCGGGCTACTTTTTGTAATTGCGAACTTGCCTGAGTTTCTTGGCGTCCAACTGCCCAATTTGTAGATATTACTACTCCGTGAAACATTTTTTGTCCTAAATACATTCTTGGGAAAACTAATACATGATCACCATTTCTAATCAAGCGCAAGTCTGTTTCAGTAAAGTTAGCCTGAATAAATGTTTCACTGGTATCGACGAAGGAAAATAATGGATCATGGATTTTAACCGGTACATATAGTGACAAATACATATTTTGAACAATACCATCTGCGGCAGCACGAACTACTGTTTCATCCAAATTAACTTTAGCATACTTAGCTTTAATTTCTAGCATCTTAATCTTATTTAGTTGTACTTGTAGGTTGTTCGTATCGGCTTGAATTTTATGTTGTATGGCGATGATGTTATTGTAGGCAACTTTACTATCGTAGTTTAAATTATCCATTTCCAAACGCGACACGGCATTGGCTTTGTAAGCATTACTGTAACCCTCATAGTCATTAACTAGCTTCTTATGTGTTTGAATAAGTGCATCGCGTGTCGCTTGATCTTGTGCCAATGTATCTTGTAACGATTTATATTCTTGAGTTGCAATTTTGACATCAGCAACCGCTGCATCATAAGTAAGCTGGTATGGTTTTTGAAAAACTGTAAATAATGGTTCGCCTTTTTTCACCTTTTGACCGTTGACAACATTTATATGTGTTACATAACCAGATACATCAGCGGCTACTGGTCGAATATTGGCGACTACAAATGCATTGTCAGTTATCGGAAATAAAAATGAGAAGACATAGAAGATTAGACTTATTCCGCCAACTATTAAAACGAAGCGTGGAAAATTAACCCAGCGTAAAAACCATTGCATAAATACCTTTTGATTTAAAACACATTATCTATTAACTTCGACTATTATACCTAAACTGATTCATTGTACCGGATTGTCGTCAAGCTTTTCACTTACTAGTTGTAAGCTTTGTCGCCTACTAGTGTTTTGAATCAGTATGAGTATATCAAGATATTAATTAGTCTAATTTAGCAATAAAAACTAAATTAGACTAATTAGATAAAAGAGTGGATTTTAAACCAATAAATGTTCAATTGCAGCACGTTCTTCACATAGTTCTCGATAAGTAATATCAATATACTTACGGCTGAATTCGCTAATTTTATAGTTTTTAACTACAGTATATTTTCCGTCTTTACACGTACATGGATAACCAAACATAACCCCTTCAGGAATACCGTAGCTACCATCAGATGGAACACCCATAGTTACGATTTCACCTGGCTCAGTTCCAAATACCCAACTACGCATATGATCGATTGCGGCATTGGCTGCTGATGCCGCGGAAGATAGTCCACGTGCTTCAATAATTGCCGCGCCACGTTTTTGTACGGTTGGGATAAAGTCAGTTACTAGCCAGTTTTCATCAACTAATTCACTAGCTTTTTTACCATCAACTGTTGCATTGAAAATATCTGGATATTGTGTTGAAGAGTGATTGCCCCATGCGACAATATCTTTTACTTTTGTTGAATGACTACCAACTTTTGCGGCTAGTTGACTCATCGCACGATTATGATCTAAGCGCATCATTGAGGTTATATTACGTGGATCTAAGCCATGTGCATTTTTTGATAAAATTAGTGCGTTAGTGTTTGCAGGATTACCAACAACTAAAACCTTTACATCTTTTTTAGCTACAGCAGCAAGAGCCTTACCTTGACCAATGAAGATTGTGCCATTTACTTCAAGTAAATCTTTTCTTTCCATTCCTTTGGTGCGTGGGCGAGAACCAACTAATAGTGCATAATCAGCATCTTTAAAGGCAACCATAGGATCGCTGCTGGCTGTTGTTTTTTGAACTAAGGGGAATGCACAATCATCTAACTCCATCATCACACCTTTAAGCGCTCCCATTGCTGGCTCAATTTCTAAAAGTTGCAAAATAACTGGCTGATCTTTACCTAACATATCGCCGCTTGCAATACGAAATAGTAGACTATAACTAATTTGTCCAGCAGCACCTGTAACTGCTACGCGAACTGGTGATTTTGTTGTCATAATATAACTCCTATGTAATATTAATGTAGCTAACATAATGATTTTAAACAAATTACTCAAATTAGCTTACAAGTTAAATCGGGTATTTACGGTATTATATTAGGTTTGTATTGAAACAGCAATAGATAAATCATCTATTAATTTATAACGCTTTATAAAGGTTATGCAATAAGCTCAGCTAATTAATTTAATAATAAATGATTTATGTGACATAGAGCTAAAACTAGAGGTTATTTCTCTCTGTGGTTAAATTATCCGAATA
Organism: uncultured Neisseria sp.; assembly: GCA_964611845.1. GTDB lineage: Bacteria > Pseudomonadota > Gammaproteobacteria > Burkholderiales > UBA11063 > Aquella. The sequence goes on from CAZTBH010000006.1 coordinate 77,604, forward strand.
ATTGTTGCAAATACCACTTAAATTATCATGGTTTATGCTCATTAGCAATTGTTATAAAAGAGAATAAGGCTAAACAAAACTTGACAAGTTAGTTTAGCTAAAACTAAAATAGCGGAATCAAGTTATTTTTAATCTGGTGTTAATTATGAATATTAATGAATTACAAGAGCTTCAGGAAAACGCAGGGTTAGCGGTAGCTCTTTTAAAACGCATGGCACATAAAGATCGGCTGTTAATTTTATGTCATTTAACTACTGGTGAAATTACTGCTGGAGAGCTCTCTCGTCGATCGTTACTTAGCCAGTCAGCATTCTCGCAACATCTGGCGGTGCTTAGAGCAGAGCAGTTAGTTAAAACTCGAAAAGAAGCACAAACCATTTACTATTCATTAGCCAATGATGCGGTAATTGAGGTTTTAAGCACGCTTAAGAAAATTTTTTGTAAATGAATTTAGGAAGGTAAAATAGTGGATAATTTGCAGCAATCAAATCAAGAAATAAATATGCCATCTCATAATATAAGCCCACGCCGTCAAGCGCAGTTTATTCTTGCAATCGCGAGCTTGGTTGGCGTTATCTTGGGTAACTCTTTTTCGCAATGGTTTTATATGCTAGATATTTTGGTTGGTATGGCACTTCTTGTCGCTAGTCTAACTGGAGATTGTGTTCTTGAGAAAATAATTGCAAAATTGCCGTGGAATAATTAAGAAGGTATTTATTTGATGTTTAAAAAAATTGCTTATATTGTTATTGGTACAATTTTGGTGTTATCTTCTGCAAATGCTGAAATGATAACTCAGTGTTCTAAAAGTGAATCTGGTTTAACTAAATGCAATGCCCGCGAAAGTGGCGTTGAGGTGATGAATCTGGATTGCACTCATGGCGGAAATGGCTCTACCTCTTGTGCTGGCAATTATACTGATAAGGTTGCTGCCAAATTAGGGTTTAGCTGTACACAAGATAAAAAAGGTAACACTTCATGTCGAGGTAAGTCTTCTGATGGAACCTCATTTGTAATGAGTTGTGATATGTCTAAGAGTAATAGCAAGCTTCTGTGTAATATCAAAGATAATAAAAATGAATCAATGACATTAGTTTGTTTAATAAATGAAAGTGGTGTTCCAGATTGCTCAGCTGTAGATAATGATGGTACAAAATACCAAATAAAATGTAACGGGAATCCTAATGAATCAGGGAGCTGCGTTACCAAATAGTTGCTCAATTGCTTATACTCAATCGGGCTCATCTAAATTAACTGTAGGCTTCGTCGCCTGCGCAATCTGTCAGGATTTCTAATCTGTTTGAGTGTATAAATATTTATGCTGTTTGGTAACTGCAGACTACAAATTTGGGCGGTATTGAAATAGAATTGACAGAAGTCAAACAATTGTTTTAAAATATCGCAATTCAAATTTTGTAGCCAAACAGCATAGGGCATTTATCATGCAATCAACTTCCGAATTTCCTTCTCCACAAAGTAATATCAACTTTTGGCTAGAGCCGCGTACGCTAGTTGCTTATGCCGTGAGTTTACTGGCACTTGCAGAAATTATTGATTTAACAATTGTTGCCGTGGCAATTCCACATATTATGGGTTCACTCAGTGCTAACTTGAGTGAGGTTTCACTTACCATGACCAGCTATATTGTCGCTGCAGCAGTGTGTATTCCTTTAACTGGTCTGGTAACCCGTAAGTTTGGTATGAAGCATGTGGTTTTAGCCTCTGCGGTTATTTTTGGAATCTCGTCTGTTCTTTGCGGTATGTCAACGTCTTTGAATGAAATGATTTTCTTTCGTTTAGTCCAAGGGGTTGGTGGCGCTTTCTTACCTTCAATTGCTCAATCCTATATTTCGCGTAGTTTTACACCTGAAGAACAACCTAAGATGATGACGGTATTTAGTCTCTGTGTGGTAATGGGACCTATTATTGGACCAGTTTTTGGCGGGGCCTTAGCGGAAAATCTTGATTGGCGCTGGTGTTTTTACGTCAATGTGCCAATTTGTATTGCTGGGTTTTTATTAATCTGGCGCTATATGAATAACGATAAACATGATGATGTGAAAATTGACTATCTGAGTTTTGCGTTTATGGCACTTGGTGTTGGTTGCTTAGAATATTTCATTGATGAAGGCAATACCAACAATTGGTTTGATTCAATGGAAATGGTTATTGTCCTAACTATTGCAATAGTCTTATTGATCTTTTTTGTTTGGCGCGGGCTTTTAGGTAAATCTGTTATTAATTTCAAGATTTTCAAAAATGCTAATTTTGTACTGTGTTGTTTATCAATGTTTATGTTTATGTTGATGGCATCAGCATCACTGGCATATTTCCCAACCATGCTACAGCAAAGCTTTGGTTACCCCGTTGATACTGCTGGTTATATTACCGCGCCACGTGGTTTGATTGCGTTTGTTATTGCGCCGATAGTAGCCAAATTGATTGGTACAGTTGATGCCAGACGAGTTATGTTTGTTGGTTTACTTACCTTTGGTATTGGCTGTTTTATGCTCTCAAGTTACGCACCAATGGTCAGTCAGAGCTATATAATTTGCTCCATGTTGATCCAGGGAGCGGGTATGATGGCATTTTTCATTCCAATTATGCAGATTGTTTTTATCGATGTTCCTCAGAGTTTACATAGTGATATTTCTGGAGTATTTAATTTCTTTAGAAATATTGCCAGTTCGGTTGGGACTTCTCTGTCTTCAACAATTGTCTCCCACCAGATGCAGGTTACCTATCATGATATGGGAGCTCATGTTTCACCGTATGAACGTGGTTATTTATGGTGGTCACAAAGTTTAGCCAGCGGTATTCCAGAACAAAGCAAGATTGTGTTGGCTCAGGCACAGGTGATGGGGCAGGGAGCATTAGTTAGCTATCTGGATTCATTTTTTGCCTTTGGCTGCGGAATGCTCTTGATCTTATGGCTACCATTTCTTTTAAAGCGTCCTGCTGCTGGCGCTCCAGTACACATGGACTAATAGAACATGTATTAATTTTTAACTTGTACTTAATTTCATTGAATAATAAAACTAACTGAGGAATAAAAAATGGCTGAAAAAAACTCTCAATCACGTAAACATTTGTTTGCTGGTATAGTGGTAATTTTAGTGGCGGCTGGCGGAGTCTATGGTTACTATCACTATAGTCAAGTATATCCAAGTACCGATAATGCTTATGTTAATGCTAACCTGATTAATGTAGCACCAAAAGTTGGCGGCTATGTTGAACACGTTTATGTTAAAGAAAATCAACTGGTACATAAAGGTGACTTATTGGTTGATATTGATCCACAGGACTATAGTTTGGCGCTAAATAAAGCTCAACAGGATCTTACTTTTGCAAAACAGCAAGCAGCTAATACTCAGCAAATGATTAATAATGCCAAAGCAAGTGTAGCTAGCGCTAAATCGGCATATGAGTTCGCTGCACAGATGGCAACTCGCTATACTAATTTATATCAGCAAAAAGCTGGTTCATTGCAAGATATGCAAAAATATCAAACTCAGGCTACTCAAGCCAAACAAACTTTGGATCAGGCAAACGTAGCTTTAGCACAGGCAAATACTCAGTATCAAGCAGCTGTAACGCAGATTGATTTAGCAAAAAATGGTGTGGAAAATGCCCAAAATAACAATGGCTATACTCAGTTGCGTGCCTCGGTAGACGGTTATATCAGTAATATTAATTTACAAACCGGAGAATTTGTTTCACCGGGACAAAAGCTTTTTGGTTTAGTCGATAATAGTAGCTGGTGGGTGGATGTTAACTTTAAAGAAACGCAGCTTAAGCGAATTAAGGCTGGACAAAGCGCGAGTGTTGAATTAGATATGTATGATCATAAATATCACGGTGTAGTACAAAGTATCAGCTATGCCAGCGGTAATACATTCTCATTATTACCTGCGGAAAATGCAACGGGTAACTGGGTGAAAGTTACACAGCGTTTTACAGTGCGGGTAAAACTTGATGATGATGCACAGTTCCCACTTCGCGTTGGTGCGAGCAGCAAAGTTACTATTGATACCACTAAATAGGGCGTAAGGACTATGAAAATTAAGCAAATTATACTGGTTGCAGCCAGTGGTATCTTGACTGGTTGTGGTTTACTTGGACCAGACTATGTCAAGCCGCAGGTAAATTCGCCACAAAAATGGAGTGCAGATGATAAAAATATCCATATTGAAAGTACGAATCTAGCTGAAATGGCATGGTGGAAAAAATTTAATGATCCGCAGTTGAATCAGCTAATTGAGAGTGCCTTGCAAAATAATAATAACTTACAAATGGCGATGGGTAATATCATGCAAGCGCAAGCTTCACTCAGAAAAATTCAAATGGGGTGGTTACCAACAGTTAGCATGGGTGGTGTCGGCTTTACTGGACAATCTTTTAACCCTGGTTTTCAAAATACTAGCTCTTATCCTTTGGCAAATAATATTAGTCAGAATAATCCACAGAATTTTGACGGCTATGCGGCTGGATTTATGCCAAGCTACACATTGAATGTATTTGAATTAGTTAAACAAAATCAAATTGCTAAATTAAGCCTTGAGATGCAGAAACAATCTGCCAATGCAGTTGCGCTTGGTGTGATCGGGCAGGTTGCGGGTAGCTATTTTAGCTTATTAGGGTTACATAAACAATTGCAACTTCAGCAAGAGTTACTTGCGGATGCCAAAGAAATGCGTAAGTATAATTTGGTTCAATATCAAAATGGTAGCATCTCCGATTTGAATATTGAAGGTATTGATCAGTATATCGCTGGATTAGAAGGTAATATTCCTAAAATTCAAAATGATATAACTCAAACCGAAAATGCCTTGCAAGTATTAACCAACAATAATCCGGGTAAAATCAAGACCAATCGTGATTTTGATCAAGTTACGACTACTGGAATAGTGCCAGTTAACCTACCATCAAGTGTTTTAAAATCGCGTCCAGATATTGTAGCAGCAGAATATCAATTACAAATTGCCAATGCAAATATCGGTGCAGTAACTTCGATGTTTTTCCCTTCCATCAGTCTAACAGGTATGCTTGGACAAGGCTCGATGCAGTTAAGTAATCTTTTCAATGCTGGTGCTGATTTCTGGATGGGGCAATTAGGTGCAGCAATGCCGTTATTTAATATGGGATTATATGCCGAGGCAGACAAAGCTCGTGGTAGCTACTATACTGCATATTATAATTATATTCAGACAGTTAGAACGGCATTTTCACAGGTTGATAATGGTCTAGCTAATCACGATAGCTTGGATAAAGTTGCTAGTCAGCAAAATATTGCCTTACAAAAAGCTCAAAGTTTGCAAAAAATTGCGAATAAACAGTATGCGCAGGGTTCAGTAGGTTTTTCTGATACTTTAGGCTTTAAACTCAATGTTGATTATGCAAAAGCTAGCTTGAATCAAATTAAAATTCAACAGCTAAACAGTATAGTAAATCTTTATCAGGTTTTAGGGGGTGGCTATTTAGCCGAAAGCCAATTAACTAAAAGCAAAAAATTTGGCGATAGCCACGATATTTAACGGACAATAAGGGGTTATTCATGACACAAATCATAATTCAAAATCAGAATTTGCAAGTTACGATTGCGCGGCTTGGTGCTGAGGTTCGTAGTGTCAAAAATATTACGAATAATTATGAATATATGTGGAGTGGCAATCCAGAGGTTTGGGCTGGTGTTTCTCCGGTGCTATTTCCGGTAGTTGGCAAAACAACCGGAAATCAGGTTAAATTTGCTGGTGAAAGTTATGGCCTTGGTAATCATGGTTTTGCACGTCATTCGCTATTTAGCATTGTAGAGCAAAAGAATGATGAAGTTACGTTATTGCTAAATACTCAAGCTGGTGATGTAAAGCGTTATCCATTCAATCTTGATTTTTTTGTCAATTATAAATTGATTGATAAAACTTTGCATACTACCTATACTGTTCATAGTCTTGATCCGCAAACTGCATATTTTAGTGTTGGTGCGCATCCTGCCTTTGCTTGCCCCTTTGACGATAAACACCAGATTAGTGATTATGAAATCCGTTTTGAACAGCCAGAAAATTTGCTGCGCCATGAGATAACTTCCGAAGCTTTCTATACAGGCAGTACAACTGAGCACAAATTAGCTGCCTTTAATCTGGATGAGCATACCTTTGATGACGATGCCTTGGTTTTTACAGGCTATTATAACAGTGATAGTGTGAGTCTGATCGAGCGTGACAGTGGTCGTGCGATCAGAGTTTCTCTAGCTGGCTTTCCTTGGCTGGGTATCTGGTCAAAACCAGATGCAGATTATGTCTGTCTAGAGCCTTGGTGTGGACGTAGTGATGATTTGGGCTTTAATGCTGATCTAAACAATAAAGCCGCGATGGAAACTATTCAATCAAATGCAAAATGGAGTCGAACTTATACAATTGAGTTTGCTTATTGAACGTTAAGCATTTTAATAATAAGCATATATTTAAATTTTTTGCCAATTATAAATTTAATCATGCTTATTTGTTAATTCAAATTATTCAATTGACAGACTCGTAATTTATTAAACTCTACAGGCTATCTAAGCATAAAGAAAACTTGTATTTTACTATTGCTATTTAAGGTTGCTTTGGTTATAGTCGGAGCCCAATAACTAGTTGAGCTAGTGCAATTACTACCAATATCAATGCCATCTACTACTACATCAATGCAATATGCTGTTTTAGGATCCCATTGCCCTGGATTACCACCCGCACTAATATCAAACTCATAAATAGTACCTGAATAGTTAGTCCAAGATAATGAACCTGCTGCAAGGTATGGAATATTTGGTGAGGAAAATGCATCCAATGAAAGAGTTGTGTTCTGCACACCTTGGGCAACGTTAGCAATAGTAAAACTGCTGCCATTCGGTAAATTTGTCCAGTTATTGGCATCTATCCCAGAAATAGCAGCCCCCTTTCCTTGAATTGGATATTTGAGATGCTCATCCTGAAAAAATTGAATCGTTGCTGCATTTGCAAGAGTGAAACAAGAAGCACCGAGAATAACCATTAATAATTTTTTCATTTAATATTTCCCTTTTAATTTAAAAATTCAACTTATTTTCTTGATAGCAGAATTATAGAACTAGTTTTAAAACTTAACAATAGTCAATTTTGACTATGGGAATGGGCGATCTAGAAAGTATAAAATGCAGCAGAACGTATGCTAGAAAATGAAGACGTTAACACTAATTGCTCTAAATTAATAAAATAGATGCATAACAGTAAGATACTTATCAAATTTAGCTCTGAACGAGATGTAGTAGATTTCCGGTAGTTGATAGAAGTTAACGCAATAGTGATAAATTATGAGCAAGATTAAGTTATTATAACTAATTGAATAAGATTAGAGTTTAAGCAAAGGAGTGATTTATGATGTCGGAAGTAATAAAAACGCATGGAGCAGAAGAGTATAAAAAATCATTAGCTCAATATATTGAGTTGTACTTTAAGCCATTAATCGATAGGGAAATATGTGCATTACTAATTAATCATGACTTTCAGATTGAAATAGCTACTAACCAAAGTAAAAAAATACTCGGAATTGAAGATTGGCAACAATTTAAGCAAATTTCATCAGAATATTTCTGTGCTAAAGAGTATATGGAGCTACTGTTTAAAGATCAATATAAACTAGAAAATCATGAGGAATTTGTTTTCTATTGCGAGAAAATACGTTATCTACAGCAACTAGTTTTTTCGCGCGGTAAGGTAATACAGTTTATAGATATGCTCCCCTATAATGGCAAATTTGTGATACATCTCACCAATTATATTCCAGTAATTGATGGAACTGGAGAGGTAATAGCAATTAACTCAACCTCAGTTGAAAGTTATGTTTTGCGTTTTCAGGGGCATTTAAGAAAACCAAATATAAAAGTTGAAGATAAAGAGTTCAAAAAACAATTTTCTTCTCGTGAACTGGAGATACTATTTTTGCTGACTAACGGTGCAACGCAGGAGCAAATTGCACAAATTTTGAATCTGGCACGAACTACTATAGCAACAACTATTGCCAATCAAATATGCCCTAAATTTTCAATCATCGGGGCTAATACTAAAATGCTAGTGGAGGTTGCAATTGACGCAGGTTTTTATCTGGATATGCCAAAGTCACTGTGGAAACCATGTATTATAATCTTAAATGAAGATTTACTCGAGGATCCGCATCTCAAAGAAATTGCAGATTACAACTAATTAATCCTTACATCATCTCTTAATCAGCTCACTAGTTTAACAACTGAATAATCTCTGACAGGTAAATCAAAATATACCTTCATTGTTCAAGGCAAATTAAGCCAGAGTTGGAGCTGTATTGGTAGTATAATATCTCCTATAATCTATAAAATTGCATTTTATACTAGGCGGATATTTGAATGTTTAAATTATTGGCATTGACTTTAATCTTATCGACTATAGGTGCAATTGCTGCTGAAATGTATATCCCCGCACTTCCTTTTATTGGTGCTAGCTTCCACGCTAGTGATACGCTGATTCAATACTCCTTTACTGCTTTTATTTTTGGTTCTCTGGCTCCAGCACTATTTTTTGGTTCTTTAGCGGATTGTTACGGGCGACGCAAGGTTATTATGATTGCCTTGGTTGTTGGATTACTGGGAACTCTAGGTTGTCTTTATACGGATAGTGTATACGCTTTTATATTTTATCGCTTTGTTCAAGGTTTTGGTTTCAGTAGTACTAACGGCATCGGACGTGCATTATTGCGAGATCATTTTGAAGGTAAAGAGTTTGCCAAATACTCTTCATATTTAAGTATGGCTTTTGCGCTAAGTGTTGATGTTACGCCTTTTTTAGGTGGAGTAATTCAACATCACTTTAATTGGCGGGCTATTTTTGTCTTTTTATTCCTGTTCAATCTTGCATCTCTTGCTGTTGCGTGGAAATTTCCCTTTAAACCTGTTGTACAAGCGCGAAAATTTAACCTTAAAAACATGTTTCATGATTATAAAGTAATTTGTATCAACCGTGAATACATGCATTACAACCTGATTGCTACATTAATGTATTCTGTGTTTATGGCTTATCTAGCTGTTGCCGCATTTATTTGGGAAACTCGTTTGGGACTTACGCCTGATGACTTTGGCTTGTTAGCCTTATTTTTATCTGGGTTTTATGTCGCTGGTTGTTATATTAACTCCCATTTAGTGCGTTATGGCTTGGAAAAAGTTTTACAACTTGGTGTATTTTTAGTTCTATGCAGTGGGTTTATATTATTAAGTTTTGCACTTAATGACTCACTCAGTAAAGTACAGTTTTTCTTGGTTTTAGGTTTGATTTTTTTTGCCAGCGGTTTAGTTTTTGCAAATGCGTCTGCTTTAGCGATGTCTTCAATTAGTGATAATTTTGCCAGTGCTTCGGCACTATTTAGTTTTAGTAGTATAGCAGGATCTGCGGTAGTCACGGCGATAATTAATCTCTTTAACCCAACAAGTATAATGCCATTAGCCTTAACCATAATTATTCTTGCTCTTACGGCACATATTATATTATTTACTCTAAAAAATTTTTCACAGGTGAATTATGCTGAACAAAGTAGTTGAACAAGTAACCCAAAGAATTATTGAGCGCAGTGCTAAAACGCGTGCTGCCTATTTGGCGCGCATGAAAGAACAATACGGTAAGCGCGTTAAACGTGACCAACTGGCATGTACCAATTTAGCCCATGTGGCAGCAGCCGAAGATAACAAGGTAAAAATTCGTCTTAAAAATATTGAAAGCCCTAATATCGGAATTGTAACTGCCTACAACGATATGTTATCTGCACACCAACCATATTATCGCTATCCTGAAATATTAAAAGATGCAATTATTGAACAAAATGCAACTGCACAGGTTGCTGGTGGCGTGCCAGCGATGTGCGATGGCGTTACCCAAGGGCAAGTCGGGATGGAACTATCTTTGTTATCTCGTGATATTATTGCAATGAGTACCGCAATTTCATTATCACACAATGTTTTTGATGGTGTAATTTGCCTTGGTATCTGTGATAAGATTGTACCAGGACTTTTGATCGGTGCTTTAACTTATGGTTATTTGCCAACAATTTTTATACCAAGTGGACCGATGCCTAGTGGGATATCAAACAAGGACAAAGCCGAAACCCGTAAATTATTTGCCGAAGGCAAAGTAGGTAAGGAAGCCTTGCTGGAGTCAGAGTTTAAATCTTATCACGCCGCTGGAACCTGTACATTTTTTGGTACGGCAAATACCAATCAAATGCTAATGGAAGCAATGGGGCTACATATTCCAGGTGCTGCTTTTGTAACGCCGAATACGCCACTACGCCGAAAATTAACTGACTATGCGGCAGCCCAAATTGTTAAAAATACTGCACAACGCGATAATTTTACGCCATTATGTGAAATCGTAACTGAAAAAAGCATTGTTAACGGTATTATAGGACTACTGGCAACTGGTGGTTCAACCAATCATACCTTGCATATCCCGGCAATTGCTAAAGCGGCAGGAATTTCTCTGACTTGGGATGATTTTAATGAATTATCTAAAGCTGTACCGTTGTTGGCTAAAGTTTATCCTAATGGCGCCAAGGATGTCAATCAATTCCATGAAGCTGGTGGTATGACCTATATTATGGAGCAATTACTAGCTGGTGGTTATTTACATGATGATGTAAAAACTGTGGTTGGTAATGGTTTAACTGCTTATACTAAAACACCGCGTTTAAATAATGAACAACTTGAGTGGACAGACGCATTTAATTTGGATAATACTATTTTACGTTCTAAAGATGAGCCATTTAGTCATGAAGGTGGTTTGCGTTTACTCAGTGGTAACTTAGGACGCAGCGTAAGTAAGATTTCAGCTATTGCGCCAGAACATCGTTATGTTAAAGCTCCAGCGAGTGTTTTTCATAGCCAAGATGAAGTATTGGCTGCGTACAAAGAGGGCAAATTAAACCATGATGTAGTGGTAGTATTAAAATATCAAGGACCAAAAGCCAATGGTATGCCAGAATTACATGGGTTAACGCCAGCATTGGCATCACTTCAAGATCAAGGTTATAAAGTGGCTTTAGTAACCGATGGGCGGATGTCAGGTGCATCAGGAAAAGTACCTAATGCAATCCACATGACGCCTGAGGCGCTAAGTGGTGGTAATTTTGCTAAAGTACTTGATGGTGATATTATTGAGCTGGATTTAGAAAATGGAACTTTGCAGTTGCATGTTTTTGAAGGTGAATTAGCAAAACGCATAGAAAATGCTCCTGATTTGAGTGCGAATCAAATTAATTTTGGACGAGAGTTATTTAATAAAATGCGCCCTAATTTGAGTAATTCTGAAGATGGTGCTACTTTATTCTAAGAAAGGATTAATTAAATGAAAACAATTGAACAAATTTTTGGGTTAAAGAAGATAGTTCCAACAGTCAGTCTTGAATGTAAAGAGATAATTGAACCTATTTGTAATGCTTTGCTTAATGGTGGAATCAACGTTATTGCGGTTAGACTATTGTCTGTTAATTCTTTGTCCGCGGTTGAGTATATCAACGAAAAATTACCTGATATTACAGTCGGAGTAGCTGGAATTATGGATGCTGCTGGGTTTTTGAATGCCAGTATTGCTGGAGCTAAATTTATTTCGTCACCTGGGATTACGCCAGAGCTGTTCACTGCGGCGCGAACTCGTTATAATGATGCGCATTTTTTACCTGGTATGATAGTTCCGTCTCATATTATGGATGCGTTATCGCGTGGCTTTGAGGTAATGAATTTATTTCCTGCTGAAGTCCTGAATGGTTATGAGCTGCTTAGAACTTATCAGCATGCCTTTCCAAAAGCTAAATTTGCGGTGAATGGTGGAATTAATTTTGAAAATATGGAAAAATATTTGGCATTAGATAATGTTGTTGCTGTTGGTTTATCTTCAATCGCAGACTCAAAATTAATTGCCGCTAAAAATTATCACGAAATAACTGAACGTGCTAAAAAAGCAGTGCATTTATCAGATATTGTGATCCGAAGTAAATTATAGTAAGGAAAATAATTTATTGCTTGATCTTTTTTGGTGAGCGGTGAAGAGCTTGATCAACAAAGCCATTTAAGTAAGTTTACCAGCTGGGAAAGCCGCTGGTAAACCTTGTAGATTTAATCGAGCTACATAATTTTTTCTGATTAAAGATTTAAACAGAGCTCAAGATAGCTAATAATTAGTAGTTATCTAGTTTTAGAAGGTTATTCAATGGGAAAAATTTGGCAATTAACAGTACTTTTCATTTATTTTTTTTTGGTAAATAGTTTAGTCAGTTGCGCTTCGGGTAGTAGTGCAACCGACAAGTCTGTTATTAATATCAGTCTTTCTCCGGTAAATAGCGTTATACAGCAAAATAAGACGCAGCAATATACGTTAACGGCAACTTACTCGGATGGAACTTCCCGTGAACTTACTACTGGTATTGTGTGGAACTCATCTAATCCGTCAGTGGTAACTATTGATAATAATGGTTTGGCTACTGTTGTTGCTGCATCTGGTACTAGCAATATCACCGCAACATATGCTGGTGTGACTAGTTCTATGTCATCGACTTTAACGGCTACTGCGGCAAAAGTAACCGCGGTTACAATCAATCCGATTAATAGCGTTATTAGTAAAGGATTTACACAAGAGTATACAGCAACCGCAACTTACTCGGATGGAACTTCCAGCGAACTTACTACTGGTCTTGTGTGGAACTCATCTAATCCGTCAGTGGTAACTATTGATAATGATGGCTTGGCTACCGTTGTTGCCGCATCTGGGTTTAGCAATATCACCGCAACATATGCTGGTGTGACTAGTTCTATGCCATCGATTTTAACGGCTACTGCGGCAAAAGTGGTTGCTGTTTCCATAACACCACTAGATAGCTTAGTCGCGAAAGGGTGGACACAAGAGTATACTGCGATAGTAAGATATTCTGATGGTTCTTCAAGTGAGGTTACTGCAGGTGTAACTTGGACTTCATCTAATCCGTCAGTAGCAACTATTGATAATGACGGCTTGGCAAATGTATTGACTACTAGTGGTAACACCAATATTACCGCTGCTTATGCAGGAGTGAGCAGTATTATTGCGGCGAAACTGATTGCCAAAGAGGCTGTTTATGCCTATATTCTCAATTATGGTAATAACTCGTATACGCAGTGTATCGTTAACCCTGCGGATGGAACGCTATCAAATTGTAATACAGTTATACCAACTGGCAGAGGAGCTCTTGATGGCCCTTCGGTAATGACTATAGATGGCATTTATGCTTATATTCCTAATGTTAACAATAACTCATATACACAGTGTGTTATTAGCACCTCTGATGGAACACTGTTAAATTGTAATACAGTTATACCAACTGGTAACGGTGCACTTGATGGTCCGTCAGTGGTTCTTATCAACAATGGCTATGCTTATATTACCAATTATCTTAACAATTCATTTGTCCAGTGTATTGCCAGTAGCATAGATGGAACATTATCAAACTGTAACACATTTGTACCAAGTGGTAGTGGTGCTCTTTCAAAGCCTAATGAAATTGCAATTAATAATGGTTATGCTTATATTACTAATTATGATGCTAATTCATATACACAATGCAACGTGAGCCCAGTCAGTGGACTATTGTCGAATTGTAATACCACAACACCAAGCGGAGGAGCTACTCTCAACGGACCTACGGGTATTACTATAAATAACGGTTATGCCTATATAGCTAACTATCATGGCGCTTCATATACACAATGTAATGTTAACTCTACCACTGGAACTTTGTCAAACTGTAATACAGTGATACCAGATGGTAGTGGTGCTCTCCTTGCACCTACCGAGATTACTATCAATCGTGGCTATGCTTATATCACTAATGATGATAATAATTCATATACACAATGTAATGTGAGCCCTACAAATGGAGCTTTATTAAATTGTAATACAATAATACCGAGTGGTAGCGGAGCTCTTAACCGACCGTCTGGAGTAACATTCTAAACATGATTTATCAATGTGGAAAGTGATCCACAGATCTTGACGTTCGCTAGTTAAACATAAATCTTTGTGTGATACTTAAAATAAGAGCATCAGGTTTTTTTATATAGTGTAAATAAAATTCAAGGAGTTACTAATGAAAACAATGGAGCAAGTTTTTGCAACCAATAAAATCGTCCCGGTAGTAGTGATCAATGATGTCGCAGCAGCGATTCCTTTAGCTGAAACATTGTTATCTGCAGGCATTAATAATATGGAAATTACGCTACGGACATCTAATGCGTTAGAGATTATTGCCAAAATCGCCAAAGAGTTACCGGAGATGGTGGTCGGGGCTGGAACTATTCTGACTCGGGAAAATTTTCTGCAAGCTTATGAAGCTGGTTCGCAGTATATCATTTCTCCCGGTGTGACAGAAGAGTTATTTACAGTAGGTAAAGAGTTTGCAGATAAAGTGCGTTTTATTCCTGGTATTTGCACACCATCACAGGCAATGGATGCACTTAATAACGGAATTAATCACGTTAAATTTTTCCCAGCTGAACCGTATAATGCCTACAATGTCATTAAAGCATTAGCTTCTCCGCTACCACAACTTAAATTTTGTCCAACTGGTGGTGTAACTGTTGAAAATATGCAGAAGTATCTAGAGTTACCAAATATTTTTGCGGTGGGATTATCTTCTATCGTGGAGGCTAAATTAACTGCATCGCATGATTTTGCAGAAATTAAACGCCGTTGTGATGAAGCCGTGGCAATCGTAAATACAACTATCAATAAATAACTGGAGCATCTTAATATGGCATATAACCAACAAACTTTAGCGATGATTCGTGACTCGATTCGTGATATTCCCAATTGGCCTGAACCGGGAGTTATGTTTCGCGATATTTCTACTTTACTCAAAGATCCACAAGCTTTTCGTGCTGTGGTAGATATTTTGGTTGAGCGTTATCGTGGTAAAGGTATTACTACCGTAGCTGGTTTAGATGCTCGTGGTTTCATTTTTGGACCTATTGTTGCTTATGAATTAGGGATTGGATTTGTGCCAATTCGTAAAAAAGGTAAACTGCCATATACTACTGTTTCTAAAAGCTATACTTTGGAGTATGGTGATATTAATACCGTTGAAATGCATATTGACGCGGTTCATCGTGGTGATAAAGTTCTGGTGATTGATGATTTGATTGCAACAGGCGGTACGATGCTTGCTGCATGTACTTTGATTACCGAGTTAGGTGCTGAAGTAGCAGAATGTGCTGTGGTTAGTGATTTGCTATATCTGAATGGTAGCCAATTAATTAAAGAGCAGGGCTATCCAGTTTTTGCTATTTTAGAATATAATGATTAGAGTACAAAGTTAATGAATATTTCTTATCCATCTACCCGTATGCGCCGCAATCGCCAAGCGCTATTTATCCGTAATTTAACTCAGGAAAATTGGGTTACTGCTAATGATTTAATTTATCCAGTATTTGTTCTTGATGGACAAAAGCGTGAGGAAGAAATCAGTTCCATGCCGGGGCAGTTTCGAGTAAGTATTGATCGTTTATTGGTCATTGCTGAACGTGCCATGATGCTTGGAATACAGGGAATTGCGCTCTTTCCGGTAATTGAAACAGGTAAAGATAATCTGGCTAGTGAAAGCTATAATCCAGATGGGTTGGTGCAACGTGCGGTATGCGCACTTAAAGCTGAGTTTCCAAATTTGGGTGTGTTTACTGATGTAGCCCTTGATCCTTATACGATACATGGTCAGGATGGTATTATCAATGAGGCTGGCTATGTTCTGAACGATATAACTAATGAAGTATTATTAAAGCAAGCTTTATCGCATGCAGCAGCAGGTGCGGATTTTGTCTGTCCTTCGGATATGATGGATGGACGCATTGGTGTTATCCGTCATGAGCTGGAACGGCAAGGTTTGCATAATACTGGTATTATGGCGTATTCGGCAAAATATGCCTCTAAATTCTATGGTCCTTTTCGTGATGCCGTGGGCTCAGGTAGTAATTTGGGTAAGTCAGATAAGTTTAATTATCAAATGCATCCAGCTAATGGTAATGAGTCGCTGCGTGAAGTTGCATTGGATATCAGCGAAGGTGCTGACATAGTAATGGTCAAACCGGGAATGCCTTATTTGGATATTCTCTATCGGGTTAAGCAAGAATTTAAGTTGCCAACCGCAGTATATCATGTGAGTGGTGAATATGCAATGCTCAAAGCAGCAGCAGAGAAAGGCTGGCTGGATTATAACGCGACATTACTTGAGAGCATGTTGTGCTTTAAACGCGCTGGTGCAGATATTATTTGGACATATGCAGCTTTTGACGTTGTAAATTTATTACGAACTTTATGATGAATGATACCATAGTTAATTTCAGTAGTAATAAAAATGAATTTGATGCTAAAGCCGCAACTTGGGATACTCCTGAAAAGATTGAGCGTGCCCAAATTATGGCTGATGCAATACTTGTTGATTCCGTTGGGCTTGAGCTTGATAGTGCGTTCGAATATGGTTGTGGAACTGGTTTAGTTAGTTTGGCCTTACGTGATAAAATCAGGAAGGTCGTGCTTGCTGATATTTCCGATGGGATGCTTGCGGTTGTTCAGCAGAAAATACAGACCTTACAGTTAGACAATTTTTTTCCAGTTAAATTGGATTTAACTGTCGAAGCTCCACCCGCTGAGAAATTTAATCTGATTTATAGCCTACAAACACTGCACCATATTCCTAACACGCAACAAGTTATTGAAGTATTTTATCTAATGTTAAAAAATGGTGGACGTTTATTTCTTGCTGATTTAGATCTCGAAGATGGTTCTTTTCACGGTGAAGGATTTGATGGGCATAACGGGTTTGTCCGCGAAGAACTAAGGAGCATTGCAATATCTATTGGGTTTCGTGATGTTAAATTTCAGGATATTTATAGCATCATCAAAACTACTGAGAATGGAGAGTGCAGGGTTTACCCGTTATTTTTAATGATAGCAATCAAGTAACTTTTTAGCTTAGTGCTCATATTGTTAAGGTGCTCAGTCATAACTTTTTTTGTTTGGCATACCCAAATGAGATATTCGTTTTGTGTTTGGGGGTTAAGCTAATTTGCTATCCGGCGACTCTCTTGTTAAGATAAAATACTAGCAGTTGTTTAGTTATCTAATTTTAGATATTATATATGGTTAAAACAAAAAAGTAGTTATTAGAAAATTAGAAGGGTTTTATTAGTGAGAGTTATAGATTTTGAAGCGCATTTCTTTACTAATGATTCAGTTGATTATCTAAAAAAACGTGATTTATTCCCTCTTCTTGAAGCTACAGATAGAGCTGGATCTTATCAATTAAAATTTAGCGAATCAGTATCTTTACCACACCCTAAGCCGTTAATGGACAGATTGCTAGACCTTGGTCAAGGAAGAATTAACCAGATGGATCAAGATGGGGTTGATATAGAAATCTTGAGCATGACGGTACCTTCAGGAATAGAGTGTCTAGATAACCCTGATGCTACTTTTTTAGCGAGAGATGCTAACGATGAATTATTCTCTGCAATTAGAGCTAATCCTAGCCGCCTTAAAGGTTTTGCCGCAATTAACCCCCATGATGCTTTATCTGGAGTTAAAGAATTAGAGCGTGCGATTAAGCAATTAGGCTTTGTGGGCTGGCTAACGCATTCTAATTTTGGCAAAAATGAATATTTAGATGAGCAGAAATTTTGGCCATTATTGGAGGCTGCCGAGAGTCTAAATGTTCCTATATATCTACATCCGTCAGTACAGGTCATCCCAGAATATACAAAATACGGTTTTGCTAGCGCGGGAGCAGGATTTGGTTTTCAATTTGATACGGCATTATGTTTAATGCGAATGATTTTAGCTGGGGTTTTTGATAAATTTCCAAAGCTAACCATAATTTTAGGACATTTAGGTGAAACTATGCCTTTTTTGATGGAACGTCTGGATTTTACTTATCGTCGGCAAGATATGCCTTATGGTAAAGATAAACCTAGATTGGATAGACTACCATCTCAAGTATTGAAAGAGAATGTGTATGTAACAACAAGTGGTCGTTTTTTCCAACCAGCATTAGAGTATGTGATTAAAGCAATGGGTGAAGAAAAAATTTTATTTGCAACAGATTATCCAATGGAGGAAATGAGTGGTGCAGTTAGCTTTGTTAGAGATTCCACTCTGCCAACGACAATAATCACTAAGATATGTGAAACTAACGCTAGAGTGTTTGATTTATGAGAGCTTAGTTGTTTAGCTACGAGTTAAGTAAAGTACTAAACTAATAGCTATAAATTACATGAGTACCATTAGTGATTGCTGAGTTTATTAAACACAACAGCATTACAGGTATGGCATACGCATAATTATAAATCTCTGTCAATGCGTAAGTTCTAGTATATTTAAGCTTATAAATACTGCGAATTAGCTTGTCAAGCTCAAACAATGCTTTTCTGGTTTTATTGGAAGCAGAGTAAGTACATAATTTTTTGATAAGAATATGTTGAGTTGTTTCTTTTTACGCAAGTGTTACCATTATTCTTCGAATATTAGAGTGTGTCCTAAATTTTGTGTCAATCTGATTTCTATTTCATTTTAAGATCAGA
>CAZTBH010000007.1:0-93866 GCA_964611845.1 uncultured Neisseria sp.
TTTTCCTATAATGATTCACTGAAATCCTCCATTCTGAAAAAATAATAAAAGCATTAGAAATTTTATCTATTTCACAACTGTACAGTTGACTGGTATAATTCAATCTATAAAGAAATTAATAAGGACAAAAATCATGACTGGACTATTTTTCTTACTGCTGATATTTATTTTTATCAGTATATTTAATAAAAAATGTAAGAATTCCTATTTTTTATTTGGTTTATTTATTATTTTATGGATTGCATTTTTTATTCCACATACAATTCGCTATATTAATATTCAACTATAGGACTAATCAATCATGAATAAAAATAATATCTTGGACACGCTTGATAGTATTGCAATTATTGGACTTACTTTCATATTGATGATGGCTTTTGCTTATCAGTTCGTGGATAGTGAGTTGCCATGTGCTTTGTGTGTAATGCAACGCATGGGGCTATATGCGATTAGTTTAGGACTGGTAATAAATCTAGTGCGAGGTCGCAATCAGAGTAATTACTTAATGATGATTCTGAGCGCAGTGATAAATTCGTGGATAAGCTTATTACAAGTTTTGCTACACATAGTTCCTAATAGTGGTGGATTTGGTTCTAGTGTATTCGGGCTACACATGTATACCTGGAATTTCATTGTAAGTATGATTTTCATTATATATGGATGTTTGGGTGGTCTATTACATGGTAATGAAAACCAAAAACGAGAAAAAACTATAGCTACTCATAAGATTATCATTGGCGTGCTATTTGTTACATTGCTGCTAAATACTTTAAGTGTATTTATTGAATGTGGTCCACACCTTTGTCCATCAGACCCACAGTCATATTGGTTACTAGATCTATTTAGCGGTAAATCTTGGAGTTAGCAATTGATAAATATACGTTATCAGATAGCATAATAGACAACTCAATATCTAAAATAGGTGCTGAAATTCGCTTTTTACACCTATTTTAAAACTAGTAGATACATGATATATTATTACCTATTTCATCTTTTGAATCTCAACTTATCAATTACGTCAAAAATTACCGGAATAACTAACAAGCTTAATGCGGTTGAAGTAATCAAACCCGCAATTACGGTCACTGCCATTGGCGCACGAAAACTAGAGTCGCCTTCTAAGCCTAATGCAACTGGGATCATTCCCGCAATCATCGCAATTGTCGTCATAATAATTGGACGTACTCGTTTTTGGCAGGCGTCCAAAATTGCACTAGTTTGATCATTACCAGATTTTTTAGAAATAATAATATAATCCACAAGTAAAATAGAATTTTTGGTAACTATTCCCATAAGCATTAGAATACCGATTAATGATGGCATAGATAAGCTATAACCAAATAAAACCAAACTTCCCAGAGCACCACCAACCGCTAATGGTAAGGCTGAAAGAATGGTAACGGGTTGTTTAAAATCATCAAAGAGAATTACTAAAACAAAATATACACAGATAACGCCAGAAATCATGGCTAAGATGAAACCACTAAACATTTCTTGCATTCGTTCAATGTCACCAGAGTTAATTCTGCTTACTCCATTGGGTAGATGCTGCATGATGGGTAATTTACGAATTTCGTTATCTAATTCACTAAGATTGCGTCCTTGTAAATCGATATTGAAAGTTACAATTCGGCTGCGATCTGTCCGACTGATGTTAATTGGTCCGTTTCCTAACGTTATTTCCGCAATGCTTGCCAGTGGTACCGTTCCATTACTTCCATTTACGCGTAAATTACCTAATGCTCTCAATGTCTGAGTTGCTTTTTCATCTACGCGTACTCTAATTGGTATTTGACGATCATTAAGGTCAATTTTAGCCAAGTTATTACTGTAGTCTCCGGAAGTCGCAACGCGAATGACTTCACCGATATTTTTTGCCGTAACTCCTAATTTAGCCGCTTTGTTAAAATCTGGTTTAATCTTGATTTCTGGACGTGATAAATCAAAATCAGAGCTAATGTTACCAATTCCTTTTAAGCTACGGAGTGCCGTTTCAATTTTTTTAGCTGTATCATTGAGCACTTCCTTATCTTCTCCCGTAATGGCTAAAGAGTAACGTTCTCCATTGCCATTGCCACCAGAAAATTTTGCTCCTGGAATCATGTTTAACTGGCCTTGGATTAGTTTTTCCAGCTGTGATTTAGTTTGATGATGTGGGCGTGAGTTCTTATTAATTAAATTAAAGGTGAGAGAACCGCTCGTAACGCTTCCGTCAGTAGAAATATCCTCACCGCTTTTTACACCATTGCCAATAGTTGCATAAACACTTGC
Organism: uncultured Neisseria sp.; assembly: GCA_964611845.1. Taxonomy (GTDB): domain Bacteria; phylum Pseudomonadota; class Gammaproteobacteria; order Burkholderiales; family UBA11063; genus Aquella. The sequence continues at coordinate 2,272 of CAZTBH010000007.1, forward strand.
AATCGACTTAATGCTTTTAGTTTGCTGTGTAGCTTGTAACAAGACATTGGACAGAGTTTCAATTTTACTTCCGGGAGGTACTTGAACTGAAAATTGAATTTGATCTCCCTCTTCTGCAGGGAAAAAAGTATTAGGAATAAACATTAATAATAAAAGTGAGCTGGCAAAAAATCCTCCCGCGATTAATAATGTTCTTCTACGATGTTCCACGCACCACTTAACCATATTTAGATAATGAACCATTATTTTACTAGGTTTATCTGACTCATTATTGTGGTTTGGACGTGGTTTCATAAAATGTGCAGCAAACATCGGGGTTAAAAGCCTTGCAACCAGTAGCGAAATAAAAATTGATATTACGGCTGTCCAACCAAACTGTTTAAATATACGTCCAGGAATACCACCCATGAAAGCTGTCGGTAAAAACACCGCAATTAAGGTAAATGAAGTTGCAATTACGGCATTACCAATTTCTGCGGCAGCGTTGATCGATGCTTGGATAGGTGAGCTAGAGTATTTGAGATGACGTTCTATATTTTCAACTTCAACAATCGCATCATCCACCAAGACGCCAATGACTAAACTCAATGAGAGCAAGGATATCGTATTTAGACTAAAACCTAACCAATAAATAAACAGAAATGTCGGGATAATTGACAAGGGCAATGCGGTAGCTGAAATAAGCGTAGCCCGCCAATCGCGTAAAAATAGCCAAACCACGATAATCGCCAGAATACATCCCTCATAAAGCGCATTCATGGATGAGTCATAATTGTCTTTTATTTGTTGAACGCTATTACTAATTTCGTTAATCGTGATATTAGGATGACTTTCTCTAAATTTTGCAATTTTAGCACGGACTAAGTTTGCTACAGCTAGCTCACTGAAGCCTTTCGATGCATAAACTTGAAAACTGGTAATAGGCTTACCATTCATAAATGCCATTTGCCGGATTTCCGCTGTACTATCACTAACTTGGGCGATATTTCCCAAGCGAACATTATTTCCATTCCCTAACGGAATATTTAAATTTGCCAAATCAACAGCACTATGGATATTTTCAACACCCTGAATAGTTTGTTCCTGATTGCCAATATTTGCCCGACCACCTGAAAAATCTTGGCGAACATTGTAAAGTTGATTGGAGATATTATTAATAGTAGTATTCATTGAGATCAGCTTTGCTGGATCAATTAATACCTGAATTTCTCGATCTACTCCTCCTTGACGAGTGATTTTCCCCACCCCAGGCACTGCTAAAAGTTCTTTATTGATTTCATTGTCAACCAGCCATGATAGATCTGTTGCATCTAAATTAGCGCTTATTTCATAGGCTAAAATTGAGCTGTCTCCAATATTAACTCGTGATACTACCGGGGTAGTCGTACCTGGTGGAAATTGTGATTGGATTTTATTTACTGCATCTTTGACATCGTCAGTTGCTTCTTGTAAATTTTTACCCAGGTCGAATTCAATAGTGGTTGTTGAGTTTCCATCCGTGATTGTAGAATTGATATGTTTTATTGAGTCTATATTGGTAACACTATCTTCAACCTTACGGGTAACTTGAGTTTCCAGTTGCTCGGGAGTTGCGCCAGACAATGAAACGGATACGGTTACCATAGGAAAATCCATATCAGGAAAATTTTTGATTCCAATCTTGGAAAATGCATAAAGACCTGCGATAGTCATTAGGATGAACAGGACAATGAATGGAATTGGGCGTTTAATGGCTACTTCAGAGATATTCATTTGCTTTTGTCCTGTACAACACGCACTAGATCACCATCATTTAAAAAACCACTTCCCAGTGTCACAATTCTATCGCTAAGCTTTATTCCTGATTCAACAATTGCTGCATTATTCATGTAATCACTTAGCTGTATCTTGATTTTATTAACTCGGTTATTTTTATTTAAGCGCATGATATAGTTATAACCATCGCGGTTAATTACTGCTGATGATGGTATTGTCATTGACGAAGTTGCTCCAACATTGATTTCCCCTGAAAGATACATTCCTAGTCGTAGCTCTGGATTGGGTGGGATATCGACATAAATTAAACCATTTAAAGTGCTCTGGTTTAAATCGGGTGCTATTCTGCTAACGCTTCCATTAATTATATTTCCTGTATTATCTGTAATGCTGGCATGCTGTCCGATTTTAATTTTAGACATATCACTGGAGTTTATTTCTGCTTGCCACTCAAGCCTTCCAGCTTTAATCATCCTAAATAACTCACTCCCGTTTTGAATAATACTTCCAGTCGTTGCGGTTCTTGAAGAAATTACTCCATCATCGGGTGCTTTGATTTCAGTGTAACTAAGTTTTATTTGTTGTAGTTTGAGCTGTGCCTGCGCGGCTTCAAGTTTAGCCTGCGCTGTCTTTGCTTTGGTTTTGTATGATAATAAATCTTGAGCACTAACTGCGCCTGCTTTTTCTAATAATGTTGATTGTCGCGCTTCGGTTTGGGCTTGCTCTAGATTAGCTTTTGCTTCAGAAAGATTGGCTAGCTGATTTAATAAGTCTGCATTTAATTCTGCCGCGTTTAATTTTGCTAAAACTTGACCTTTTTTTACCTTGTCACCAACATCTACGTTTACTTCGCTAATATCTAATCCACCGACTTCCGCGCTAATGATGGTTTCGCGCCATGCTTTGATTGATCCATTGGCATGAACGACGTTGCTTATATCTTGTAGTTTTGGAGTGCTAACCGAGACGGTTAAAACGGGGTTTTCTGCATTGGTTGATTTGGGCTTAGTGCAGCTGCAAATCAATAGTAGCATAGCAAATAGGAAAACTTTTTTGGATAAATTTATGTGTAAGAAGAGTTGTTTTTTCATTTAGCTACCTATCGTTAATTTTGTTAGCTGTGATTCATTCCAGTTACCGCCAACTGCTTTATAAAGGGCGATCCACGCTTCTGTTTCTTCAAGCTTTGCTGTGGTAAGATTTTGCTCGTAACTCACCAAGTTAATTCGAACTGTTTCTAAATCAAGTAAATTTAGCCAGCCAATTTGGTATTTTTTATTCATAGCATTGAAGTAATCACCATAGTTTTTTACTGCGTCACTTGCTGCTATTTCACGCTTTTGAGCAGCATTAATTCTAACTAATGCATTTTCAACTTCCTTGATCGCAGTTAGTACTTTAACCTTATAATTTGCAACGGCTTCGTCATATTGTGCATAAGCCAACGACTCTTGAGCTCTTAAATATCCACCATCTGTAATGGGTAATGTTATGGCAGGTCCATATGACCATGAGCTTGGCTGATTTGCGTAAATTGTGCCACCGTTGGCAGCAAGGGAGCCTGTTAGTGAAATTGATGGGTATCGGTTGGCAGTTGCATAGCCGACATTAGCCATTGCTGCAGCAACATTTCTCTCGGCGGAGGATATATCTGGGCGTTGTGATATTACATTTGCAGGTATCGAGGATATATTTAAGTATGTAGGAGTAGGGATTTTAGCGTAGTTTTTTGCCATTTTTGTTTCAATCTCATCATATTTAAGGCCTGTGAGAGCTACTAATTCATTGTTATACTGTAAGCACGTTCCTTTTTGGTTTTCTATATTGCTAAGTGTTTGGGCTACCAAACCAGCGCCTTGTTCCTGATCGGCTCTTGGTGATACTCCAACTGTTACTTGTAGCTCAGTTAGTTTTTGTGTCGCAGTACGTGAATTAAATTGGCTTTCATATATCATCAGTACTGACTGACAAGCTCTGGCACTTACATAAGCATCCGCAACTTGTGAAGCGAGAGAAACTCTGGCATCATTCCAGTCAGAAATACTTGCATCTAAGCGTGCTTGATAGATTTGAGTATTACGACGAATTGCACCAAACAAATCCAATTCCCATGATGCATTTAAGCCCCCGGTATAAGAGCTACCGCCACCTGTAGCAGCGCTGATAAAGTCTTGAGAACTGGTTCCAGTATTACCACCAATACTGGTTCCGCTATATGCATTATTTTGTGCACTGGCATTTCCTGCTGCAGTTATACTCGGATAAAAAGAAGAGTTACTTCCTCTTAAATTAGCCTGTGCTTGAGCAATCTTAGCTAGAGATTGTGCCAAACTTGGATTGCTGGCAATTGTCGACTCAATAAAATAAATCAATGTCGGATCATTAAATTGCTGCCACCAGTTTACTAACTGAGCATTATTTCCATTATGTGGTAGTTTGGCGTGCCATTTAGTGGGAATATTTAAATCTCGCGTAGCTAGTGGCACATAATCTGGTCCAACGGCACAGCCAAACAGAGTAAATGCTAATGAAATTAACATAATACTTGATATTTTATATATTTTGGTACTATATTTTTGCTTGTTGAACGGCATGTTTTGGACACCTAGGTCTATACTCATTCTCTTTGAATCTTGGATTTTGTCGGATTTCAAAAAAGGCTTTTTATGTAGTTCTGTCTACACTGCATCGTCTTTTTTATCAACCCTTCGCATCCAAGAATCAAATACTTCGAGTATATATTCTTTGTAGTTAAATTAGATAAATTAAAAATTAAATCTAGCGATTGCTAGAATTGTGAATTCTATCATAAATGAATTTAAATTATTGCTTAAAATAAAATGTAAATTTATAGACGATAAATTTGCAATTTATAATCGACTGTGGTGCCTACGTTTTTATGGAGGTGTTTAAAATTGAAGAAATAATTTTATTTATTGAGTTTAGCTGCTTCTGAGGTAATAATTGAGACTGCGTAATCAGCCAACCGTGTAATCATATTTTTTTGCCATTCAGGTTCACTTAGCAAATTTGGTGCCATATGATTGACAATATGTCTTGGGTGAATCAAAGAAAATCCAATTCCAGTTATGGCAAAAGACAAGCGGTGAATATCATCGGTTATAGCTTGAAGATTCAAGTATTTACACAGTAAGATATTAAGTGGGGCGTGAATAGCATTAGCTGGTATAATCATAAGATCATCGATTAGACCAGTTGGTTCAAATTGTTCACGTGTAATAATATTATGAATGAAATTAAATCTACTAAATGGTGGATTTTTGCTTTCAAAATTAGCCAGAAAGGGTCTTAGTAAGACTGTATAAAATTTTATCATTGCGTCATGAATGGAGTTACAATTTAACAGCTCTGGAGTATTAATTTCTGGCTTTGGTAGTTCATCAAATGCTTCAGCAATTACTGCACGATATAAGCCAGCTTTATCATTAAAATAATAATGAATAGCGGTGATGTTTATTTCACTTGCCTTGCAAATTTCACGAGTCGTTGCCTGATGGTAGCCTTTTAAAGCGAATATCTCCGCAGCATGATTTAATAAGCGCTCTTTTGCATTCGATTTATTATTTTTCATAATTTAATTCCATTGCCGCTCAACATTACGCAAAGCAAATTTTCTGGTAAGAATCAGCGAGCAAATTCCGGCAATCAGGCAGCAAGTAGTGAAACTAAATGCTGAGTAATTAAATTTGCCAGTTATGTAATCGCTGAGCTGAATTCCGATAGCAAAGAGTAAGGTTTGGCTGAATGTCATTAGCGATGCTGCCATACTTTGTGAAACATTCTTATTGCTCATGATAATCCGAATTATACTACCATTGCTTAAGCCTAGACCCAGACTATAGAAAAATAGTCCAACAGACAGCAAATTAATTGAAAAGCTAAAAGCAAAGCTAAAGATTACACCTGCTAAAGAGATATAACAACCACGTAAGATTAACTGATGAAATTGCCAGCGTCCAGCCAGAAACTGCATCGCAATACTTGAAATCGACAGACCGCCAATAGTAATAATCTGATAAATAATGTAATGAGTATAGTCCAAGTGAAGATTATGCAGAATTAAATTAGGTGCTAGTCCGAGCCAGATTAATAATGGCATTGCTGCAGCAATTGTGCATGCCACACCTAACATATAATTAGAGCTGGTCGCAATTTCCCAATAATGGCGCAATACTGATTTAAGCTCAAGTTTTTCAACTCGCGTTGTACTCTCAGGTGTGTTTTTATACAAACCACACAAGCTGATAAAACCTAAAATACAGGTTAGGATAAAAATATAGCGCCAACTACTGTAGCTGACAATTACACCACCAATTAGAGGCCCGATTAACGGTGCTAGAATACTTACGTTCCCCATAATGGAAATGATTCTAACTGCGCCTTTATCATCGAATTTTTCATGAATAACCGCATAACCCATAGCAATAAATGCCATTCCGCTACCTTGTAACCAGCGACCAAACATGAACTGATTGATGCTCATACTACAGGCGATGATAATCGTAAAAATTAGAAAAGATAAGTTACCCAGCAGAATCATTCGACGTTTACCGTAACGCTCAGCCAGCGGACCTAACCAGAGTTGAATAGCACATTCACCAAGCATATAGAAACTGAGTGATGCAGCAACATAACTTAGTGGTGCATTAAACTGATTGACTACCGCGATCATCCCTGGCATAATCATATCATTAGCAGAGTAGGTGGTAAATTCATAAATGACTAAGAATACTGCAAATAAATAAAGTTTTTTCATTGTGTTGCTAATAAGTGCTTTTCAAAAATTATCAATCTAGGAAAAATTTAGTATCCAAAGGAACATAATCAGTTTTTAAATGATTGATTTTAACTAGTTTTGTACTGGAAACATGGCTTTTTTCGGAGATATTATATAATGTATCGCCAGATTCAATCACAATATAATGTTTACCATGGGGTGAGGTTTTGATTCTGGATTTAAAATTTGCTGTTGTTGAATTGGTTTTGGCTGGAGGAGCTTTCACTGGATTATTTTTCTTGCTTGTCACGGTTGATTTAGTAATAGTAGCTGTGGACTGAGGCGTAGTTTTTACAGCTGGTGCAGGCTTAATATTAGCTGATGTTGTTTCTATTGAATTAGATTTTACAGTTATTACTGGTGCTGCTGATGTTTTATTCGAGACAGGTGCAATAGTTACTATATCATTTGCTGTCTCAGGAGATAAATCTTTCAGTTGTTGTTTTAATTGTTTGATGCGATTAGCTAGTATCTTGCGGTTTTTGGCACTCAAGTTAGCACTTTGTAGTCCGCTAAGCGCGGTTATTTTCATTTGTAATGATTCTACAGTGACTGGACCATCATATGAACTAATGAAGTAGCTCGCTCTTGGATAGTTATTTTGTAAAATATAGGCATAGGTAATACCTAAATAAGCTGCCAAGGGAGGATTTGGTTTGCTTAGAACTTGTGAATAGCTGTCAATGGCTGATTCAAGATTATTTTGACTGGTATAACAGTCACCGCGATTGATGTAGACCAGATTTAATCCAGATTCGTTATTTGTGGCAATTTTTAGTGCTTTCTGATAATTTATATCTGCTTGTGAATAATTTTGAGTAGTACAAAAGAAGTTTGCATAAGCCAACCTAAATTCAATATTATCATCATCTATATCAATCGCACGTAAATAACTTGTTTCTGCTGCTTTATAATCTTGTAACTGTTGATAAGATTTTGCCTGTACTAAGTAGCCATAACCATTATATGGATCTTGTTTAATTGCCATATTGGCAGACTCGAGTGCTGCGGTTGCTTGAGACTGTTTAAGTAGTATATTTGCGCTATTAATGTAATTGCTAGTATTTGTTGCACTAGGTTTAATACTGGAACAAGATAATAAATTTATACTGATAAGACCTAATAATATTAAATTTTTGCAATTAATCATTCAATTTTCCTGCGAAAATAAAAGCGCATAAAAGTAAACCGTTGCAAGTAATGGTACGCACGATATTTATCATAGTTTTCAAAAGACTCAGTAAGGCGTGATTGAGTACAAAGTTATCGCATTCATTACTGGCAGTTGAGTCCATGATACTCCATTTGTTGAAGTAAGAATTGTTCCATTTTCTCCAACTGCGGTAAAAGTTCCATTTACAAATGCAATATTTAGTAAATTTGAATGTGTGCCACTAGTTTGTGCACTCCAGTTTATACCATTGGCTGAAGTTAGGACTGTTCCAGAATCTCCCACGCTAACAAACTGAGCATTGCCGTATGCAATACTATTTAGCTTAGTGCTAGAACCACTGCTTTGGATTTGCCAGCTATTACCTGTTACTGAGGTTAAAACTGTGCCACCTGAACCAACTACCACATAAGTGCCATTGCCATAAACTACAGCAGACAAGTTATTTACTGAGCCACTACTAACAACGTTCCATAAACTACCATCAGCTGATATTAATAGTGTACCGCTTTTCCCGACACTCACAAACAATTCATTGCCATAAGTTACGCCTGATAAATTATTTGTTGTGCCGCTGGTTACTGTGCTCCATGTCCACCCATTGTTTGAAGTCAAGATTGTACCTAAATCACCAACAGCAATAAATTTGTCATTGGCGAAAGTAAGCCCCAAAAGATTACTGGTACTGCCGCTAGTGACACTTTCCCACGAGTTAGCATTGGAACTAATTAAAATATTGCCAGCATCGCCAGCCGTTACGATTACTCCATTACCAGAGCTGATTGCATAAAGATTTTTTGCTGTTCCACTAGTTTGGAGACTCCATACTTGAGAGTTATTTGAAGTGGTAATTGTACCAACATCACCAACAGCCACAAATAATCCGTTACCAAAAGTGATTCCTGATAAATTATTGGTCGTGTTGCTTGATTGTGCAGTCCATGTGCTTCCATCATTTGAGGTTTCAATCGTTCCAGCATTGCCGGAGGCTGCGAATACACCATCCCCATAACTTAAATTTAACAAAGTTTCTGTAATGCCGCTACTTATTAATGTCCAACTATTACCATTATCAGTAGATTTTACAACTGTACCAGAATTACCAACTGCAACTATGAGATTACTGCCGTTATTGTTAACTCCACGCAAATTATTGATAGTACCACTTGCACGAGATGTCCAGTTAATCCCATCAGGAGAAGTTGTTATTTGTCCAGCTTCACCAACTACGACAAACACATTGCCGTTGAAGGTTGCGCTATATAATGAACTTGATATGCCACTAATACGAGTTGTCCAAGTTATTCCATCAGGTGAGGTTACGATGGTTCCACTAGTTCCTACGGTTACAAACAATCCATTGCCATATGTTACACTACCAAATCCGCTGCTAACTCCGCTGTTTTGCGGTGTCCAAGTGATTGCATCAGGGGAAGTGAGAATTACACCATTTGATCCTACTGCTACAAACGTGCCATTAGCATACTTAATGCCGCGTAAATTAGTACTAATTCCACTATTTTGTGTTGCCCAAGTAACTCCATCGGGTGAAGTTAATAAAATGCCCCCTGCACCAATCACCACGTAGATTCCATTACCATATGCCACATTATCCAGTTTATTACTCACGCTGCTAGTTTGTGAGCTCCAAGTAATTCCATCGCTTGAAGTCAAGATAGTCCCAGAATAACCAGTTATTACATATTTACCATTACCATAACTAACTCCAAGCAAATAGAAGGTATTGCCACTTACGCGCTGCGTCCAAGTTATAGCATCAGGAGAGGTGAGAATTACACCAGAGACTCCTGCCGCAACAAATTGATTCCCGGCATATATGACATTAATAATATTGGATGAGACACCGCTGGCTTGAGATGTCCAATTTACGCCATCAGGAGAAGTTTTGATTATCCCGCTGGCAGCAACCATGACAAATTGGTTTTGTCCATAAGTAATACCACGTAAATTACTTTGTGTTCCTATATCGCCAGCAGTCCAATGAATAGCATCATTAGAGATTAATAGTGTTCCAGCATCACCAACTAATACGTATTTACCAGCTCCATAAGCAACGGCATATAACCCTTTGTCACTTCCGCTGATTTGTTGTGTCCAAGTTACTCCATCTGTTGATGTCATAATTAAACCAGCTGAGCCAAGTGCAATAAATTGTCCATTTACAAAATTAAGCCCGATGAAATCAATGGTTGTTCTGCTAACGATTTGTGTCCAGCTACTACCATTACTTGAGCTCATTATTCCGCCGCCTGTTCCGACTGCTACAAACTTACCATTTCCATATGCTACATTATGAAAACTAATATCAGCATTGCCGCTATTAACTGCATTCCATGTGCTACCATCGGCTGAAGTTAGAATTACACCAGAATAGCCAACTGCGACAAATATACTACCGTTAAATGCCGAAGTTGTGTAATTGGACAGCGGTACTTGTAAATTTGTTTGTTGATTATTTTGCAGCTTATTAATTTGATATGATGCACCACTAATCATATAGTTGGTAGTGTTTGAAGATGACGAACTTCCAGTTGAGTTACATGCACTTAATCCACAAACTATCAGAAGTAGAACAATGCTAGCAAATAATTGTTGAACGATTTTGTGTGCGTGCACTTATGATTCTCCCATTTAATTAAGTGGTTATACCCTTCGTCTTTGAAACTTGGGCTTTGTCGGATTTCAAAAAAGACTCCTTATGTAGCTCTAACTACACCGCGTCCAAGGGTCAAATACTATGAGTATATATAATATTTTGATGAAATTGTATGGTTAGCCTTCATTATTATTGGGGCTGATACTTTCCCATGAGTAACAAGCAGGGCATTGCCAGAAGAATGTCTTGGATTTAAAACTACAACAACCGCAATGATAATAAGACAGCTTATCATTATATTTTAATAGGAGGTTTTTAATACGTTCTGCATCGCTTTTACTCTCTTGAGCTTCGAGAATGTGAGCTCGTGCATCAATAACTAATGCTGCTACTTTGGCACTAGGGCGGTGAGTAAGCGAGCTACGTAAATATTCAATAGTTGCATCAGGTGTGTCATAGTTAGCTAGCTTTTGATATGCAACATCATGAAGGTTTAGCTGTGGAAATAACGTTGCGTAACCCTTGATGAGTGTCAGACCTTCTTTAACTTTATCAATACGCAGATAAGCATCAAACATTTTATCCAAAACTAGTGGTAAATATTGATAATTTTGCTTCTCGATTTGTTGCCAGGTTTGAATTGCAGTAGTATAATTTTCTTGGTTATAATAAACTTCACCAAGCAAAATATTGGCACGAACGCATTTACGATTGGTGTCTAAAGCAGTTGCTACAAATTCTTTTGCTTTATCGTAGGACGATTTAATAATAGCTTCTTGTGCTAACTCACAATTAAACTGAGCAACTTCAGTATGGAAACTAAAATCTGAACTGGCTAGTTTCTTGGCAGTATCAATTGCTTCGATCCAGTTTTTATCTTGCTGGTAAATCAACAAGAGCATTTCAAGTGCTTGATGACCATACATTTCGCTATTGAGTAATTTCAAGAGTGTTGACTCTGCGCGATCAATCAGACCAGCTTTTTGAAAATCTTGTGCTAATTCTAAACGAATCTTGTCTTTAGTTTCATTTGAGAAAACATATTGTGAGGTAAGGAGTTTAGTGTGTAGTTTAATTGCCAGATCATTTTCTCCACGCTTACGATATAAGCGTCCAAGGCTAAACTGTAATTCAACTAATTGTGGTTCTTGCTCTATTACTTGCTTAAGTTCGTCGCTGGCGATTCCTGTTTTATTGTCAACTAGTGCATCAACGCTGTCAAAGATTCTCTGAGGTAAGCGTTTAGCTTGTTTGAGAACTACTTTCATGTCAATGCGCCCGGCAATCCAACCAAAAGCAAAAAACAAGGGGGTTATTAGTAACCAAATAACTAAAATATCCAAATCTACACTCCTAGGAATTAAATAATTTGATCGACTTTAGATACTTTCTCTTCAGTCTTGTCTATCTGTTTTCTTAACTTACTAACTTGTGACTTTAAAGCTAGATTATTAACAAATCCATAAAGTAAGCCGATTAGCAACCCCGCAACCGCAAAAATTGCTAAAGTGATAATTAGTGGCAATTTCAATACATAGACACTGAAAAAATTAAATTCAACAGTCTGCATATTATTAATAGCAAGAACTAATAAGAGGATAAAAACCGCAACTTGAATTATAATTTTGAATATTTTCATAGTGTTACCTTTTTTTAGCTGGCGTATTTTACGCTTTTATGAACTTAATTATACCACAATAATAATATCCTTCCTCTCTTAACTTACCTCTAAAGTAACATGATCTAAATTGTTTTTATCTAATAATTTGCAATGTCTGCACTAAAGTCATTCTGGTATAATAGCGTTAACATTTTGGATGGGATTAACCAAATGAAAATTAAAAAAAATGCGATTTATGCACAATCAGGCGGAGTAACCGCTGTTATCAATGCTTCAGCGGCTGGGGTGATTAATGCTTGTCGTCAATACTCTGGTGAAATAGGTACGCTTTATGCTGGTGCAAATGGTATTTTGGGTGTGCTAAATGAGGAGTTAATTGACACTACCTTAGAGCCTCAAGCTGCGATTGACGCACTACGCCATACTCCAGGTGGTGCGTTTGGTTCTTGCCGTTATAAACTTAAATCATTGGAACAAAATCGGCGTGAGTATGAGCGTTTAATTGAAGTTTTTGCTGCTTATGATATCGGTTATTTTTTTTATAACGGCGGTAATGATTCTGCGGATACCTGTCTGAAGGTTTCGCAAATTGCAGAGGAGATGGGCTATCCAATACACGCAATTCATATACCAAAAACTATTGACAATGACTTGGTTGTAACTGATAACTGTCCAGGTTTTGGTTCAGTTGCCAAATATGTAGCAACTTCAATTCGTGAAGCAGGTTTTGATCTTGAATCAATGCATAAAACCTCAACCAAGGTTTTCATTCTGGAAGTCATGGGGCGTAATGCAGGATGGATTGCAGCGGCTTGTGGATTGGCGAGTGAGTCGGTAGAACAGCCACCTCATATTATTCTATTTCCAGAAATAACTTTTGATGAAGATGGATTTATCCACAAAGTCAAACACTCGGTGGAAAATTATGGATATTGTGTTATTGCCGTATCTGAAGGGCTTAAGGATCGCTATGGAATGGAGTTAAGTGCTTCACAACATACAGTAGATGACTTCGGGCATCATCAATTGGGTGGTGTTGCACCTGTGATTGCTGGAATTATTAAAAAGCGTTTGGGATATAAATATCACTGGGCGGTGGCTGATTATCTGCAGCGTGCAGCACGACATATTGCTTCTGCGGTTGATGTTGAACAAGCATATGCTCTTGGATTTAAAGGCGTTGAAATGGCTCTTGCAGGCGCAAACGCAGTGATGCCATATATTAAGCGAATTTCAACTACGCCATATCAGTGGAGCATTGAACAAGTTGCGTTGACTAAGGTTGCGAATAAAGAAAAATTTATGCCGCGTGATTTTATTAGTGAAGATGGTTTTCATATTGCAGCACCTTGTCGTGAATATATTTTACCATTAATTGAAGGTGAAGATTATCCTCCGTATAAAAATGGGTTACCAGATTATGTACGTCTGAATAAGCAATATATTGCAAAAAAGTTAAAGGATTTTAATCAACAATGACACTGAAAGTAACACTGGCAATTACAGGTGCCAGTGGTATGCCATACGCGCTTAAATTATTATCTGAGCTGTTAGCTAGAGGGGGTTTCGTTAATGTGGTTATTAGTAAGGCTGGCATACTTACGCTTAAGCAAGAACTTGATATTGTACTTAGTGCTAATATTGAGCAATCACGCTTGAAGTTAATTGATACACTAAACGTGAAAACCCCTGATAACCTTAAGCTTTATGCAATTGCTGATTGGTTTGCGCCAATGGCGTCAGGTTCGAGTGTTGATGATGCAATGGTTATATGTCCATGCTCTATGGCAACTCTGGCTAAAATTGCAGGTGGCATTGGCGATGACTTAATTGCTAGAAGCGCTGATGTGATACTTAAAGAACGCAAGAATTTAATCATTGTTCCGCGAGAAACTCCATTCTCGACAATTCATTTAGAAAATATGCTTAAATTATCGCGTTTGGGAGTGGCAATAGTTGCCCCGATTCCTGCATTTTATAATCATCCCAAGACGCTTGATGATGTAATTAATTTTATTGTAAGCCGCATTTTGGATCAGTTAGGGGTTAATAATTCTTTAACAAAGCGCTGGTAGATTTGCTATAATACTTTATTAAAATTTATGGTTATTAAGGATTAAAATGGAACATACTGTAGAACAAATTAAAAAACTAGTTAGTGAAAATAATGTAGTCTTATTCATGAAGGGGAATGCAAAATTTCCAATGTGTGGATTTTCAGGGCGTGCATTGAAAATTTTATCGCTTTGTGGTGTAAAAGATTTTATCACGGTGAATGTGCTTGAGGATGAAAGTGTACGTCAAGCAATTAAAGAATATTCTAATTGGCCGACCATTCCGCAATTGTACGTAAAAGGTGAATTTATCGGTGGATCGGATATTATGGCAGAAATGTATGAATCTGGCGAATTACAAGAAGTTTTTAAATAAATCAGAAGGCGCTATTATGCGCCTTTTTAGTTTTAGAGGTGCTGTAAATGAATGGCTTTCTTAATCTGCTACAGTTACGTACTATTGAGCAGGAAGCAGCTAATTTGGGAATTAATTTAATTGAGCGAGCAGGACTTTCAATTGCAAAATTAGTGGGTTCTCAGTTTAGCAAAAAAGACCGTATTTTAGTTGTCGCAGGTCGTGGAAATAATGGTAGTGATGGAATGGCTGCAGCCATTAATCTGATTGAAGCTGGTTATAAAGTTGATCTGGTTCGCTTATTTAAAGATAATACTGCGGTTAATCAACAGTGGTATGAGCGTTGTATTGTACTTAAAAAGCCATTAACTAGAATGCCTAGTGATTTAACTAAATATCAATTAATTATTGATGCTATTTATGGGATTGGTCTTACCCATGAATTAGATGTAGAGACCGCTAAAATTGTTCAAAAAATTAATCAGCAGTCTTCTTTTGTGTTAAGTTTAGATGCGCCAAGTGGCTTAAATCCCTTTAGTGGTAAGGTATTTGGTGAAGCGATTCATGCGGATTGCACACTGACTTTTATCAGTGATAAACCTGGGTTACATACTGGAGATGGTTTAGATTGTAGCGGTGAAGTTCAAGTGGTAGAGTTGGTTGATATTTCCGAATATACATTACCTGATGCATTATATCCCACTAACTTTAATGCTTTGGACGATATTAACTATGGTTCACTATTGCGTATGAAATTTAATACTAACAAAGGTAGTTATGGTACGGTTGCCATCATTGGTGGTAATAAAGGAATGCATGGTGCACTATTCTTGGCTGGTCGGGCTGCTTTGTTGGCTGGGGCAGGCAAAGTTGTGCTTGGTGCATTGGATAATGATTTTAAATTAGATTTCTCAATGCCTGAACTAATGAGCCAGTCGCCCAAAGAAATTGTTCGTAATCTACAGGCTTTTGATGCAATTGCAATTGGTCCTGGACTTGGGCAAGATGAAAGAGCAGTCAAAATTCTGGATAAATTATTGGATGATATTGAAGATAGTAAATTATTGGTTGATGCCGATGCGTTGAATTTAATAGCTAATAATCTTGAGTTAAAATTGAAATTCCGTGAAGTACGTTATAAAATTATTACCCCGCACCCAGGGGAGGCTGCACGAATTCTTGGGGTTACGGTAAATGAAGTTCAAGAAGATCGTTTTATGTCAATTACGGATATTTCGACTAAACTTAATGCTGTGACAATTTTAAAAGGTGCTGGCAGCCTTATTCAGTCCAATAATCAAATTTTTGTAAATACGACAGGTAATCCTGGCTTAGCTAATGCTGGACAAGGCGATACACTGACTGGTTTAATTGCTGCGTTTCTTGCACAAGGAATGGAAATGTTGGATGCAACACGTTTAGGAGTTTTTGTCCATGGTTTAGCAGCGGATCGTTTGGTGATTCAAAAGCGTGGTTACAATGGTATTTTGGCAAGTCTTGTGGCTGAAGAAGCTAGCTGTGTAATCAATGAAATGGTATATGGTAAATTATTTCAATAGTTTTTTATGTTTCCAATAAATTAAAAAACCGCTGGATAACCAGCGGTTTTTTAATAGCCTTAGCTTAGAATAAGTAACCAACTTTAACATAAACTGTTGAGTTACCATCAGACATACCACCAGTACCAGTATTTGGTTGGTTATTAAATGATTGATCATATTTATAACCAGCAGCAACCAAGATAGTTCTAGCGATATCATACTGAACTTCAGGGTTGATTGTATAACGGAAATCTGAAACCCAACCTTGTTGTGTTTGACCAGACCAAGCAGGATTTGTTCCATTAGATACTGCGCCCAAATCGTTTAAAGGACCTTCACCAGACTGAGTTGCATCATAAGCAGTCATGTCAATCGAGAATTTCAAATTATCTAACAGACGATATTCTGGTTTAACACCTAGACCATAGTATTGGTTTAAG
Organism: uncultured Neisseria sp.; assembly: GCA_964611845.1. Taxonomy (GTDB): domain Bacteria; phylum Pseudomonadota; class Gammaproteobacteria; order Burkholderiales; family UBA11063; genus Aquella. Next base: position 18,624 of record CAZTBH010000007.1, read on the forward strand.
TTAGTCATAGTTGTACCATATGTATAAGTAACATAAGGGATAACTTGGAAGCCATTAGAAGCATCACCAAAGAATTGGAATGCATAACCAGCCTTACCAGTAATTAACGCTTGAGCATAGTTAGAGCCTAGATAGGCTGAGTTGTATACAGAGTCATTGGCTTCAAGGTTTACCCAGATGTTGTTTTTAGTTTGTAAAGTAGAACCTAGCGTCCATGAATTACTAGTTCCGCCTTGACCTTCATTAATTGAAGTATTGTTGTAACCAGCATAAACGTTATTATTGAAATCTTGGAAAGTATCTGCCATTGCTACGATTGAAGAACTAGCTAAAACTACTGCAAGAATTTTTTTCATTATAAAGCCCTTTTTTGTTAAAATTATTTACATTGTCTAATTAGCACGATCTTGTTTCAGGTCTCTCTAAATGAAAACAAGACCACTCTATAAGTAGGGATTGTAATACATAACATATGAAATAGTCAAGTAATCAACTTAATTTAAATGTGGTTATGTTGTAAAGTGCAACATTTGCGAATATAACATGAAAAACAGCGTCAAAAATTTGACGCTGATGGTTAATGTGTGATATGGATTTTTATAGTTGTTGGAGATATTTTTTATGAAATACCCTCAGTTGCTCGACTAATTGAATAATTTGTTCGCGTGGTGGCAAAAATGTGGTGCGGAAGTGAAGCGTATTGGGAAATTGTCCAAATCCAGATCCCGGCACAACACATATTCCCGTATCTTCGAGTAAAGCCATGCAATATTTTTCGTCAATTGCTGATTCTGCATTTCGATTAATATGTGCTGCAGGTAACTCAATCTTGACAAAAGCATACATTGCCCCTTCGGGAATATTAACACTTAGACCATCAATATTATTTAGTTCGCTACCAATAATTTGTGCTTTTTCTTTCAAATCATTTAAGATAAAAGTTTTTTCTTCAAGGTATAAGTCGTAGCTAGCATCACCCGGCTCAGGTGGTGAAACCATGAGGTAGCATGCAATTTGCCCAGCTAAATTAGCGCAGAGGTTAATTGACTGAAGTTTTACAAATTGAGCAAATACATCGTCAGGCACATTGCGTACTTCGAGGTATCCCGAGCGATGCCCGCATTCACCGTAATAACCTTTAGACATCGAGTGAAAGCTAAATAATGTTACATCAGTTACTTGCATTTCATGCATAACTTTGGCAAAGGAGTGAAACTTGGCTGTTTTACTATAGATATTTTCCTGATATACCTCATCCGCTAAAATTGATAAATTATGTTTACGGGCAAAATTGATAATCATTTTGATATTATCATATGACAGAACTGCACCAGTTGGATTACCTGGGTTAATTACTGTAATTGCAACAGGGTTAAGTTTGTTCATTTTAGCAGTATTATAGCTATCCAGCAAGCTTTCTTCGTTGAGCTGCCAGTGGTTTGCTTCATCCAAGTAATAACCAATACTTTGTCCACCAACCAAAGTTAGAGTTGCGCTGTACATTGGGTATTGTGGTACTGGCAACATTAAGCCATCAGTTGGATTTTTAATAATTGCAGTAATAACGGATTGTGCTGCCTTACTTGCTCCATCAGTTAAGATAATCCGATCAGAATCTGCAGGGATATTATCCCGTTTACGAATAAACTCAGCAACAGCCACCCGTGCAAACTCAACACCAGCACTGGCAGAGTAAGCTCCAACTCCTTCAGGGAGTGCTTTAAGAATTGATTTAGCTCGTTCGATTGAATCAGAGTGAAACAGTGTAGTAATATCTTGTTTCAGTAAGTTTGGAAATTCTAGCAAACTTAAAACCTCACGAACATAAGTCATTGGTTTTTGCGCAAAAGCATGTGGGTTACCAATATTACAGTAGGTGATTTTTTTACCTTGCTTTTCAAGTTCTTGTGCACGGATTACGATGCGCCCACGCACCGCATAGTCAGCATCAATGAGGCGCTGACTTAAGTTGATGTAATTTAACATAATTTGTAAACAGTATAAAAAGTGGTTAAATAAAACGCATTGATAAATCAATTGCCTGAATATTTTTGGTAAGTGCTCCGATAGAAATTCGATGAATTCCACTTTGTGCATAAGCATGGATATTATCCAAACTTACATTTCCGGAAATCTCAAGCTCAATTTGGTAAGACTTACAGTAATCTACGCACTGCGAAATTTCTGCCATAGTCATATTATCCAACAATAATAAACTAGCACCAGCAGCTATGGCTTCTTTTAATTCTGCGAAACTCTCAACTTCGATTTGAATAGGAATTTGCTCTGGTGTTTGTTTAAGTGCATATTGTAAAACCTGAGTGATTCCACCATGAGCTATAATATGGTTTTCTTTGATTAAGACACCGTCAAAAAGACCAATTCGTTGATTAGTACCGCCACCAACTGTTACCGCATATTTTTGTGCTAAGCGTAGTCCTGGTATAGTTTTTCGTGTATCCATAATTTTTACATCGGGATTCGCCGCTTTTGTCACAAATTTATGCGTGACAGTAGCGGTAGCTGAGAGCGTCTGCAAAAAATTCAATGCGGTACGTTCCGCGGTTAACATCGCACCTGAGTTGCCAGATATTTTAACTAATTGTGTCCCTGCAACAATATGTTGACCTTCTTCGACAAACCATTCAAATTGACAGTCTTCATCACACAATAAGAAAGAATACTCAACCCAACGCACGCCACAGACAATCATTTCTTGATTTGTCGTAATTATTGCGGTCGATAGCTTATCTTCAGGAATAAGTGATGCTGTCCAGTCAGTACTACACCCTAAATCCTCTTGTAATGAGCGAGAAACATCCGTTGCAATTTGTAAATTGCTTAGGTGGTAATTAATCAAAGTCATCAGGATTATTTCATAAAATCAGGAATAGCTGGCATATTTGGCGAAACTGTCAGTACTTCGTAACCATTAGGGGTAACTAAAATAGTATGTTCAAACTGGGCTGAAAGGCTACGATCCTTCGTTAATGCTGTCCAACCATTACTCGAGAATCTTACAGTTCGTTTTCCTTGGTTAATCATTGGCTCAATTGTAAAAATCATCCCGGCTTGTAATTGAGGTCCGGTTTTGGCTTTACCATAATGAAGCACTTGGGGATCTTCATGAAATCCCTCACCAATACCGTGACCACAAAACTCCTGAACCACACTGTATGCATTTTTTTCTGCATGAGTTTGGATAGCATGTCCGATGTCACCAAGAAAATTACCCGGTTTAACCTGTTTAATTCCGAGCCACATACATTCATATGTAATTTGTACCAAACGTTTTGCCTGTGGTGTTACTTTATCGCCGACCATATATGTACGTGAGGTATCACCGTGAACACCGTTTTTGTAAACTGTAATATCTAGATTGACAATATCACCATTTTTCAATGGCTTATCATTCGGGATTCCATGACAAATTTCTGCATTCACTGAAGTGCAAATTGAATTAGGATAGGCTGGTCCTTTAGGGTTTGGTTGATAATTTAACGGTGATGGATATGCATCTTGCACATTAACAATATAGTCATGGCAGAGTTTATCAAGCTCAAGCGTTGTAACTCCAGGTTTTACATAAGGCTCAATATAATCAAGAACCTCTGCTGCTAGTTTACAAGAGGTGCGCATTAGATCAATTTGAGCTTGAGTTTTTATAATAATCGACATATTTTTCCTAATAATCTAGATTCATAGCAAGTTTAATTTGTTTTAAATTATCGCTGGCAATATCACGCGCGCGTAAACATCCATCAGTAATAATTCGTTTTACCAGCGTTGGTTCGTCTAAGTATGGGGCGGCATTTTCAATTAATTCGCCTTGCTGCAAATTAATTGCATCAATTAAGGGTCCTTTGCAATCCAAGCAACCAATTCCTGCAGAAAGGCAACCCAGTTCGACCCAAGATTTGACTTCTTCGTTGCTATATATTTGATGTAGCGTCCATACTGGACAAGATTCAGGATTTCCACGGTCAGTTTTTCTAATTCGTGCCGGATCAGTCGTCATTGAACGAATTTTGCTAGCCACAATTTCTGGTGTATCGCGTAAATTAATGGTGTTGTTTGCCTGATAGTTCATTTGTTGTCCATCTAATCCCAGTATTTTAACTGATGGACTCGGCATCAATTGCGGCTCATTCAAAAATACTTTGCCTTTATTTTCCAAGAATGCGAATAATCTTTCTCGATCTCCGTGTGACAGATTTAATGCATCGTGAAGCATAAAGCGAGCACGTTCCAATGCCTCATCATCACCTTCTTGCTGATACTTTAAGAGTAGGCTTTCATATAATTCAGCTTTTTTATGCCCAAGCTTTTTGATCGACTCTTGAGCTTTATGCTCAAAACCATCTTCACGTCCAAAGAGATGGTTAAACCGACGTGCAATTTCACGAGCTAGTTCAAGATTGGCAATCTGTTCTTCTTGCGCCAACACATGACGGACATTATACATTAATATATCAGCACTTTGCGTTAGCGGTGCACCTAAAAAGCCATATGTATTTAAATCAGTATGTTCTAATTCATCAATTACCTCTTTATAGCTTGGTACTCGTTCTAGCCAACTCAACGGAGTAATTGCACCCAGTAAGGCAGTTAATTCATATTGTTCTGGGATCTTTGATTGAATAAAAATTGTTGCTTGCGATGGATCTATACCTGCTGCGAGCCAATTGATAACCATATTGTTAACACAATCAGAGATTTTCTCGGTTTCATTGAAATTTTGAACTAGACTATGTACATCGGCAACCATAAATAAACAATCGTATTCGTATTGAATTTTTTTCCAATGCTGTAAAGCACCAAAATAATGTCCAAGATGAAGTGGGCTGTTGGGACGCATTGCTGCGAGTAAGTTTTTGGAGTGTATGTTCATTTGAGCTTAACGTAATAGAGTAAATATGCCACCAACTAGTAAACTATAAAGTGGCTGCATAATATAGTTTAATCCACCAAGTAGTAATAACGCAATTAAAATCCACATGCCATAGCGTTCAGTTTGTGCATATTGCTGTGCTTGTTTTACAGGAAGCAATGAGAATAATATTCGTCCACCATCCAAAGGAAGGATTGGTAATAGGTTCAAAATTAGTAAACTGATATTGATACTAATTCCTGCTTGTGCCATTAGACTTAACGGAATTCCAAAGTAACTATCCAGATATAAAGTCCCTTTGAGTAATAATCCCCAAATCAGAGCCATTGCTAAATTAGACAAGGGTCCGGCTAATGCGATCCAAAGTAAATCTTTTTTAGGACTTTTTAGTTTAGAAAAATTTATTGGTACAGGTTTAGCCCAGCCAAAAATAAATCCAGCTCCGCCTGACATTGCTCCCAAAACTATACTAATCAAAGGAAATACCACTGTGCCAAATGGATCAACATGATGCATTGGGTTTAAGGATAAGCGCCCGAGTAATTTTGCGGTATTATCTCCATATTTGTGCGCAACAAATGCATGCGCTGCTTCATGAAGCGTAATGGCGAAAATTAGCGGTATGATATATACCGCTACAGTTTGTACTATAGATAAGTTATTCATGAATAAATGACACCTCAGTTGAATTTACTATGCCACTAAGAGGATAATTCAAAATCAAAACTCAACTTTCTTAACATGTTTACTCAAAATATTACGAAATTGATCTTGAATCCGTTTTAAAGCACTATTACTTTCTGCTTCAAAACGTAATACGAGTACCGGCGTAGTATTTGATGCGCGCACCAGACCAAATCCATCAATATATTCAACACGCAATCCATCGATAGTAATAATTTCCTTGCTACCTTCAAATTTTGCGCTTTTTTGTAATTTCTCAATTATGCGATGTTGTTCACCTTCACTACTAACTTCAATATTAATTTCTGGAGTTGATACTGCATTTGGCAATGCATTTAATAATTCAGATGGATTATCAACTTGGGCTAAAATTTCTAAAAGTCTTGCACCAGCATAAACGCCGTCATCACTGCCATACCAGCGATCATTAAAGAATATATGTCCTGACATTTCACCAGCAAGTAGTGCACCAGTTTCTTTGATCTTAGCTTTGACATAAGAGTGACCTGTACGGCACATAATAGCTTCACCATTTTGCTCTTTGATCCATTTACCGAGTAACCGAGAAGATTTAACATCATAGATTATTTTGGCGCGTGGATTTCTACTCAATATATCAGCTGCATAAAGCATCATTTGTCGATCAGGGTAAATTATGTTGCCTTCTTTGGTAACAACGCCTAAACGATCTCCATCGCCATCAAATGCAAGTCCGATTTCGGCATCGGTAGTTTGCAATGCATTAACCAAATCTTTCAGGTTTTCTGGTTTGGACGGATCTGGGTGGTGATTAGGGAAATTTCCATTTACCTCACAAAATAACCCCAAGACTTTACATCCCATTCTGCGATAAAGTAATGGAGCGATTTTTCCTGCAACTCCATTTCCTGCATCAATCACTATCGAAAGTCTGCGTTCCAGTTTTATATCGCCCACGATTTTATTTAAATATGCTTCGCGGATATCTTCACGGTAATGTATTCCTGAACCTGTTGTAATCTCTTTTTTTTCTGCACGTATTTTGATTTGTTGGATTTTATCACCAGAGAGAGTTTCACCTGCCATTACCATTTTTAGACCATTATATTCTGGTGGATTGTGGCTTCCTGTAATCATTACTCCAGAAAATGTTTTTAGTTCATAATTGGCAAAATATACCATTGGCGTAGTGACTTCACCTACTTCATAAACATTGCACCCAGACTTTAGGATTCCTCGAATTAGGCTCTCAGCCAAGGTTGGACTGGTAAGTCGTCCATCATATCCAACTACTAACCCTTTAACCTGCTTTTCAACAGCAATTGATCCCAAGACCTGCCCGATTACTTCAACTGTTGCAGGAGTCAATTGTGTTGCAACAATTCCACGAATGTCATAAGCTTTAAAAATTTCGGCTGCAATTTTTTTCATGTGTTTTATTTATATCCTCTAAAGGTGGTAAATCCTATGATACTGTGCACTTTAGATGCTATAATCATGTGATTAAAAGCTTATTTTAGCACATTTATAAGTTTAAATTTTAGAAAATGTGTCTGGAATCTGGTTACGCAAGTTTCTAATCTGTGAAAGCTCTGTTAGACGTAGATGTGAAGAATGTGCACCTTTGTTCAATGGTGATTCCGATAAAATATGAAATAAATTTTTCTAGCCAAGATTAAGATAGATCCATAATGAATTTACAGTTTAAAAATTTCTCGTTACGCTCTTTACTAGTCAAAATACTTGCATATGCAGCAATATTTTATCTAGTTATCATCATTGCTTCAATCTCAATTACGGGTTATATTTTTCTCAATCTTAGTAATTACAGTTCAAGAATTGAACAAACGATCTATAAGCATACTGGGTATAAGTTACAAGCTGGCTCAATTCAGACTAAGTTAAATAATGCGTATCTTCCCGAAATTATTATAAAAGATATCTTATTGGTTAACCCAGTTAATCAAAAACAGCAGCTTCACATAAAATCATTGGACTTTGTTTTTTCTTATAGCAGTATTTGGGATTTAGAACCCATCTTTAACCAAATTTATATTGATGGTACGGAATTATCAATTGAATACGATCCAATGGGTAGTATTATAGTAAATGGGGTTAATATAAACGATCCAGATAAACAAACCCTCGAAAATACTAAAAATAGCCCGATAGATGTTGAGCGGTGGCTATTAAAGCAAGGCAATATAACGTTAGATCATATTAATCTAAAATATCATGATCTAAAAAATGGATTGCCCGAGATGGAGTTTAAGAATATCAAAGTTGGGCTTGAACGGCATTTATGGGATAAACATCGCCTATATGCTGATTTTTTTGGTAAGAGTTACCTTAATCTGTTAGAAGCGGAGCTAAGTTGGCAAGGTGGTAAATTTGAGCACTGGGATCATTGGGAAAATGCTGATTTAAGAGTACAATCAATTAATGGTGAAAATAATTTACTTTCTTCGTTAAGCCAATTCATTCCTGGACTTAATCCTGCCGATAAGTTTAATGCCACAACGGCACTAAAAGCTAGTATGAAAAAAGGTCAGTTACAAGAACTATACGCCAATTTTGACGTTAATAATTTTCAATTAGCTTTAGCTGATGCAGATTTGGTTAATTTCCCCAAACTTGGTGGAAACATAAATGTCAAATTACTTAATAATAGCTATTATTCGATACAAGCTAATAATTTAATGGTAGTTACCAGTGCAGGATATCTCTTTGACAATGCCAAAATTACAGGCTCTTATATCATCAATAAAAGTGGTTATTTAGAACTTAGTAATACTAATCTTGTCGCAATTAATAATCTATTAAGCGTCTTTGAAGCCACAGATGGGATGAGTATTGATGGAACAATTAACTCAGTCAAATATAATTGGAATGGAGCTTTTTTAACACCTAGTGACTATAAATTGCAAGCTGATTTTCATGATATTTCTTTTTCTTCTGCCAGTCCAGATTATCCTAGTCTTAGCCATGTGAGTGGAGACGTTAGCATTAGTAAAAAGCATGGTTCTTTAAATCTGATTTTACAAAATAGTGTATTTTTATATGATAAATTATTTTTAATTCCTTACGAGTTCAAATCACTAAATAGTAAGATAGATTGGAACCTTACTCCGCAAAATCAGCTGAATATAATCATGCACAAAACTGACCTTGAGACTAAAGATTTTAAGGCAACAATGGATGGAAGTTACCATAATGATCCATTGCATCCAGGTAGTAGTGGTTATTTGGCAATGAACGCTCATGTTGATCGTGTAAAAACATCAAAAGTTGGTGATTATCTACCTAAGTCGATCCCAATGAGTGTGCATGAATGGTTAAATATGGGCTTGGCTGGTGGTGATGGTGTTAATGCCAATATGATACTTAAAGGTCCATTGGATAGCTTTCCTTTTCAAGATGGAAAAGGATTGTTTTATATTACTGCGGATGTTGATAATGGCAAAGTACAATATGTGAAAGATTGGCCACCTTTAGAAAATGTTTATGGCAAATTTATTCTAAGAAATACTAATATCACAGTCAAAGCGGCATCAGGAAGAATCCAGGGTAATTATCTAGATCCAACGGTGGTAGTTATTCCTGATTATTCGGCACCAGACGGTGTATATTTAACTGCCGATGGTCATGCACATGGCAGTACGGCGAATTTTATGGAGTATTTAAAAAATACCCCAGTTAATGAAATAATTGGTAAATTACCTGAAAAGATAACGGCAACAGGGGATGGTATAGTTAAGTTATATTTAAAAGTTCCATTTAAAGAGCCGAAACACACTGAGGTCAAAGGAGTATATCATTTTGAAAATAATACTATTTTATTTGATTTGCCGATTCCTGAATTATCAGCAGTTAATGGAGATTTAGGCTTTTCACAACATGGGGTTGAGATTTCAGATCTAAAAGCAGAAGCTTTTGCGAGCAAGGCTAATTTGTATTCTAGCATTTCAAAAGATGGGAAGATGAATTTCAAAGTTATTGCACCAAACCTTAATTATCAAGATGTAAGTGAATTTTATTTGCGTCCATTTAGTGCCTTAATTTCAGGCTCAGCAGACACGCAAATTAATTTTGTAATCGCTAAACATGGGCTAGAACAGTTAAATGCGCAGAGCAATCTTGTTGGTGTTAAGCTAATTGGACCAGCGCCTCTTGCTAAAGAGTCTAGTACTACTTCGTCATTAACCCTTAATTTAAAACCTATGGCTAATGACGGAATCATGATTAATTGGCAGTACGGCGATGCTTTACATGGGCAGCAATTCTTTCCGGCTAAGGGTGCGCTTACGAAAGGGCAAATTGCAGTTGGTAATGGAAATTCATACCTCAGTGATGCGGATAGCACTGCTTTGACTACGGTTAATGTAAATCTGCCTACAGTAGACCTGCTGGAGTGGATTACTGAAGTTAATACAGTGCTGAAAACAATTAAACAAGAGAAACTTATTAATGAAAGTAGCGATTTAAGTGCATTAGATGGTTCAGCTGCGGGAGCTAAATTATCTGACAAGAAAATTAAAAGAATGTTCCTACCAATACAAGTGCAGGTATCAAGTGATCAATTCAAATTTGGTAAAATTGACCTAGGGTCTGGCTCAGCAAACGTTGTTGCAGATGGGCGACATACTTATTTCAACATGTATACGCCAATAGTTAGTGGAGTAGGTGATCTTGTTTATGCACAGGATAGATTAAAATTAACACTTGATAAATACATGCTATTTAAAAAATTAAATAAAATTGCACCTCGTTCCAGTGAGAGTGAGCATAAAATTAATTTTGTTAATGGTTCTGATAAAGTTACAAAAGCTAAACTTCCAGATATAGATTTAATAATAACTAATCTATTTTATCAGAATCATAGTCTAGGTACTCTTGATGCTAAACTGATGCAGCGTGGAAATGATTTACTTATTGAAAGTGGAAGCTTGACTTCGAAGCAAGCTGTAATTAATTTTAGAGCGACTAATGCGTGCTTTGGTTGCGGGCGTGATGCCTCTTTTGTGGATTTCCGTGCTAATGCTCAGATTAATGATCTAGGTGACTTGGCATATAATCTAGACCTTGGGCGTATTATTGGTAATGGTCGCGGTACTGCTAATGTATCATTACAGTGGAATGGAGGTTTTCAAGACTTTAATATCTTACAAACAGTTGGTTCTATTAATGCGGATATATCTTCTGGTAAATTTTTGCAGGTTGATCCTGGTGTTTTAGGTGGCTTAATGAGCATTATCAATCTTCAGGGAATTTTTGAGTTTAGTACTGGAGATTTAAAAGATATTTTCAAAAAAGGATTTTTCTTTAATTCTCTAAAACTAAATGTTGATATTTTAACCTCATTGATTGAATTGAAGAATCTGTCAATGTCTGGACCTATGGCGAATGTCAGTAGTTTTGGTAAAGCTAATTTTGCTAATAATTCAGTTGATGCATACGTCTCCGTTGCACCAAAACTTGGAGTCGTGGTGGCGCTTACTGCTGGAGTTGTGACGCTAAATCCTCTAGTGGGCGTGGCGGTTTATTTGGGTGAGTTAGTTTTTGGTGATCCGCAAAATAAACTATTTACATTTGGTTATCATGTGACAGGCAGTTTGAAAAAGCCTAAAGTGGTACGCACTCAAGTAACAGAACAGATTGTAAAGAATGTTAATGCGACCGTTGGTAATTAGGATCTAGTATCATGCAGTTAAAAATTGCGGCATTACAGATGATTTCAACTCGCAATGTAGTTGAGAATCTAAGCAAAGTTACTCAGATGGTAGCCGAGGCAGTAGAAAATGGTGCACAGGTTATTGTACTGCCAGAGTTTTTTGCAAAGATTACTACTGGTGATGATCCCCATCGCACTAATCATGCTGAAGATTTTGGTGATGGAGTAATACAGTCGTACTTAAAAAACATTGCTGTTTTACATGGAATATATATAATTGCTGGTAGTATTTTGCTTAACTCAGCTACAGCAAATAAATTTTATAATAGCTGCTTAGTCATCTCTTCAGATGGTGCGATCATTGCCAATTATGACAAAGTTCACCTGTTTAAGTTTGATGATGGATTTCAGCATTATGATGAAAGTGAAATATTGCTTGCTGGGGATAAAATAGTCAGCTGTGATATTCTTGGTTTTAAGTTCGGTTTAGCAATTTGTTATGATCTACGCTTCCCTGAGCTGTTTCGTGCTTTGGGTGTTGTCGATATAATTGTTTTACCTTCAGCATTTACGTATCAAACAGGTTTGGCTCACTGGGAGCTACTCATTCGGGCACGAGCAGTCGAGAATCAATGTTATTTTCTTGGCGTGAATCAAGGTGGGGTGCATGAAACAGGGCGAAGAACCTATGGTCATTCAATGTTGGTCGATTCGTGGGGTGAGGTAGTGATCTCTGCCGCTGAAGGTGAGAAAATTATTTATGCTACAATAGACTCTGGTAGGATAAAGAATATACGGACAAAACTTCCAGCTCTTGAACACCGAAGAATTAGTTGAGTTTTTATCCAACAAAAATGCTGATTATTTAATAATCAGCATTTTTGTTGGATATCAATTTTATTAAGCAAAATTTTTGCTAACAAATTCCCAATTTACCAGATTCCAAAAAGCTGCCATATAATTTGGACGGCTATTGCGATAGTCAATATAGTAAGCATGTTCCCAAACATCACAAGTTAACAAAGCTTTATTAGTTGTCGTTAGTGGAGTTGCTGCATTTGACGTTGATACTAGTTCCAATTCTCCTGTTGGAGTTTTTACCAACCAGCCCCATCCTGAACCAAAAGTTCCGACGCAAGTAGCTGTGAATTGTTTCTTAAACTCTTCAAATGAACCAAATTTTTTATCAATGGCTTCTTTCAAGGCACCGCTTGGCTCGCCACCACCTTGAGGTGATAGGCAATTCCAATAGAAAGAGTGATTCCATACTTGAGCTGCATTATTAAAAATTCCACCACTAGATTTTTTAGTAATTTCTTCTAAACTTGCATTTTCAAACTCAGTGCCTTTAACAAGGTTGTTTAAATTTGTTACATAAGTTTGGTGGTGCTTACCATAATGATATTCTAGAGTTTCTTTTGAAATATGTGGTGCAAGAGCATCTAATGCGTAAGGCAATTGAGGTAGAGTATGTTCCATAGTTATTTCCTTTTGAAGTTAAAATCTCAGACAATAGTTTAGCATGTTGCGAGGTCTTTGCGAGAAAATAAAATATATTATTCAAAACTCGGTGAAGTAGATTACAATATACTCTTTCTGGTTTATTCTGCTGAAATTTTGTGTTAAAAGCAGCTTTTTTGTTTTGGCTTGAATACTGAAATGTCTTCATAATCCTAGGCTGTGCGTTACTTCTGTGTTACTAGTATTTTGAATCTGTTTGAGTATAGTGTTCAAATGGTATTACTATTTTCTAGGGGTGGAAAAAGTGACTAAAGCAATTTATGCCGGTAGTTTTGATCCAATAACTAATGGACATTTGTGGGTGATTGATAAGGCTGCAGAAATTTTTGATGAGTTGGTTGTTGCGGTTGGTGATAACCCTGGTAAATCTTACACTTTTACTACTGAAGAACGGGTTGACTTACTAAAACAAGTGCTTATAAAATACCCTAATATTAAAATAGGGCAATTTAGTGGCGAATTTCTAGTAAACTATGCACTTAAAGAACAGGCATCTTACATTGTACGAGGCATTAGAAATGCTCAGGACTATGAATTTGAAAAAACAATCCGTTATATTAATTCTGACGTTTCGGCTTCAATTGATACTGTCTTTTTAATTCCACCTCGTGACTATGCTGAGGTATCATCAAGTTTGGTTAAAGGGTTTGTAGGAACCAGTGGGTGGCAGCAAATTGTTGCCAAATATGTTCCCAAAATAATTTTGGATGCGCTGATAAAAAAGCATCAAGAGAGAAATAATGTTAATTGTGAATGATAATGTTGCACGCGCTTGTACTAAATTATGGTTTTTAGTGGCTGAGTTTAAACAGCCTGCTGATGGGTTATTATCGAATTTTTTTCGTGAGAATCGGAAGCTTGGTGTTAATGATAGAAACGCTGTTGCTGAGACCATTTATACTATTTTACGGAATTACAATAAGCTCAGCAAAGTCGTAAACCCCAAGAATTCATTTTCTTTGATCGGTTATGTTTGGTTAAAATTATTGGGTGTTAATCGTCAACAGTTACGCGATTTAAAAACAATAAATTTAGGTGAAATTGATAAACTTGCTGATTTAGATCTTACTACGATTGAGCTGCCACAATGGGTCATTGATAAGCTTAGCTTACGTTATACTTTGGATGAAATTCGTGTTTTAGCTACAGCAATGAGCAAGTCTGCGCCATTGACTCTGAGAGTTAATACTATTAAACAAAATCGCGAAGAAGTCATGCAGGAGCTAGAAAATGCAGGACTAAGAGCCAAGTTAGCCAAGTATTCACCATTTGGAATTAAGTTAAGTTCGCGAACTGCGTTGATTGGCAACAAATTATTTGCGGATGGCATTATTGAAGTTCAGGATGAAGCTAGTCAGTTGGCGGGACTTCTTCTTGAGCCTAAACGAGGTGAAATGGTTGTTGATTTTTGTGCCGGAAGTGGTGGCAAAACTCTGCTGTTTGGCATGCTGATGCGCAATAGCGGTCGAATTTATGCCTTTGATGTCAATGAGCGCCGCTTGGGTAATTTGACACCGCGATTAGCTCGGTCTGGTTTGTCAAATATATTTCCTCAGCTAATTAGTAATGAACATGACATGAAAGTAAAACGTTTGATTGGGAAAATTGATCGGGTTTTTGTTGATGCTCCTTGTCTTGGGTTGGGAACGCTGCGCCGCAATCCTGATTTAAAGTTTCGGCATGATGAACAAAGTTTACGAGAAATTAATGAAAAACAACTATCAATTTTAAATTCTGCTGCTCGCTTGGTAAAACTTGGTGGACGGTTGGTTTATGCAACATGTAGTATTTTGCCTGATGAAAATCAAAATATTATTACCGAGTTTCTTAATCTTAATCCTGATTTTAAAATAGTTAGCTTAGATCAAATTGTTATGCTGAAAGATTTAGGTTTGGGCTCTGGTGATTTTCTTGAACTAAGCCCAACTATACATGATACAGATGGATTTTTTGCTTGCGCAATGCAAAAAGATGTAAACTAACAATGTTTATGATATTGTTTTTGGGTAAAATAGGTGTCTAATACTTATAAACTAAAAATGGGGATATATCATGTCAGGCTTAGTTATACAAAGCTTTCTTGGGTTTTTCTTTCTGATTGCACTTGCTTTTTGTTTTTCGGAAAATCGAAAATCAATTAATTGGAAGTTGGTTTTAACTGCATTTGTGATGCAGAATGTTTTGTTTTTATTAATTCGTTATGTTCCTGCCGTTAGCTCTATGCTACAACTACTTTCTGCAGGATTGCTAAAATTCATGGATTACGCAAATGAAGGAGCAGGGTTTGTTTTTGGCGGTTTAGTTGATAAATCAAAATATGGATTTGTATTTGCATTGGTAGTTGTTCCTACCATTATCTTTTTTGGTTCTGTTATTTCATTGCTTTACTTCTTCGGAGTTATGCAGCGCATTATTGTTTTTTTAGCATTCTTACTGCGTAAAACAATTCGTCTCTCAGGTGTTGAAAGTCTGGTTGTTATCGCTGATATCTTTCTTGGTCAGTCTGAAGGTCCAATGGTGATTGGTCCATATGTAGCAAAAATGACCCGTTCCGAATTAGCTTGTGCTTTTGTTGCTGGTCTGGCTAACTTGTCTGGCTCGACTTTAGGAATTTACCTTAGTTTTCTTGGTGGTGGGGATCATGCCAAAGAACTAATTTTTGCGCAGTCATTACTAACGGCGACATTTATGAACGCAACATCAGCAATCATCTTTGCTAAAATATTTTTCCCAGAAACAGAATATGACAAGATTATGGATTCTTCACATATTAAAGTTGGTGGCATGCAGGCCGATAGCGCGATTGATGCAATTATGCATGGTGCGTTCACTGGGGTTAAAATTGGCGTTGCGATTTGCGCTGCATTGATGGCAGTAATCCCGTTGGTACACGCCATTGACGGTATTTTGTTCTGGATTGGTGACATTGCTCATCTAAATGCGTGGGTACAAAGTATGTCAAATAAAGCGTTTGATGGTTTGTCACTTGAGTTTATTTTTGGGCTTATTTTTAGATTTTTTGCGTTCTTTATGGGAATTAGCTGGAATGAAACCTTACAGGTCGGAAGTCTGCTTGGACAAAAAGTGGCGATTAATGAATTTGTTGCGTATATGAGTCTGGGTAAAATGGAAGCAGCAGGATTGTTATCTGCTAATTCAATATTTATATCAACTTTTGCGTTAGCTAGTTTTTCTAACTTTTCATCGATTGGTATTTCTATGGGTGCTTTCTCTGCCTTGGCTCCAGGACGACAGTCTGATTTGGCCTCAATGGGATTTAAAGCACTAACTGCGGCGATTATGGCTGGGTTTATGACGGCAACGGTTGCTGGATTTTGGCATGGAATACTTGGCTAATAACGAAAGCTAGCCAAACATTAACGATGACAATTATTGTCATCGTTTTTTGTTTGGTTTATAATACTCCCTCTATTATAAAATTTTGCATAAGGCGATGTTTCTCGCTATTATGATTTCTATACGTATTATAATATACTCATAAGAACTGTAACTTTTATTGGATATTTGGATGCATTTATTAAATATAACGAATCTTGATTATGTAATGATGACTATTCTACTTGGGGTAATAGCAGTTATCTCATATAGTTTTCGCCACAAGAATCTATCAAGCGGTGATTATCTTGTTATGCAAAACCATCGTGTTAATGTATTGATGGTTTGTCTAAGCATGAGTGGTTTTGGTTTAATTGAGTTTTTATTACTAAGTAGTTATGGTGCATATGCAGGTGTTCCCGCATTATGCTTTTTTATACCGTGCTTTTTAGTTGCTTCTTACTTTTTGGGAAATAAATTAGCCGTATCAACTTCACTTAATTCTATAACATCAAATATTGCAACCAATATTCATCAGCGCGTTATGCTGGTTTGTTATGCACTGTTTATGTTGATTAGTGCGAGTATTGCAATTTGTGTTATGGTTTGGATACTAAAAAATCTTTTGGGCTGGGAATTTGGGAACAGTACCTTGTCTTTGTTGGGCGTAGTTCTTATTTGCCTATTGGTTGGTGGAGTAGTTAGTGTGTTCTACAATCAAATTTTAGTATTAATCTTAAGCTCTTTAATTGTGGCAGTTGTGGTTATTATTGCTTATCATGGTATTGATAATGGTAACTTAATTACTAATTTGCATAATGTTGCGACTGAAAATAAACTTTCCGCCAATCATTTTACAACTTTACAGCTAAACTACTCGATGCTTCCACAGTTGTGGCTGGTTTTTATAACTACTATGCTAATGGTGTTGATCAATCCTCTAAATCGGATTAAGTATGTGAAATCGGGCAAAGAGGCTAAGTCAAGGCTAGTATTTAGTAAATTAATTCAATTATTAATTTTGTGTTTATTTGTTCTAACTGGCATTTTTGCATTAGCTACACCAGGTGGTTCTAGTTCACTTAGTGATGGTAAGCGCCTAGTAACTCAGCAAACGCGTCTGGAAGATGGTTCGATTGGTTTTGTGGTGAGAGCGGTTGATAGTGACACGCCAAGTTTAGCACGTGGTATTATCCCTAAACAAATGTCAAATTCTAATGATATGGAGCCAATTGATAGTGCTCAAAATTCTTTTGATTATATTAGTGCTGCAATGGTAATGGTCAAGCATTCTTTGCCTGCTGCTTTTGTGTCCTTGTTTCTCGTGATTTTACTTTTTTATAAGTCAGTCACCGAGTCTTTGGCTTTCGTGAATATTGTAACAATTCAGAGTTTTTATGTGCCTTTGTTTAATAAAACTGGTGAAGATCTAGAAAATCTGTGGGCCGCAAGGGTGTTTTTATTTGCATACACCGCAGTTGCTATTTGTATCGGCTTGGTGTTTTATAAATTTTTTGATTTATATTATCTTTTTGCTGTATTGCTAGTTTTAGGGTTGCCACTTATTTTGAATTTATTTGGACTTGGTAAACATTTTATAGTTAATATAGTTGCCTATATAGTAATAATTGGATCCTTATTAATCTTGAATATTAGCAATGTACCAAGCTTATTGCCATTGATTAAATTTAAGGATGTTTTTAGTTACCTGAACTTAGCAACATTAATTATTACCGGATATTATGTGCTGAGTCATTTAATAATTAAATTGATTGGACGTGATTCGCTATGAGTGAAAAAGTTAGGAAAAATAAGTCAATAAAAGCCTGGGTTACACAACATGTTAATGATAGCTACGTAAACCAAGCACAAAAAGATGGCTTTCGTTCACGCGCTGCGTATAAGCTAATTGAGCTGGACGAGCAAGATCGAATTTTTAATGGTGTTAACATTGTTGTTGATTTGGGATGTGCACCTGGAAGCTGGTCGCAAATTGCTTTAGCTAAGATTCCGTCAAATGGAATTGTCATTGGGGTTGATCTCCTTGAAATCCAGCCCTTGCCAGGACTTAAATTTATTCATGGTGATTTTACCGAGCAAACAACTTTGGATAGCTTGCTAGAAACGATAAATCAGCGCCAGGTTGACCTAGTTATTTCTGATATGGCACCTAATTTATCTGGGATTAAACAAGTTGATCAAAGTCGTGAGGCTTATTTAGTTGAGTTGGTATTTGATTTTGCCAAAGATCACCTAAAAGTTGGAGGGCATTGTTTGATTAAGGTTTTTCATGGCTATGAATTTGATAATCTGGTAAAACAAGCGCGTGAACTTTTTACACAAGTTGTTATTCGTAAGCCAAGTGCGTCACGCAGTAAGAGTAGTGAAACATACTTACTTTGCAAAGGTAAGAAGCTAGTATGATATAATAACATATCTTATTTTTTAAAAAACGTGAATGGTGCTGCTTAAACGAATAAGTAGGATTTTGATTTACAATTATTGGACTAATTTATGCGAAATGGTAATTTATTGAAAAGCCTATTGATCTGGTTATTAATAGGTCTTGGACTGATGGTGGTTTTTAATAAATTTAATGATACCCGCGATACCAAAAATACGGTACCTTACTCACAGTTTATCGGTGAACTAGAGGGCGGACAGGTTAAAAGTATTGTTATCGAAGGTAACAATATGCAAAGTCAGTGGATTAATGGAGTAAGAAAAGATGATAGTAAATTTACTACATTTGCGCCGTTTGATCCTCAGTTGGTAAATGATTTGATTAAAAATAAGGTTACTTTTCAAGCAAAACCTAAAGAAGAATCATTGTTAATGAATATATTCATTTCTTGGTTCCCAATGTTGTTGTTAATTGGAATATGGATTTACTTCATGAAAGGTGCCGCCGGTGGTAAAGGTGGCGGTGGAATCGGTGGTGTGTTTGGTTTCGGTAAAAGCCGTGCTAAAATGATTGATAGCAAAGAGAATTTGATTCGTTTCAATGATGTGGCTGGTTGTGAAGAGTCCAAACAGGAAGTCATGGAGATTGTCGATTATCTCAAAGATCCAACTAAATATCAAAATTTGGGTGGGCGAATTCCGAAAGGCGTTTTATTAAGTGGCTCTCCTGGTACGGGTAAAACTTTATTAGCCAAAGCTATTGCTGGTGAAGCAAGTGTTCCTTTTTTCAGTATTTCTGGTTCAGATTTTGTTGAAATGTTTGTCGGTGTTGGAGCTTCACGGGTGCGCGATTTATTTGAGCAAGCTAAGAAAAATGCGCCAGCGATCATTTTCATTGATGAGATTGATGCCGTTGGGCGTCAACGTGGTGCTGGTTTAGGTGGTGGAAACGACGAGCGTGAACAAACGTTAAATCAAATGTTGGTTGAGATGGATGGATTCGATACTAATACGACCGTAATTATTATTGCGGCAACCAATCGTCCTGATGTATTAGATCCTGCTTTAATGCGTCCTGGTCGTTTTGATCGCCAAGTTGTTGTGCCATTACCTGATATTAAGGGACGTGAACAAATTTTAAATGTCCATATGCGTAAGGTGCCA
This sequence comes from uncultured Neisseria sp., assembly GCA_964611845.1. Classification (GTDB taxonomy): domain Bacteria; phylum Pseudomonadota; class Gammaproteobacteria; order Burkholderiales; family UBA11063; genus Aquella. The sequence goes on from CAZTBH010000007.1 coordinate 38,273, forward strand.
GTTGCGAATGATGTTGAAGGTTCAATAATTGCTCGTGGAACACCAGGTTTCTCTGGTGCTGATTTAGCTAATTTAGTGAATGAAGCAGCTTTGTTCGCAGCTCGTCGTAATAAAAAATTAGTTGATATGCATGATTTTGAAGATGCTAAAGATAAAATTATTATGGGTGCTGAGCGTAAGTCTATGGTAATGAAGGATGATGAGAAGCGTAATACCGCATACCATGAATCAGGGCACGCGATTGTCGCAAGGTTATTACCAGGTACTGATCCAGTTCACAAAGTTACTATTATTCCGCGTGGACGTGCATTAGGTGTAACAATGCAATTGCCGGAAGAAGACCGTTATTCGTACACGAAAGATTATTTGATCAATCAAATTGCAATTTTATTTGGTGGTCGGGTAGCTGAGGAGATATTTATGAATCAGATGACTACCGGAGCAAGCAATGATTTTGAGCGCGCAACTGACTTGGCTCGTAAAATTGTTACTCGTTTTGGTATGACGGATGAAATGGGGCCGGTAGTGTACGGTGAAAATGAGTCAGAGCTATTTTTAGGACGTAGTGTTACTTCAACTAAACACGTATCAGAAGCAACTATGCAAAAAATTGATGAAACAGTACGTGGTATTTTGGAAGATCAGTACAAAGTTGCGCGTAGGTTATTAACTGATAATCGCGACAAAGTTGAGATGATGGCAAAAATGTTGTTGGAAATCGAAACTATTGATGCAAAAGATATTGAATATATCATGACACATGATGCAAATTCTTCTACAACCGTTGATAGCCTGATTTAAATTAGATGATTATAAGGAAGCTGAATGCGTAAATATTTTGGCACCGATGGCGTACGTGGCAAGGTTGGTACGTTTCCTATAACTCCAGACTTTGCATTACGATTAGGTTATGCGGCAGGTAAGATTCTTGCAGCTAAGAGCAAAAAACCTGCTGTTATTATTGGTAAAGACACACGTTTATCTGGTTATCTATTTGAGTCATCGCTAGAAGCTGGATTTGCCTATGCTGGAGTTGACGTGTATATGGCGGGACCTATTCCAACGCCAGCAATTGCTTATCTGACTAAAACTTTGCGTTTATCAGCTGGGGTTGTAATCAGTGCTTCACATAATTCATATTACGATAATGGAATTAAATTTTTCTCTGAACATGGTACTAAACTCGCCGATTCTGTTGAGTTGGAGATTGAGGCTATCTTAGATCAAGAAATGGAAATTGCCACTAAATTGGGCAAGGTTCGTCGTTTAAGTGATGCGCAAGGGCGCTATATCGAATTTTGTAAAAGTACATTTCCCAATAGCCTAGATCTTAAAGGATTAAAGATTGTTCTTGATTGTGCCAATGGTGCAAGTTACCATGTTGCACCGCATGTATTTGAAGAACTTGGGGCTGAAGTAATTAAACTTGGTTGTACGCCAGATGGAATCAATATCAATGATAATTGTGGTTCAACCTATCCCGAGACTATGGTTGAGGCAGTGCTTAAACATAAAGCGGACTATGGAATTGCTTTTGATGGTGATGGTGATAGAGTCGTTTTTAGCGATAGTAAAGGTAACTTGTTAAACGGCGATAAACTAATTTACTTAATTTTGAAATCTTATGAGGCATTAGGCAAGAAGCTCCCAGGAGTGGTTGGAACAGTGATGACCAATATGGGTATGGAAGTTGCTCTTAAGAATCAAGGTTATGAATTAGTGCGTGCTAAGGTTGGTGATCGCTACGTAGTTGAAGAGCTATTAAAGCGTGATTGGTTAGTTGGCGGTGAGGCTTCTGGGCATATACTTTGTTTGGATAAGCATACAACTGGTGATGGTATAATTGCAGCTTTACAGGTGTTAGCTGGCGTGGTAGTCTTAAAGCAAAGCTTAGAGCAGGTTGTTGACTGGGCTGATTATCCACAAACCATGATTAATATTCGATTGACAAATAAATCATTTGATTGGCAAAATGCAGCTAAGCAGGCTATATCTGAAGTTGAAGACGTACTTTCTAATGATGGACGTGTTGTTGTGCGTGCTAGTGGTACTGAGCCATTAGTACGGGTAATGGTAGAAGCTAGTAATGCAGATCTGGCTAAAACCTGTGCAGAAAAGATTGCAAGTACTATTAGAGGGTAATCATGGAGATTTTGCAAGAGCTAGTGGTGTTTTTTTCCAATTATGGCTATATTGCAGTATTTCTGGTCTTGGTGGCCTGTGGTTTTGGTGTGCCAATTCCTGAAGATATCACTCTTGTTTCTGGTGGGGTTATTTGTGGTCTTGCATCAGGAGCTGTTAATGTCCATATGATGGTAATGATATCATTGTTTGGTGTTTTGATTGGTGATGGTGCAATGTTTATGCTTGGTCGCCTTTTAGGTCCCAAAGTAAAGAAACTACCTCTACTCAAACATGTTTTTACCGAAAAAATCTATAATCGTATGCAAGACAAGTGCCATCGTTATGGTAATCGTATCTTGTTTGTTGCCAGATTCTTACCTGGGCTTCGAGCTCCGATTTTTATTACTGCTGGCATAAGTCGTAAGGTATCGTTATTGAAATTTTTAACTATGGATGGGGGCGCTGCTTTAATTAGTGTTCCAATTTGGGTTTATGCTGGTTATTATTTTGCACATGACCTAGATGAGTTAGTTGAATGGATTCATCATAGTGAAGTATTTGTTGCTGGGGCAGTTGTAGCGATAGCGGTGATTTGGTTGATATACTATGTTGTTGCAAAAAAGAACGTTAGGCGTATTAAATAATGGTTAATATTTGACTTTGATGTTTGAGTAGTATAAAATCAAGTAATTTCAATTTAAGGATTATGCATCATGCGTAAATTGCTTTTAAGTACGTTAATATTCTCGGCTGGTGGCATGGTTTATGCCGCAGATGCAAATGTCGCAGCTAATTCTGAATCTTCTGAATATAGTACGTTTCAGAAATTTGATCGCCAATATAGTCTTGGTTATGGTGTTACTTCAGGGAATTTGACTAATGGTTCCAGTGGTGCGGTGAATAATAGCCAATACATTAACCTCGAGGTTGAGCGCTTGTTTAACGTCGGTGTTTGGATGGATATAAATGCTAGCTTATTAACTTATTATTCTCAAAATGCTGATCCTGCGACTCCAGCAGTAGGAACTACAACAGGTTCACAGCCATCGTTTGGTGGTATTAATGCTAAGGTTGGTTATGCGTTTAGTTTATTACCTGAGCACTTACTCATTACTCCATATGGTTATTTGGGGCGTAATACTAACTTGTCATCATATACCTTAAGCGAGGCTGGTTCACAGACTAATTTGACTCAGGATTATTACTGGAGTTTTGGTGCTGGTGCTCGTTTAGAATATAGAATTAATGATGTATTTGATGTCTATTTAGATCAAAATGGGGTTTATAATGCTAGCCAAGCGCCAGTTACACAAGGGTTTGCACCGAATGATTACTACTCATATACTTCGACGTTAGGTGCTAAATTTAATGTTTATCGCAATTTACAGTTAGGTGCCCAAGCATTTTATAACAACTACTACTTTACCCAAAGCTTAGTTACAGCTAATGGAGTGGCTTTAGTGCCGCAAAGTTCGGTGGGTGGTCTAGTCTCTATTGGGCTGACATACTAATGATTTTTTAATATTAAATTGACCAACCTTTGTGGTTGGTTTTTTATTTGGTTATTTGAAGGCTATTTAGGTGCAAGTTTTATATCTCCATGGTTTTGCCTCTGGTCCTGATTCTGTAAAATCTAAATATTTTGCTAAAAAATTACAAGATGTTCGTATTAAATACCAAATTTTGGATTTAAACTTAGATGACTTTAGTACGTTAACGCCGACTAAAGCCTTAAAGTATATAAAAAGTTTAATTAAAAATGAAGAAACTATCTTGATTGGCTCAAGTTTGGGAGGATTATACGGGTTAATTATTGCAGAGCAAGAGCAAATGGTTCGTAAGTTAATTCTTTTAGCTCCTGCACTGGAAATTAACTCTCTTTGGGATGACATTATTGGGGCGGATAATTTGAAGAAATGGAAAACGGAAGGTTCATTACCAATTTATCACTATGGTTATGGGCAAATAATTCCGCTGGATTATTCATTTTTGGCTGATTTGGCAAAATATGAGGATCATGGGTTTTTACGTCAGATTCCTGCTCTCGTCTTTCACGGTATCAATGATATAACCATTCCCTATAGGGTTAGTCAGCGTTATGTAAATGGCAATGCTGCCGCAATATTTCATCAATTAGGTAGTAACCATTCACTAGAAGATAGCTTGGCTTATATCTGGCAACATTCAGTAAATTTTATTGGAGCGGTTTCAGGAAATCAAAACTTGATTTAAAGTTTTTTATAACTTGATTACTTATTTTTGTTTGTGTCATAGTAGGGCTTTCTACATTTCCTTGCACATGATAGCTGATCGCTAATGCCTTATTTATGGGATCTCCAATTAGTTTTTCTGCTAAATAAACAAAGCCACCAATGAATGGGTTAAGGGTAACAATTCCTGCTGTAGTAGCAATAGTTCCGCTTAGTCGTGGTGTTACTGTAAGGTAGGTATCAATAGTACTGCTGTCTAAATAATAATTTCCAAATGTGCTTACATCTGCAACTTCACCATGCAAATCCAGATTTTCAATTTTCAGATCATTATGATTAAGATATAGATTAGTATCCAGATTTTTTACAGCAAACCCTTTCCCAAATAAGGTATTAAAATTAAAGTGATTTAGATTTGTAATGTTAATAGCACTGAGGTTAATAACCCCCATCAATGCACCGAATAATCCAGGGTTAAGTTGAAGTAATTCACCATTTTGAATATTTAAATTTGCTCGACCAGTTAGGTTCTCAGGATTAAAGTCGGTTAAACCACCAGCCCAACTAACTCCTAAATCCAGTGTGCCATGCCCATTTCTATATACCCCCCCTTGGTTTAATTTAATCAAGAATAAGCCAAAGTTGTCAATGTCTGAGTGAACATTTAATGCAACATAAGCATCACTTTCACTACAACCGAGGCAATGACTGGTCAAATTAAGCAAAGTAGTTGCAGATTTGTTGCTTAGCTTCATGTTTTCTAAAAATAATGAATCATTTTGCTGATAAATGGTTCCTGTTAAGTTCCCGGCATAGTGATTTTGTAAATATAATTCTTCAATGTTTACATAGGTAATCGGCAAGTGAGGTACCGCTTTTGCGGCAAGTTCGGTAATTGAAGGCGACTCGCTATTGTCGATCTCAGATTCTACTTCTTTTTGTGGAACTGGCTGTTGCTCAGGTTTGAAATTCTCAGTGGAGAACAATAGTCTTTGCAAATTTAAATAAAGCTTGTTTTCATCAAGAAGATAATTTACATCACCGCTTATATCTGGGGTAGAAATTCGCGCAAATATTTGTGATGGGAAAATTAAAAAATTCGCGCTACCTTGATCCAGATTGTAGTTTTTGATCCAAAAAGCATTACTGTTTATCTCAACTTGAATTGGAAATAAACGTGATTGTGCAAAAAGCTTTTCTTCTTCAGATTCTTCAAGATCATTATTTAATGATATTGTACTTTCAACCTCCGTAAGTGCGGTAACTGATTCGCCTGAAATCATATTTTCTGATTCGTTGACATTACTAGTTGTAGATTCGATATTGTTATTTTCATCATTAGTTGAAAATTTGCTAATAAACTCTGCCCATTGTTCGCTATGAAGGTTATCTAATTGTGCTTTAACTACTATTGGAGCTTTAACACTATTGTCAACAGTAGTGAAATCATTTGTGCCAATACCTAAATCAAGGTGTTCTAAATTATAGTCTTTATCCAATTGTGCTTTAGCAAATACATTATCATTATAGTTTAGCGTAACTAATGTTTGGGGGGTGTTTAAATTAGTCAAAATTTGTAGTGGTGTTATCGCAGACTCGGCTTTACCTATTGGCACAGGAGCATCCAGACTAACTCCTTGTAAATTACTGCTCAAGACTAAATTTTGATTTTTTAGATTAAACTTAGCGCTGGTTGCTGCATGCCCACTTAAAACTCGATTTAATTTGGGAGAGAAGGTTTTAGTTACATAACTATAGTCTAGGCTTTCTGATTTTAATTCAAACTCATTGCCATTAACTATATTGAGCTGAAGGTCTGAGTTTAATCCTTTAGCTTTAAGCTCGCTTTTTGCCAAACCACTTTGCGAAAAATTTACTGTTCCATTAATTTCTTCTATATTTAGTTGAGATTCTGCCATAAATGAGAGCTGATTATTTTGCAAAATATACTGCCCAGTTAACTTAAGTTTTTCTGGAGCATCAAGTGGCAAATTTGATTTGAAATTAATTTGACTTTGTCCGTTTAAGTTTACCTGATGTTTAATTGATTCAATTTGTGATTCGTACGGTGAATTAGCTAAATACTCCAAAAAATCTTCAGTGTCTCCTCCTAGAGAACCTTTAATATTTAATATAAATTTTGCCGCAAGTATATTGGCTAAGCTAATGCTGGTTTTTCCAAGATGGATTTGATCCAAATTAGCACTGTCGATATTTGTTTGAATGGATTGATTATGCGCCTTTATTGTACCCCGAATATTTGTTAGAGCATTCCACTTGGGTTGGAATTGATAATTTACGTGATTAAATTTACTATCAAGAATTAAAGTGCCACCTCCTGATTCAAATGGAAGTTTAGCAGGATCTCCATCTATGTTAATAGTGCTATCATAAAAACTTCCACCATTAAAACTACGTTTAATGTAATCTACATCAGACTTGCCTATATTTTTTGGTAGCAGTTTGTATATTTGGTTGATATCAAGCTGTACAAATTTTATTTGTGCTTTAAGTGAGCTTTCTATTGGAATATACGTAGCATTTGCATTGAAGTTAATTCCATCACTTTGATATACTAATGTTGGCAAGGATACCCGCAAATGATTTTGTGATTCATGATCCCAATTAATTACGGCAATCAGACTTTTAATATTCAATGCTTGCCAAAGATGTTTAGGATAGCTTAGCTGAGTATCTTGTAGTCTAAGTGCAACAGTACCACTGGATTCTCCAGCAACTATTCGCCCATTTAAATTATTAAAGCTAGGTATATTTGATTCTTTCGAATCAAGACCTATTTGTTCAAAATCAGTAACAAAGTTTAGTCCGCGAGGATGGTAAATTGTTCCATGCCAATCAAGGTGAATTGTTTTTAAATCGCCATGTGCATTTAACTTATCGCTAAACTTACTAAGTCGTATTAGGCTATTGATACCCTCCAGTCCGACATTTTTAATTTCCAAATGTCCTCCTGAGTCAAGTGTAAAAGACCCATCAATTGAAGCGTGTTTAAACAGATAACCATACGGCGTCTTGGTCATTAGGTCAGATGCGTGTAATTGATATTTGTGCGGTGCTATTCGTTCCAATTTGATTTCACCACTAAAATCACTAATTGATTTAGTTTTACTACCTGTTAATTTACTAACTTGTTGCTGATTGCTATCGAAAATTGTATTTATGTTACGAACACTACCATCTACAACATTGGCATTTAATTTAACTTGATAACCTTTGTGACCTACGTTGTAAAGTTGTAGTTGCCCATAATTCCAGTCATGATAATCTGATATTTTTGTACCAGCAAAATTTAAATTCATTACCATTTTGCCATTTGCGGGACTAGCTTTGATCGTCAAATTATGCTCATTACCTTGTCCATGTATTAATTGCAGTTTGATCTTATTAATATTAAATGATTCCATATGATGTTTGCTATCAATTAGGGACACATCAAGGTTATTTAACATGATATTTCGTTGGGCTAAGAGAATACTTTCCCAATCGGTTTTATTTGGCTTTGATGTTTTTAAATTAGTTAATACTTCATTATTTAGTAATAAATTATCATTCTTATCAAATTCAAATTTGAGCTGACTTCCATTAATCAGAATAGACTTAAATATCGGCTGGAACAGGAAAAGGCTACGATAAGACAGGGTCAAATTAAGCTGTTTAACCTGAATAAATGGCTTTTGCTGAGTATGATTTTTTAGGCTTAGATCTTTAAGATCTAAATAAGGCGAACCGTCGCTATCAAATCCTGTGTTTAACGAGTTAAACTCGAGTTGATAAGTACTTTTATCTCTAATAATTTGTTTAATTTGTTTAGAGTAATTATTAAGATTCATAAATAAATAAAGCAGACTCCCGGAAATAATAGTACCGGATCCTAAGGTAACTGCCAAAGCTATCTTTAGCGTTAATAGCTTATACCTAGGCTTAGTTTTTTGTTTATTTGAGGGAGGGATTTTTTTCATCAGAATCTATTTCAAGCGGTTATTTAACCAACTGCCTTGAGTGGGGTTTGGTAGCATAAAATATTTATAGCCAAAGTCATCAAACTGCTCATCATCCGTAGAGTAATCATGTGCCGTATTTTGTTTGAAGTTAGGGAAATCTTGAATATCGCTGCCAAAATATCCCATAATCGGTAGAGGGGGCAAGGTCTTAGTCGTAATTACATTTTCATAATCACCATTAATTACCGCGCTGAATCTTGGGTTTTTATTAGTATCTGATGCATGTGTTGCAAAGATGACACTGTCATAACAAATATGCTGCTGTTTTAAGTTCTCCTGCGTCCAGCTAATCATATTTAAGTTTTTATTATTTATACTGCCATCACGATTAGTAATAATAATTACTCGCGCGCCTGCGTCTCTTAAATCACAACTAATTTCAGATGCACCAGGCAAAGCTGTGTAATAATTTGTCGATTCCATGGCTTGATGGACATCCTCACTTGCATTTGAGCGCAAGGACATTTGAGTTGTCTTAGTTTTAGAATTATCTAATAATGTACCATCAAGAGCAAAAACAACAGCCCAAGCATGTGTTTTTAAGCCTGATTCTGCAACATTGTCCATTATTTGATCATAACCATTATTGAAAATCTGCGTATAAATAACTCTAGCTTCAGCTGAGCTGCGATACCATAGCAAGGCATCGTAGTTAGCATTGCTTTGCGGGAGATTAACGGTCTTATGCTCAAGAATTGCAGAGTCATCTGCAAAACTTAAACAAGGAATAATTAACCAAGCAAGGAGAAGGAGTTTTTTTATCAAATTATTAATAGCCCTAAAGTGATGTTGAGATGGTATTATTTTTCTTGCGCTAGAATTATCTGACGCACGCGCAATAAATCCTCAAGAGTATCTACTCCAGCAGCTGGCGCATGATTAGTCGTCATAACTGCAATTTTATAGCCATTATATAAAGCCCGCAATTGTTCTAATGCCTCGACCTGTTCTAGTGGACAACCTGGTAATTGATTGTAAATATTCAAGAAGCTCACTTGGTAGGCGTAAATTCCAATGTGACGTAATACATTCAGATGTTTTGGCAGTTCAACGTCATTAGCATTGTTAAATCCTTCTCGGTAATATGGAATTGGTGCTCGTGAAAAGTAAAGTGCCAGGTTGTCTTTATTGAGTACTACTTTTACTACGTTGGGGTTGAAGATTTCTTCTGGACTCAGAATCGGATGCGCAATTGTAGCAATTGAACTTCGTTTGGCAGCAATAAAGCTGGCCAATTGATTGATTAACTCAGGGTCAATTAGTGGTTCATCACCTTGAACGTTGACAATTATTTCGTCTTCAGGTAGCGCAAGTTGTTGAACCACTTCTGCAATACGGTCTGTTCCAGACTGGTGTTCCGTAGAAGTCATAATTACGTCAAGATTATGCCGTCTACAAACTGCAAAAATTTCCTCATGATCCGTAGCTACAACTACTCGTTTTGCTTTACTAATTGCGGCCTGATGTGCCACTCGAACAATTAGGGGTAAACCGACCACATCAAGCAACATTTTACGCGGTAAACGGGTTGAACTCATCCTTGCTGGAATTACTACAGTGAAATCACTCATCATCAATCTTTCTCGCTTGATCAATTAACATTACAGGAATCCCATCGTCAATTTGATAGGCTAGTTTACATTTATGGCAAATCAACTCTTGTTCATTTTTATGATAATCAAGTTCTGCTTTGCATATTGGGCAAACCAGAATTTCCAATAATTTTGCTTCCATCAGTTATGTTCCTTTTGAGTTAAGCGCACTATCTTCTCAAGTAACTGGTTATCATTTAATTTTGCATTAACTACCGTCACCCAAATATTTGTTGCGCTAAATTGAGCTAGCTTTGTATAATCTTTTTCAGTCGTTATTATCGCATATTGTGAACTAATATCGGATTTTAGATAGTGGTAATGATCAGGAAAAGCTTTCTGTTCACTGAGCTTTAATCCAAGATCTTTTAAATAGTTAAAAAAACGTGCGGGGTTACCAATTGCAGCGATTGCCATTAGTCGCTGGTTTTTCATTTCTTGAATCGTTGTGATTTGCTGCGTTTGTGGATTGTAGAAATGGACGAATTCTAACTTTTGATAATAAAGCGGTACAGGATATTGTGCCAAAATGCTCGTAAGTTTATCTTGGTTGGTATAACCGTTTATTACAATTGCATCAACGCTTTTTAATCGATTCATTGACTCACGTAGAGGGCCAAGAGGTAATAACTGTTGATTGCCAAACATTCTACTACTATCAACCACACAAATTTCCATATCTCGGTCGAGATAATAGTGTTGCATCCCGTCATCTGCAAGAATCAGTTGGGTCTCGGGGTATTCGCTAAGTAACAACTGTGCTGCAGCTACCCGTTTGCGACCAATAGCAACTCTAAATCCAGCTTGTGCATAAATCATTGCTTCATCGCCTACTATAGCGCTTGAGTCAGTTGTTTTTACAATTAATTCCTTATCTGCGCTACCTTTGTAACCACGTAAAATTATTCCAACTTTAATTCCTTTAGCAATTAAGTCTGTGGCTAATGCTTTGGTAAGAGGTGTTTTACCAGCACCTCCTACGCTGATATTACCAATTATGACAACGGGAATACCTATTTTAGTCTGGGTTTTCAATTTAAGTGTAAACAACCATCTACGAACTATAATGATAATAGCATAAATAATGCTAAATGGAAATAGCAGCAAAGCTAAATATGGGTTTACTTTATTGTACCAGTGCTGTTCTATAATGTGTTGAAGTTTCATACGTTGCTATAATGATTTTCTCTAAGTTAATTCCGTATTTTACTTTATTTTAACATATGTTTCATAAGAATATAACCATTGTAATGCGTATCGTTACTATTTGATATGTACAGGTGCATTAGCCTGTCTTTGGATGTTAGTTTAATTACGGTTAATTAACCTAGGCAATATAATTTCTGACTTGTGGTCGAGTATAGTAAAGCATTTATAATCTGGTAATGATAAAATACTTGTTTGTAGTGTGAAAATTGGGGGCGTTATGTGGCAAACACATATAACAGTTGCGGCTGTAATTGAACATAAGAATAAATTTTTGTTAGTTAGCGATAGTACTTCACAAGGGATTAAGCTTAATCAGCCAGCAGGTCATTTGGAAGTCAATGAAGATTTGCTTGCAGCAATAGTTCGCGAGGTAAAAGAAGAGTCGTCAATGGATTTTGTACCTACGGGGATTATTGGGATATATTTGTATCATCCCAATCCAGAACAGACTTATCTAAGAATTTGTTTTTCAGGTAGTTTGCTTGATTATGATCAAGTACCTTGTCCTGCAGCAGACGATGATGGCGTAATTGCCGCGGATTGGTATGATTTAACCACTATTCAAAAGCGCATAGGTGAGCATCGCAGCCAATTAGTAAAGCAATGTATCGATGATTATTTGAGTGGGCAATTATTTTCATTAAGTATGCTTCATAACATAACTTCAAGTATACAAAATTAAATTGGATTGAAATGACTAAAGTAGTGGTTGGAATGTCTGGAGGGGTTGATTCTTCGGTTGCTGCATATTTATTAAAGCAGCAAGGTTACGAAGTGATCGGTATTTTCATGCAAAACTGGGAAGATGACAATAATGATGGTTATTGTACTATCAAAGAAGATAGTATGGATGCTATTGCAGTTGCTGATATTCTAGGTATTGAAATAGAAATTGTTAATTTTGCTAAAGAATACAAAGAGCGTGTATTTAGCTATTTTTTAGCCGAATATCAGGCGGGACGTACTCCAAACCCAGATATTCTATGTAATTCTGAGATAAAATTTAAAGCTTTTTTGGAACATGCCCTAAACTTAGGGGCAGAGTATGTAGCAACTGGGCATTATGTCGATAAGCAAGTGTCTCAGCATGGTGAAGTATTGCTTAGAGCTACGGATAACAATAAAGATCAGAGCTACTTTCTTTATCGGCTTAATCAGTACCAGGTTTCACATTCACTATTTCCTTTAGGCAAGATGTGTAAGCCTGAAGTTCGTAGGATTGCGGCTGAACTAAATTTACCTAATGCCAGTAAAAAAGATAGTACTGGGATTTGTTTTATCGGTGAACGGCCATTTAGAGAGTTTTTACAGCAATATATGCCGATTAAGTCTGGCAAAATGGTGACTCCAAATGGTAAAATAGTTGGTGAACATCAAGGCTTAATGTACTACACTATAGGGCAGCGCAAAGGTTTAGGTATTGGTGGACAAGGTGATCCATGGTTTGTTGCCGATAAGAATTTGTCTACCAATGAACTAATTGTAGTACAAGGACATCAGCATCCGATGCTACTAAAGCAAACTTTGCGTGCTGTGCAGCTTAGTTTTGGACAAGGTTTACTACCTGCTTTAGGTAATTACACGGCCAAGACACGTTATCGAATGCAGGATGCGGCATGCCAACTAAGTTATGTAAATGAAGATTGTATTGAGCTAAGCTTTACTGAACCGCAATGGGCTATCACACCAGGGCAGTCAGTGGTGATTTATGATGGCAAACTATGTTTGGGCGGTGGAATTATTATTTCATAAGTAATGTATTGTTTTAAACATCGGTTATCTGTGGAATGGGCTGTTTTTTGCTAGCAAAAATAAAGAAAGTTGTTTGTATAGTAATGATATTCAGGATCGTTTTTCTCCAATGAGAATATCAAAAACTTCGGTAGGGTATTCAGTAAAAGATAATCCCTTAAACGTGCTAATGAGCAATGGCGGCTTGATGTTCCAGTTGATCTTGGTCTGTCGTCGATAAATATTGGCAATATGCTCGAAACAGTAACGGAAGGTTATTATAAATCGACATTACATCAGATAATTAATCCACTTGACGGAACACATCATAATTCTAGGTATTCAATTCCACTGTTTTTACATCCTCGTGATGATGTAAAATTAACTGCTGAAAAAACAGCTGGGGAATTTTTAGATGAGAGATTAAGAACACTCGGTGTAAAGAAATAAAACCCCGTATTGTGGATGTGTTTAAGTACAAATATAATTAATTTTTGAATTAAAGGGAACTAATGAAAAATACTAAATATGTATCTGAAGCAACGACTTTTATTAATGGCTTATTAAATAAACCAGGGAATCATGAGCAGCAAATGAAATTGCGCAGTACTTGGTGGGATACTGAGTTCCGCGATCAAAATGAGATGAAACATGCCGCTGAGTCTGAAGTAAAACATGACGCGTATGTTTATTTTAGTTATAGTCAAAATAAATAAATGCAAAAGGGAGCTTTAACACCAGATCTACATAAATACTGTGTAGATTATGGCGTTCGTGAACATGTTTTGCTACGTGAGCTTAGATTAGAAAGTGACAAGTTAAGTAATTCACAAATGTTAATAAGTCCAGATCAGGGTGCATTTATGGCGCAGCTGGCGAGGCTTATGTCTGCCAAAAGTTATTTAGAGATAGGTATTTTTACTGGTTATAGTGCATTATGGATGGCATTGGCGATGCCTAATGATGCTAAAATAACGGCTTTGGACATTAACGATAGACATTTACAAGCTGCTAATGCTTACTGGCAACGCGCAGGTGTTATAGAAAAAATCAGCACAATAATTGCGCCAGCAACGGAGAGTCTAGCAATCTTGCAACAAGCTGGTCATGTTTATGATATTGCATTTATTGATGCGAATAAGTCGGAGTATGTGGATTATTACGAAGCTTGTTTGCGTTTGGTAAGGCCAGGTGGTTTGATTATAATTGATAATGTCTTAATGTATGGTCAAGTCTTGGAAGATAATCCACGTAAAAACTATGTTAGAGTGCTACAAGAACTAAATGATCTAATTTATCATGATGATCGGGTAGATATTTGTATGTTGGCAATCGGGGATGGAATGACTCTGGCGCGAAAAAAGGATTTTTATGAAGCGTAGAATTAGACGAAATAAATTACAAAGTCAAATGAACGTAGTACCGTATATTGACGTAATGTTGGTATTACTGGTTATTTTTATGATAACGGCACCAATGTTTACACCTGGTGTTATTAATCTACCAAGTGTTGGTAAAGCTTCACAGGTAACCAAGCAACCTTTGGAAATAAATATTGATTCAAGTGGAAACTATACAATAACTCAAAATAATAAAAATATTCCTGTTGCATCGCTGACCGACTTGGTTAGTAAAGCGGTAACGATGGCAACTGACGACACTCCTGTGGTAATTTCTGCAGATAAAGAAGTTCAATATGACAAAGTAATCTCGGTTGTTGACAAATTATATAGTTCCGGGATCAAGAAAGTAGCATTGGTAGTTAAACAAAAAAATGGTTAAACAGCAAACAAAAGCCAGCACAATAATATCGTTATCTTTACATATCGGAGTGGTTGTGCTGTTGTTGATTTTTGGTAAGCCTATTTCGATTTTGGTACCATCGCGTTCAGATGGAATTGAAGTTAGTCTGGTTTCGATGCCTAATCAGAACGTGCAAGCTTATCAACCGCAAATAAAAGCTCCGCCGGCTCCGATTAAAGTTATGGATACGCCTGCAGATATTAATGTCAAACAACAGAATCAGGCACAGCCTAAACCGACGCCTAAAGCAGAACAGCCAAAAGTTGATCCTAAGCTTGCAAAAGCAGCAGAACATACAGATAATACTAAAGCACCAGCACCAACGAATAACAAAGCTAAACTAGTTAATAAAAAAGTACAGGTAAACGATTTACTTGGTGATGTATTGTCTGAGAATACTACCTCGGTACGTAAAGGGAAGGCTCTGGGTGGTAATCCTAATGGTACCAGCGATAGCAATAATTTGATCGGGAATTATGCTGATCAAGTTATCAATGCCGTACGTCCATTTGTATTAATTCCAGATGATGTAAATCCTAAAGCCAAAGCAATTGTTAAAGTTGTTTTAAATCCCAATTTGAGCGTTCGCAGCGTAAGTTTGATTAAATCAAGCGGTAATGCCCAATATGATCAGAATGTTCAAAGTGCAATTATGCGACTTAAAGTATTTCCGCCATTGCCGGATAATGCCAATTATGTCGATTTCAGAATTTTAAATTTAACCTTTAGACCTCAATAAATCAAGGAGTTACAAGTCTATGAAAATGCTTAACCTTTCAATAAATAAAAAATTATTACTAATCCTAAGCGTGGGTTTTAGTTTTGTATATGCCGATCAAAATATTGAAATTGTCGGTGGAAATAGCGCAGGAAATCCTAAACTTGCTGTAGTTAATTTTACTAATGAAGATGGTTCGGTTAGTGATGAAATAACTAGTGATTTTAAAATTACTGGCGAGTTTAATGTTCTTAATTATGTTAATAGCAGTGCAGTTGAGAGTGGCGCTCAATATACCATTAGTGGAAGTGTTAGTAGTGATCCGGTAAGTGGGCAAATGCAGATTGAATATCAATTGCTTAATAATACAACTAATCAAGTTTTATTGAGTCAAACGGCAGCATTTAATAAGAAATTCCAACGTAAAGCAATTCATGCAATTGACGATAATATTTATAAAAAATTAACCAATACACCTAGTGCATTTACTTCTAAAGTGGCCTTGGCTGTTCAACAAGGTGCAGGTAAGTATGCGGTAGTTTTGGCGGATTATGATGGATATAACCCTAAAACTTTAATTTCAATGGCGCATCCAATTACATCCTTGGCTTGGGATAATAGTGGGAATTACCTTAGCTATGTTACGTATGAAACAGGAAAGCCTGTAGTTTATGTACAGAATATTAAAGCAGGAACGCGCTATGTAGTAGCAAACTTCAATGGTTCAAATTCTTCACCTGCTTTTACGCCTAATTCACAAAAATTAGCGGTTACATTAAGTAAAGATTATGGTTCACATGTTTATCTAGTAAATAATCAACGCTATACCTCAGCAAGTGGCGCCATTCCTTTGGTTAACTTTGGAACTATTGACACAGAAGCTGATATTTCCAATACCGGAAAAGTTGTGTTTACTTCTGATCATGATGGAGGTCCACAAATTTTCATAACAGACTTAAATGGCTCAGCTCCAATGCGAGTAACTAATGGTTTGGGTAAATATAATACAACTGCGCGTTTTTCTAATGATGCAAGCAAAATTACGTTTATAAATCGTAATAGTGGTGTATTGCAAGCGTATGTGTTGGATTTGGTAACGCAATCGGCGTATCCTATCAGCCAGAACGCAAACCATGATATTGCACCAAGTTTTGCACCAAATGATAAATTAATTATGTTCTCTAGTGATAATAGTGTATATATCAGTAATATAACTGGGACGACTCAAACTAAACTAAATAATTTAAATTATGGACAAGTTATTGATCAACGCTGGTCAAAAAATTTCTAACTATCTGTAAACTTGGCATAAA
The DNA here is from genome assembly GCA_964611845.1 of uncultured Neisseria sp. Lineage (GTDB taxonomy): Bacteria > Pseudomonadota > Gammaproteobacteria > Burkholderiales > UBA11063 > Aquella. The sequence goes on from CAZTBH010000007.1 coordinate 54,995, forward strand.
GTTGATTTTGTAGTATAATATCACGTTATTTAAATGTAGTAAAGGAACATTCTAATGTTAAATAAAATATTGATCTTAGCATTGTCATCTATTGCCGTTAGCGTTTATGCAGATGAAACCGCAGCTTCAGGTTCAACATCAGGCTACGTGCAGGCTGAGCATAGTAAGGCTGAAAGCCAAGGCGATAATCAAAAAACTAGTTTTGATGCAAATAAAACCGCTGGCTCAGCACAGGTAAATAGTCCGACTGTTAGTTCTATTGCGTATAGTGGGGCACAATTTCCTCAGCAAAACCAGTTAACTGGTAAAGCAGGGCAAAAGTATAGCTCCAGCTATCCAAAGAGCACACATTCTAAGAATAAAACTAAGAGTTTTGATAATAATAATACTGATAATTCAAATCAGGAAAATAGCCCAACGGTTAATTCAATGTTGTATAGTGGTGCACAATTCCCACAACAAAATGCAATTACCACTAGCAAAGTTAAAAATCCTAATAGTGCTGGAAGTGGCAGTAAACCGGTTAATAATCCAACTGTAAATTCACGTTTATCTAGCGCAAACATGTTCCCGCAACAAAATACGTTTAATAACGACGGCAAAAGTGGTAATAATAAACCAACCTCTAGTTCTGGAATGTGATAATCTTAATGTTTACAGCCGTAATAAAATCGTGTATAATCACGCTTAGAGGCTTTATAAAATTTACTTAACCCCTGAAAGGAAACTTAAATATGAAAAAATTATTAGCTCTGGTTATTGCTGGTAGTGCATTGGTAGCATGTTCTTCTAACAAAGCTCCAGTAGAAGCTCCAGTTGCATCTGCTCCAGTTGCAGCTCCAGTTGCGTCTGCTCCAGTTGTATCTAATCACAATAGCGTATACTTCGCATTCAATAAATATGATATTAAAGATGATTACGCTGGTGTTGTGAAAGCTAATGGAAGCTACTTGGCTGCAAATGCTGCTGCTAAAGTACAAGTACAAGGTAATACTGATGATATCGGTTCTGTTGAGTACAATTTGTCATTAGGTCAAAAACGTGCTGATGCAGTTAAAAAAGCTTTGATTGCTACAGGTGCTAGCAAAGCTCAAGTTGAGGCTACTTCTAATGGTAAATTAAAAGCTAAATATGCTAACGATACTTCAGAAGCTCGTGCTATGAATCGTCGTGCTGATATTACTTATAAAGCAGCTCAACCAGCTGGTTACTCTGAAGATAGCAATGGTTTACCAATGGTTGACAGTAGCGTTTACAATGGTACTGTTGCTCAAGGTGTTGAATAACCATGAAAAAAAGTTTGTTGACGATTTTAGGATTGTCAGCAAACCTTTTTCTAACAGGTTGTGCTGATGATCAAGCACGTCAGCAGATAGCGGACACTAATCAACGCTTGAATCAAATCCAACAAAATGTTGGTGTTCTAGATAATAAAGTCTCTAATCAGAAAATGCTGGATTTGCTCAATCAGGTTAATGACTTACAAAGTCAGATTAACCAGTTAAATGGTCGTGTGACTAACTTGGAGCAAGGTCAAGGCAATGCTCAAGGTGATGCAGGTCAACAACTGCAATCTCTTGATTTGCGAGTTCAGGCCTTGGAGAGTGCTATTGGTGGTTCTCCTGCTGTTGTTCGTAGTGCTAAAGCTCCGCAAAGCACGATGAATCCTCAGTTACAGGATGCAATTAAGAAAATCCAAGCCAATAATATTGCTCCGGCAATCACTGAGTTACAGGCGATTATTGCAAGTGGTGATAAAAACTCTGCTGCTAGTGCTCGTTATTTCTTGTCTGTGGCGTATGTAGCAAATAGTCAGTATAAAGAGGCTATCAGTGAAGCGAATAAATTCATTGCTACTAACTCAAACAACAAATACGTTCCTGATGCTATGCGAGTAGTTTACATCTCTCAAACTCAATTAGGAAATACTACAGCGGCCAATGCCACTGCTAAAAAACTAATCAAAAGTTTTCCTAATAGTGAAGCTGCTAAAAAAGTTGCCAAACAACTCCAGCAATAATATAAAAACTCAAGCTATGCTTGAGTTTTCTTTTGTTTAAAAGTTAATCTATGCAAGTTAATCTACATGATGGAAATGGTAACCAATTTTCACATTATTCTGATTTCAGTGTTACAATAAATACAATAGAATATTCTGATAATATTTTAGTCTCGCCACAAAATATTGAACCATTACATTTAAAATCAATCATCGAATTAAATGAAGCTAATTGTGAATTTTTGCTTGGCTACCAACCAGATTTGATTATTTTTGGTACAGGTAGCAAAATTAGTTACCCAGATAGTAAATTTTTGCTATTGTTGCAGCAAAAAAGAATAGGGTTTGAAGTTATGCCAATTCCTGCTCTGTGTCGTACGTACAATTACCTAATTGGCGAAGGGAGAAATGTTCTTGGTCTAATAATTTTTGATAAATAAATATCTATTTATAATCAATTACTATTGACTCATTACTATAAATTTTCTATTGCGCTTGTCGTGTAATGTATTCAGGTAGCTCTTGGGTATTACTAATTTTGTTTCCATAAGCAGGTAATTCGTTGGCTAATGAAAGGTTACATGTAGCACTAGATGGTGGAAAATATTCCAGCATTAGACATAGCTTGTCTTTATCATTTGAACCAGAAATTTCTTTTACCAGTTCTATAGCCAAATCAATCCCACTACTCACACCTCCAGCCGTCCATATTTTCCCAGATTTGACTATTCGCTGTGGTACTATCTTGATTGTTTTATCTTGTGCAAGTTCTTCAATTGCGCGCCAATAAGTAGTAGCTGATTGATGTTTCAGAAGTCCTGCTTTTGCTAGTAAAAAAGCTCCTGTGCATACTGATAATATAAGTTTGCATGATTGGTATTGTCGCTGGATAAAGTCAATCAGTTGTTGATTATTTGCCTGCTCAAGCCGTCCCATGCCACCTGGAACTATCAGATAGTCAAGTGGCTCGCAATTTGCAAAACTGCAATGAGATTTTAGAATTATTCCACTATCACACTCAACATAAGTACCTGATTCTGAAATCAGGCATAATGATACAGTGGGATTTAGCTTCTGCCATATTGCAAATACTTCCCACGGACCGATTGCATCCAGAGGCTGTACCATATCGTAAATGAGAACGCCGATTTTAATCTTATTTGTCATCATATTTTATCATAGTATTAAGAGTGGGTCATATCAAGTGGAACTACCCACTGATCATATTCACTTACGGTTAAAAAACCAAGTTCTAATGCAGCAGTTTTAAGGTCTAAACCTTCATGGTGAGCTTTTTTAGCTATTTTGGCCGCTTTATCATAACCAATATGGCGATTTAACGCAGTTACCAGCATTAGATTTTTAGCTAAATTGGAGTTAATAACTGCTAAGTGAGCATCAATACCCGAAGCGCAATGTTCTTCAAAAGCTAAACAGCTATCTGAGAGCAGCTGGATGCTTTCCAGAACATTATGTATCATTACTGGTTTATAGACATTAAGTTGAAAATTACCTTGGCTTCCAGCGAAAGCTACAGCAGCGTCATTACCATAAACTTGCACACAGACCATGGTCATTGCTTCACATTGGGTTGGATTAACTTTGCCGGGCATAATTGACGAACCAGGCTCATTCTCCGGTATGGTTATTTCACCAATGCCACAGCGTGGACCACTTGCCAACCATCTAACATCGTTTGCCATCTTCATTAGTGCACCGGCTAACGTGCGTAGCCCAGCTGAAACGTTAACTAAGCCATCATGTGCAGATAGTGCGGCAAATTTATTTTTAGCCGAGGTAAAAGCTAAGTCTGTTTCCTGGCTAATATATCTTGCTGCTAAATCACCAAATTTAGGATGTGCATTTAACCCTGTACCGACTGCAGTACCGCCAATGGCTAGTTCTAGAACTCCTTTGAGAGCTTGTTGCAAATTAATTATTGCATAGTCAATTTGTGCGACCCATGCGCTTATTTCTTGTCCCAATGTTATTGGTGTTGCATCTTGGAGATGAGTGCGCCCGACTTTGACTACTTGGGCAAATTGTTGTGATTTATTTTCCAAGGTATTACGAAGCTTGGCAAGCGCTGGAAATAAATGATTGTTTAGTTCCTCAGCTGCTGCAATATACATCGCAGTTGGGAAGGTATCATTTGATGACTGTCCACGGTTAACATGGTCATTTGGGTGAACTGGGTTTTTACTTCCCATTACGCCACCACTAATTTCTATTGCGCGGTTTGAGATAACCTCATTGGCATTCATATTGGATTGAGTGCCTGACCCGGTTTGAAATACCACCAGCGGGAAGTGAGCATCCAGTTTTGCACTAATTACTTCATCAGCCGCTTGAATAATTAATCGGGCAATTGATGCATCTAATTCACCGAGATCCATATTCGCCTTGGCAGCTGATTTTTTTAAAATACCAAGAGCTCGAATTAGTGGGCGTGTAAATTTAAAACGAGCTACACCAATCGGAAAATTAGTTCTTGAACGTTCCGTTTGTGCACCCCAGTAACAATCATCAGCCACCATAATTTCGCCCATTGAGTCAGTTTCATGACGCATAATCACTCTCCATGTATCTAGTTAATTAAATAGTTTGCTAGGATTAACTGGTTTTCCTAAGCGGCGTAATTCAAAATAAATGCCACCCATTGGTTGGTTTGATTCCGTACCACTATTGGCGATTAATTGTCCAGCAGTTACTGCGGCACCTTTTGTAGTTTTGGATAATACTCCACTGTAAACTGAGGTATAATTATCTCCATTGTCAATTACAATGATTTGTCCAAATCCCGGAAGTTCTCCACTAAATAGTACTGTACCGCGTGATACAGAATATATTGGGGTATTATCATTGGCATGAACTAAAACACCATTATTTTTCACGCTATCACGCATCTGTCCAAAACCTACGGCAATACTCCCACTAACTGGACGAGCAAGTTTACGTGACATAAATGGGGAGTTATCTTCAACGCTGTTATCAGCAACTTGGGGTTTTATAACTGAAGCAGCTTGTGGCGTAGCTGCGGTATCATTATCAGTAATTTTTACATCAGCTTTGTCATTGCTCGTATCAATTACAATATTTTCTTGTTTGCTAGTTGCCGTTGTGCTGGAAGCCGTATTATTTGTCTGGGCTTTTGCTTTTGCTGCAGCTATGGCCGCTAATTGACGAGCTTTTGCTTCTGCAGCGGCTTTTTTAGCTGCCGCTTGCTTTTGTTTTTTTTCAGCGAGGGCTAGTTGTTGTAATAGTTTATTTAGTTCTGCTTGACGCTGTTTTAAATGTGAGAGCTTGCTACGTTCGCTATCAATTTGTTGTTTTACACTCAATGATTGTTGAACAGTTTTATCTTTTACTGCAAGTAATTGCTGATGTTGTTGGCTAGTTGTGCCCAAGCGTTTATTTAAATTATCTACTTCTTGTTGCAGTTTTTTATTCAAGCTATCAAGTTGGCTAAGCTTGTCATTTAGTTGTTGGTAATGTAGCTGCTGCTGCTTAAGTATTTCCAACAGATAAACTTTTTTTCGCTCTTGATCTAGGCTATCATTTCCAGAAACAATGCTTTGTTGTGAAGCTTGAATTTTTTGAATTTGCTGATAAATTTTGCTAATCGAGGCATTGACCTGTGTTTTGGCAGCCGTAGTTGTTGCCGTCATCTGTGGGATTGTATTTGCCAATTGATTGAGCTGATTTATGTCTGCATCGCGTTGTTTGCGAATTTTTTGTAAGATAGCTTCAGTTTTAGAGATTGCACCTTGTGAATCTTTCAGTGCTGCATCAATTTTTTGCTTTTCTTGCTGTTTGGAGTTAAGGTCTTGATTGATTTGCTGGATTTGTGTATTGAGATCGTTAATATTACTATTAACGGTAGAAGATTCTACCGCATAGCTCAATCCCGTCCACATAACAGCGCTAAGCAAAACTAGTTTACGCATCATTAGCTGACCTATTCAAAAGCAATTAGACTGTGTCCGGTCATCTCTTGTGGCTGTGGTAATCCCATCATTGCTAGGAGCGATGGTGCAACATCTTTAAGAGCGCCGCCTTCAATAATAGAAGCTTCGCGTCCGATATAAATACATGGAACAAGATTTGTAGTGTGTTGAGTGTGCGGTTGTTGACTCTTATAATCAAACATTTCTTCACAGTTGCCGTGATCAGCAACAATTAATACTTCCCCATCATGTGCCCTCATTGCTTCAACCACTTTGCCTAGATACAAATCTAATGCTTCAACCGCTTTTACGCTGGCATCATAGTTACCTGTATGTCCAACCATGTCACCATTTGCAAAATTAGTGATAATCAAATCATATTCATTTGAATTAATCGCATCAACCAATTTGCTCGCTACCTCTGGTAAGCTCATTTCTGGCTTAAGATCATAAGTTGCGACCTCTTTTGGAGAATTGATTAAAATTCTAGTTTCATTGGTAAATGGCTGTTGTTCACCACCATTAAAGAAATAAGTTATATGAGGATATTTTTCAGTTTCAGCAATCCGTAATTGTTTTAAGCCAAGGCCACTAATATACTCACCCAGAGTATTAACAATTGAAGCTGGTGGGTATGCAACTAGACAATCTAGTTTATCGTTATAGCGAGTCATGGTTACAAACGCCGCTAATCCTAAATCGTGATGAGAGAAGCCATTAAAGTCTTTGCCGATAAATGCATCGGTTAATTGAACGGCGCGATCAGAACGGAAATTAGCAAAAATAATACTGTCACCTGGTTTTACCCCTTGATAACCATTAAAAACTGCAGGCTTAACAAATTCGTCAGTAACTTGTTCGGTATATGCTGCACTAATTGCAGCATTCGGTGTTGCAAAGGAGGTATTGGCATCAGCATTTACTAATGCTTTATAAGCAAGTTCAAGACGATCCCAACGCTTATCACGATCCATAGCGTAATAGCGTCCTGCGATACTAGCTATTTTTGCTTTAGGATAAGATTTAATTATTTCTTCAAGTTGACTGATAAAAGCTAACGCGCTTTGTGGTGGGGTATCACGACCGTCTAAAAACATATGTAGGTTAATATGTTGGATATTATTGGTTTGGGATGCTAGTTTGATTAACTCATAGATGTGATTTTGATGCGAATGAACTCCACCATCAGATAATAATCCCATGATGTGAACAGTACCACTAGTACTTTTTGCAAGTGCAGAATTTAATGCCTTATTTTTGTAAAAATCACCCGTTTCAATTTCATAGTCAATCTTAGTGATATCTTGGCGGACGACTCTACCCGCACCTAAATTTAGATGTCCTACTTCAGAATTACCAAATTGACCTTTAGGCAATCCAACGGCCTGTTCTGAGGCTTCGATTTTACCAAAAGCGTAATTTTGAATGTAACTGATTAAATTAGGTTTATTGGCACCAGCTACTGCGTTAAAGTCATCGTTACTTCTCATGCCAAAACCATCTAGGATTACTAATAATGCTTTTTTCATAATGTTGTCTTCTCTTCTATTATTTTGTATCGGTTAATCGAATTTAAAATGTAAGTGATCTGTTTCCTGCTACATCCGAAGAAATTTGAAATACCTCTAGGTGATTTGCGACAAATCCCACACCTAGTAAGTGGGGGAGACAAATCAATGACCTAGGATGACGAATTTGTTCAAGCACAAAATTAACGTAACTTATCTGCAAGTAGTCACGTTTTTTGTTACAATAGCGGGTAATTTATATTTACTGCAAGCATATATTTTAATACAATCATGAGGTTTACATGCAATTAGATTATACCAAAGCCCGACAAATCATTAGTAATTCTACAGTTCTATTTTCAGAAGAGCAATTATATTCAGCGTTAGATACAATGGCTAGTAATATTGATGCCGAAATTGAAGGCGAAGTTCCAGTTTTCTTAACCGTGATGAATGGCGGGATGATGTTTGCTGCAGAGTTAACCAAACGCTTAAAAAGCCCAATTATTATGGACTATATTCATGCTTCACGTTATGGTGATGCAATGTATGGTTCAAGTCATATCACTTGGTATCGTCAACCTAAAGAAGAGTTGATTCGTGGTAAAACTGTGTATATTCTAGATGATATATTGGATGAAGGGCATACTATTGCCGAGATTAAGCGTTTTTTAATTAATGCTGGGGCTAAAGCATGTAAAATTGCTGTGATGGTAAACAAAGAAATCGGTAAAGATAAGCCAATTTATGCAGATCACGTTGGCGTTAATGCTCCAAATCATTTTCTATTTGGATTTGGTATGGATATATTTGAGCTTAATCGTAACTTGCAACAAATTTATATTTATAACAACTAATTATAATAGGTGCTTTGATTATGTCATTTTTAGCAATATTGTTAACAATCTTTCTGGAACGCCAGAAGGTTTTGGGAGGCGTTAGAACTTGGTTTAATAGTAAAATTGACCAGTATGCTAATCTATTTGTTAATCGTGACTTTCAAACGGTACGTGAAATTCGCTTACATTTTATCTTTGCTTTGATTCCATTTTTATTGATAACATTGGCATTGATGATTCTTCCTTATAGTCGTCATCATATTTCATATTTTCTGATTAACTGTTTCTTCTTTATCTTGTGTTGTGATATTTTAGGTTGGAAAGAAGAAGCCAAGACAACCAATCGTGGAAATGAGTTTCAACAGTTTGTCCAAACATACGCAACTAAATTTTTTGCAACTACATTCTGGTTCATTATCTTACCTTCGGTTTTAGGTGCGATTTGCTATTTAGTATTGACCGCAATGGGTAACAAACTACGTTCACGTGGTGAGGAATCAGTGGTATATTCCGTAGTTGTCGACAAGATGCTGTTTTGGGTAAATATTGTCCCTTATACTGTACTGGCAGTATTTATAGCTGCCGCAGGTGATTTTGAAGAAGTTATGCGCTATATGTTGGAGCAACGTGGAAAAGTTAAACTAAGCTTCTTCTACCTTGAAACTGTTTTAAACGAAGTAACTTTCCGGGCAATAGGCAAAGATAAATTTGCTAAAGCTACAGCTAATTTTGAAGATGATGGTATTGAAGATATCCGTAAGTCAGAAAATCTGTTTGATCCTAAAGTAGTTGACTATGTCGTCGCCTTACTTTATCGAGCAGGATTATTTTTTATTATAACGATAACTGTAATTTCAGTAATTAATTTATTTTAAAATGAAATATTTGTTGTTATTGAGTAGCATAATTAGTATGGTTTGCTATGCTGATGATACGATTTATCAATACAAAGATAAAAATGGGGCAACGGTATTTACTAATAAACCAGTTAAAAATGGTAAAAAAGTGGTCTTGCCTGCGATAACTGTTTATGCTGCACCAATGACACAAAATGATTTCAAAGCTAAAGGCTATACTAACGGTACCGCAACTAAGAATAATGCTATTCAGGATAATAGTATAAAAAAAGCCTATACGCAAAGTATAGGTCAAAATCTAGGGACCAATGAAGTTGGTCGGCAACAAATTTTAAATGAAGAGCTGGCACTGGAGCAAAGAGCCCTGACAGACTCACAACAAGCATTACAATCAGGGATGGCAACTAAGCTTCCCAGTGAGCAAAATAATCCAGAACAGTATCAAGCAAGGATAAAAGCCTTGCGGGATGCCGTTACTGAGCATCAAAAAAATATTGATATACTGAGCAATCAGTTAGGCGTTAAACATTAAGCGGGAATATTATGAAGAGACATTTTCTTGAATTTGAAAAACCAATTGCCGAGTTAAGCAATAAAATTGAAGAGCTACGCCAGATGCAGGATGAATCATCCGTTAATATATCATCTGAAGTTGAATTACTACAAACTAAAGTTGATGGCTTAACTAAAGAAATTTATAGTGCTCTTGGCGCTTGGGAAATTTCTCAGGTTGCGCGTCATCCACAGCGTCCACGTACACTGGATTATATTAATAATTTATTTACTGATTTTGTAGAATTGCATGGTGACCGCCATTATGCAGACGATAAATCACTGATTTGTGGAATGGCTAAATTTGGTGAGCAGTCGGTGGTAGTTATTGGTCATCAAAAGGGTCGTGATACTAAAGAAAATCTTGAGCGTAATTTTGGTATGCCACGTCCTGAGGGATATCGTAAAGCGTTACGCATAATGCAGATTGCCGAAAAATTTGCCTTACCAATTATTACTTTTATTGATACTCCTGGTGCATATCCCGGGATCGGTGCTGAGGAGCGTGGTCAATCAGAGGCGATTGGTAAAAATCTATATGAAATGTCTAAAATGTCAGTTCCGATTATTTGTACGGTAATCGGTGAGGGTGGCTCAGGAGGCGCTTTGGCAATTGCGGTTGGTGATCAGATTAATATGCTGGAATATTCGATTTATTCGGTAATTTCGCCAGAGGGGTGTGCTTCAATTTTGTGGAAAGATGCTACTAAAGCCAATCAAGCTGCAGAGATATTGGGAATTACGGCAGATCGCTTAAAAGGCTTAGGCTTGATTGATAGTGTAGTTAATGAACCTTTGGGTGGCGCACATGCTAACCATGGGGAAATGATGACTAAATTAAAGCGTAATTTAAAAGATAGTCTCAAAAAGCTAAGTGAGTTCTCAGGTGATGAGTTACTTGCACGTCGTTTTGAACGAATTATGGCTTATGGTAAATTTAAGCTTGAAACAGAATAGAAGAATTTTAGTTGAATCAATACTAAAGCAATGGCCATCTGAATTAGATGGTCATTTGTCTTATTGTGTTGGTCTAAGTGGTGGTGTTGATTCAGTAGTACTGTTACATTTACTTAATGAAGCTAGCAAGCGCCAGCAATTTAAGCTGTCGGCAATTCACGTTAATCATGGCATATCGGTTCATGCTGATGAATGGATGGATTTTTGTACCCGTTTGTGCCAGCAATGGAATATTCCATTACAGGTCGCACAGTTGCAAGTAGTAAAACAAGCCGGGATTGGACTGGAAAATAGCGCTCGGAAACTACGGTATGCTGAATATCAAAAAACTGGTGCAGATGTTATGATTTTAGCTCACCACCAAGATGATCAGATTGAAACAGTCTTTAGCCAGCTTATGCGCGGTAGCGATGTACATAATATTGCAGCTATGCGCCGTTTGAGTAAGAGAAATATGCAATTTTACTGGCGGCCACTACTTTCTTATTCTAAAGCGCTGTTAATTGATTATGCTCTCGAACGTGAACTTTCACATATTGAAGATGATAGTAATTATGACAATGCTTATTTACGTAACTTTTTGCGTAATAGTATAATTCCTCAGTTGCTTGCTTATGATAACAATTTACCACAAAAAATTACGCAGAGTTTAACTTCAATTCAGGAAAGTGTGAGCTTAAATGATGAAGTCGCGGAATATGATTTGCTTTCTACTATGAAAAATGAGCAGATTGAAATTGCTAAAATTATTAGTTTAAGTTCATCGCGGCAAAAATCTCTTTTAAGCTGTTTTATTCGCCAGCATAACCTTCCATTGCCGTCATCAAAACAACTTCAGGAATTTATTCGTCAGGTAATTACTGCAGAACAAGATCGCCATCCACAACTGAAGCTTAACGAAAATTATGCTCTGACCCGCAAAAAAGGTAAAATCATCTTAAAAACAGCAGTTGACTAACTATTTATAGGTTAGTACATCTCTTGCGTCTTACACATATTGTTTAGCAACCAGTATGATTTGTCTTTAACTGCTTTATTGCTGATTGAATTAAATTCGAAGCAATAACCATTTACTTTGCGTGTACAAATATCCGATAAGTAGAATTGATCACCATTTAAACAACCATCACTTTTAATTTTTTGTATTAGTTGATGTGCTGTTTGAGAACTGAATTTTTGGCGGTAATAATTGAGATCATGAGCTGGACGAATTATTTTGATATTTCCCGATTCCAATTTGTAAAGCGTAAAATCACTTGATTCTGAGAACGAATATTGTTTGAAGCCAGAAAATATTATTGCTGATTCATTTTGATTTAAACTACCATCTTGATAACTGAAACTTTGACTTATGATATATTGGGTAGCAGATTCAATCGTTACGAAATAGTTATGATTGAGTCCATTATCTCGTGCATCATTATAGTATGCAGAGAGCAGGAATACATCGTTGCCATTTAGGGTAAATTGTTTATCAATGGTGATAGTTGAAAAGTTTTTGCCTTGTGGCAATTTTATTAATTGTTGATTAAGAGCTAGCTGCTGAATTTGATTATGAGTTTTTGCTTTTGAGCTACTGCTTAACTGGATTACAACTAAGTTTCCTGCCGCTATTTTTTGTGAGCTGGTTACTATTGGTAGTTTAGTCAGCCAATTTTGAAATTTTAAAGTATTTTCACTACTAACTGGAGTTATTTTTTCCACTTGTTGCTCTGCATTTACATCATATGAGTATTCCGCTGAGAAATTTTGTTCGGGAAATATATTATGGCTGTATTGAATAGTTGCTTGGCATTGTAAAGTTGTGTTTTTATTCTGCTTCTTGCTACCTGACATAATCTGAACTTTTGGATTTACATACAGTGGAATTGAACTATCAAGTTTAGTGGCTTGAATAAGCTGTTCCTCAATATTTGAGCTACTGCAGCTAAGTGTTTTAGCTGATTTTGAACAGGCACCAAGCCCGCTACTTATTAAAGAAATTAGCAGCGGGTACTTGATGAGTTTTAAATTAGTATATTTAAGCATTTGAGTTAAATAGCTTAAGCTAATTCAACGACTTTATGGACTAATTTATTAATGCCACTGTATGCATCTAAAATATTGCTTGCTAACATGTAAGCAGCAGTTGACACAATTTTGTATTTTTCATCGATGCAAATTTCATTTACGGTGGATGAATGATGAATTGCACCACGTTTGGTTACTAGTGCTGCGGTTCCTTCATCACTACCGATAGTCATATTTACTGGAAAATCATAAATTGCTGGGATCATTACTGGTGCAATACAAATAAATCCGACAGCTTTACCTGCGGCAGTGAAGCCTTGCGCAATTTTACTTAGAGTCGGATTAACAGTGTAATCAGCACCATCTTGCGCTAGTGTAAAGAGATTTGCCGCAATCCCATTTCCACCAGGAATGATAAGTGCATCGTAGTCATTGCTACTCAATTCTTCAAGTTTTTTTACATTGCCGCGAGCAATCCGCGCTGACTCTATCAGCATATTCCGAGTTTCATTGGTTGTCTCATTATTCAAGTGATTAGTAACATGATCTTGCGCTAAATCAGGGCTAAAGCACTGGTAACTTGCGCCAGCTTGTTCGATAGATAATAATGTTAATACTGATTCATGAATTTCAGAACCATCCATCCGTCCACAACCCGCTAATACAACTGCAATTTTTTTCATAGTATTATCCTTTTTAAATTATAACTGATTCATAGTTTTAGAAATTAACTCATAAACATCGTTTGATAGTTTCTCTGTCGCTAAAATTTCATTTAAAACTGGTTTTGCTAATTGTTGATATTCAGGCGCTAAACTAGTTAAAATACTAAAACCGTGCGCAATTCGCGCGCTAACTCCTGAGTTAAATTTATCAACTCGAAGTATTTCTGAGGCAATAAACTTGTACCCATCAGCGCTATTAAAATGACTGCTATTAGCCGTAAAAGCACGAATCAAGGAATAGAGCTTATTCGGGTTAGCATTGTCGTACTGTGGGTGAGTAGTTAGTTTTTTGACTTGCTTCAAAGTGTCAGCGCGTGAGCTTTGGCTTTGTAGTGTAAACCATTTATCCATTACTAGTGGATAATTTTGGTATTCATTGTTAAATTGTGTAAGTAACTCTGCCCGTAAATCAGCATTGCTGTCATTAATTGCTATCAGCGCTGCTAACTTATCCGTCATATTATCAGCTGTCTGATATTGCTTTTGAACCAAATCAAGATAGTTGGCTGCATTTTTACTACTTAGCAAATAAGTTAAAGCTATGTTTTTCAGTGCACGTTTACCTGCATCATTAAAATCATAGCTTAAGCATTGATTTTGCTGATAAGTTGCTAACCATAGCGACTCTAACGAATCTGCCAGATAAGATTTAAGCATAACTATAGCTTGGTTTAATTTAGCAACATTAACGGATTTTAGTTGTGCACATAATTCACCAAAACTAGGTAATCCGCTAATTAAGTTTTGAATGCTTGGGTTCAACTGCTTATCTTGTAAGGTTTTAGTAAGCGCATTATTCAGTTGCGTAAAAATTTCTGCATTGGTGTTTTGTGGGTTCTGATACAAGGCAATGATCGCATGTTGATAAAGTTTTTGCATCGCTTCCCAGCGGTTGAATGAATCACTATCATGCGCCGCTAAATTTAGCAATTGTACAGGAGTATAAGCATAATCTAAAACTACAGGAGCTGAGAAACCACGCAATAATGATGGAGTAGGTTGTTGAGCTACCTTAATTTTAAACTCATTGTGTTGCTTACGAATGAGTAAAACGGCTTGTTCTTCCGGATAGATAACTTCTCCATTAATGACTTCAAATTCCAGCTCTTGCCCATCATTATTTATTAAACCTAGTTCCAATGGAATCAGCATTGCTTGTTTGTTTTGCATATCTGCGGTATCAGGAATTTGCTGTTCAATATTTAACGTATAAATTTGAGTTCCAGAATCATATTTATCACTAATTTTTAAGGTCGGCGTACCAGTCTGAGAGTACCAGAGCATAAATTGGCTAAGATCAAAATTATTAGCATCTGCCATTGCTCGACAAAAGTCATCACACGTAACAGCAGAGCCATCATGGCGTTCAAAATAAAGCTTCATTCCTCGTTCAAAACCTGCACGCCCCAAAAGCGTTTGATACATCCGCACTACTTCTGCGCCTTTTTCATAAACGGTCATAGTATAGAAATTATTGATTTCCAGATATGAAGCAGGGCGGACTGGATGTGCCAATGGCGATGCATCTTCGGGGAACTGATTTTGGCGAAGAGTTTTAACTGTTTGAATACGTTTTACATCCCGAGCATGTAAATCTGCAGTAAATTCCTGATCTCTGAAGACGGTCAGTCCTTCTTTTAATGATAGCTGAAACCAGTCGCGGCAGGTAACCCGATTGCCAGTCCAGTTATGAAAATATTCATGTCCAACCACTGCTTCAACATTGATGAAGTCAGTATCGGTTGCGGTTTTAGTTTCTGCCAAGACGTATTTAGTATTGAAGATGTTCAACCCTTTGTTTTCCATCGCTCCCATATTAAAATCGCCACTGGCAACTATCATATAGCGCTCAAGATCATATTCCAGATTGAAGCGTTGTTCATCCCAGCGCATAGACATAACTAGCGAATCTAAACAGTGCTGACATTGATTGATTGACTCAGGCTCGCTATAGACTTCAAGGAGTACCTTTCGTCCTGATTGAGTAGTATAAACCGTATCAATTTTGCTAAATTTTCCGGCAACCAGTGCAAATAAATAACTCGGTTTTTTAAATGGGTCTTGCCATACTACCTTGGTTCGTCCATCGGGTAATTGTTCTTCGGAAATTTTGTTACCGTTTGAAAGTAAGATTGGATAATCTTGGGTTTTGGCAATAATCGTAGTCGTGAAAAGCGCCATTACATCTGGGCGATCCAAATAATAAGTGATTTTTCTAAAACCTTCTGGTTCACATTGAGTGAATAAATTCCCTTGCGATGCATATAAACCCATGCAGCTTTTGTTATTAAAAGCATCAACCTCAGTGGTGATTGATAGAGTAAATTCTTTAGGTAAATTATTAATCACCAATTCATCATTTGCCAAAGTATAGTCTGAATGAGTTGTATTATCAACCTTTAGTTCAAGCAATTTAGCACTACCGCTTAATTTTAAAACTCCACTTAATTGACAGGTGTTTTGTTGGTAGTCGGTGTCGCTTTTTACAATGACGTGTTGACCCAATATCTCAAAGTTTAGCCGAATATTTTGTGAGAAATAGTTAGGTTGTTGGTAATCTTTTAAGTACTTAATTTCCGGTTGGTTTTGCATAACTAATATTGCTTTCATATGTAATCGTTAATTAAGTAAATATTATAAGATTAATGGGGTAATAACTCAAGCTTGATTTACGAGAGGCACTGATATTATTCTCTGGATTAACTCAGGATGTTCTGGTTTATTTGAATGTAAGAGCTGTTGAACGTAGTAAGAAAGAACTTGAATTGGCTAACGGTGTGTATAAATACAACGTATTTTTGTATTGACGTGGCTAACGTGTAGCTCAGGGTGTGAAATTCAAACTTGGTGCCGATGGCAAATCTTTGGTTGGACAGGCGTTGACATAATTAATGCTGGAGTTACCAATAATGTACTCAATGGCAGCACAAGAAACGATACTTATATCTTCAATAAAAGTGATAGTGCTGATATAATACAGGACACAGGTGGTGGTGATAATCATGAAGCTTGGAGATGGTATTAACAAAGAGAATTTGTGGTTTACTAAACAAGGTTCTGATTTAGAAATCAGTAATATTAAGAATTAAGACAAAACTATTGTCAAAAATTGGTATGCAGATAATGGTAAAAACCAGCTGGAGAAGGTGGCTAGCCAGCAGGAGCTATCTTTCGAATGTCTCGATTGACCAATTATTACAGGCAATGGCGACTTTTGATGTTAACCAATGGCAGAAACTAGCTTTACGCTATCACAGCAAATGAGTATTCAAGCTGCATTGGTCAATACTTAGGTTGATCCAGCTAAATAAAAGGGGAAAAATTTATGAAAATTAATCAGATTCAAATTGCTAAATTACGTATTCCACTGATTCGTCCATTTATTACAGCACTACGACGTACTGAACATGTCGAAGATATCGTGGTGATTCTTTCTACTGACAATGGAGTACTCGGCTATGGCTCGGCAGCGTCAACTCCGGTTATTACTGGTGATTCGCAAGAGTCAATTATCGGTGCGCTGCAGATTTTAGCCACTAAATTACTCGGTAAAGAACTGACTAATTTTGAAGCGCTACTTTTGCTGGTACAAAACTCTCTGGTAAATAATACTTCGGCTAAAGCGGCAATGGATATTGCTTTGCATGATTTAGTTGCCAAACAGCTACAAGTTCCTTTATATAAGTTTTTGGGTGGTGGTAAGCCTGAGTTAAAGATCTTAACTACGGTTAGCGTCAAAGATGTGGAAGAAATGGTCGAAGATGCTAAGCTATTTGTTTCTCAAGGTTTTGAAACCTTAAAAATCAAAGTTGGACTTAATCCCGCTGAAGATATTGCGCGCTTAAAAGCGATTCGACAAGCCGTTGGTAATTCGATTCATATTTTAAGCGATGCTAATCAAGGCTGGGATGCCAAGTCCGCACTGCAGATTATCGACTCACTCGCCGCTAATGACCTAGGAATTGCGATGGTTGAACAACCTGTCAAAGCTTGGGATTATAACAATTTGAAATATGTGCGTGATAATTCGCGGATTCCGATTTATGCCGATGAATCAGCTTTTAATTTGCGAGATGTAAGCAAAATTATCAGCGGTGAAATTGCCGATGGGATTAATATTAAACTAATGAAGTCGGGCGGAATTTATGCTGCGCGTCCGATTTATGATTTGGCAACGACGCATAATATCCCGTGTATGGCGGGGTGTATGCTCGAGTCTCCGATTGGTTTAGCAGCGATGGCGAGCTTTGTGGTTGGACGGAGTAATATTAAATTTGTTGATTTAGACCCAATCACGATGATTAAACATAATCCGATTCAAGGTGGGGTAAGCCTCAACGGTGCGACACTCTCATTGTCAGAATTACCAGGGCTCGGAATTACGCATTTGGGTGACTTGGAAGCTGTTATAACGATTGGAGCATAGTATGGATTGGCATTTTTTTGTACAATTATCCAGCTTATTGGTTATCGTGCTTTATACTGTTATGGTATTTCGCAATGTTGATCCTTTGGTGGCAACCGCAATTGGCGTGGTTTTAGGATTTTTATTTAATTTATCCTCACCAATTGAAATTGGTAAAACGATGGAAGCGGCGCTGGGTTCATTTATGGCTTTAGTTGGGTTAATCATTATGCTCGGGCGTGGCTTGGGCGAAATATTGACTGAAACCAAAGTAAGTCATACCATGGTGCACAAGATTGTTTATAGTATCGGAGTTAATACTCAACGGCGGGTTAAAATTGGTATTGTTACTTCTTCAGTGGTAATTGTTGCAGTACTTGGAACTTTAGCTGGTGGCTTAGCGATTTTAGCGCCGATTCTACGCCCGATTGCTGGGAGTGTCAAACTCTCGCGTCCGAGTATGGCGGTATTGATGCAGGCAGCGGGTGAGGAAGCTTTGATTTTAGGACCTTTTGCGCCACCTGTGGTAGCCTTACTGGGGGTTACTGGAATCAGTTATGGTTCGATGTTAATTTATGCTTCAATTCCGATTGCTTTGGTGACGATTGTTGTTACTTGGGTGATGGCATCACGTCTACAAGTACAGTATGCGCATGAAACTTTTCCACACGATGAAACCGAAGAGCGTTTTGTACCGACTAAGCAGCAAAATACCGCAACGATCGTTTTTATTTTGGCGTTTATTGCTTGTGTAGCTTATGGATTAATTTTTCAGGCTAAAACATCTTATGTTATCTTTGTAATGTTATTTTTATCAATCTTAACTGGGATAGTTGGTGGCTTACGAATAGGTAAGGTTTTTCATTTATTGGTTGAAGGTATGAAGAAAAATTTCCATTTATTCTTTATTTTCTTTTTGCTTGGTCCGATGCTTGATTTGGTACAAAAAGCTGGAGGCTTTGCCGCATTGATGAAATTATTTGTACCGCTTGAACATTTTGGCGGTAAAATAGTATTATCCATTCTGATTGGAATTACTGGGGCTTTTGGGATGCCCGCTGCATCTGCGGCAGTAATTAAGATGCTGCATGAAATGTTTTCACCTGTCGCGTTGGAAATGAATTTGAGCGTTATGACTTTTGCTTTTAGTATGCTATTGGCTACCCGGATTACCAATTTTGCGATTCCTGGGGCAAATATGTTTGCCGCAATGGGTTTTGCTGAGAGTCAAAATGTCAAAGCGATGATTAAAAATGGTTTGACGGTAACTGCGGTACAAATATTGTTTTTAGTAACGTATAGTATAATTTGGCATTAAAATACTGCGAGTATCTCTTTTAGGTGGTGTAACTTATGAAAAAATTAGCTTTATTATTAACGTGTGGTATTGCCACCAGTTTTGCATGCACGACGTTTGCTACTTTTAATGGCGCTGATGATACGCTTTTAATGGCGAAAAATCGTGATAATAATCCTGATCGCCAAGTGATCGAAGTAGTCGCAGAAAAAGGTAAATTGAAATATCTTGCACTCTCGCGGCAGGATGTACCAGATTTTGTCTCGGCTGGGATTAATGAGAAAAATTTAGCAGTGTTTAATGAAGTGACTATTGAATACTCAGCTTTAGCCAAAGGTGGAATTGCCGATGATTTTAGTAAAGATATATTGCAAAATTATACTAATGCTAAGGATGTGATTCCTGATTTACCCAAATTAATTGCTAAATTCCCTGATCCAGTATTTTATCAAGTTGCCGATGCTAAAAATATCTTATCAATTGAAGTTGCGCCCAATCATAAATTTAGCTATAAACTAGTTGACCGTGGGGTATATGCCCATACGAATAATTATCAAGATGAGAAATTAATCAAAAATTATCCTTATACTGAAGCTGAAAAAGCCCGCTTACTTGCTAGCACCACACGCTTAAACCGTGCTCGTTATTTAGTTGCAGGAGAGTCAGCAACGAGCTTACAGGCAATGCAAAATATTGCTCTAGATCGAGCTGCTGGAACTGATGATAGTATTTTCCGCTTTGGTAACTTGCAAAATTACCGTAGTTCAAAGAGTTTGGCCTTTTTTGGTGTGAAGATTGACAAAGCAGGGCAAAATCCTGGGGAATTTAGTGCTAATTTATATTATGCAGGCGAGAAATATAATTATGTCTTAAATCAGCAGTTTTGGGATAAATATACCCAAACATACACAATAGTTTCTGCAACAGGCAAATAATATGCGTAAAATTTTGATTATCTATACTGGTGGTACGATTGGAATGGACTACACGCCAAATGGCTTGCAACCCGTGGCTGGGCTATTTAAGTCACAGATTGCAACGCTAGATCCAGTTAAAGATGTAATTGTTGATTTACTCGAATATGAGCAGTTAATTGATTCCTCAGATATCAGAATTGAGCACTGGCAACGAATTATACAAGATATTTCGGATAATTATGATCAGTATAACGGATTTGTGATTATTCATGGTACTGACACTATGGCTTATACTGCAAGTGTCCTAGCTTTTGCTTTGCGCGGTCTGGATAAGCCAGTGGTATTGACAGGGTCACAGCTGCCGCTAGTTCATCGTAGGAGTGATGGTTGGAGCAATCTGATAGATGCGCTTTTTGCGGCTAGTCGTGATGATTTGCATGAGGTTGCGATTGCTTTCAATAATAAACTGCTCCGTGGTTGCCGAGCACAGAAAGTCAGCACGTATCGATTTTTTGGTTTTGATTCGGTAGATGAAGAGCCATTGGCGGAGTTTGGGATTCAAATCAACTGGTTTAACAAACGTTGGCTCAAAGCAACGCGCTTTAGTTTTGCCCCTGTGATTCCGCAAAATGCTAAAATTCTTGATCTGAGTCTGCGTCCAGAATTTACTACCGATTTTATTGCGGATACGCTAAACAATACTGAGCTCGATGCGGTGGTATTACAGACCTATGGTAGCGGTAATATTCCAATGGGTAATCTAAAGCTGGTTGATGCGCTTAAAAATGCAGTTGCACGTGGGGTTATCATCGTCAATATAACTCAGGTAAACGAAGGGCGAGTTTCTAATGATTACGCGAGTAGCTGTTTACATGATTTAGGAATTGTCAGTGGTTGCGACATGACTATTGAAGCTGCATTGGCAAAATTAATGGTGCTGATGTCGAGCAAAATGAGTAAAGAGACAATTAAAAGTGCGATGAGTGAAAATCTAGTCGGTGAGTTAACTGCAGGGTAATCTTTGGATCATGATTGAATATAAAGTACAGCATAAAATAAGCGTCTATATATCTAAAGGTTTCAATGTGTTATGTGAGTTAAGGTTTGTTTTTGATAGAGTAGGGATTATTGGAGATGGCGCCTCAAGTAGGAATCGAACCTACGACCTGCGGATTAACAGTCCGTCGCTCTAACCGTCTGAGCTATTGAGGCTTTGTTTTATTCAAGAACGGTATTATACGTTGGGAACACTAGCGTTGTCAAATTTTATTTCACAAAAAAATCTTAAATAAAGAATATAAATATGGTTAATAAAAGTATATCAAAAATTTATCTGGCTTCAAAAAGTCCTAGGAGGGCAGAACTTTTGACGCAAATGGGTGTAGATTTTACAATTCTCTCATTTGATATTCCTGAAATAGTTGCAGATGGGGAGAACCCTTTTGATTATTCGCAGCGTATTTGTCGCGAAAAAGCTGAGGCTGGTTGGCAATATATGTTAGATAGAGAGCTGCCCATTCTGCCGATTTTAACTGCGGATACTGAGGTGATTTATCAGGGGCAGGTGCTGGGTAAACCAGTTGATTATGACGATGCCTTTAGAATGTGGCGGACGTTTGCTGGAGATCGTAATTTGGTTATTACCTCAGTTACTTTAAAATATTATGATTTTGAGAAAACCGTAACTAGCCAAAGCTGGGTTCATTTTGATCAGTTAAGTGATGAAGAAATCCATACTTATTTGGCAACTGGTGATTATAAAGACAAATCCGGTGCTTATGGTATCCAAAGTTTAGCTGGACAATATATCCAAAAAATTGACGGTTGTTTTTATGCAATTATGGGATTGCCGCTTAACACCGTCCGTAATTTATTGCACGAGCTAAATAGCGATGCTAAATAAAGTTATTATCTATCGTCAGAGTTCAGTTGTCTATGGATTTGCGTATGTTAAAGGTCAATTAAGCTATGTTACGCAGGATTATGATGGTTTTGCCAGCGAAGCAGTATTCAACGCCAAAATAATTAAAGTTAATCATGCGGAGCGAAGCGCATTTATCGAATATGCTACTGGGCAAAGTGGATTTGTTAATCTTGGTAAAAATAGCAAATTGCAAGATGGTACAAATCTCATGGTTCAATTAACTTGGGCTGGTGATGAAATTAAGCAGCCTAAATTCCGCACAAGTGTACAACTTGTAGGTAAATATGCAGTTGCTACCCTATCTAATCAGGCTAGTGTTGATTGTTCGCGATCTCCTATCCATAATCGTGATGCACTGTCTCAAGCGATGCTTTGTTATCCGGCGAAATGGACTCTCCGTAGTAGTGTTAAACAACTCTCTGATATTGAGCCTGTCATGCTTGAGGTTGAACATATCGGAGGGCAGCTGAATAAATTAGAAACACTTAGTAAGAACGGTGAACTTATTGCTGGTGTTCCAAATTATTTAAAATTATTACGTTCATTGCCACTAGCTCCAGAATGTTTGATCATCAGTAATGATAAATTGGTTGATGAGCAGCTTTTAGACTTACAGGACTGTTGGTTACTCGACGCTATTGAATATAATCCGCGGCTTAATATGGAGAGTGAACTAGCCGCTTATCAAGAATTAGTCGCTAGTTCAAGTCATAATTTAGCGAATGGAGCCGGCTTAGAAATACATTGTTTATCGGGTATTAACTTGATTGATATCAATAGCGACAAAGCGAAGCTTGGGCATAGTCAATTAAATTTTTTGGTTTTGGATGCAATACATCAGCAAATTTGTCTGCGTAATTTGCAGGGAATTATTTTACTAGACTTACTAAAAAATATGACTAAAGTAGAGCAAGAACAGGTTTTGGATTACCTTAAAAAATTATTTAAGCATGACATAACCAATACCAAAGTTTTGGGGTTTAGCCATAGTGGCTTATGTGAGTTGATTCGGCAAAAATTCTAGTGGGTATAGCTCGCACTAAAATTTTGTAAAGGAAGTTCATTATGGAAAAAGGGATTCTCTTAATAGATTCTGAGGGTAATAAAAAAATTGCTACTGCAAGTAAATACATACTGAGTTTTAATAATGGTGCAAATATTAGTATTGAGCTTGAAGAATGCTTACCTCTAAGAATCGCTTGCAGAGCCTGGTATGGTGCGAAAGAATGGGAACAGTCTTTTGAAGCTAGTTGTAGTTTGTTATTATGTCCAAGTAGTAGTAATAGTGTTTGGATGAAACCGTTAGTACTGACTGGAACATCTTTGTCCGATGTTGAGAGCAAATCTGTTTCAACTGGGCTGCCGCAAATTTACGCTATTGAAAACAATCAAGAACAGCCGTTACTTCTGGATATCAAACGAATGATTTTAGGCATTACAGAGATATCATCGGTAATTGAAATTATTATGCCGCAAGATAATATTTCATCAGTATTTCAAGAATCAATCCAAATTATAACAAATAGTCATGGAATAGTTTGTGAACCTAAAGCCGCTAATTTATGGGTATTTAAAGATTTGGCTTAGTAGATCAAGCAAGTAAGGTTTACTAAAATATTGTTTATGTAATTTAATCTGAAATTATACAAATATGCTATGAAGGTTAATCAATGAAAAATTATGACAATGGAATTTATTTATTGGATGCGCATTATTTGCGTGACAATTTGGCTGCGGTTTATATGATCGTAGAAGGAGACAGTGTTGCGCTGGTTGAAACTGCAAATGCACCATCATTAAAATATGTCTTGGAGGCTTTGAGTAAATTAAATTTAACTTCTGAAGCAGTAAAATACATTTTACTTACACATATTCATCTTGATCATGCTGGTGGTGCTGGTAGATATATGGATGCATTTCCCCATGCACAACTGGTTGTTCATCCCAAAGGGGTGCGGCATATGGTAGACCCAAGTTATTTGGAGGCTGGGGTAGTGGGTGTCTATGGACAAGAATTTGTCGACCAAGTTTATGGTAAGCTGACTGCAATTGATGTAAATCGGGTTATTAGCGCTGAAGATGGTTTGGTTATAAACTTGAATAGTCGCGAGTTAATTTGTCGTGACACGCCAGGTCATGCTAATCATCATAATATCATTATTGATGGTAAAACTGGTGGAATTTTTAGTGGTGATATTTTTGGTGTTGCCTATCCAGAGCTTAACTTTAAAGATAAAAGACTTGTTTTTCCCACAACAACTCCGGTTAATTTTTCACCGGAGAAAATGCTTAATTCGATTAAGTTAATTGAGTCGTATGCGCCAAAATATGTTTATTTGACACATTTTGGGCAAATTGGTAATGTTGAAGAGATTGCCAATGAGTTGCGGCGGATGGTTACAGATTATGTGACAATTACTCACGATTCTGCTGGAGCACAGGATGTGGTAGCAGAAATTGCTAACAGACTTAAACAGTATATTGTACTTCAAGCTAAGTCTTTGGGTTTGCCATTGAGTGCAGACGAGGTATTAGCTTTGCTTGAGATGGATATGCAAATTAATGCACAAGGGCTTGCTGTATGGTTAAAACAAACCAATAATTAATTTGTATTATTGGTTATAGTCCTATAGTATATGATTAGCGACTGGCTGGGATACAAGCATAAAATATTTGATGAAGTGAGAGTGTGAAAATTTGCTAATAGATGATACAGAAAGGTGTGTTACCACAGTCATGACATCATTTTTAGTGGTATAATTAATTTATCTGAAATTAAATTAATGTATTATTATACTGATTGTTTTATATTTATAGGGAAATAATATGCTTGTAACTTCAAAACTAAATAAATTACTTATTGGCTCTTTATGTTGTATTGCATTCAGCCAAAACGTATTTGCGGGAGAATGCAACACCAAAAAACTTGATGATTTATTTGCTACCATGGCTGCGCGAAGTGCATTGATGGAAGGTGTTGCCGCATATAAATTCATTTATAAGCAAAGTGTCTATGATAGCCCGCGTGAATTAAAAGTATTACAAAATACTCAGGATATTGCCAAGAAGAATAAAATTGATAGTGGAGACTTAATGGTTTTTGCACAGATCCAAATGGATCAAGCTAAATTTATTCAGGATTATTGGCTTGCACGCTGGAATGCCAATAAAGAGAATCAACCAGACCCTGAAGTAACACCGGGGATTGATTCATTGCGTAAGCAAATTAATGCCTTAGATGATAAAATTTATGCGCAGCTAATTAATAATCTGAGTGATATTGAAATTTGTAATCAACCTACGATTTTAAAACATCTAGATAAAGCATTTCTTAATGTGAGAGGAGTTCCACAAAATCCTGCTTATAATCAGTTGACTGCTTCGGCGATTGCGAACCTAAGTATTCCACAATAGTGTGATATAACCAATGATATCTATTGTGCGGGTGCACAATAGATATCAGCTAGAAAATACTTTATTCTAGTTCACAGGAACAAGAAAAGTTGTATAATTACGCGATTCAAATTTTTTAAGGCTAGTACATGAACTATACTCCTTTTTATCAAAGCCATTTAGATAGCAATGGTAAGGTTGTTGATTTTGGTGGTTGGGCATTACCAGTAAACTATGGCTCGCAAATAAAAGAACATGAGCAAGTACGTACTGATGCGGGAATGTTTGATGTTTCGCATATGGTAGTTACGGATATCCACGGGGTTGATGCTAAAGATTTTTTTCGTCATTTAATTAGTAATGACGTTGCAAAATTAGATAAATTTGGAGTAGGTAAAGCTTTATATTCAGGACTGCTTAATCGTGAGGCTGGTGTTATTGATGATTTGATTGTCTATCTAATGCAGTTTGGTTATCGTCTGGTAACTAATGCTGCGACTGAAGCAAAAGACTTGAATTGGATTAAACAGGTTGCTGCAAATTTTAAAGTCGAATTATTTCCACGCCGCGATTTGGCGATGCTTGCGGTGCAAGGTCCGAATGCGATTAAAAAAGTTATTGCAGCGCATCCGCATATGAAAGACAGATTAGAGCAACTTAAACCATTTATGGCGGTAGAGGATAATAACTACTTTTATGCTAGGACTGGCTATACCGGAGAAAATGGTTTAGAAATTATGTTGCCTCGCGCAGAAGCTAACGCATTTTGGAGTTTATTAGTGGAACATGAGGTAGCCCCCTGCGGACTTGGTGCTCGGGATACCTTACGCTTAGAAGCTGGCATGAATCTATATGGGCATGAGATGGATGAAACCATCACTCCTGTTGCCTGTGGTATGGATTGGGTGGTTGATTTAAGTGATGAAACGCGTGATTTTATTGGTAAAAAAGCCTATCAGTTAGCCAAGATTTCAACGGATCAATATAAACAAGTCGGTTTGGTTTTACAGGGCAAAGGTGTGCTTCGCGATGGACAAAAAGTCTATGTTAATGGAGTAGAATGTGGGATAGTTACTAGCGGTACATTTTCACCTAGCCTGAAAGTTTCGATTGCGATTGCGCGAATTAGTGCTGCAGTTGAAGCTGAGACAGCAGCCGTAGATATTCGTGGAAATCATGAAGCGGTAAGAATAATTAGTTTGCCATTCGTTCGCAATGGCAAAAAAATGTTTAATTAATGCTTAAAGGAGCAATTATGTATAGCAATGATATGAAATTTGTCGATACACATGAATGGGTTAGGCTTGAAAGTGATGATGTGGTTAGTGTTGGTATTACTAACCATGCTCAAGAGCTTTTGGGTGATTTAGTTTATGTGGAATTACCAGCTGTCGGTGCAAGCATTGCTACAGGTGACACAATAGGTGTCGTTGAATCAGTGAAAGCAGCTTCAGATTTATATTCACCAATCGCTGGTGAAGTAGTCGAAATTAATGATGCTGTGGTTGCTGATCCAACTTTGGCAAATACTGAACCACATGCGGCAGGGTGGCTATTTAAAGTAAAATTAGCAGATGTGGCAGAATTAGACGGCTTAATGAGTGCTGATAAGTATAAAGCACTGATTGGCTAAATACCATTGAAGACCCTGTTTGATTTTGAACGGGGTTTTTTTATATGTTTAGTTTTTGAAATAAAATAATTTAGGATACTTAGCATGAATGAATTTTGTAAGCGCCATATTGGGCTTAGTCAGCAGCAACAAGCCACAATGTTAGATGATTTAGGCTGTAACAATCTGGATCAGTTTATTAATCAGGTTATACCGACTGATTTAATCAGTAAAACTAAAACTACTCAAAAGGTTGGTTTGAGCGAAGATCAAGCTCTGTCTGAAATTAAAGCAATTTTGGATGCCAACATTGTCTATAAAAACTATATTGGTTTGGGGTATTACGATACGATTACTCCAGCGGTGATTCGGCGCAATGTTTTTGAGAATCCAGGTTGGTACACTGCATATACACCGTATCAGGCAGAGGTCTCGCAAGGTCGCTTGGAGGCGTTATTAAACTATCAACAAATGTTAATTGATTTAACGGGATTTGATTTAGCTAATGCATCTTTGCTGGATGAAGCAACAGCTGCAGCGGAAGCTATGGCGATGGCTAAGCGAGTAAATCCAAATGCGGGAAATAAATTTTTTGTGGATGAAAATATTTTTCCGCAAACTTTAAGTGTTATGCAAACTCGGGCACAGTATCTGGAAATTGAATTAGTGGTAACAGATATTAGCCAAGTTGACGCAACTCAGGGATTTGGTTGTTTTATTCAAAATCCAGATTTATATGGTACTACTAAAGATTTTACCAGTCAAATTAGTCAGTGGAAACAACATGCGCCAAAACTGATTGTGGTTATGGCTTGTGATATTATGTCTTTAGTACTATTTAAATCTCCAGCAACACAGGGCGCTGACATTGCAATTGGTTCTACACAACGTTTTGGTGTTCCTATTGGTTTTGGTGGTCCTTCTGCAGCCTATATGGCAACGAAAGATGCTTACAAACGTTTAATGCCTGGTCGTATCATTGGTGTTTCGGTTGATAGTCGGGGTAAAAAAGCATTACGGATGGCATTGCAAACTCGCGAGCAGCATATTCGTCGTGAGAAAGCTACTTCAAATATTTGTACCGCGCAGGTATTACTGGCTAATATGGCTGGATTCTACGCGACCTATCATGGTGCAGATGGACTTAAAGCGATTGCTAAACGCATTACTTATTTCGCTAATCTACTGGCACATAATTTACGTCATTATGGAATTAAAGTATTTAATCAGGATTGTTTGTTTGATACGCTTAGTTTTGAATACAATGATTCTGCGGCTCTTATGACTAAATTGAATGATAATGGCTATGCGATTGGTGAATATGATGGTAAATTATTTATTTCGGTAGGTGAGAGTGCATCCCTTGCTGAAATCGAGGATTTGGTGGGTTTAATTTGTGATGGTCAAGAGCTAATTGTTGTTGAGCCAGAAGTGCTATTAGCGAGTCAAAATGCTCTTCACCGTCAAGATGCAATTCTAGCTCATGAAGTGTTTAGCAATTATCATAGTGAAACTAAAATGATGCGCTATTTGAAATATCTTGAGAACAAAGATATTTCTTTAGTGCACAGTATGATTCCGCTGGGCTCTTGTACTATGAAATTAAATGCTGCAGCCGAGCTAGAGCCATTATCGTGGCCGCAAATGGCAAATATTCATCCATTTGCACCGCGGGAAAGTATTCAAGGCTATGTAACATTAATTAATAGTTTAAAACAACAACTCAAAGACATCACTGGTTTTGATGATGTGTGTATGCAGCCAAATTCTGGTGCTCAGGGTGAATATACTGGTTTATTAGCGATTCGTCGCTATCAGGCAAGCCTTGGACAGGGTACACGCGATATCTGTCTAATTCCGCGTTCAGCACATGGTACCAATCCAGCAACGGCGCAAATGATGGGCATGGAAGTTATCGTAGTTAATTGTGATGAATCAGGAAATGTGGAAGTTGCAGATATGCGTGCTAAAGCTGAGCAATATCGTGAGCGCTTGGCATGTTTGATGATTACTTATCCATCAACGCACGGCGTATTTGAAGGCAGTATTAAGGAAATTTGTCAGATTATTCATGATAATGGCGGTCAAGTCTATATGGATGGCGCTAATCTAAATGCTTTGGTAGGGGTAGTTAAACCTGCGGAGCTTGGTGCTGATGTTTCGCATATGAATCTGCATAAAACATTTGCTATTCCTCATGGCGGTGGTGGACCTGGTATGGGACCAATTGGGGTTAAACAACACTTGGTTGATTTTTTACCGTTAAATCCAATTTTTGATGCTGCATTTGATGTAACTCGCAGCGCTGTTTCTAGTGCGCCATTTGGTAGTGCTTCAATCTTGGCAATCTCTTGGATGTATATTACAATGCTTGGTGAGTATGGTCTTGAGCAATCAACTAAAGCAGCTATCCTAAACGCTAATTACGTGGCACATCATTTAGCTAAAATTGGTTACCCGATTTTATATACTGGACAAAATCAAAAAGTTGCGCATGAGTGTATTATTGATCTACGTCCATTAAAAGCGGAAAGTGGAATCACTGAGGTCGATTTTGCCAAGCGCTTAATGGATTATGGTTTCCATGCACCTACTATGTCATTCCCTGTGCCGGGTACCTTGATGATTGAACCAACCGAGAGCGAATCCAAAGATGAATTGGATCGTTTTATCGCTGCGATGGCTTCAATTTATGCTGAAGTACAACAAGTGCTAAATGGTGGTTTTGATAAGCTTAATAACCCATTGAAAAATGCACCGCATACCTTAGCGGATTTAATGACTTGGGATAAACCATATTCACAACAAGTTGCTTGTTTTCCAATGGTTAACTTGGAGAGCAACAAGGTGTTTCCTTCGGTAAATCGGATTGATGATGCGCATGGCGATCGTAATTTCATGTGTAGTTGTTTTGATTTAAACTAATCAGGCACAATAGTTTAATTTTTTTGAGCTCTGTTACAAATAAGGTGTTATGTTAAAAAGTCTCATACTCATTGGACAGAATTATCTTGCATAAACTTTCAAATAGCTGATTAATAACTGATGTTGTAAGTTAATTAGTTAATAAACAGTATTGTATTTTTGTAATAAATTAAATCATTATAGGTATAGTAAATCATCTACTAGTATTTATAATCTGTTTAAGTATATAATACTGGTAGCAAAATTAAAATAAATAATGAAGGAATAATATGCAACAGCTAACTGTCAAACAACGTCAATTTCTCAAAGGTTTGGCGCATGATTTGCAACCAGTGGTTATGATTGGTAATAATGGTGTAACGGAAAGTGTTTTAAAAGAAATAGATACTAGTTTAAACGCGCATGAATTAATAAAAATCAGAGTGTTAGGTGATGAGCGTGCTGCTCGTGAAGCGATTATTGAGGATTTGTGTGGTGCAACCAACTCAAGTTTTGTGCAACACATTGGCAAGTTGATTGTTCTTTATCGTGCTAGCGAAAAAGCTCGGATTGTTTTACCTAAAATTTAAGGGTGCGCTGTATGGCCAAGTATCAAGTTGCAGTTTTAGGTTGTGGATCAATTTTTAGCCGTCATTTGGCAGCGTTAAAAGCAAATTTGCAACATTATGACTTTGTCGCATATTATGATCCATCCCAAGTAGCTATTAGTAAATATTCAGCAGAGCTAACTTCGCAGCACGCGTATAGTTGTGAAGATGAGGCATATAGTGATTCTGCTACTAATTGTATTGTTTTACTTACTCCAAGTCACTTACACTATGCTCAGGCGAAGAGGGCAATTCTTAATAATAAGCATGTTATTCTTGAAAAGCCTGCGACTTTTAGCATTGAGCAACTATTAGAGTTAGAGGCTTTAGCTAGTATGCAAAATGTTGAAATATTTTGTGTGTTGCAAGTTCGTTTAAATCATTCTATCGGCTTGGTTGAACAAGTAATTAAACAAGGTTTATTGGGTGATATTCGAAGTAGTAGCTTGGTTCAGCGCTGGCAACGCCCGTTGGATTATTTTACTGGTTGGCGTGGAACTTATGCCGAGTGTGGTGGTGTGTTGTTTGAATTTGGTATTCATTATTTAGATATTATGCAGTATCTGCTGGGTATGCCGAAAGTTTCAGCTGCAAAATTTTTCAAAACTAAATTTAAAGATAGTGAAGTTGACGATAGTGCCTATGCTTTATTAGATTTTGGTAGCTTTGGCGGAACTTTAGAAGTTACCTTGGCTGCAGAACCAAGTAATATTGAAGTTAGCTTGATTATCATGGGTAGTAACGGCTATATTCGGCTGGGTGGTAAATCACTTGATCAAGTGACAGCAGTGCATTTTTTGGATGAGTCATCTAAGGATCATTATGCTAAGATTTGTACTGAGGTGCTTGGTTATACGATTGATAATCAGGTCGCAATAGGAGCATGCCCACACCATCCTGAGTTATACAAGCAGATTATTCATGAACCAGCCAAATTTCGCTTGCAAAGTACTTATAATGTTATTAGATTGGTCAGTGAAATAAATGAACTAGGTATCAATTAAATCATGTATTTTCAACCATTGAAGGCCGCTGCGCTAGCAATTTTGATCTGGGTCACATATGTACTCTATCTCAATTACTCGCAGGAAGATCATCAATATGTTAGGTTTCGCTTAGATTCAAGTTCGTTGCCATATCAATATTCATCTGTCGTTACTCCTGTGTTTGAATCACAAATTATTCCTCAACCCGCCTACCTTCCTGCTGCTCATAGTTCTTCATTTACAATGTTACCTAACGGAGACTTATTAGCTTTTTGGTTTGCAGGAACTAAAGAGGGGAGTCCAGATGTAAAAATTTGGCGGTCAACCTATCATAATAGTAAATGGAGTATGGCGACAGCTCTGGTTGATCCACGAATGATTGCTAAAGCTAACCACCGTTATGTAATAAAAGTTGGTAACCCAGTAATTTATCGTGCTGAAAATGGTGTATTACATTTATTTGTTGTCTCGGTAAGTATTGGTGGTTGGTCGGGTAGTGCGTTAAATCATTTAACTTCTACCAATGGTGGTATCAGTTGGAGCGAGCCAGAGCGTATTGTTATTAGTCCTTTTTTTAATATTAGCACTTTAGTGCGTACTCCTGCTGTAGCACTTAGTGATGGTGGATTTTATCTTCCAGTTTATATGGAGCTTGGACGTAAATATCCTGAGTTATTACGTTTTAACTATAATGGAAAATTCGTTGAACAAATTCGAATTACAGCTAAAGATAAAATGATTCAGCCAAGCCTTGTACCGCTGAGCAGTGAAAAAGCTTGGGTTTACTTCCGTAATGCAAATAAACCAGGTGAACCCCGAGATTTATATGCCTCATTTTCTTTAAATGCTGGTCTGAATTGGTCACAGCCGCAAAAAACTAATTTATTTAATCCAGACTCTTCTTTAGTTGCCGCTAATTTAGGCAGTGGTCGGTTAATAATGGTTTACAATCAAGATGATCGTAGCCAACTAAAATTAGCAGTATCACGAGACGGTTTAAACTGGCATCCTGTATATAATCTGGAAAATCAACGAGGCAAAGAGTTTTCTTACCCTTCAATTCAGATTAATGAAGATATGATAGACATTATGTATACCAACGATCGTAAAGATATTAAACATGTAAGATTTAATCGTGAATGGTTAGATAGGATGTTAAATAATGTCCAGTATTGAATTTATTCAAAGAGTGATTTATTCACTGGCAATTGCGTTGTTGTTGGTGTATTCTTCAGGATTACCAAAACGTTCTTTATTTCTCAGTTGTCTGACATTTTGTTTGCTAATCTTAGGCATAAATTTTATCCCACTTTATCGTGGTAGCTCACTAGTTGAATTATTGCGTGGTGTTACTGGTGATGTTAGCATTGCCAGTGGTATCTTGATGCTTGCTATTATTGCTAATCAATTTGATTTCAGCGATCAAAGAAAAGCTGTCCTCTCGCGTTATGAACGTTTATTTTTATTGTTGACTGGCTGTATTCTTTATCTTTCTACCTTTAGTTTTATTAGTTTTGATGTTTACCACCTGGGTTATTTATCTGTTCCAATGCTTCTGATAGTCGCTTTGATTATTTTTGTGCTAATCTTATATGGTCGACGGATGGGGTATGTGTGGTTATTGGCGTTGGTGGGGTTTTATTTCCGATTGCAATCTTCCAATAACCTTTGGGATTATCTCTATGATCCAATTTTATGGTTAGTCTTAATTGCGGATACTGTTTTATGGTTAAACTATCTTACATTACACCAAAAAAAGCGTGATTATTAATTGTTAAAATAACGTGAATTTTATAAAGGTTTAGCATTTATGTCGGATTATTTTGTAGCCAACTCAAGTGATAGGCTTAGGGAAGAAGGGGGAAGCCAAGTAATCCAATGGGGACAGGGAGATTTTTATTATACAAGAGCCAAAGATATCAGATTATCTTGGCTCATCAGTCAGCTCAATCACCTAATTGTAATTGTTGAAGATAGGTTTTAAATTCAGCCCCAACTTCTGGATGTTTCAAACCATAGCCAATAGTTGCTTCCAAATAGCCTAATTTTGAACCGCAATCATAACGCTTACCTTCGATAATATGGGCAAAAATAGCTTCATAATGTAATACTTCTGAAATTGCATCCGTTAGCTGAATTTCTCCACCAACTCCACGTTGAGTGTTTCTTAATTCAGTAAAAATCCGCGGAGTCAGAATATAGCGCCCGACTGCAGCCAGTGTAGATGGGGCTTCACCAATTTTAGGCTTCTCGACAATTTTTTCAATCTTATGATGCTTGAACGAGTTCTCGGCTAATTTAACAATCCCATAAGACGAAACTTCGTCTGGCTCTACTTGATTTACACCAAGCACTGATGAACCTGTTTCGTTATAAACTTCTACCATTTGTGCTAAAGCACCTGGTGCAGCATCAATCAATTCATCAGCAAGGATTACTGCAAATGCTTCATTGCCAACTACAGAGCTGGCTGTTAAAACTGCGTGACCAAGTCCTAAGGCTTCGGCTTGACGAATATAAATACAATTTACGTTGCTAGGTAAAATATTTTGTACTATTTCCAACAACTTAGTTTTTTGTTTTAATTCCAGCTCAGTCTCTAATTCATAAGCCTTGTCAAAATGATCTTCAATTGAACGTTTATTACGCCCGGTAATGAAAATCAATTCAGTAATTCCAGCATCAATTGCTTCTTCTACCGCATACTGAATAAGAGGTTTGTCGACAATCGGAAGCATTTCTTTAGGCGATGCTTTAGTGGCTGGAAGAAAACGAGTTCCCATTCCAGCCACTGGAAATACTGCTTTAGTAATTTTAGCAGTCATTAGTTATTTTCCTGCGAAAAAATAATATTCAAGCTGTTGGCGTAAATATTTACGTGCAGAATCCTCAGATAAGTTTAGACGGTTTTCATTAATAATCATAGTTTGCTGTTTGATCCAGCTCTGCCAGGCTTCTTTTGAAACATTAGCTAAAATTTTTTGTCCCAATTCACCAGGAATTGGAGCAAAATCAAGTCCTTCTGCTTCAACGCCAAGTTTAATACAGTTTACCAAATTTGCCACAGTTCTATCCTTTGAATTTTTTGAAGATAATAGTTGAATTAGTCCCACCAAAACCAAATGAGTTTGACATTGCATAATCCAATTCACGAGCTTTTGCAACATTGGCAGTATAATCCAAATCACATTCCGGGTCTTGCTCAAACATATTAATTGTTGGTGGAATAATGCTGTTTTTGATTGCCATAATCGTAAATACTGCTTCAACTGCACTGGCAGCACCTAACAAGTGACCTGTCATTGATTTAGTTGAACTAACTGATAGTTTGTAAGCATGCTCACCAAATACTTGTTTAACTGCATTGCTTTCATTAATATCTCCCATTGGGGTTGATGTGCCGTGAGCATTAACATAGCCAATCTGATCTAAATCAACTTTAGCATTGTTTAATGCCATTTGCATACTGCGTGCTGGGCCATCAATGGTTGGAGAAGTAATATGATAAGCATCAGATGTTGCACCATAGCCAACAACTTCGGCATAAATTTTGGCACCGCGCGCTTTTGCGTGTTCGTATTCCTCTAAAACTAATACTGCAGATCCTTCACCCATAACAAATCCATCACGATTTTTATCCCAAGGACGTGAGGCGGTTTTGGGATCGTCATTGCGCGTAGATAAAGCTTTTAATGAATTGAAGCCGGCAACACCAGTTCCACAAATACTAGCTTCAGCGCCACCAGCTAGCATTACATCACAGTCGCCATATTCAATATAACGAGCAGCATCACCGATACAGTGATTGCTAGTTGCACAGGCACTAACAATTCCATAACTAACACCTTTATAGCCGTACAAAATTGATAACTGACCAGCAATCATATTGCCAAGTGCTCCAGGTATGAAGAATGGACCAATTCTTCTTGGACCTTTTTCTTTTAGGATAATAGTATGCTCTTCAATCGTCGGCAAACCACCAATACCAGAGCCGATTATCAAACCAACTCGCTCTTTATTTAAATTTATCATTTCATCGAGTCCTGAGTCGCGCACTGCCTGCACTCCAGCAACAACACCCAGCTGAATAAAGCGATCGGTACGTCGTGCTTCTTTAGCATCGAAAAAACCTTCAGTTGAAAAATTCTTTACTTCACCAGCAAATTTGGTTGCATAGTTTGTGGCATCAAACGCGGTGATGTGATCAATCCCGCTTACACCATTAACGATATTTTTCCAAGAACTGTCTAAATCATTACCAACAGGTGATACAATTCCGATTCCAGTTACTACTACTCTTCGTTTAGTCATACAAAGATCTCCTCGTTAAACATTAGTATTCAAGTGTTCATACAGATATAACCATGTATCAATCACGGTATCTGGGTTTAATGAAATAGTTTCAATCCCTTCATCAATCAGCCATTTGGCAAAATCAGGGTGATCGGATGGACCTTGGCCGCATATTCCAACGTACTTACCTTGTTTGCGACAAGCACTGATTGCAAGGTGCAGCATCGCTTTAACAGCATCATTACGCTCATCAAAAGAAGCTGCAATCGCGCCATTAGAATCACGATCTATCCCCAATGTCAATTGAGTCATGTCATTGGAACCTATTGAGAAACCATCAAAATACTCTAAAAATTTTTCGGCTAAAATAGCGTTAGAAGGAATTTCACACATCATATAAATATTAAGACCATTTTGTCCGCGTACTAACCCATTATCCGCAAGTAGCGCAATAACTTCTTTGGCTTCATTAGTGGTGCGAACAAAAGGTATCATTATCGTAACATTATCTAGACCCATAGTTGTCCGCACTTTATTGATTGCCATGCATTCTAGATCAAAACAATCGCGGAAGCTCGGAGCGATATAACGTGATGCCCCCCTAAATCCCATCATTGGATTTTCTTCAATTGGTTCATATAATTTACCGCCAATTAAATTAGAGTATTCATTTGATTTAAAATCAGATAAGCGTACAATTACTTTTTTTGGATAAAATGCTGCGGCAATAGTTGAAACACCTTCGGCTAATTTGTCAACATAGAAGTCTACCGGGCTTGAATAACCCGCAATTTTATCTGCTACCGTTGATTTTAGTGGCTCAGGCAAGTTGTCAAATTCAAGCAATGCTTTAGGGTGAATCCCTATTTGGCGGTTAATAATAAACTCAAGGCGTGCGAGACCAACCCCAAAATTAGGAATGCTTGAGAAATTAAAGGCTAATTCTGGATTACCAACATTCATCATAATATCTACTGGTAGTTTTGGCATGTTTACCACATCCAGCTCAAGTACCTCAACGTTAAGGTGTCCAGCGTAAATATGCCCACTATCCCCTTCACAGCATGACACGGTTACTGCCTGACCTTCTTTAAGGACTTCGGTAGCATTTTCACAGCCAACAATGGCAGGTATGCCTAGTTCACGGGCAATAATCGCCGCATGACAAGTTCTTCCACCGCGGTTAGTAACGATTGCAGCCGCACGCTTCATAACTGGTTCCCAATCTGGATCAGTCATGTCAGTAACTAATATATCACCAGCTTTAACACTATGCATTTCGGAATGATCTTTAACTAGACGTACGACACCTGTTGCCGCTTTTTGACCAACTGCACGACCAGTAACCAAAACTTGACCCCGCTCACGGATATGATAACGTGTTTGTTTACCATGTTGTGATTCTTGGGATTTAACCGTTTCTGGGCGGGCTTGTAGAATATAAATCTTGCCGTCTAACCCATCCTTACCCCATTCAATATCCATAGGGCGTGCATAATGTTCTTCAATAATCATCGCAAATTTACCTAGCTCAGTTGCATCAACATCAGTAATTGAGAATAAATTACGCTCATGACTTGGTACGCCGATAGTTTGTACTGATTTACCCGGCACGTTGGCATTGGTAAATTCCATTTTCATGGCTTTGCTACCCACATTTTTACGAATGATTGCTGGGCGTCCAGCCTTCAAATTTGGCTTATATACGTAAAACTCATCTGGATTGACCATGCCTTGTACTACACATTCTCCAAGCCCGTAGCTTGAAGTAATGAAAACTACTTTGTCAAAACCTGATTCGGTATCTACTGTAAACATCACACCTGAGCTAGCAGTATCAGAGCGAACCATTTTTTGGATACCGGCAGACAAATAGATCAATGAGTGATCAAAACCTTTGTGCACTCGGTAAGCAATTGCACGATCATTGTATAGTGAAGCAAATACCTGCTTAACTGCTGATTTTAAGTTGTCAAATCCACGAATATTTAAGAAAGTATCTTGTTGCCCGGCAAACGAAGCATCCGGTAAATCTTCTGCAGTCGCAGAAGAGCGTACTGCCACTGAAATGGAGTCTCCATAGCGAGACATCATTTCGGTATAAGCTTGCTCTAGATCGTGCTCAAAGTCAGCTTGAAACGGTGCTTCCATAATCCAGTTTTGAATCTCTTTACCAGCTTTGGCTAACTCAATAACGTTATCGACATCTAATTTATCTAAAGCAGAATCAATCTTTTGTTTTAAATTATTGCTTTCCAAGAAGCGCTTATATGCTTCGGCAGTGGTGGCAAAGCCGCCAGGAACCCTTATTCCTTTGCTATCTAATTGCGAAATCATTTCGCCCAATGATGCATTTTTTCCACCGACTTCGGCAACATCCGTCATACGTAAGTGTTCAAACCAGATAATATTTTTCATAAACTAGGGCTCCATGCTCAATAAAATAGAGTGATATTGTTTACCTAAGCGCTTGCTTTGGACATAAAATTATCTTATACCCAACAGATAAGCAGTTCATTTTACCATAGTTGAAATATTGTTTGTTAACCAGTTTAGAACTTACGCATTGGCAACAGATATGATATTATGATTGATATAACATAATCGCCTTGGAACTTAGACGAAGAAGAAAAGCAAACCATCAACTGCGAAATGCAATGCAGAAATGGTTTGCCGCGATGCTCAATTAACCTGTTCAGCACTCTTATTACTCGAACAGCAGGCAATGAGAAGTCAATCTCAGTTTCTAGAGCTTCACGGTTATAGTCATCTATTATGTTCAATGTGCGATATTTCCTGCCATCAATCAGATTGTCATGCATGAAATCCATTGACCAGATATGATTTTGAAACTGTGCCACGGCTAGTTTCTCTGGTCGCTCGCGCTTAACTCTACGTTTGGGTTTTATGCGTGGATTTAAACATAATTCACAATAGATGCTATAAACACGTTTATGGTTAAACTTTAACTTTAGGACATTGCGAATATACAGATAGCATAGTTGAAATCCCCATGTTCTATGTTCAGTAGTAATATCCAGCAGTAACTGCGCAATCCTTTCATTATCATCATTTAGCTTACTTGTATAGTTAACCTATAATCATTTGAGCATAATGTGTTAAACTATACAACCTCTAA
>CAZTBH010000008.1:0-84651 GCA_964611845.1 uncultured Neisseria sp.
TACTTGGGTTGCAGTTAGCGGTATTCCTGCTCAAGCTCAAGCAACTTATTGGGGTAGTACTTACTATCTGTTAGGATATGGTGCTGCTCTTAATAATACTAATGTTGGGGTTTACAATCCAGCTACTGGTCAAATT
Organism: uncultured Neisseria sp.; assembly: GCA_964611845.1. GTDB lineage: Bacteria > Pseudomonadota > Gammaproteobacteria > Burkholderiales > UBA11063 > Aquella. Next base: position 137 of record CAZTBH010000008.1, read on the forward strand.
GTGGCTAATGATAATGTGTTACCGCAAAGTACAAATGGGAAAAATGTTAGTTACAATGGATCTACCTTTGGACTAGCTCAGCTTAACTCTAACTATTTATGGACATCTACTAATTTGCTTGCTGGTCCATCTGCTTGGACACAAAATGTTGCTACGTTTACTGGTGTAAATGGCGTATCTATATCTGGAAAATTTTCGAGTTCTTTGGCTTGGAATGGTAAGGTTTGGGTAGCAACTGTTACAGCTCTAGCTCCGAATAATCTTGGAGCTCCTGTTCAAGCTAATCTTTATACGGCTAAAGATGCTACTGCATTTGCTGTTGGTACTTATACTAGCCCTACAGGTGTTACTACTGCAGTTAGTGGCAATACGACTGGTTTATTCTAATTTAATCCTAGTCAGTTTTGAATCAAAGAGAACTCTTCGGAGTTCTCTTTTTTTATGCTATAATCAACTTTATATTTTTCTATTGCTATTTTATTATGAGGGTATAGTGTTTATGCAAAAATCAAATATTAATGTTCTTTTAGTTGCGTTAACTTCGGCTGTTGCGCTAGCTGCGTGCGGTTCTGGCTCTTCTTCAAGTCCAGCACCTACACCAAGCCCGACACCAGCACCCAGCCCAAGTCCAAGCCCGACACCAACCCCGAGTCCGACTCCTACGCCAACTCCAGTACCAGGTGAGAGCGGTGTTTATGCTTTAGCTGCTTCTGGTATTAATGCTACTTATTCAACTACTCCATCAACTAACGCATGGACTAATTTTACTTCTGGTTCTAGCGAGACTTTTGTTGCTGGTGTAGCCAGTGGATCTGCTGCGATCTTATTCGATCGTGCTACAAATTCAGATGCTATTGCTGCTGCTGGAACAGCAACAGTTAATTACAATATTTATGCTACTGCAGGTGCACAAGTTGCTAGTGCTGGTACTTCAATTCCTGTTGCTGTTACTTCAACTAATGGAACTGCTGCTTCTACTATTGTTCTTCCTAATCTTGGGGTTAATCAAGTGGCAAGCAATGGCTCAAGTGCTGTTGTTGCAGCTCCTAATGCAATTACTGTAAATACTACAGGTCCTGTTACGACTGCAGCGACATATAGCTTATATTCAGTTTCATCTACTGGTGTGGTTACTGCAGTTGCTGGATTTCACAACTTGTCTGGTACTTATGTGGCTTTAGGTGCAAGTGCTACTTTGCCAGTTGTTAAATTTATCAATGGTAAATACTATGCATATAATGTTACTGGTGTGACTACTCTTGGTAATGTTCTATACTCCGATAACGGTACAACTTGGCAAGAAGCCGCTGTAACTGGCGCTGCTGCTGGTTCTGGTATTACTAACGTGGTTCAAGTGTCAGGTAGTGTTTACGCAGCTCAAGTTGGTACTGCTGTATACTTAGGTAGCTCTCCATATGCATTCTCTGCAACTGCGATTATACCTACTGTTACTACCCCTGGTTTTATCGCAGCTAACGGTACTGGTAATTTATATTTATCAGCTAGTGGTTCTACTGCGGCTGGTAACTTCAGTATTTATACACCTACTTCTACGGTGCTTGGTACTGCTGTTTCAACAAATACTGCAGCTTTTAATACGACCTTAACCGGGCTAGTATTTGCTGGTAGCAATATTTATTCAACTACTGCTGCTGCTACGCTAGCTCCAATTATAGTTAGCGGTAACAATGTTACTCAAACTGCTGCTGCAAGCATCGTGTCATCTACTAATGCTACTACTCCGCTCGTGGCTAATCGTTATATTGCTATGGGTTCAAATGTATTAGCGCTTAATGCTACTACATCTACTCTTAGCAATATTGGTGAAATTGCAAGTATTTCTGCGGTTGCTGCTTCTAATGGCGCTGCTACTTATAATAACTTGCCTACTGGTAATGGTGCCGTAGCTACTGGCTTTGCTGGCACAACTAGTGGCTATATGGTAGTGGTAAACAATGGTGATGTATTGGTTTCTTCTAGCGCAGGTTTTGTTCAAGCTGCTACAGTTATCAATCCTGATGGAGTTGGTGCAGCTCTTAGTCAATTAGTTTCAGCTGGTGGTACTTATTTAGCTTCTGATGTTGATGTTCCTTCTACTCCTACTGCTGGTAATTTATATTACTCAGCAAATAATGGCACAACTTGGGCTACAATTACTCCGACGGAGTTTGGTAATAGTGCTGCGGCGTTATCTATTAACTCTGCTTCTAATGGCTTGTATTTTATTACTGTTACTGGTGGTACTGCCTCTGGTACATATCAAACAGCTACACCACAAACTTTAAGTACATGGGTAAAAATTAATGCTTTACCGCCAAGTGTTACGTACAACTACTGGGGTGGTCAATATTATCAACTAACAAATGCATCAACTGATGTTGGTGTGTATAAAACAACCACAAACCAGACTACTATTTACAGCAATGTGCTACCACAAAATGCGGTTAATGTTGGAGGTACTTATAATGTAGCTTATAATGGTTCTAGCTATGTCTTAGCCCAAGTCAACTCCAATTATTTATGGACATCTGCTGATTTAATTGGTGGTATTGCAGGCTGGACTCAGAATACTGCAGCCTTCACTGGTGTAAATGGTGCTACATTATCCAGTGAAACCTTCTTAGGTCCATTAATGTGGACGGGTAAAGTTTGGGTGGCAACTGGTGCTGCTGGTAATGTTTATACTGCTACAGCTCCGACTACTTTTGCTGTTGGTACTTATACCAGTATTACAGGTGCTACTACTGTGGTTAATGGCGGTACGGCATCGGGTTTATTCTAATCTAACTTTAAGCCATATTTAGTGAAAAATCAACCATTTGCATGGTTGATTTTTTCTTCTTGTGCTGTGATGATTTTATGCTATAATAGTGTCACTAAGTGAAAGATTTAACTTGATGAAAATATACAAAAATACACATTTTAACCGCTGGCAGAGTAAAAACAAGATTACCAATATAACTATTATCCAAGCAGTAGAGGAAATGGAAAAAGGTTTGATAGATGCTGATCTCGGAGGGAATTTATATAAGAAGAGAATTGCTAAAGCAGGAATGGGAAAACGTGGTGGGTACAGAACAATAGTTGCAATGAAGCAATAAATGGGTTGGTTTTTCTTGTTTGGTTTTGCTAAGAATGAAGCAGATAATATTGATGATAAAGAGTTAGTTGCGTTAAAAGAGTATACTAACGAGTATTTATTCGTAAATTTAACAGAATTGTTAAAACTTAAAGAAATTATTGAGGTAATAGATAATGAGTAGGATATTGAAAGAAATACATGAGTCTGTAACTAGAGGCTATGAAGCTGGAGTCATTGATTTAAAAACTATGCAAAAGTACGATAAACTTTGCATGATAGATAGTCATATGATGAAGCCAGAAGAAATACAGAACATTAGGAAAAATATTGCTAAAGTTACACAGCCTGAATTTGCTAAGATACTTAGTGTTAGCCCTTCGACTATTGCCAAATGGGAAACAGGGAATAAAAAACCTTCTGGCTTAGCCTTAAAAGTTTTGAATCTTATTGAGAGAAAAGGAATTGATTTTTATTTACAAACTTTTGCAATTTAGTTCTAAATTAAGCTAAACTTGTAAAAAAGAGAACGCCCTAGCGTTCTCTTTTTTACTCTATGGGGCAACGCATGCTCCATTAGGTCCAGCCCAAGGAGCCGCAGAACCAATTGTGATATTATTGACGATACCAGTTTGGGTTGACGCAGCATTGGAATAACTCAAGCCGTTAGAATCATCAAATCCAGAGCCTTGAACTCCAGGGGCAGAAGGAGTTGCAGCGGGGTCATTATAGCCACATTTGACATAGGCATTTACTGGATAAGTTGGTAAGGAAATTTGATCCAGATAAGTTGACCATACAGTTGGCGAAGTAGACGGTGTAACCGTTATATAACACTGCGAAACTAAGCCGCTATTTAGTGGATTACAATTACGTGTAAAACTAAACGTATTAGCTCCGGGTTTTAAAACTACTGCCAGAGCAGGGTAAGCAGATGGCAAGCTGCTACTTGGTAAATTATATGGGTTAAAGCTTTGTGTTGCGCCACCATTAATACTGAACGATGAAAAAGAATTAACTAATCCACCATTAGTTTGATTATTCGGATCTTGAAAATTTGGTGAAATTTGTAAAACATTTTCAGGGATAAACTGATAAGTGGTATCACCTGAGGGGATATTGATAGTTGCCTGACTGATGCTATACCAAGGGATATTATTCCATGACATAATTCCATAATGGTTTTCAGGGTCATTGTTTGTAGGAGCTTTATTCATCTGATCGTAAGCTTCAAATAGCAGTGTTGGTATATTATTTAGTGCTGCATATGCTACTGCAGAATTCATATAATGTGCAGCACCCGCAATCGAACCAGGTACGCTACTCTCATAATTATCACTGGTATTAGGTGTGCCAGAATTTGCCCAGCCTGTTTCTCCGATTACAATACCTTTACTGTCTAGATTATTGATGTAGGTTGTGCAAGTTCCTGCTGGTAAATTTGTATTGCTTTGACAATTAGCCAGTGAGCTAATTCCATTAATCATCCCAGATAAAGAGTCTACATTGCTGCTTTCGTTTACTGCGCCAGTGGCATTTACGCCGCCAACCCCAAATTGATATGGATAAAGATCAAAAACTAATGGTCCAGTATATGCTGGGTTAGTCCAAATACTCATCAATGCACTCATTTGTGACGCAGAAACGTATTTTGGGTTAAATACAACTGAACTTGAGGATAAGGGCATATTATTAATCCCCAACCCCTGTAGCTGGCTCTCAACACTATTCATTGCGCTGATAATTGCTTGATTGTTATATAGATCAGGAGTCGATTGAGACACTACTAAATCTTCGTTCCCTACAATAACTAAAGCAACACTTGATTCAAATTTTGCCACTCCAACGGCATTTACAACGGCATTAAGCTTTGCCGTCTCCTGTGTTTCGATTTGCGAAATGGTACTACCTGCAACATTGTAACAAGCGCCAGTACTTGGGTCGCTCTGACATAGTGAATATTGGTAAACTAATTTCATACCAGCGGGCAAGCTGTTAATCGCGCTGATGTAGGTATAGGCAGAGTCATCATACAGTCTTACCATATTGAAGCCATAGCTACTTAATTGTGCAATGTCGTTACCTACAAATGAGTGGTATAAGGCATTTAGTGTGTTGCTGTTATAATTATTTTGATCATCCATATGCGGACCCAGTGCAGCACCAAGTCCTAAATTTTGAAAAAGAGTGGCCTGTGTTTGTTGTAAAGTCGCATCAAAATTAGCAACTGGAGTTGGTGGTTCAGTAATTGTGCCAGAAGAACTGCTGGTTGAACCGCCGCCGCATGCGGCTAATAGACAAGTTACCGAGCATAAGCCTAAGCTTTTGATAATCAAAGAAAATCGCATAATAGATACCTCATTTAAATACATTAGCTAAAATTAAAAAATCCTAAACCTCCAAGACTATTTTAATTTTAGCATGTTTTATAAACTTTTATTATCCTTATGAATATTTGTTTAATCCTGTAAATCAAGCAGTTGCGATGCTTAAGAATAATAATGACGCTAACTCTATGATACAATATACAATAAGCTTTACCGACTCAACAATTATGTGAGTTTAGTTTTAGATGAAAATTATTATTGATAATTAGGATACCTCAAGAAAAAATCAAATATAAATGTTCTTTTAGTTGCGTTAACGTCTGCCGTTGCACTTGCTGCATGTAATTCTGGTTCATCACCTACACCAACCCCAACGCCTACACCAACCCCAACGCCTACACCAACCCCAACGCCAGTACCAGGTGAAAGCGGTGTGTATGCTCTTAGTGGAACAGTGTTATCTGCAACATATTCAACTACACCATCAACTAACACATGGGTGAATTATACTTCTGGTACTACTAATCGTATTGTGGGAGCTGTATCCGGTGAATCTTCTGCATTGGTACTGGACACCAGCTCTTTAGCAACAGGTACGGCAATATCTACCCAAACAATGACTTATGGACTTTATACTACTACTGGTGGTCAGGTGGTTAATTCAGGTCGCACGTTACCAGTTTCAGTAGCGGTAGCTGCTCAGACTACTGCGGTAACGTATTTACCTGCGATTGGTAGTAATCAGTCAGCCAGCAGTGGTTCTGGCTCGGTTGTGGTAGCACCATATACGGCACTTTCAACTGGAAATGGTACTGTAACTGGAAGTATTTACAAAATGTATAGTGTAAATACAGCTGGTGTACCTACCGCTTTTACTGCCTATAATAATATTTCAGGAATCAATACACCTTTGGTAACCGTTCCATCTAATACGGTGGTAGCCTTTGTGAATGGTATGTACTATGCGTATAACGTAGCCGGAGCAAACACTTTGCTACAATCAAGCGATGGAATAAATTGGCAGCAAATTACCAATAATACCGTGTTAAACGCTGGAGCAACCAACATTACAACCGTAGTACAGGTTTCAGGTACGGTTTTTGCTGCTCTTGATGAAGATGGCGGTTTATACCTTGGATCATCACCTGCCAACCTGACTTACATTTCTGCTACCTCTGCAAATGGTTTTATTGGTTCTACTGGTAACGGTACACTGTTTGTAGGTACAAATAAAACAGGTGCAAGCAGTACGGTTAATACTTACACTCCTACTGCAACTACTTTAGGTGCGGCGATTGCTACTAACTCGGCATCAATTGGTACAATTGATACTGTAAGCACTGGGACAACTTTAGTGTTTGCTGGTGATACCATTTACTTTAGTGGTGGTGGTGGGTTTGTAATTAAAATGGTGGTAAATGGTAACGTTATTACCGCTCCTGTGCACGCAGTTACAAATAATCAAACTGTTGATACCTATCTTTATGCTGATCCTGATAGTAGTGGTTTCTTGTTTGGATTAGGTGCTAATCTGATGCAAGTAAATAACTATAATACTTCTGTGGATTGGAGTGGTGGAAGGCCTAATAATGGTTCAATTACTTCAATCTCAGCAGTAAATCAGACGACTGGTCAAGCGACGTTTACCAATCTGCCAACTGGATATAGTTCCACTAGCAGTGATAATCCTATAACTGGTGTATTAACTTTAGCTGCTGGTTTTGCTGGGAGCACCAATGGTTATATGCTGGCGTTAAATAATGGTGCCATTTTGGTATCCTCCGCAAACGGTTTTATACCTGCCGCTACAGTAATGACTCCGTTAGATGCAACAACTTCACCAGGTATGCCAGCTAATTTAACCAAGTTACTTTCAGCGAATAGCAGCTACTTGACTACCGATGCGACTAATTTATATTATTCAAGTAATAATGGAGCAGCGTGGACAGCCATTTCTCCAGCTGATGTCTTTGGTGCTGGCACAGCTGCTACGCTTGGTATTAATACTTCAGCCAACGGTTTATATTTTATTACAGTTACCAATAGTACTACATCATCTCAGAATGGAACATACCAAACTGCGACTCCACAAACTTTAAGTACATGGGTTAAGATAAACACTACTCCTGCAAATGTGACTTATAATTACTGGGGTGGACAATATTATCAACTGACAGATGGAACATCTAACGTTGGTGTGTATGAAACAAGCACAAATCAGACTACTATTTACGATAATGTATTGCCACAAAATGCAGTTAATGTTGGCGGTACTTTTAATGTCGCGTATAATGGTTCTAGCTATGCGTTAGCTCAGGTAAGCTCTAACTACCTATGGACATCAGCTAGTTTAATTGATGGTGTTAGTGGCTGGACACAAAATGTATCAGTCTTTACCGGAGTCGGTGGTGCTGCATTATCTAGTGAAACTTTCTCAGGTCCTTTAACTTGGACAGGCAAGGTTTGGGTAGCAACTGGTGCAGCTGGTAATATCTATACAGCGACAGCTCCTACATCATTTACAGTCGGTACATATACTAATACTACGGGTGGCACTGTTCCAGTTAATGGTGGCGTCGCATCAGGTTTATTCTAGTCAAACTTTAGTTAGTTTTAAATTAAAGAGAGCTCTTAGTGGTTCTCTTTTATTATGCTATAATCATCGGCATTAATTATTTAATAATTTTCGCTGTATTATTAGGGTATTATGAAAAAATCAAATATAAATGTCTTGTTAGTCGCATTAACTTCAGCAGTTGCGCTTGCTGCGTGTAATTCTGGTTCATCACCGACACCAACTCCAACCCCAAGTCCGACGCCGACACCCACTCCAAGCCCAACGCCAACACCCTCACCAAACCCAATTCCAATGCCAGATGAAAGTGGGGTGTATGTATTTAGCAGCAGTGCGTTATCTGTAAGTTACTCGGTTGCACCTTCGACTAATACATGGATTAATCTTACATCGGGATCCACCTCCAAATTTGTCGGAGGTATAAGCACAGAATCTACCGCAATGCTGTTTAATAACCTTCCAAGTCCTGCTATTGCTCAAAATGCAACGGTTACGGTCAATTATGGAATTTATATTACCACTGGTGGACAAGTAGCTCCTCTTGCGGCATCGTTACCCGTAACGGTTACCGAAGACGGTACAAATCCAGCAGATGCTGGCAGTGCTGTCTTACCTGGTATTTCGTATAAACAAATTGCAAGCAACGGTAGCAATGTATTAGTCTCTGTACCGCTTGTAGCTACAGTTAGTGGTGATAATGCTACTCCTACCAATATAAACCCTGTCAATTATGGTTTATATTTAATTACTGCTGCTGGTATACCTACGTTGATTAATGGTTATTATAGTACCTCAGGAGTGTACACTGCATTACCCGAAATGATTGATCCACCACATGTAAAATTTATCAACGGTATGTATTATTTGTATGGTGTTGGTGCAGATTATCTGGTAATGTATTCTCGTGATGGGTTAACATGGCAACAAACTACCTTAACTGGTGCCAGTATTTCAGACATCAATGAAATAGTTCAAGTCTCGGGTAGTGTTTATGCGATGCGTGTTGGAGATTCTGTTTATCTTGGAAATAGTCCGGTATCGTTTTCAGCAACCCCAGCTACTGTTACACCAAATATGGATAGCAATGGATTTCTCGCTTCAAATGGCAACGGGACATTGTATATATCCTCTACTGGTTCGGTTAACGATAATGATTTTAATACTTATACTCCTACAGCAACAACTTTGGGCTCAGTAGTAGCTACTAATTTTACCAATGGCTTATCGGTTGCGCCAAGAAGTCTGGTTTTTGCAGAAAGTAAAATTTATTCTGTTGGGGTAGGGAGACAGCTTACTCCTGTTAGTGTTAATGGTAATTCAATTACGCAAAGTACGTCCGCAAGTACCGTTACTTCCAATGGTATCATGACGGCAATTACGACCGTCTGCGGCAATTATGGTGGAGTATGCTACCTTGCACTCGGTTCTGATGTATTGGCACTAAATTCAAGTACTAATGCTCTGGCTCAGGCTGGTAATCCCGGTAATCTTGCTCTGATTTCTACTGTTGCAACTACTGCCTCTGCTAGTGCACCGATTGGTAGCGCTACGTACAATAATTTGCCAACAGGTCTGGCAGTGCTGATTAAAGCTTTTGCTGGGACAACCAATAATTATATGATGGCATTAAATAACGGTAGTACCTTGCGTTCGACTGTCAATGGTTTGGTTTCTGCAACTACGATTTTGAATCCAAACGGCGTTGGTGCCAATATTGTTGATTTAGTCTCGACTAATGGTAGTTATTTGGCAGTTGATGCAGTTGCGGCTTCTGGAAATAACCTGTACTTTAGCAACGATAATGGTCAATCTTGGATTACGATTCCTGCCGCTGATTTACCAACGACTCCATTCAGTGCACGGCAGGTTTCTATTCAGGCATCAGGCGGTTTATATTTTATTACGATCCCCACTAGTGCAGTAGGTCCTAATCAGACTTTTGATATTTATCAAACCGCAACGCCACAAACGTTAAGCACTTGGGTTAAAGTTAGTTCTCTGCCTTTGAGTTTACAATATAACTATTGGAATGGTCAATACTATCAGATCCCAGGTAGTAACTCGACCTCGGTTGGTATTTATAATACCACAACAGGTCAGATAGTTGATTATACAAATGTTTTACCTCAAGCTGCTACATCTTCAAATGTCGTATTTACTGGTTCTGTTTTTGCACTGGCTCAGTCAAACTCAAACTACCTCTGGACTTCCAATAGCTTAATTGATGGTGTCTCTGCTTGGACTCAAAATGCAGTTAGCTTTACTGGAGTTGGTGGAGTTACATTACCTAATGAAGGTTTTTATGGAAGTTTGTACTGGACTGGTAAAGTATGGGTTACCTTTGCTAATCCAAGTTTTAATGTTTATACCGCCTCTACACTGAGTAATTTTTCTGTTGATACGTATACCAATACTTCAGGTGTAATAACTACAGTTAATCTTAATGGTGGTGGAACTATTGATTTGTTTTAATTTTACTTAATTTAGTGTTGAATCAAGAGAGCTCTGCAGGGCTCTCTTTTTATTTATTTATCTATTACGTTACTTAAACCAACATTATTTAAGTTAATTATTGCATATCATGACTTGATTTTTGAGTTAGCCTAACAGAGTATGTTAAAATCGCTTAGCTAGAATAATCATTGCATTAGGCGTGGTATTTGCGTTAACTGCGTGTAATTTATCTGTTGCTCAATACCAATTTATTTGATTATATTAACTTTATGGTGCCATTAGGCAGTTTAATTTAATAAAAAAGGTGATGGTTGCTACCAAATTTTGTCAATTTTTTAATGTGCTAAATATGCTTACCTTTCAAATTATTTCTATAGTTACGATATTCCTTTTTTTAATGGGATATTTTATATTTTTAATCAAAAAAAATAATTCACCAAATACGGCTAAAATACCTTTGCTTGATTTTCAAGATAAATTGTGGGTCGCTGGCTTGAGCTTGATTTATTTCTTAATTTCACTGCTTAATTTTGCAGATTTTCATAGCTATGATAAAGTTTGGCAAGGTGATAATGATGGTGTGCAATTAGTAGCCAAGTTTAACCGTCCAGAGCCACTCAGCGCGCTTTATTATGCCACTGGTTTTGTCAAAGGACAGTATTCGATTAGCGCTGTTGATCCTGCCAATCAGGTGGTGGCAGTGACAGATAAAAGTGCCAGTCTGGGCTATCCGCCATACTTTCGGTGGAATAAATTAACTTTTGACTCATCTCAAGCCATTTCATCGGTAAATATTAGAGTTGATAAGGGAACGCTCGGGATTAACCAGCTAGTGGCACTTGATACACAAGGTAATTTAGTTACCGACTATCATCTTGACAGTGATTATAACCCAAAAAATATTGTACTAAATGATTTAGTGGCAACTAATATCCCCGAGCATTTAGATAATAACTTACGCTCAGGAACAATCTTTGATGAGATTTATTATGCTACTTCTGCCTATCAATATCTACAAGGACAATTACCAGATGTGTGGGTGCATCCGCAACTTGGTATTTTATTTATTGTTATAGGTGTACTAATATTCGGTATGTCGCCGTTTGGTTGGCGGATTATGCCAGATTTAACCAGTGTTTTATTAGTTACGATGACTTATATTTTTGCGAAAGCATTGTTTAAAGATCGCCGCGTGGCAATTGCTGCATCGCTTCTTATGCTGTTTGAATTTATGCATTTTACCATTGGGCGTACTGCTTCGATTGATCCCTTTGTAACCTTGTTTTTGGTGATCGAATATTTCTTCTTGTATCGTTATATTGAAGCACGTAAATCTGGTTCTACTTTCCGTTCTGTGCTGCGTTATCTACTTCCCGCTGCTGTTAGTTTTGGTTTGGCTCTATCCTCTAAATGGAATGCCTTATATTCCGCACCATTTATTGTTTGTATTTTAGTCTATGGAGAATTGATCAAACAAAAATTTACCGTTGCAGAATTAACTAAAAACATCTTAAACCTTGCGCTATTATTTATTTTATTGCCCCTAAGTATTTATTTATTGATTTATATTCCGTATTCATTAATTGGTCATACGGACAATCTGTTGCGTTTTGTTTATGATACTCAAGTCGCCATTTTTGATTTTAATCTACATGGGCTCTCTTTTGCAACCCATCCTTACGCATCAAATTGGTGGAGTTGGCCATTGGATAAAATGCCATTATCAATATTTTATTGGGGAAATGACGCTGGTTTATCATCTTCCGTGGCGTTGCTAGGCAATCCTGCAGTTTATTGGTTAACGTGGATTACAACTATCATGCTTGGTTATCTGTGGGCTACTCGTCAAGCTGATTTTCGTGCAGGATTTTTGTTTTTAGCTATATGCGCACAGTATCTACCATATGCATTAATTGCGCGGATCAGCTTTATTTATTATTTTTATAGCGTTACGCCATTTTTAATCTTAGGCATCAGTTACTTTATTTATCTTGTTTATCGTACTGAAAAACCAGTATACAAATATGTAGTTTATGCTTATTTGTTGGTAAATATTATCTTGTTTGCTTTATTTTTTTCAAGCTTGGCTGGTTTAGAAGTTCCCCGCAGCTATACCTTACATTGGCTACGTTGGATGGATGGCTGGAATTTCTAATTTCTGGGAGATCTCGATGTGGTCTACTAAGTACGATCAAGTCGTATATTGTGCGACATTACTTTGCGGTATATTGATTTTCTTTTGGTGGCGTACGCGGAATAAAGCCAAAGCTCAAACAGTTCTGGATTTAACTGATAAACTGATTATTCTGGGATTGATGCTGGTTTATGGAACATTAAGCTTTGTCAATCTTGGCGAACTAAAAAATTATAGTAGTTGGAATGGAAATAAGTTAGGCGATCATTTTGTACTTAAGTTAGCTAAGCCCGAACCCCTCAGCAAGATATACTATTATCTTGGTTATGGTACAGGTAATATGGCAGTAGAATATACAACTGAAAGCGGTTGGTCAGATCGTGAACGATTTGCCAATGATAATGAAAACTTTAACTATGCCGCTTATCATTGGGAAGCGATTAATATTGTAACTCAGGATAAAATTACGGCTTTGGAGTTTATGGTTGATAGTAATAGTCCAATTGAGCTTAAGCAATTAGCCATTTACAACTCTGCTGGTAAGCGGATTACTGATTTTCAGGTTGTCGATTCAGATAAAAATTTAACCGAATTATTTTCGCTGCCTGTACCCGAGCATAAAGAGAATATGGCATCGAATGCCTTTTTGGATGAATATTTTTATGGGCTTACGGCTTATCAGTATCTTCATGACATTCAACCCTATGCTTGGGCTCATCCGCAGTTAGCGTTACTCTTTATTACCTTGGGAGTATTGCTTTTTGGTGCTAGTCCATTTGGGTGGAGGTTTTTCCCTAATCTAACTGGTATATTGTTGGTCGGTGTGATTTATCTATTTGCCAAGCGTTTATTTGGCAGTCGCAGGTGGGCAATCGTCGCGAGTTTGTTGCTTATCTTTGATTTTATGCATTTTTCTTTTACCCGCACTGCATCGCTGGATGCCTTTACCGCTTTATTTGTTACTCTTGAGTATTATTTTCTCTACGATTACTTTTGTAAACGAAATAATAGCCATGCTTCATCTCAAGCCTGGCGCTCATTATTATGGTGTGGTTTACTATTTGGTTTGGCAATATCTACCAAGTGGGTTGCTCTATATTCAATACTAACGCTAGCTCCTATTGTTATCTACGGTGAATCAATTTTAAACAAATCTGATGGTATATTTAAAAAAATGTGCTGGAGCTTATCTTTGCTGGTACTTGTTCCTTTATTGATTTACGGAATTGTGTATCTACCTTTTTATCGTTTAGCTCAGGATCAGAGTTTTATTGGCTTTATTTTACGCTACCAGCAAGAGATGTTTAGTTTCCATACTACTGGTAAAATTGGTGCGACGCATCCATTTAATTCTCCGTGGTGGAGTTGGCCATTGAATTTAAAGCCTGATGAGGTCTGGTTTGGCAGTGCCACGAATTCATCGACTGCAAGTGCAATCTCCTTAATGGGTAATCCTCTGATTTGGTTTGGTGGCTTAGTGGCAATTGTATTTGCTACTTGGCAAGGCGTAATGCAGAAGAAAAGCTTGGCACTATTTTTATCTTTATCAGGTTTATCTTTATACTTACCATGGATTTTAATGGGGCATTATACGTTTATTTATTATTTTTATATTGCTATTCCTGTTTGGATTCTGGCATTAACGTATCTACTTTCGATTGTCTATAGTAATGGTAGTAAATTTGGTGTTTATTTTTATTTGCTTATTGTTGCCGTTTTATTTGTGATTTATTATCCTGACATCTCAGGTATCGAGTTTGCAAGAAATTATGTTTTAAACCATTTACGTTTTTATTAAATTTATTTTATATATCAATAATTAAAATAATGTTAAAATAGCTCGTTTTTAATATGGTTTTTGGAGTTGTCATGGCAGAAAAATTTATCCCAACTGAATGGGTAAGTTGGATTAAAGAAAATTTAAAAAATGGTTGCAGTGCAGATTCTCTTGCTGGCATAATGTCTGGTAAAGGGTTTAATTTATCTGTGGCTGAGTATGCGGTACGTGAGGTTATAGCAGGTAAAGATCAGATCAGTTATGGTCCGATATTGGGGGCACAATCATCAAGTTTTGTATATGAAGCACCACGGGTACCAATGGATGTAAATTATATTGATACTACTGATAAACGAGTCTACATTGGGCTTAAGGTTGAGCGTCCAGTTATTATAACCTTTGATAATTTCATGTCACATGAAGAATGTGATCAATTGGTTGCCTTGGCTAGTTCTAAAATGGTTGCTTCGCGAGTAGTGAACAATGACACTGGTGAAGAATCTTTAGACAATGTACGTACTAGCACGGGAACATTCTTTAAATTAAATGAAGATGAGTTTATTGCAAAAATAGATCGTCGAATTTCTGAAGTTATGTGCTGGCCAGCAGTGAATGGAGAAGGTATTCAGGTCTTGAATTATCAAATCGGTGCAGAATACACTGCGCATTTTGATTATTTTTCTTACGACGTGCCAGGTAGTCAAAAACACTTGGCAACTGGTGGACAGCGTGTTTCAACCTTGGTTATGTATCTTAATGATGTTGAACAAGGTGGCGAAACTAGCTTTCCTGATATTGGGGTAAGTGCAGTACCTAAAAAAGGTTCGGCAGTGTATTTTGAGTATTGTAATTCAAAAGGTCAAGTTGACCCACTATCTTTGCATGCTGGTAATCCAGTAGTTAAGGGTGAGAAGTGGATCGCAACTAAATGGATGCGTCAGCACAAATATAATTAGTCAAAGCTCTAAGCCACCCAAGGTGGCTTTTTTTAAGGAATGTGTAATATGATAACGCATAAAAAGCTCCTACAGTCATTTGGTGTGGGGCTACTGACTATAATAACGTTAATGCCAGAATTTTTTATGCGTAGAACGATGAACACGCTTTATTACATGTATGAACACTTCACAACTTACTATGGTGACTTATGGTACTGTTGGGGTAATTATCTCAATAAGGGGTTTCCATATCCTCGTGAATATCCTGCATTAATTCAGGCGATTTTTAAAGTGCTGTTTAAGATTCCCGGCGTTGCTGAAGACTATAATTATTATATTTGGTTTATTGTTGCAATTTTGACTATTTCGGCAGTGATTAGTTCTTGTTATTTATTCGTTATTCGCGGAAGTTGGCAACGCTTGTTGATGTACTGGCTACTGGCTCCGAGTTTTTTATTTTATGGTTTGATGAATGTTGATGTTCTCCCGATTGCCACTATCGTGCTTAGTTATTATTGTTTCAGCCGCGAAAAGTATAATTGGTCAGCCAGTTGGTTAGCGCTTGGTACGGCGATAAAAGTATTTCCAGTGTTTTTATTTCCAGTTTATTTTTTTGCTGCACCAAAAGATAAACGGTTAGAATTAGTGTCTTTTATGGTGGTAATTTGGCTCGCGCTTAATTTGCCCTTTATGACTGCGGATTGGAATGCATGGAGTTATCCATATTTATGGCAGATTCAGGAAAACTATGCGCGGACGGTTGCAGATGGTTCTTGGACTTGGCTGGTATTTACATTCTTTGATCATTTTGGTATTGGCTCGTGGTCAGGTAAGGTTAGCTTATGTTTATTTGCTGGAAGCTATTTATACTTTATTCGCAAATATAATCATTTACCATTGGCACGCCAGCTCTTAATTGTAATGATTTTGTTTATTTTAACCGATAGAGTCTATTCGCCGCAGTACAATCTATATCTATTGCCATTTTTAGTTTTGGTGGATTATAAAATTGATTGGCGGTGGTTTTATCTTCTAGAATTACCTGATTTCATTCAAGGGTTCTTTTTATTTGCAGTAAGAAATAATCCATATTATTTGCAAAGTATTTTAGTGCTAAAATATCTGGCATTGGTTTTATTATTGCGTCAGGTTTTAACTGCCAAATTAGAGGAAGCTGCAAAATGATTAAATTTCTATGGTTTAGTTTAAGTTTTATTGGGCTAGCTAGCGCCGAATCATTGTATTTGGGTAATAATAATGTCAGTTGCGGACGCTATACTTTAAATTCGCAATCTAACATCAATGATGTGACAAATTATTGCAACGTCCTAGAGTCACGCAAAGGTAAAAATGGCGGTAATGTCCTAAAAATTAAAACCGCAACCAATGGTGTAATTCGCTGCAAATTTATTGGTGGTCAGCTGGAAAAATGCCATACTGACGATTAATTTAGTTATTCGTTTTCGTAGGCTTCAACAATCTTTTGAACCAGCGGGTGGCGCACGACATCTTGTTTGGTAAATTTGTGAAATTCAATTCCACGAATTTTACCTAAAATACGTTCGACTTCAACTAGCCCGCTTTTTTGCCGCTTGTCCAGATCAATTTGAGTCAAATCTCCAGTAATAACCGCTTTAGAACCAAAGCCTATCCGAGTTAAGAACATCTTCATTTGCTCAGGTGTCGTGTTTTGTGCTTCATCTAAGATAATAAATGAACTATTCAGCGTGCGTCCACGCATAAATGCTAGTGGGGCAATTTCAATCAGATTTTTTTCAAATAAACGCGTAACCTTCTCAAAACCCATCAAATCGTATAACGCATCATAGAGCGGGCGAAGATATGGGTCTACTTTTTGGCTAAGATCTCCAGGTAAAAAACCTAATTTTTCCCCTGCTTCTACCGCTGGACGAACCAAGATAATTCGTTTAACCATCTCGCGTTCAAAATGATCAATAGCACAGGCAACGGCTAAATAGGTTTTACCAGTCCCAGCAGGACCAATACCAAAGATTATATCATTGTCAAAAATTGCCGAAATATAGGTATTCTGGTTATGAGTCCGTCCTTTTATCTCACCTTTACGCGATTGAATGGTCTGTAGGCTGCTTTCGCTGCTATTATCACTGGCTTTGCTGGCTTGTTCAATTAAACCTAGCTGGATTTCTTCGAGGTAAAGCTCTCGTTTGATTGCCGTAATTGCGAATGATTCAATGGCATGGGCTGCAATCTGCGCTTTTTGCCCGCGAATTGCGAATTGAGCATCTCGGCGCTGGATTGTTACATCATAATGATTGGCTATTTGTTTTAAATTCTCATCCATTACTCCACATAAATTAGCGAGCTGAATGTTATCTAAATGGCGTAGTTCAATATTATGCAGCAATGAGGTCTCCTTTGGATGTAATTGTAGAGTACGGTAATAAATATCTGAATATCACTAAACTAGCGCTAATTCTATCATATTTACTTGTGATTAAGTGGTTTTTTGAATTAGCGGAATCGACCATGCTGGTTTGTTACTGCATGGCTTATGTGTGAATTAGAAAATTACGGTTTTATTACCATAAACAAATATTTTATCCTCAAGCGCAAGTTTGAGCGCTCGTGCCAGAACTATTTTTTCAACATCACGTCCAGCTTGTTGCATATCTACCCAATCATAAGCATGATCAACGTGGATGGTGTCTTGTTCAATGATCGGACCTTCATCCAGATTCTCATTGACGAAATGTGCGGTTGCACCGATAATTTTAACACCACGCGCAAAAGCTTGTTTATATGGGTTAGCACCAATAAATGCAGGTAAAAATGAGTGGTGGATATTAATAATTTTATTTTCAAAACGCCCAGTGAAATTTGCTGATAAAATCCGCATATATTTAGCAAGGACAATATAGTCAATCGAATCAAACATTTCAAGTGTGCTTAAAATCTTAGCCTCATGTTCCTCACGAGTTATATTTTCTGCTGAAATATGATAGAATGGAATTTCAAAATGCTCACATAGCGGGCGTAAGCTATTATAGTTCGAAATTATTCCAACTATATTAGCATCAAGCAATCCCTCTTGATAGCGGATCAAAATATCGCCCAAGACATGAGCTTCTTTGGTTGCCATCAGAACGATGTTTTTCTTGCGCGGAAGTTTTATGACTATATTGGTTTCTGGAGGCAATTGGCGACTCAATTCATCACCCAGTTGTTTAGCATCAATTGCACCAGCTACAACCGTACGCATAAAAAATAAATTATGTTCTTTATCGACAAATTCGTGATTAGCGATAATATTTAAATTATTCTCATAAAACACTTTGGCTGATTTATAAACGAGCCCAGCACGATCTTGTGCTTGAATTAAAATACGGTATTGGTTCATTTTTTGTCCTATTTTTCTTTATACTCAATCCGATTCATCATCCTAGGTCGTTGATTTATTCCTCACCTACTACGCGTAGGCTTCGTCATAAATCACCTACTAGTATTTCCACACGCGTGTGTTCGAATCAGTTTGAGTATAGATATGATAATTGTTGATTGAGCTTCATTGCATCCGGTCAATGTATGCTTTAACTGCCATAGCATCGACTAAACGTCCGCTTTTCGAACTATTGAGGAAAACCATTGCAATTGGACGGTTATCAACCATCGCATATAAAACTAGGCAATGCCCAGCTTCATTAATAAAGCCAGTTTTTGAAACCTCAATTTGAAATTTACTTGTCCGAACTAACGCATCGCTATTTAAATAATGATGAGTATAGCGTGAACTTAACATTACATCTGCGCCTTTAGTGGTGGTATCTTCACGGATTAATTCGTAACCATAAGCAGCTTTGACCATTTTAGCTAAATCTGTTGCGGTAGATTTATTTTGCGCAGTTAGCCCAGTTGGATCAAAAAATTGGGTATTAGTCATTCCTAACGCTTTAGCTTTAGCATTCATTCGGCGAATAAATTCATTTATCCCACCTGGATAAGCTGTGCGGGCGATAGCAAAAGCAGCACGATTTTCTGATGACATCAGCGCTAGTAGCAATAAATCACGACGGCGTAACTGCATTCCAACTTTTAGCCGTGAATACGTATTGCGCAGGTGGTCTACATCATCTTCGCTGATTTCAATATAATCATCTAAATTAGCGCCAGAGTCCAACATTACCATCGCAGTCATAAGTTTAGTAATTGATGCAATTGGCAGCTGAGCATTAGGGTTTTTACTAACTAATACTTCTCCAGTAGAGATATCCATTGCGTATCCAGAATAAGAGTATAGACGCGGTTGCCGATTGCTAGTTGCTACAGGTTGGCTACTATTTGAGTTTGGCACACTAGCTGCTTTGCTTTTAGCTTTTGCTTTGTGGTGCTTTTTAGCTTTTTTGGGAGCTTTCTTCTTTGGTGTACTTTGTGGTGTAGCTGCATCTAAAATCGGGTCAACTGAGCTTGAATTTGACGAAGTAGCCGCGCTAGCAATGCTAATTGCGCTACATAAAATAAGTGTTAAGAGTTTTTTCATACTAAAATAATCAATCTGTATTATTAGGTTACACAAAAAATTGGCTAAGTTGTAGTGCAGTGCACAAACAGACGTGATTTTAATATGAATTAGCCCTGCAGAGTAAAAAAACTACATTAATCTTGAATTTTATTATATACTTGCTAGTTAAAATGTATACTCAATCCGATTCATCATCCTAGGTTGTTGATTTACTCCTCACTTACAGTGAGCACGCTTCGTCGTGAATTTCCTAGTAATATTTTGAATCAGTTTGAGTATAAACCATATTGAATAAAGGACGAAGAATTATGCCAGAAAATACATTAGTTACGATTCGCGATTGGTTGCGTTATACGGTGTCTCAGTTTAAAAAAAATGGCTTATATTTTGGGCATGGAACAACTAATGCTTATGATGAAGCAGTTTGTTTGATTCTGCAGTCGTTAAATTTACCGATTGACCAACTCGAACCATATTTGGATGCCAAGCTGCTTGCTGATGAAAAAAACTTATTGCTTGATCGAATTAAAGAACGGATTGAAAAGAGGATTCCTTTGCCGTATATAACTCACGAAGCTTGGTTGCAGGGTTATAGCTTTTATGTTGATCCGCGAGTAATTATTCCACGCTCATTTATTGCGGAAATTATTTTGAATGAGCAACTATCTGGGTGGGTTGAACATCCTGAGTTAGTGCATTGTGCGCTTGATCTCTGTACTGGTAATGGTTCCTTGGCAACGATAGTAGCGGATTATTTTTATGATGCAGAAGTTGTTGCCAGCGATATTTCCGATGATGCATTGAGTGTTGCAGAAATTAATTTAAAACGCAATCAGTTAGACGATAGAGTTGATCTAGTTAAGTCAGATCTATTCAAAAGTTTAGGTGATTATTTGGGAGCATTTGATTTAATTGTTACCAATCCACCATATGTTGATAATCGTCGAATGGAGAGTTTGGCGCCTGAGTACAAATATGAGCCGTCACTAGCGCTTTTTGGTGGTAGTGGAGGTTTGGATTTGGTTGATAAAATCTTGCGTCAGGCAAAACACTATCTGACAGATTCAGGTATTCTAGTGCTTGAGATGGGTGATAATCGTGATGAGTTGGAAGATATGTATCCAGATTTAAACTTTAAATGGATGGAAACTTTGAGCGGTGATGGTTTCGTTTTTGTCTTAACTAGAGCTGATTTAGAAGATTATTTCGACTAAAAACTGGACTATTCATCTTCCGAAAGTTGTAATTGAGGAAATAGCATGAAACAATACGATTTATTTATTTTTGATTGGGATGGTACGCTAATGAATACCACTCAAACAATTGTTGATGCAACTACACACGCCTGTCGAGCTTTAAATTTAACAGTAGTGAGCGATGACGACGCCAAGTCGATTATAGGTAAAAGCTTTGTAGAAGTCGTCAGCGATATTGTTCCTGAACTACGCGGTAATCCTGAGTTATTGCAGCGCTTTACTGCGGTTTACGAGCGCTATTTGAACGATCATACTCTGGATAATCCGCTGTTTAGACATGTTAAAGAGTTATTGGATAAGTTGAGCACGGATGGTAAATTATTGGCAGTTGCAACCGGTCGCAGTCGGGTCATGTTGGATGATATCCTCAAAGGCACTGGTTTTGGTCATTATTTTATGCTTACTAAAACGGCATGTGAGTGCTTTTCAAAGCCTCATCCACAAATGATCGAAGAAATTTTGGATATTGCCATGGTTGATAAATCTAAGGCAGTGATGATAGGTGATACTTCGCACGATATTCATATGGCATATAATGCCGGTATTGACGCTATTGGTGTTTGTCACGGTGCCCAAGCTCGTGATGAATTAGTGGCGTGTAAGCCAAAATACTTGTTGAACGATATTACTGAACTCTACCACCTTTATATGGAAGCATAATTTATGGCAAAAATTGCGGTAATTTTGCATGAACCGGATATTCCGCAAAATAGTGGTAATATTATTCGCTTGTGTGCCAATACAGGAGCAGAGCTTCACTTAGTAAAACCTTTGGGATGGGGTGAACTTAACGATAAAAAACTACGCCGCGCAGGTTTGGACTATCATGAGTTTGCTAGTGTCGTGGTACATGAAACTTGGGATGCTTGTCGCCAGTATTTTAGTGGTCGTCAGATTTGGGCGATTGAAACTAGTGGTGAAAAATTTTATCATCAGGTGACTTATTCTACGGATTGTGTGCTGTTGTTTGGTTCGGAAACCCGTGGTTTGCCAGCTTCAATTTTAACAGAAATCGGAATTGAGCAAGTGTTGCGATTACCGATGTTGCCAACTCAGCGCAGTTTAAATTTATCTAATTCAGTTGCGATTGCCGTTTATGAAGTGTGGCGACAGTATGGGTTTAATGGTGGAGTCTAACTGTTATCCTAAATAATAAAAATAAACAGTGGGTAACCGTTATTATAATGTTCAAAATGGGGAACAAAATTAATGGCAAAAAAAAGTTTAATTTTTTTGACTAGTTTACTGTTGCTTTGGAGCTTGCCGGAGATGGGGTTTGCCAAAACCTCCGCTTCTGCTGGGAAGACGAAAGCACAGAGTAGAAGTAAACATAATAAAAAAAACAGACATAAAAAAACTAAAATAAAATCCAAGTCACATAGTGGTGACTACATGGATGGAGTTGCTAGTTATTATGCTTCAAGGTTTGCTGGGCATAAGACAAGTAGTGGTAAACGGCTGAATATGGAAGATTTTAGTGCGGCACATCCCACTTTGGCGATGGGAACTAAATTAAAAGTTACTAATGTCAATAATGGCAAATCTGTGTATGTAGTTGTGAATGACCGAATGCCAAAGCGCAGTGGGCATGTAATTGATTTAACAGTAGCTGGCGCGAAGCAGATTGGGATTTATGGTGGAATTGGTCATGTTCAACTTGAGCTATTAAGCGAAAGCACATTCAATTACCAACTAAACAAAGAGATGGATGGCGCATATCTAAGCCATGAGGTAGCAACGCTGGAGAGTGGACCAGAGATTCAAAATAATAAATCTAACGCATTGGAATCTGATTACCAAGCTACGATGATACACCGAGGAAATTTATAATATGATGAATAGATTAAAGATAGTGTTTGCTGGAACTCCAGAAATAGCCCGTTTAACTCTGGAAAATATTTTAAAACATCAGTTTAATGTTGGTTTGGTATTGACTCAACCAGATCGTCCAGCTGGGCGTGGGATGAAACTAACTCCATCGCCAGTTAAACTTTTGGCACTTGAGCATGAGATTGAAGTTTTTCAACCAAGCAGTTTTAGAAATAATCCTGATGCAATCCAAAAAATTCGGGAATTTGCACCCGATATAATGGTGGTCGTTGCTTATGGTTTAATTTTACCAGCAGAGTTATTATCTATACCTCGTTTGGGATGTATCAATATTCATGTTTCACTGTTGCCGCGCTGGCGTGGTGCAGCACCAATTCAGCGTGCTGTGCTGGCTGGTGATAAATTTAGCGGTGTAACGATTATGCAAATGGATGAAGGTTTGGATACTGGTGCGGCATTATTAACCGAACAGATTAAAATCAGTGAAGATGATACTGCGGGTACTCTGCATGATAAACTAGCGCTGCTTGGTGCAGCAAAGGTGGTTGAATATTTGGCAAATCCATTGCATTATACTGCTAAGATACAGCCTCAGGAAGGCATTAGCTATGCTGCAAAAATTAGCAAAGAAGAAGCTCAGATTGATTGGTCTGAATCAGGGGAGTTAATTGTCCGCAAAATTCGTGGATATAACCCCTTTCCTGGTAGTTATAGTTATCTAAACGAGCATCTGCATAAATTCTGGCAAGCTCACGTAGTCCAAGGTATTCAGAGCAAAGCTCAAAGTGGTACAATTACGTATGCTTCAGATGACAAATTGTGGATTGCTTGTGGTGATGGTTCAGTAATTGCTGTAAATGAGATACAGGAGGCTGGAGCTAAACGTAAAACTGGCGCTCAATATATGCAAGGAAAATCAAATCTAGTTGGGCAACGATTTTTGATGAGTAATTAAGATGAATAATCAAGTAAAAACTTATGCCTTAATGGCAGCAATTATTGCACTGTTTGTGCTAATTGGTGGATTGATCGGTGGTAAGGGTGGGATGTTGATGGCATTGCTTTTTGGTGGTGCGCTTAATTTTTTTGCTTATTGGAATTCGGCGGACATGGTGCTAAGAATGTATCAGGCACAGGAAGTTGGGCCACACAATGCACCTGATCTGTACCAAATGATTGCAGAACTTGCAACGCGTGCTAATTTGCCAATGCCCAAAGTATACGTAATTAATGAAGAGCAACCTAATGCTTTTGCAACCGGACGTAACCCGGAGAATGCTGCTGTGGCATTTACTACTGGGATTATGCGAGCATTAAATTATTCTGAACTACGGGGAGTAGCAGCGCACGAGCTTTCACATGTCAATCATCGGGATATTTTATTATCAACAATTTCAGCTACTGTAGCTGGTGCGATTTCTGCAATAGCAAGTATGGCAATGTGGTTTGGTGTGCGCGATGAAAATGGTAATCGCAATTGGTTGGCCGGGTTACTAATTGGTATTTTTGCACCAATGGCGGCGGCAGTGATTCAAATGGCAATCTCTCGCTCACGTGAATATATGGCAGATCAGGGGGCCGCAGAATTGACTAACGAACCGCTAGCATTAGCTTCAGCTTTACATAAAATTGAAAATATTGCGCGCGGAGTACCTCTGCAAACTGCTGAAGATCATCCGGCTACGGCTCAGATGATGATTATTAACCCATTAGCGGGGATTGGTAGCGATAATTTATTCGCAACGCATCCTAGTACAAGCAATCGAATTTTACGTTTGGAAGAGATAGCTAGGCAAATGGGGCAACTTTAGAAATATAGACTTTTAAGGGAAGAGTGTAAGTGAAAAGTAAAATGATTACAAAATTAGCTAGCATAATGCTAGTTGCAGGTGTTTTAAATGGTTGTACTGCTTTGGTCGTTGGTGGTGTTGCCGCGGGGGCAACAACTGGCGCTGCCGTAGCCGCTGATCCTCGTAGTGGTGATGGTGTGTTTGACGATCAGAGTTTGCGGAGGAAAGCTAAAGACACGATTGATGCCGCGATTCCTGGCAATAACGTTGAAGTTACCAGCTATAATAGAAATATTTTATTGACTGGGCAAGTAATTAGTCCGACCAATAAAGTTAAAGCTGAGGACATGACTCGTCAAGTCGCTGGGGTGCAAAAAATTTATAACTATATTGAAGTTGGAGCAAATGAAACTGCTAGCCAGTCAAGTAAGGATGCATATTTGACTTCAGCTGTTAAGTCTAATATGGTCTTTTCTAAAGGAGTTAGTACCAACGATGTGAAGGTAGTGACTAGCAATGGGATAGTTTATTTAATGGGTATAATTGATCCATATCAAGCCAAAAAAACCACCAAAGCTGCAGGCGAAGTTGATGGTGTGAAAAAAGTGGTTACCCTGTTTGAATATGTGAGTGAAGATAAATAATGAGAGGAAATATGAGTAAAACCTTAAATCTTTTGGCTGCTTGTCTGGCACTCGGATTCTTAAGTAGTTGTGCAGTAGTTGCTGTTGGAGCAGTGGGTGCTGCAGCTGCAACTGGAGCGGCAGTTGGAACTGATCCACGCAGTGGTGGAGCATTGGTTGATGATAATTCTATCCAGTCTAAGTTATCGGGTAAATATGGAAATTCAGATAATTTCCCGGACAGCAATATCTACGTTGATGTATTTAATAAATCAGTATTACTTACCGGACAAGTCAAGGATGATGAACAAAAACAATTTGCAGAAAATATTGCGCGTGGTTATCCAGGTGTAATTAAGATTTATGATTATCTAAATGTTCGCCTGCCTTCGTCAATGGGTTCACGGAGTACGGATTCAATGATCACTACTCAATTGAAAACACAGCTTTTGACAGCCAGCGGTGTGCCAAGTAATAGTATAAAAGTTGTTACTACCGAAACAGTTATTTACATGATGGGTATGGTTACACAGGCAGAGGCCGAATCAGCAGCCAATGTTGCGGCTAAAGTTGGTGGTGCCAGCAAGGTTGTCACTTTATTTGACTACAAGAGCGGTAAATAAGTAAGCTCTTATGAGTAGCTCAAAAGCAATCGGCAATGCTGCAGAAGGTTTAGCTGCAGAGTATTTGATTTCGCAAGGGCTAAAATTAATTCAGCGTAATTTTTACTCACGTTTTGGTGAACTTGATTTGATTATGCGCGATCAGGATGGTCTAGTGTTTGTTGAAGTAAAGCAACGTCGTGCGGGTATCAACCATGCGATAGAAAGCATAACTCCAGCCAAACAACGCAAAATGGTCAAAACAGCACAGTTTTATTTATTAAAGTTAGGGCGGGATGTTAATTGCCGTTTTGATGCAGTAGTTATTAACGAGTGGGGTCAAATTGAATGGCTCAAAAATATAATTATTTTGTAAATGATAGGGTTATTGATGGATATTATAGATTTAGTTAAGCAAAATTTTACCCAAAGCATTGAAACTAAGCAAAATTCACAAGCTGCCTTGGCAGAACCAATTGCACGAGCGATAGAGTTGATAGTTGCGACTTTTAAAGCCGGACATAAAATGTTGATCTGTGGTAATGGTGGTTCTGCTGCTGATGCCCAACATTTTGCTGCTGAGTTTACTGGGCGCTATGAGATGGAGCGTACACCGTTACCTGCAGTTGCTTTAACTACCGATACTTCAGCACTTACTGCAATTGGTAACGATTATGGTTTTGATGTGGTTTTTTCCAAGCAGGTTGAAGCATTAGGACAAGCTGGCGATCTTTTGTATGCAATTTCGACTTCTGGTAATTCGGCAAATGTAATTAAAGCAATGGAAGTTGCTGCATCGCGAGGAATGAACATAATTATTATGGTTGGGCGTGATGGTGGTAAGATGGCAAAATTACTATCTGGCTCAGATGTTAATCTGTGTGTGCCTGCGGAACGTACTGCTCGGATTCAGGAAGTTCATCTTTTGACTTTGCATACTATTTGTGACGGTGTTGATACGGTAATGTTTAAATAGTGTGAACTGAAACCATATCTTTTGCCTAATTTTGTAATCAGTACGCGATCTAAATTTATACTTAGGAAGTAATTATTATGCGAATTTGTTCCCAGGTCATTAGCTGTTTGGTTGTGGTTTTTTTTGCGACAAGCTGTAGTAAGTCACAATCTTCTAGTGTAGAGTCTACAGCTTTAGCAGCGGCAAATACAACTGTTGATAGCTCTGATGTTAATACTTTTCGTGTAGATATTTGCGCTGAGATTCCAACTTTTGATCCCGTAATGGCGGAAGACTGGTATACTTATCGAGTAATCAATGATCTTTATGCTGGGTTAGTAGATTTTGATCAGGCAAATCGTCCGATACCTGGTATGGCAGGAAGTTGGGAAATTAGTTCTGATGGTCTAACATATACTTTTCATTTACGTCCTGATTTAAAATTTTCTAATGGTGCACCAATCACAGCAAGTGATTTTGTTTATTCGTGGCAGCGCCTAGTTAATCCTGCAACTGGATCAGCTTATGCATTTTTGCTTAAAGATGTAGTAAATGCACCTGAAATTATTGATGGTAAAAGTATGCCTGGTAATTTAGGTGTATCTGCGCCAGATGATAAAACTTTTATAGTTAAGTTAATTCATCCAACCAATGCTTTTTTATCATATATTACAACACCAAATGTGTTTGTAGTTTCAAAAACGATAGTTGAAAAATATGGTGAATCTTGGACTCAGCCACAAAATATAGTTACCTCTGGTGCATATGTATTAAAAGAACATGTGATGAATGGTTATATTCTAGCTAGTAAAAACCCAAATTATTATGCAGCGAATGATGTCAAAATCGCCAATGTTAAATATTTTCCATTTGTTGATGGTAATGCCTCAATCTCCAATTATAAAACTGGTGCACTGGATGCAACTTGTCAAACGGTACCAATTGATCAATATAAAAAACTAAGTGTTGATTATCCCAAAGAATTGCATACCTTTAAATGGGAACGAATTGAATTTCTTAATTTAAATATGCAGTCAGCTAAATATGCCAAAAATCCTAAATTACGCCAAGCTCTAACCTTAGCAATTGATCGTACCAATTTAGCTGAATTAGTATTGGGTGCAGGACAAACTCCGCTTTATTCAATAGTAACTCCGACGATTGAAAATGGTAAATACGCGGATATTCATTATGCATGGAGTGATTGGCCTAGGGATAAACAGATTGCATTGGCTCGTGAATTATATAAAGAAGCAGGTTATAGCAAGGAGCATCCTTTGACTGTGAATCTAAAATATCAAACCAATGACTTAAATAAAAAAGTGATGGTTGCAGTTATGTCTATGTGGCAGGATGTGTTGGGAGTCAAAGTTAACTTGGTTAATGAAGAATTAAAAGTTTTAACTCCAGACCTAAGAAGTGGTAATTATGATATCGCTCAAGGACGCTGGGGAGCTGATTATAATTCAGTTACGACCTATACGCCGTTATTTATTTGTAATAATGGTAATAATCGTTCACATTACTGCAATCCGCTTTATGATGAGTTAATTGCAAAAGCTGAAGCAACCGCAGATTTGAAACAACAAGAAAAACTGTATAAACAAGCTCTTCAATTGGTACTGAATGATTATCCAATTATCCCATTATTTGAACCGACACACCAACGTTTGGTAAATCCACGGGTTAAGGGATACAATATTGACAGTAATTATCTGGACAATGTTCAGACCAAATGGTTTAGCTTTGGGAACAACTAACTCTTATGATTAAAGTTGGTGTTTCAATTTTTGAAAACTAAAATGGTGGCAGGGATAACCCCCAAATGTGATAACATACTTGTTTGCGTTAACCATCAGCAGATGGAAATTCCATCTAGTAAAATCAAGACAGAGAAATAAAATATAAGTTATGCGTTTGAATCTTTTTATCCGCCGTCCAATTTTAGCCACCGTAGTATCTTTGATTATCATGCTCTGCGGGGTTGTCGCGGTATTTAATTTACCAGTCAGCCAGTTTCCTAATATATCTCCTCCATCGATTGCGATTAGTGCAGCTTATCCTGGTGCGAATGCTGAGACGGGTGCGAAGGTTGTTGCTGCACAGATTGAAAATCAGATGAATGGTGTTTCCAATCTGATGTATATGGCGACATCTACTTCGTCTACTGGATCTATTTCAATTACTTTGACCTACAATGTCGGGACTGATTTAAATTATGCAATTAATGAGGTTTTAAATCGCTTACAGGCTGCAATGCCACTATTGCCAAGCGTAGTGCAGCGGATGGGAGTTACTGCGCGTAAGAGTTCTCCGGATATGCTTTTAACTGTAGCCTATTATTCTGATCCATATATCAATCCATTATGGGTAAGTAACTATTTAAGTCGTACCGTTGAAAATGATTTATTGTTATTGCCTACTGTTGGGAATGTGGCTGTATTTGGAACTGGTACTTATGCAATGCGTATTTGGCTTGATCCAAATAAAATGCAGAAATTACAGGTTTCAGTAGATGATTTACAAAACGTAATTAATGATCAAAATGAAGAGTATATTGTTGGACGAACTAATGCGGTACCCGGTTCAAAAGAAGAAATGCTTACTTTAAATGTCCATGGTCAGCCGATGTATGACAGCGCTGATCAGTTTGCCAACATCATTATCCGCAATGACAAGAATGAAACGATACGAATTAAGGATATTGCCCGTGTTGAATTAGGCGCGAGTACATACAGTACAATTGGACAAATTAATTTCCGCGATGATAAAAATAAATTCAAGCACTATCCGTGTAGCATTATGCAGGTATTTTTGACTCCAGGAGCCAATCAGCTGGAAGCTAAACAAGAAATTTTAAATAAATTAGAAGAAGATTCTAAGCGCTTCCCTTATGGGCTACATTATCGAATCACTATTGATAATTCGCGCTTTGTTGAAGCTTCAGTGCATAATGTAGTTGAAACTCTTGAGATTGCGTTTGTATTAGTTGGTTTGGTAATTTTCTTATTTTTGCAAAACTGGCGTGCCAGCTTGATTGCAATTTGCTCAATTCCAGTATCAATCGTTGGTACCATGGCTTGCTTGTATGTGTTTGGATTCTCACTCAACACCTTAAGTTTGTTTGCCTTGATTTTGGCAATTGGGATTGTCGTCGATGACTCGATTGTGATTGTTGAAAATATTGAGCGTTTGCGTGAAACTCATCCGGAATTAAAGCTTCGTCAAGTTATTGAAATGACAATGCAAGAAGTATTTGGAGCAATTGTGGCGATTGTCCTGGTGCTAAGTGTGGTGTTTATTCCAGTGATGGCACTGCAGGGGCTTAGTGGGATTATGTATCGTCAATTTGCGGTTACAATTGCGTGTGCGGTAGTTTTGTCAGGTATTAGTGCTTTAACTTTTACACCTGCAATTAGCCACTTAATTTTGAGAAAAGCCGTAGAGAAACCAAAATTTTTAGCTTGGTTTGATCTTTTCTTTGAAAAACTAACTGCGCTTTATGTGCGGATGGCGACTTATTTGGTTAATCGCAAGAAAATGGCAATATTGTTATGGACGGTGGTAGTAATTTCTATGGTTGCTATGTTTAAGTCCATTTCGATGGGGTTTGTGCCAAATGAAGACCAAGGTTTGCTATTCGCTACAATAAATTTACCATCTGCTAGCGGGCTGGCTGAGACTAAAGCTAAAGTAGATACAATTGTTGAAAAATTAACTAAAAATTCGGCGATTGACTCAGTAGTTAGTGTTTCTGGTTATGATTTCCTTGATTCTGGCAATCAAAAGACTTATGCGGCATCGTTCTTTATCGTGCTTAAAGATTGGGATTTGCGAACTAAGCCCGGTAGTTCTGCCGATGATGTGATTAAACAGATTAATATGATGGGTAATGGGATTTCTGGGGCAGTTGTACGTGCCTTTAATCAGCCGCCAATGCGTGGGCTTAGTACTACCGGTGGAGTTGAATTTTATGTTGAAGATCGCGTAGTTGGCGATCCGCATAAGCTGCAGGAAATTTGTGAACAACTGATGAAGCGTTTCAAAACCCATAAAGAAGTTGCTCTTTCTTTCCAAACCTTGGATACCAATGTAGCAGAAATCAGTATCTTACCGGATATAGATCGTGCGAAGATGTACGGTGTTGATTTAAATGGGCTGTACAATGCAATCCAAACTATTTACAGTAACAATAATGTCAACTATGCTTATATTATGCAGGATTTAGTTTGGGTTATTATGCAGGCTGATTATCGTTTTAGAGCAACAATTGCTAATTTGGATAATGTCTTTGTTCACTCAAGCAATGGAACAATGGTGCCAATTAATAGTTTAGTGAATGTAACAAACGGACGTGATGCGCAAGTGATTCAACGTTTTAATGATTATATCGCATCTAAAATTGTGGTTAATCCTGCTCCAGGTTATTCTGCTGGCGATGTGATGAACGTTATTCAGCAAGAGATTGCAACCTTACCTAAAGGTTATGATTATGATTGGTACGGTACCAGTTATATGCAGCGTCAGTCGCAATCAACTTCGGGAGTTGCATTTATCTTCTCGATAATTATGATTTATTTGGTACTTGCAGCGCTTTATGAAATGTGGAGTCTGCCATTCGTCGTATTGCTTGGGATTCCATGTGCGCTATTTGGCTCGGCGGTAATTTTACTTCTGAGTGGTAAGACCAATGATCTCTATTTTCAGATTAGTCTCATTGCTCTTATGGGGTTGTCAGCCAAAAATATCATTCTCTTGGTTGAGTTTGCCTTGCAGCATTTTAAAGCTGGGCATAGCGCAGAAGATAGCGCAATTTATTCATTACGCCTGCGGTTCAGACCGATTGTAATGACCTCGGTTACGTTTATTTTTGGTACATTACCACTAGTATTTGCCAGTGGTGCTGGGGCTAATGCTCAGCATTCAGTAGGTTTAGGGATTATTGGTGGTATTCTTGGTTCAGTCTTTATTGGAACTTTATTAACTCCAACGTTTTTTGCAATGGTTATGAAGCGGAGAAAAAATTAATGTTACGTTTTTTTATTAATAACCCGGTTTTTTCATCGGTAATTTCGATTATTATTGTACTTTGTGGTCTGGTAGCAATTGTAAATCTACCATTAGCGGAGTATCCGAATATTGCCCCGCCAACAATCACGATTAGTGCCCATTATCCAGGTGCTAACTCAGAAACAGTACAAAAGACGATTGCTTCGCCAATTGAAGATCAGGTAAATGGTGCTAATGGCATGATTTATATGAATTCAGTAATGTCTGGTAATGGTGATTATAACCTAGTTGTAACTTTTGCAACGGGAACCAATTTAAATGCCGTAATCGGGGATGTATTAAATCGCCTAAATACTGCTTTACCAATGTTACCAACCGTGGTGCAAAATCTTGGTGTGACCATGCGTAAAAGTTCGCAGAATTTGCTGATGTCATTATCAATGCAGGGTGATGGGCGAATTGATCCGATCTATTTGAGTAACTATGCTTATCGTGCAGTTTATACTGAATTAGTGCGCGTAAAAGGTGTTGGTGATGTTGAGATGGTTGGGGCACGTACTTACTCAATGCGGATTTGGTTGGAACCCGACAAGTTAGCTAAATTAGGTCTTACGTTAAATGATGTTGAAAATGCAATTAATGAGCAAAACGTTCAGGTTGCAGTAGGTCAGGTTGCAACTCCACCAACCGATGGGCGAAGTCTGATGGCAATTAATCTGGTCGGTCAGAGTTATTATAGTGATCCGAAACAATTTGAAAATATTGTAATTAAAGCTCAAGGCGTACAGTATATCAGGTTAAAAGATGTTGCGCGGGTAGAGCTGGGTGCATTTAGCTATGATACAATTAATAAATTAAATCACGATTCAACTATTGGTTTACAGATTTATTTAGATCCAAGTGCTAATCAGTTGGCAGCACATACTGCTATTTTGCAAACAATGGAAAAATTGTCACGTCAATTCCCAGATGGAATGACTTATAAAGTTTCGTTTGATAATACTAAATTTATTAAAAAGGCGCTGAGTAATGTCGCCGACACATTGCGTGATGCCTGTATCCTAGTGGTGTTAGTGGTATTTATATTCTTGCAAAAATGGCGCGCGACTATTATTCCGATTTTAACTATCCCTGTTGCGGTAATCGGTACTTTCGGTGGGATGTATGCTTTAGGTTTTAGTATTAATAATCTAACTTTATTTGGACTAATCCTCTCAATCGGGATTGTCGTCGATGACTCAATCGTCGTGATCGAGAATGTCGAGCGGATTATGGAACAGCAAAAATGTAGTGCTAAACAAGCAAGTATTAAATCAATGGAAGAAGTTGCAAGTGCATTGATTGCTATTGTCTTGGTTCTTTGCTGCGCGTTTATTCCTTCAGCATTTTTGGGTGGATTAACCGGGATTTTATATCAACAGTTTGCGGTAACTATTGCGATATCTGTGATTTTATCGGGGATTGTTGCACTGACATTAACTCCTGCATTATGTGCAATCTTCTTAAAAGATTCGACTCATCAAACCCATCAGTTTAAAATTTTCGTCAAGTTTAATCAGTTATTTGATAAATTTACCAATCTTTATATTCATGCCGTAACCTTCTTATTAAAATGGCGCAAGACATTTATCGGTGTATTCATTGGTGTTTTAATGCTAACTGGTTTGATTTATGCTATTTTACCAGTTGGGTTTATACCCAATGAAGATAAAGGCTTTTTTACAACTCAGGTAACTTTACCAAACAATTCTTCGGTCGAGCGTACTAATAAGGTAGTTGATCGTTATATTACGCATCTGCTTGGCGATAAGAAAAATGTTGATAATACAATCAGCTTAATTGGGATTGATGAATTACACGCTGGTTCGATTAAAACCAACGTGGCAACCGTGACTACTGATTTGGTTGATTGGGATGAGCGTAAAGCAGATGTTAATCAATTGATTGACGAGGCTAATAAATACGGAAGTACTGAAAAAGATGCTCGTTTTATTGCCTATAACCAACCTGCAATTGATGGTTTGAGTAATACCAATGGTATTGAAATGTACATTCAGGATAAAGTGAATGGTGATTATTACGCGCTAGATAAATATGCACGAGCGATTACTGATGAATTAAATAAAAATCCGGATGTTTCACGTAGTTACTATATTTTTAATCCATATAATCAAGCTTACAGCGTTATAGTAGATGTTAATCGGGCAAAATTCTATGGTTTACAGGTGATGGATATCTATGATACTCTGGAAGCCAATTATGGACCTGATTTGGTGAATTACTTCTACCGTATGGGTGATTTATTCTGGGTAACTATTCAGGGTGATTATCAGTACCGTAATTCTCCTGAGAAATTGGATAATTTGTGGGTACGTAATGCGAATGAAAGTATGGTGCCTGTCAATTCGTTAGTAACTACCTCGATGACAACTTCACCAGATGTAATCGAACGGTTTAATGATTACCTGGCAACTAAGATTGTGGTTGAGCCTAAAAATGGTATAACCGTAACGCAGATTATGCAAGACATGGCACAAGCTGCAGATAAAATTTTACCTAAAGAGTACAGCCATACTTGGTATGGTGTGAGTTATCAGCAAGATAGTGGTGGCGGAACTTCGGCTTTTGCATTTGCCTTCGGTATGGTAATGATATTCTTGGTCTTGGCTGGACAGTTTGAAATGTGGCGCTTACCGTTGGTGGTGATTATGGCGATTCCATTTGCTTTGTTTGGCGCGGGTGCAATTCTGTTTATGCGTGGACTGGATAATGACTTATACTTCCAGATTAGTTTGATTACGCTCTTGGGACTCTCAGCCAAGAATTCGATTTTGATTACCGAGTTTGCGATTGAGCATTGGCGTGAAGGAATGTCCACGGTTGATTCTGCTCTAATCGCTGCTAAGCAACGTTTTAGACCAATTATCATGACTTCGTTGGCATTTATTTTGGGTGCATTGCCATTGGCAATCGCTCATGGTGCAAACTCAAATGCAGAGCATTCGGTAGGTACTGGGATTATTGGGGGAATGCTTGGCTCTACTTTGATTTCAATTATCTTTGTACCACTGTTCTTTGTGGTGATTATGGGTAAGAAAACACATATCAAGGATGACGAGGAATAATTATCTCAAAAAATAGAAAAGAGGTGCTGTTTATACGCACCTCTTTTTTTGTAAATAAATTTTTGATAGCCAATATAGATTCTACAGCTATGGCTTTATTTTAAATTGTTTAGATTGTTACTTGTGTTGCTAAAAAGCTTCGCTTTAATGACTAAAATGTTTATTGATATTGCTGTGTGTGATGTGGTGTATCATTATATTGTCTCTGATTTGCACCGTAGCTAGATAATTCATGAGCCTAACACTGATTATTTTATTGTATAATATCGGGATAATTTTTTTGTTAGAATAATAAATATGCATAGAAAAAATAGGGTTTTAGGTTTTACTATTATAGAATTAATGATTGCAGTTGCTATTATCGGTATTACTTCTGCATTGGCTGTTCCTGCCTATCAAAATTATGTGGTACGTGCTAAAGTTACTGAGGGTTTATCATACATGAACCAATACAAGAATGAAGTAATGGAGTATTTTTCATCCACAGGTCATTTTCCCGATACCATATCTAATTTAACTAGTAATAATGATACTTCAACTTATGTTGAAAGTATTGAAATTCATGGCGGCGGTTTAATTTATTTGAAATTTAGAAGTATAGCAACTTATCCTAGTAATCTTTTGTTTATGAAACCCTCGGTAACCGAGAGCGGAAGCATGACGTGGATATGTGCGAATAAACTAAATAATACTACGAGTTTGGCGGATGAATATGTGCCATCAAATTGTCGTAATAATATCCCATTTACTTTTTCTCAGAGTGGTTATAATTTTAATACTATAATTCCAAACGCGGGAAGTAGTGTTGCGATGATTTTAAATCCAGATAATGGTGCTTATGAGCCAATTGGTAATTATAATGGTATTCCCAGTTCTACAGGGCAGTGTGGTGGTAATGAGCTTTCTTTGAGTGATGGTACTTATCAAAGCAATAGTAGCTATGGTAGTGGTGCTCCTAATAGTAATGCAAATTGTAGTACTTATCCGAAAAGAGAAACTAAGACGGTCACTGTCTCTTACTATAGCAATACTTGTACTGATTCAAGTACGCCACATTACAATGCTTCAGGTGTATTGACATCAACAACGCATACTCATACTTGCACACCATGTGTTTTGGATCATACGGCACAAGAAGACCTACCAGGAACTTCTACTTACACAGGCGGTAATTCTACTGGTTTATGCCAGAGTGGATCTAGCTATTCTCCTGCCTGTGATGGCGGATCGTTTTCGTCTTTTTCCCCTGCTAGTGCAACGAGTATTTATAGTTGTGGTAATAGTTATTCTAATACAACTACGCCTTAGTTTTACGCTTGGAACGCAATTGGTTAGTATGTATTATATGGTTTCATCACTAATTTATCAAAAAACGAGAAGGCTACTTGTATGAACTATACTTTAAAGCTCGGTTTACAAAGGAAATTCTTTGATAGTGGTGTTACCCATGATTTGACATTTAGATTACAGCAACTATCACAATTAAAGTGCGCTATCCAGAAATATGAAACAGAATTATATAATGCATTATTTGCTGATCTGGGTAAGTCAGAGTTTGAAAGTTATAGTAGTGAAATAGGGCTTGCATATCGCGAAATTGACTATATGCAACAAAATCTCAACAAGTTAGTTCGTCAGAAAAAAGTTAAATCGCCGCTAAGTATTTTTTACTCGCAAAGTTCAATTATTAAAGTCCCGTTAGGTTGTGTGCTAATCATTGCGCCATGGAACTACCCATTTCAACTCCTGATTGCTCCTCTCATTGGGGCAATTGCTGCTGGTAACTGTATTGTCGTCAAACCTTCGGAAATAAGCAGTAATACTAGTAACGTTATTTGTCAGGTGTTGCGTGAGTTTTTTGCTGAAGAATATCTTTTAGTTGCTGAAGGTGACGGAAGTCAAGTTGTTCCAGCACTGATTGAACAGGGTAGTTTTAATCATGTCTTTTTTACCGGTTCAAGCTTAGTCGGTCGTCAAATTGCTACTTACTGCGCACAAAAATTAATTCCATATACTTTAGAACTAGGTGGTAAATCACCAGTGATTATTGATAAAAGTGCGAACCTAAAGATTGCTGCCAAACGTTTAATCTGGGGGAAGCTATTTAATTGTGGACAAACCTGCATTGCGCCAGATTATGCTTTGATTCATCGTGATATTTATACCGAATTTATCAAAGAGCTACTGATAGCAGCAAAAGAGCTAGGTGGCGATAATTTTGAGCAGCTTGGCAAAATAATTAATCAACGTCAATTTGAGCGCTTGGTAAGTTATTTGGAGCTAGGGGATATAATTTTTGGTGGAGTTTGCGATAGTGCCGCACTGAAAATAAGTCTTACTATACTTGAAAATCTACCCTTAGATTCACCATTAATGAACGAAGAAATTTTTGGTCCAATCCTTCCATTAGTTAAATATCATAATGACAATGAGTTGTTTAAAATTCTTAAAGCTAATCGGTATCCATTAGCTCTATACCTCTTTAGTAATAATAAACAACTAAATCAAAAAATTAGTCATGAGGTCGAGTCTGGTGCAGTAGGTATTAATAATTGTCTTTATCATTTTATTAACCATAATTTGCCATTCGGTGGAGTAATGTCAAGCGGTAATGGTCATTATCATGGAAAATATAGCTTTGAAGTATTTACACATTCTAAGTCAGTGGTTAAGAGTAGTAGCTTTCCTGATTTGGCAGCGAAATATCCTCCATATACTAAATTGAAATTAAAACTTCTAAAATTTCTTGGTTAGACTTATATTATGCTATCATGACGTTATTAAGTTATGGTAAATTGGGGCTACTCAACGATGAATAAAAATGATTTACGCAAGTTAATACGCAGTAAACGTGCACAAATTAGCCATGCAGATGCGGTGCTGGCTGGTGATAAATTGTTGGAGGTATTGAAGCCATTATTGACAATTGCAGAAAATATTGCTATTTATCATGCATCTGGCAGTGAACTTAATTTGGATTGCGTAATTCGTTACTGTCTTGAGCATGGGCACAATCTATTTATGCCAATTGCAACACGAGGTTCCAAAATCATGCGTTTTGAACAGATTTTTGATGCTAAGCCAAGAGATATCTTCTATCCTGAAGATTATGAGTTAGTATCTGAAGTAAAATGGTATAATTTAGACCTTGTGTTGCTACCTTTAGTAGCTATTGATACCAAAGGCTATCGTCTTGGACAGGGCGGAGGGTATTATGATACAACTTTTGCCAAACGAGAACGTTTGCCATTCCTATGTGGCATTGGTTATGAGCAGCAATTAATTGCTCAGGTTCCATGTGAAGAATGGGATTTATGCTTAGATTACTTTGCATCAGAGTCCCAACTATTAAAATTTACATAAATACGGAAAAATAATATGCAGTTTATTGATCTAAAAAAACAATATCAGTTAATTAAAGATGATGTCCTGAATGAGATTAATCAAGTTCTTGATTCTGGGCAATATATTATGGGCGATAAAGTTCCTCAGTTAGAGCAGATGCTTAATACCTATACTGGAAGTAGACACTGTATCGGAGTTTGTGATGGGACTAAGGCATTATTAATCGCATTAATGGCTTTGGATATTAAAGCTGGTGACGAAGTTATTGTGCCTGCATTTACCTTTATCGCAACTGCTTCAATGGTGGCTTTACTAGGCGCTGTTCCAGTATTTGTCGATGTTGATGCGAAAACTTATAATCTTGACCCAAGCAAATTAGAAGTTGCAATTACGGCTAAAACAAAAGCGATTATTCCTGTGAGTTTGTATGGGCAATGTGCAGATTATAATGCGATTAATGCCATTGCTGCTAAACATAATCTAGCGGTTATTGAAGATGGTGCGCAAAGTTTTGGTGCTACTTATCATGGCAAACAATCTTGCAATCTGACTACGATTGCAACTACCAGCTTTTTCCCATCTAAGCCTCTTGGTTGTTATGGTGATGGTGGCGCAATTTTCACCAATAATGATGAATTAGCGCAAAAAATCCGCTGGATTCGAGTACATGGTCAAGATAAACGCTATCACCATGCACTGCTTGGGATTAATGGTCGCTTGGATACGTTGCAAGCAGGGGTCTTATTAGCTAAAATGCGTATTTTTGCCAATGAAGTCAAGCTTCGTGAACAAGTCGCTACACGTTATGATGAGTTATTCAAAGATGCCAATTGTGTGACGCCTTTTATTGCAGCAGGTAATACTTCAGTTTATGCCCAATACACACTAATGGTTGATGATCGCGATGGCTTAATTAGGCATCTGAATAGTGTTGGAGTGCCAACGGCGGTTCATTATCCGATTCCGCTGCATAAACAGCCAATCTTTACTCATAATTATCATGGGCAAGATTTATCAGTATCAGAAAAAACTGCCGCTAAAGTAGTCAGTCTTCCAATGCATCCATATTTGGATCATGCTACGCAAGATCGCATAGTTGCGGCAGTAAAACAATTTATCTAAATTACCCAGTCATCAACATATTTTATGATTCGTGATTGTGGTTGACTAATAGTTGCATAAGCTGGCACATCTTGCATTACTACTGCGTTGGGTGCCACTTTTGCATTTGCATAAATTGTCGTGTTTCCTAATATCTTAGCCCCAGCTCCCAAAATTACATTATCGCCGATTGTTGGATGACGTTTACTGTTAGAAGTTGAGGGGATTCCTAATCCACCGAGTGTAACACCGTGAAAAATAGTAACGTTGTTACCAATTATCGTAGTTTCACCAATTACAATTCCCATGCCGTGATCGATGAATAGGTTATTACCAATTTGAGCGGCTGGGTGGATTTCTATTCCCGTAATCCAGCGTGTAAAATGCGCAAGAACCCGTGATAACAGCCGAAATTTTGATTGCCAGAGGCGATGGCTAATCCGATGCAACAAGACCGCATGGAAGCCCGGGTAAACTAGAATAACTTCCCAGAAACCTGGTCGCACCGGGTCTTGTTTCTGATAGTGGCGGATTAACTCCAGCATTTACTTACTTTCTGGTTCAGCAAATAGAGCAGTAGATAGATAACGTTCGGCAAATGATGGAATAATCACGACAATTTGTTTACCTCGATTTTCCTCTTGGCTCGCAACTTTGATTGCTGCGCTCAATGCTCCACCAGATGAAATACCAACAGGTATACCCTCTAAGCGAGCTATTTCTCGTGCCATTGCAAAAGATTCATCATCACTGACTTGAATAATTTCATCAATAATGCCTAGATCTAGCACACCAGGAATAAAGCCTGCACCAATACCCTGAATTTTGTGTGGCGCTGCTTTACCGCCAGATAAAACAGGACTAGCACTTGGTTCTACTGCAATAGCTTTAAACGATGGTTTATACTTTTTAAGAATTTGAGCTACGCCAGTAATTGTGCCACCAGTTCCCACTGCAGAAATTAAAATATCCGCATTACCAGAAGTATCTGCCCAGATTTCTTCTGCTGTAGTGTTGCGATGTTTCTCAGGATTAGCTGGATTATCAAATTGTCCGACTAGATAACTATCAGCAACCTCATCTGCAAGTTGTTTGGCTCTTGTAACCGCGCCCTTCATTCCTTCTGCTGCTGGAGTTAATACTAACTCAGCTCCCAAGTGAGTAATCATTTTACGGCGCTCAATTGAGACACTCTCGGGCATAGTTAAGATTAAGCGATAACCTTTTGCTGCTGCAACAAATGCCAAACCAATTCCTGTGTTACCCGAGGT
This sequence comes from uncultured Neisseria sp., assembly GCA_964611845.1. Lineage (GTDB taxonomy): Bacteria > Pseudomonadota > Gammaproteobacteria > Burkholderiales > UBA11063 > Aquella. The sequence continues at coordinate 40,827 of CAZTBH010000008.1, forward strand.
TGGTTCAATTAATAAAGTTTTGCCGGGGATAATTTTATTTTGAGCTTCTGCCACCTCAATCATATTGAGAGCAATACGGTCTTTTACCGATGCCAGCGGATTAAAAAACTCAAGTTTCGCCAGAATTTGGGCTTTGAGATTGTATTTTTTTTCAAATGCATGCAAACGCACCAATGGAGTAGCACCAACAGTTTCAGTTATGCTGTTATAAATGCGGTTACGAAAGGTTGCTGAATTAGTTTGTATCATGATAGTGCCTTTAATAAAGTAATAGTTTATATAAAAATATACGTCAATGCCGTTCTGCCTGATAAAGCAAAACAAATAATAAATGAATCTATGAGAGTAAAGTGAGTAAGTGTTGCGTTAGCAACAACAAGATGATGTATTTGAAGCTGAGAATTGGAATTGGCTGAATAATGACTGCAGAATTAGATTTGGCACAAAACTATAGCTGTGCTGATGAGCATCGCGCCAAGAAGTTATTGTTCGTTGTTGCATTTTGATTTCCATGTTAAACAGGTAAAATATAAATCCTGATGTGGAGATTTTAAGGCTAAGTGAAAAGTAAAGTCAAATTTATTTTTTTAGTTGCTTACAGCGTACAACTGTAAATATCCATTTTGGATAGCAATGATGAGACGTTATCAGATATAATTGAGCTGCACTTACCTGCTGTTGTCCGTCTGCAGGCGAGTTTTTTTGTCGCTCTAGACAGGCTATATAGCTAAAATAGTTTGTTGAGTCATTGCAGTTGTGAGCTTTTGCAACGGGAAATTTGTTTTAAAAGGATAGGTTTAGGATGAAGCAAAATACGCGTAAGTTAGGTTTTTATATGAGTGCTCCGTTAATTTTAAGTTTGCTTTCAGCATGTGGTAGTGGTTCTTCTGGCAATAATAGCCAAACTAGTCCACAGGCAATCAGTTATGCTCCATTTAATTGTCCAGGAACTAATAATGTTTCATTTCCGGGTATTTCCGGAGTACGTGGTGTTGATGGGGTAGAGTCCCAAGTGTATGTTACGGGCGTGTACGTTCAGTATGGTGCTAATCATGGCTTTTTATATCAAGGTCCAGTAACGGGTGGTGGCGTATGTAATCAATTTAATTATCCATCTTCTCCTGGTGTGACAGTGACAAGTACTTCGCCGTACGGTCCAGATAATAATGGTGCAGGTAAGGTTGTAGTAGTTGGAAGTTATACTACTCTTGAATCGGGTGCTCTTACGCAACTCGGTATGCTTTATCAGGGCGCAGCCGATGGGTCAACTACCAGTGGTTATACTACACTTAACCCTCAGTCATTGACGGCTGAATCAGTTATTAATACTTTGGGACACAGCACAATGGGTGGTATCGTGGTTGGAAATTATGATACTCAATTGTTAACTGGACAAGCATTTATCTATAATATTAATACAGGTGCATACTATTCATTAACTAAGCCAGGTAGCTCAGCAAGTATAACTGCGTATGGAGTTTGGTATAACGGTGGAACTAGCTATACCATAGCAGGTGGTTACAGTGCGGTAGATCAAGGTGGTACTAATCTTGGGTTTATTACCGATTGGGATTCTGCTACGCAACAAATTTCACACTTTAAGACTTTAAATTACAATGATATGCCAGCGTCGGTAATTGGAACGCACTTTGAAGGTATTACTGGTGATGGTAATGGTGGCTACAATTTAGCCGGGGATTGGCAATATATCGGGCAGAAAACTACTCCGTCATTTGCGAATATTTCGCGTAATCCTGATGGTTCTTTTGCAACTCCTAGTTGGACTAGTTTTGCGTATTACCCGGGGGCATCATGGACATCTGCGAATACAGTTTATAAAAACTATATTTTGGGATTGTACCAAATGGGTACTCCTACATATGATTATGGCTATGTTGCCACAATGAATTAATGTACTCATCGTCTCTGAATCTTGTACTTTGAGTATATGAAATAAAAAAATTAGTTTATTTTCTGAGGAAATATTATTATGCGCAGTATGATTAAGGTTTTACCAATGTTATTGGCAGTAGCGATTACTGCTTGTGGTTCTGGAAGTAGTTCTTCTTCTGTTAATCCAGTAGTTAATGGCTGGAGTTGGGTTGGCGGGAGCAATGAGAGTGGTGCTTACGGTACCTATGGAGTGCAAGGTACCCCTGCTTTGGGTAACATCCCCGGTGGTCGTGACATTGCGGTTAGCTGGGTGGATAATGATGGTAATTTCTGGTTATTTGGTGGCTCTGGCAATGCCACAAGCGGTGCAAGCGGTAACTTAAATGACTTATGGAAGTATATCCCGTCAACTAAGCAATGGGTATGGGTAAGTGGTGCTAACACAACTAATGCTTATGGAACTTATGGCATGCAAGGTGTTGCGGCGGCTGGTAATACTCCTGGTGCTAGGATTGGCGCGGTTAGCTGGAAAGACAATGCCGGCAATCTATGGCTTTTCGGTGGCTTTGGAAATGCTGCCAGCGGTGCACCTGGTGCTTTAAATGATCTTTGGAAATACAGTATATCCAGTAATCAATGGACATGGGTTAGCGGCTCGAACACGATAGGTGCTTCCGGGGTTTATGGGACTAAGGGTACGCCATCAAGTTCGAATGTGCCGGGAGCTCGGCTTGGCTCAATTGGCTGGGTTGATAAAAATGGTAGCATTTGGCTATTTGGTGGTGCCGAAGATATATTGACAAGTAGGGTCTATAATGATTTGTGGAAATTTAACCCTGTAAGCGGTGAGTGGACTTGGATTAGTGGTCAGGCAGTAGTTAATGTGCCGGGCGTTTATGGTGTTCAGGGTGTTGCCGCTTTAAGCAATCAGCCGGGTGGGCGCTTAGACTCGATTAGTTGGCAAGAAAGTAATGGCAGAGTCTGGGTGTTTGGTGGACATGGTATTGATGCGGTTGGTAAACTTGGAAATCTTAATGATTTATGGAGCTATAATCCAGATAGCGGGATATGGACATGGAATAGTGGTAGTAATGTGAGTGGAGCTTATGGTACCTATGGTACACAAGGAACTGCATCGCCAAATAGTATTCCTGGGGCTCGTGAACATCGTATACCAATTTCGTGGATAGGTAGTGGTGGGAATCTGTTAATGTTGGGTGGAGATGGTAATGGTGCAAGTACTTCGGGGATCTTGAATGATCTGTGGAGCTACAATCCAGCTAATAATCAATGGACATGGTTAGGGGGTAGCACTGAAAGCAATGCTTTTGGCAGTTACGGTAGTCTCGGATCTGTTGCGGCGGGTAATCAGCCTGGTGCTCGAAAAGATGGAATTGGTTGGGTTGATGCTAGTGGTAATTTATGGTTATTTGGTGGCTCTGGGAATGGAGCTAGCAGTAACGGCTATCTAAATGATTTCTGGAAATATAACTAAATCAGCCGATATGGGGTTTATCAAAATAATGTATTAGGGGTGTATGTCTCGGCAGGAAGCACTATAGGTTATTCTTATTTGGCGACATTACCTTAATACATTAGATTTGAATTGTTTTGTTCTGCCTAGATGATTCTATATAAAACAGGCTGCTTATAAAAAAGCAGCCTGTTTTATATTAAGGTAGATTTGACCTAGATGCCTGTGCTACCAGTTATATTAATTGACACTCCGATTCCATAGTTGGTATTTACCCATAGTGTGCTGCTGTTAATGTATTCCCAAACCATTCCACCATAAGTAGTTGCGTAAAGATTACCCAAATGATCAAAGGTAAGTCCGCTTACACCTAGCGTATCAAGTGGAGCAGTATTGATTTGCAGCCAGGAATAACCAGTGTATTTGAATACATTTCCAGCAGATGTTCCAGCATAAACATTTAAACTACTATCTGTTATGACTGCATTTACTGGAGTACCATCCAGAGTGCCTGTGCCAAGCATTGTCCATGCACTTCCAGCCACTGGATATTCCCAAACAAATCCACCGTTATTACCAGCGGTTGCTGCATAAATGTTACCGCTAGTATCTGCTGTTATTGACTGTATTGGTGTACCATCGACTGAACTGCGTGAAGATGTACCCGCAAGAGTTGTCCATACTCCTGTAGTCCTGTTATATTTTTGTACTCGACCATCTTTTAAAATCTGATCATTAGGGTCATTATAGTTTGTACTAGCGTAGAGTGCGCCCGTGTTATTAACTATAACATCTGAAGTTATGTAATCTGGATTACTAGCGATTTGCTGCCAGTTGCCACCATTGTTGGTTGAGTATATATTTCCTGATTGCATTCCGGCGTAGATATTACTTTCATAAGTAGTCAGTGCCGAAATCCCGCTACCATCTAACAAGTAAATATTGCCTATCTGTATCCATAATTGATTGCCTGCCAAATACTTGAAGACATTATTTTGTGTACCTGCGTAAAGATTGCCACTGCTGGAAATACAGGTGGAATAGACTGGTGTACCATCCAGCGCACCAGTACCAACTGGCAACCATGCATTTGTCGTAGTGTAAGCATAAACCATACCCGTAGAGTTGCCTGAATTTGCAGTGCTGGTATACAATTTATTGTTACTTATAACAATTGAAGAAATCCCACCATTGTTTAATGCTCCAATACTATTCCATGTTGTACCTGTATCATACAAATAGACTTGTCCATTATCATTATCATTATTTGACCCTGCATAAACATTTGAACCATTAAGCATCATAGATGTAATTTGCGCACCTGATGAGGTATCTGGAGTCCCCAAGGATGTCCACGATGTGCCAGTCCCGCTATATTTATGTACTTTACCTGTAGCTGTTCCAGCATAAAGATCACTGCCATTTACAACTACGGCATTAACTGAACCTTCATTAAATGTACTGATAGTAGTCCAAGTTGTACCATTGCTATGTTGGTAGACCTGACCATCACCGCCATTTCCTGCTGTAGCTGCATAGATACTTCCGCTACTATTGATCGCAATCGACTGAATACCTGTGCTATCTGGAGAACCAAGCGATGTCCATACTCCACTTATGTATTTAAATACTTCGCCAACATCTGATCCATTATTGGTTCCGGCGTAGAGATTGTTACTCGCATCAAGCGCTAATGTTCCAATTGGCTGATTTAAGGTCGATCCCATTAAATTCCAAACATTATTGATGTATTTGTATACATTACCGGCGTTAGTACCTGCATAGAGATTATTATTGCTATCCATAATTATGGCATTAACTCCCGAACCATCCAATGATCCGCCAGCACCGCTACCAGATAAGATAGTCCAGTACCCCAATGAGCTATTATATTTGAATACTTTGCCTGCACCAAATCCGTCAAATATTGCACCACCGGTACCAGCGTACATATTATTGTTTGAGTCGATTACAATTCCTGAGATTTGACTATAATCAACTCCAGCAAGCGAAGCTGTGCCAGGTATTAGGTTAGCATTATTAAATACCAGCCCATTTTGGGTACCAAAAATTATACCCAGTGGCGCAACGGATGTAACGAGAATCGACTCTGAGGTTGCAGTTGGCATTCCTGTTGTAGTTGCACTAAAGCTCGCAGCCCCGTCGGTAATTCCTGTTACTTTTACGGTGCAGGCGTTTGCAGTAGCAGATAATGTGCAGTAGCTTGGCGTAACAGAAATTATAGAGTTATTATTGTTGCTAATTGCAACTACTACAGACTCAGTTGACTTTAGATTAGTGATACTTACCGTTGCTGTAGCTGATTCACCAATCAGGATGGTAGATTTGCTAAATTCCGAAATATTTAATGACTCACTCCCCGGGGTAGGCGTTGGAGTTGGGGATGGCGACGGTGTTGGCGTCGGTGTTGATGAGTTTCCTCCGCTAGCACAGGCAATTAGTAAGTTGCACAATACCACCAATAATAGCGGATAAAGTAATCTGAATTTTTTATGAATAAAAGTTAACATTTATGCGTTCCTGTTGTGATTTAAAAATATTATCTCATTTTAGCATTGATTGAAGTATATCTGGTATCCAAAACGGATAATTTTGCTATACTTGAGCAGATTGATTATCCTCTTCGTTACCAAGCCGCTCACTTACTAGGCGTAGGCTTTGCTGCTTGTTACCCAATAGTATTTATTAATCAGCTTAAGCACAGATGTCAAGTAATGTAGTTTGTTGCTGGAAAGAATAAACTGGTAAATGTAAGATTAAATAATAAATTAAAAATTATCCTAATACTTCAATATTGCCGCTGAGGAGGATATGTTAAAATAGCATGATGTAAACAATGATTGACTATGGCGCTATAATAAGGGATTGTTTTAGTTGCGTCACAGCGTATTTATCAACCGATAATTTATAAAAATATAATAAAAATAAAATGTAGATAGTTGTATTTTACAACATTTAGGATGAATAAAGGATTTGGTATGTTGAGAAAAATTTTAGTGAGTGCTTTGTTGCTTGGTTGCATCAGCTTTAAAATCAGTGCTGCGGAAAATATCTTGTCGCAGCCAATTATGTTCAGTTCTGATATGGAACAGCATGGCTCTTTTACTGCGGAAGATTTACGAACTTCACCATTACTTAGAAGTATGTTTAATTTAAGTGTTAATGATGTAAATCAGGACTTCGTAAGAATTTGCATAAATCCAAAAAATCAATGCCGGGTCATTCGTCGTGAGACTAAAATTGGCTTGGTCGCAAGTAATGGTCAAGTTAAATTTGATGATAGTATGAATTAATTAACTTGCTGCAATATAATTTTGATTAGGTGTTAACTATGTTTAAAAAAATTACTTTATTGATTATCGTTACTGGTTTGTTTGCCTGTAGTAGCAATGGTGGTGGTTTGAGTGTCAAAAATAGTAGCCAAGAGGTAGCTTCTGCACCCATAAAGCAAGATGCAAGTGAACCTGTGCTTGGTGGCTGGGCACCAGTATTTTTTACTGGATTTGATAAGAGTGAATTGGATCAAGTTGTTGATGGGATAAATTCTGGTCGTGTTAAGCGTGCAGCAATTAGCTATCCAACGAAGATGCAGACTCTGGCTAACAATATTCGCGATTATTTACAAACTAATACTGGGCAAAAGATCACCATGAAATCAGTTGAACTTAAAGATACAGGTCAGGTGAAATATAATTTGAAGCAGGTGATAGTTACGCTTTATTTTAATTAAGACGATGTAATGCCAAATTTATTTTATGATTTGCCGATTTATTTTGCGCTATTTTTGATTTTTTTGGCGTGCAATTGCTTAAGCTTACTTGGTTATGCCGCTTCACATACTTTTTTGACTCGTGTTGATAATAAAGACATTGTAACTAAGATAGTTTGGCAAACGATTTTATTTTTTAGCTCAATTTTTATTACTTTCTGGATTGCAACCAACTGGAGCAATCTGGGCACTCTCAAACAAACTACTACCCGCGAAGCCAATGTTATAGCTCAGCTATATAACGACTTTGAAGCACTTGATATCAAACAACGGGCTAACCTAAATAAGCATCTTGATGACTATCTTAATCTGGTCGTTAATGATGAGTATCCACATCTAGCGCGGGGCGAAGAAAGTCGCAAAACTAATGAAGCGTATCGTAGCTTGGTATTGAGTATTTATGATTATCATCCGCGAGCATTGTTAGCTGAGGAGCTGCGCTATAATCGAATTCTAACTCAATTGGAGAATTTATCTGATTATCGCGAAATCCGACTAGATTTTTTAATTGGCAATCTTCAAGGTCCGCTCTTATTCTTTTTTCTGATTATGATTAGTGTTGGCTGTTTTTGGACTGGTTTTATTGATACAAAAAGCCGATTGTTTACATTATTTATTATCATGAGTCAGAACTTAATTATTAGTTCTTCCTGCTGGTTGATTCTTGAAATGGATAAACCCTTTCAAGGTCAATTAAGCGTAGATAAAGCTGCATTTATCTCCGTCTGGCAGGCTCGCAATGAAATTTCACACCGTTCTGCTCCTGCTATAAAATAAGAAAATTATCGTTAAAAAACTATAGGTGTGATTTTAATTTAAATTGGTAGAGAAAACTGTTTTGAATTTGAATTATGCCTTTATAAAAATGCCTAATATGCGTCTAACTTACGCAAGTATCTTCGTAATATGATAAAATATAGGCGCTTTATTTTTATAAATTATCTATAAGGATATCAAATGAATTTACATGAATATCAAGCTAAGGAATTGTTGGCACGTTATGGTTTGCGCGTTCAAACCGGGGTTCTGGCAACCAGTGGACATGAAGCGGCTGACGCTTATGACAAACTTGGTGGCAAATTTGCAGTAGTAAAAGCACAGGTGCATGCGGGTGGTCGCGGTAAAGCTGGTGGCGTGAAGGTAGTTAAATCTCGTGATGAAGCCCGTGAAGTTGCGGAGAGCTTGATCGGTAAAAATTTGGTAACATATCAAACAGATGCTAATGGTCAACCAGTTAATTCGGTATATGTTTCTGAAGATTTATATCCTGTTTCACGTGAATTGTACTTAGGTGCAGTGGTGGATCGTTCTAGCCGTAGAGTAACTTTTATGGCATCAACCGAAGGTGGTGTGGAGATTGAGAAAGTTGCTCATGATACACCGGAGAAAATTCTTAAAGTAGTAGTAGATCCATTGGTAGGGTTACAACCATGTCACGCCCGTGAAGTTGCATTTCAACTTGGTTTGAGTGGTGATCAGGTTGCTAATTTTGTCAAAATGATGCTGGGTGCATATCAAGCTTTCGTTGAGAATGATTTTGCTTTATTTGAAATCAATCCATTAGCAGTTCGTGAAAACGGTGAATTGGTATGTGTTGATGCTAAGATTAACTTAGATTCAAATGCATTGTTCCGCCATGCGGATCTATTGGCATTGCGTGATAAATCACAAGAAAATGAGCGTGAATTAAAAGCTTCTGAACATGATCTTAACTATGTTGCTCTTGAAGGTAATATTGGTTGTATGGTAAATGGTGCTGGTCTTGCAATGGCAACGATGGATATCATTAAATTATATGGCGGTCAGCCTGCAAACTTCCTTGATGTTGGTGGTGGTGCTACGAAAGCGCGCGTTATCGAAGCCTTTAAATTAATTTTAGCTGATAGTAATGTAAAAGCAGTATTGATTAATATTTTTGGTGGAATCGTGCGTTGCGATATGATTGCTGAAGCAATTATTGATGCAGTAAAAGAAGTTAATGTAACTGTACCAGTAGTTGTGCGCCTAGAAGGTAATAATGCGGAATTAGGTTCTAAATTATTAAAAGAATCTGGTTTAGCATTGATTCCTGCAGAAGGTTTAGCTGATGCAGCACAAAAAGTTGTAGCAACTTTAAAATAACTGCGCCTACGTATTGCATACCCAATAAATTAATAAGGATTTAAGATGAGTGTTTTAGTTAATAAAAATACCAAAGTTTTAGTACAAGGTTTTACCGGAAAAAACGGAACCTTTCATTCTGAGCAAGCGATTGCTTACGGCACTAAAGTAGTTGGTGGTGTTACTCCTGGTAAAGGTGGTAGCCAGCATTTAGGTTTGCCAGTTTTCAATACTATGAACGAAGCTGTGCGTGAGACACAAGCTGATGCGTCAGTTATCTACGTTCCAGCTCCATTTGTGTTGGATTCAGCAGTTGAGGCAATCGACGCTGGGGTGGCATTGATTGTGATTATTACTGAAGGTGTACCGACTTTAGATATGCTAAAAGTTAAACGCTATGCAGAATCAAGCGGTTCACGAATTATCGGACCAAATTGCCCAGGGATTATCACTCCAGGTGAATGTAAAATCGGAATTATGCCAGGTCATATTCATTTACCGGGTAAAATCGGGATTGTTTCTCGTTCTGGTACTTTGACGTATGAAGCAGTTGCGCAAACTACTAAATTAGGTCTTGGTCAGTCAACTTGTATCGGTATTGGTGGTGATCCTATTCCGGGAACTTCACATATTGATTCATTAAAATTATTCCAAGAAGATCCACAAACTGAAGCGATTATTATGATCGGTGAAATTGGTGGAACTGCTGAAGAGGAAGCTGCAGAATATGTAAAATCTCATGTAACTAAACCTGTGGTTGGTTATATCGCCGGGGTTACTGCTCCTGCTGGTAAACGTATGGGGCATGCTGGTGCGATTATCTCTGGCGGTAAAGGTACTGCGGAAGAAAAATTTGCAGCTTTTGAAAAAGCTGGAATCGCTTATACTCGTTCGCCTGCAGAACTTGGTACAACAATGTTAGAATTATTAAAATCTAAAGGTATGCTATAGTCTCTATCTTTTGATTAAGATAAAGCCTCTGACTGTCGAAAGTCAGGGGCTTTTTACGTATATTGGAATCATTTGCTCTTAGATATAATCTATGTGTTAGGAAAGAAAATGCCACCTACAAAACTAAGTGATCAAGATTATCGTGAGTATTTGGATAATCATGTTTTAAACTGGTTCAAAAATTTGATTGAGCAGGATCTACATTCAGTAATTATTAATCGAGATTTTAGGGTCGAAATGGGAACCACTTTTTCGGCGAAGTCGGTGGGTTTTGATAATGCCGAGGATTTACGAAGGGTCTCAGCAAAAGACTGTGATGATGAAGTTATATTGAAACATTTTTTTGGCGATCATTATCATGAGCATACTAAAGATCTATACGCCACTTATGGTAGAAAGCTCCATCGCTTGCAACAAATTGTTTTTGAGCAGGGTAAAGTCATTAAGCTGATTGATATGCTCCCGTATAATCAAGAGTTTGTTAGTTATGTAACCAGTTATTTTCCGATATTTCATCCAAATGGCGAAGTTGTGGCAATTCATTCTTCGTCAATAAAAAGTTATATTTTGCGCTTTCAGGGGCATATTGATAAGCCAAATTTACAATATGACAGTAAACTGCTCTGGAGTAAATTTACTCGGCGGGAGCAAGAAATCTTATTTTTGATTACCAATGGTGCGACGCAAGAACAAATCTCGCAGATACTCAATATTTCTCGCAGTACCGTTTCGATGATAATCGGCAATCAAATTTGTCCCAAATTCGATATTCCAGGTGCCAATACCAAGATTTTACTAAAAGAGGCGATAAATGCCGGGTTTTATCGCTATATGCCGCCATCGCTATGGAAACCGTGTATTATTGTATTAAATGAAGAACTTTTGGATGATCCGATGTTTAAAGAATCTCCTGAAGATTGAGCTAAAAAATAGGCTTTTTATGGTGGTTGTTTACGAAAATTATTATTAAACAATATGTTAGTTTGAATAGGCAAAAATGCCAATTGTGAAAATTTAAATCAAAACGTACAATCTGGTTATTAAAAACATTAACCATTAGGAGTACCTCATGAAACTTAAATTGATCAGTCTGGCATTGGCATCGTCTTTGACATTAACTGCTTGTAATAGTGGTTCAGGTTTAAATTCAACTCAGCGGGCTGTCGCAAGGACTACTGGGCAAGCAACAACTGCCGTTGCTACCAGTGGTGGTGTTTTCAAAAGTCTCTGTTCTTCTGTTTTAGAGGGATTTAGTAGTAGCTTTATTTTGTCACCAGCTGGAATTGGTAGTGCATTTGGCAGCTTACTGACTAATTTAATTTTTGGCGAGCAGGAGGATTCTACTACCAAAACCCTGGTAGAAATTAATGGAAAGTTAGACGATATTTTAACTGGACTTAGTGATCAATTGGCATTATCTCAAGATGTTAGTGATGTTATTAACCAGTTTTATAAATCTTACGTTGGAGACAAATTATCTCAATCTTTATCCACCTTTAGCAATGATACTGGTGTTATTAGCTCAAAGTATGATTTATATGTAGAGCAGAAAGTATTTGCTAATGAAAGTGTGCCACAATCTGAAGACGGAGATGTGGTAGGTCATATGTATGAAATTGCCAAGAATCAGTGTGATAATACTGGAGTAATGGATGTTATTGATGCTCAAAAATCATCTAGTTTAAACAAATTGCAAGCAATATCTGCAGATAACCAAGTTTGGAGCATATTTACCGAATTTAGGAACAGCTATGGCAAAGAATCAGCGACGTACAACGACGGTACAACTTACAAAATATTAGAACAAAGCAAAGCTAACTACATTACTCAATTAAAAGCTGACAAAATTACCACAGATATGAATTTATTGGGTTATATTAACAAGTATAATTATGCAAATGTCAACTATGCTGTAGAATTATCGAAGTCATTGCAGGAGCTATATAATATGCAATTTGCTCAGCTGGCTTATAAATATGCGTGTAATGCGAACATTAAATTTAATAATATTAATTTACCAGATGGTACAAGTGGTTTAGTTGGCTACAAGGAGGCAGTTGAAAAGCTTAATGAGGCTTACGAACCAGTTGCCAAAAATTTATCAAATAATTTAGTTACTTTCATGAGTCCACTAAGTAATAAAGACCTTGCTGATCTAATAAATACCGATTGGTTTAAATCTACAACGCCGTTTTTATCGAAACAATTTGAAAGTAGCAGTGTGGAACCAGGGAATTGTTCTCTAACTAATTTGAAACTAAATAAGCTGGCAACTAATAGTACGCACTCGTATGGAGTGATTGATGTTGACGCTTTGTGCGTGACTAAAAAAACCACGTTCGGATTTGAATCGGCAACGATTAGTCTTGAAGTTCCTTATGCTAGTGATACTGGCTATGATATTGATCGTTATGGCGTTAGTAATGTTGGTTTTGATCCGATAACTGGAAGAGCAAACTATACGGTAGAATCAACTGGACTAACTTCAGAAGATATTAATCAGATAGCATCAGCTAAAGACTGGTGTTACAACAATTGGCTTAGTGTCTGTAAAGAGTCTATGGATTTTGCTACTGACGCAGCCCAATCTACTACTAGTGTAACCACTGAAAATTTTTGGAACTATGTGGCGATGGAACCAACATCAACAGATATTTCGCTATATCATAATACCTATACTAAGGGTTATGATGATCAAGCAGATTGGGTGCTGGCACCGATGCCAGGTAAAGTTAGCTATAATGCCAGTAAAAATATGTTCTTTAGAGATAAAATGAGAACTACTACTGGTGATTCGAACAAATGGGATCACTTTTATACCGATTATGGTTTTGCTATCTATAATGGAAAAACATTTCTAGTTAAATTTACTACGGAACATCTACAAAGCATATATGCTGGGCAAAATCATGTTAAAGTTGGAATTGGCTGTCTATCGAGTGCTCATGGTTGTAACAGGAACGATTATGTTGTTAATCCAATTCCTTATGATCCTAAGAAAGAATTGCCTAAAACTTCATTAAACTGGAACGATGGAACCAGTGTAGTAAGTGAAACCAATATTACTGGTGAAGAACCAGTACATCTTTGGACTGTGTCTAACACAACAATTAAATTAAGTGGATCTGTTAAGTAGTCAATGCCGACAAATATTTAGTCGATGCTAAAAAAGTCCATTTCAAACTCAATCATAATTATCTGGTTGGGTTTGATGAGCCTATTAGTGCTCTAATCTATGATCTTAGCTACCAGTCAAAATTGACTGGTAGCTAAATGCTATAAAATAGTAAATTTTTGAAGGAAGTTAATATGAAAAGAAGGTTAGTTTGTTTTTTGCCAATCATGCTTATTGCGTGTAACGGTGGCGGTAGTAGTGGTAGTTCATCACAACCGTGTAATCCTTGTAGCATTTATGGAGCGACTAATAATGGACAGGGCTTTAATGGTAATCTAACTGCTCAGGCAGGTGTACTTCTCAATTCGACCTTTAGTAACGGGGTCGCAGCGGCAGATGCGCTTTGTAACTCCGATGAGAGTAAGCCGTTGCTTCCTGCTGGTGCAGTATATAAAGCCTTACTAGTCGATGGTGTAAATCGTGGTTGGAACCCTAATATTAATTGGGTAATTTATCCAAATACAGTATATTTAAATACTCGTGGCTCGGTGGTTGCTATTAGCAGCGAATCGGCAATTTTCAGTTTTCCAACTGAAAGTAATTTGGTAATGTATACCCAGTTTGCGTGGACTGGGCTAGGTGGTGGTTCGACCAATTGGCAAGCTGGTGCGAATAACTGCAATAGCTGGAGCAGTAATGAATCTTCATTATGGGGCAACTCTGGTTATGAAGATTATTTACAGCCAGTATATGCTCGGTCATTTTATCAGATATATCAGGGCGATATGACCTGTAATTTAAGTCAAAGTTCCAATTTAGCAATCGGGCTGATTTGTATCCAACAATAGTAGTCGGTGAAATTTTATAATTTAAGGTGATAAAATCAGTTGATCCGCGGAGTATGATGTTTTTAAATGGTTATGTTTGGCAATCTGACATTCTTATGACAAACAGTTTAGTTTTAGTGGTATAGAGCTCGTACTAAGGTTTCTCGCACTCGAATGTAAAATTGGTTTTATGAGTATCATTTTATTTGTGGGGTAAATATTTGGGTGGGAATATTTGCCGTTGCTGAGCTACGATGAATTGGGCTATAATCAAACTTTTCTTGAAATAACTAAGCTTGAAAGGGTGTCTCGTGTTTAATAGTGTTTCTCGTAAGCTTGTGTTAGCGTTAACTTTGTCTGCGGCACCATTTACATATGCTAGTGAAATCTCATATGAAGATAATGAGAGTGAAGTAAAATTGAGTGATGATGTTGATAAGACTCGTGATGATTATTTTGATAATGATGTTGGAGTTTTGATTGAAGAAGAAGAGATTAAACAGCTTAAACAATCATATATTTCACCATATAATTATTTGCAAGATCCGATTGCTCTAAACATGGGCTCAAGTGCTAAAGCTGAATCAACTGGAACATTTCATCTGGGTACTAGTTTTATCGCTGGGATGAATAGTCCAATGAATGGGCAGAACACTGCGATTAATACTAATATTGTTCAGGTTTGGGGACAAACTGAACGCTTTGGCGGTTTTGCTTTAGGTGGTGCCGGAACTGCAGTTGTTAATTTTCGCCAAATAGGGCAGCCCAATACATTTAGCACTACTTCGGTTTTTTCACCAAGTCAGGCATATATTGATTATCAGTATAGTAATAAGCTGGACATTGTTGCTGGTAATATTCTTATTTCTACACCGTGGGTTACCAGTTTTGGCTCAAATCCGGGAGGTACTTATGCGATGGGGAATAACTCCTATCAAGCAGCATTAGTTAATATTCAGGCGCTACCAAGCTTATTAATAACTGGGTTTAGTGCGTGGAATTATACTCAATACCCAAATAATTGGGGTAATCAGCAAACTTATTATAATAATGGCGGTGTACTAGCTAGCATCGGAAGCACTCCAACCAATGGACCCAGCGGACTTGGTTTAACTTGGAACCCTGTGGATAGTTATTCAGGGCAATTATGGTTATATAATTTTGCCGATTATGCCAAAATGATTTATGCAGATAATAGCTACCATGTTGCTGTAGCAAGTAAAGTTAGTTTTGATTTTGGTTTGCAAGGTTTTATGCAATCCTCATCTGGTTCAGCTATTACAACCCAATTTCCATTACCCGGGCAAACTACACCTGCTGGAGTAATTGCGAGTAATGGCGTTGGGGGGAGGATAGCTCTAAATGTAGCCAATAACACTACCAGTATTTCTTATAATAATATTTTTGGTTCCAGTGGCTCGTTTTTGAATGGTGGAATGGTAACGCCTTATACTTATGGAATGGAAGTTGACCCGCTCTATACAACTCCAGCGTTGACATCCTTGGCTGAGCTTGGTTCTGGTTATGCTTACACCTTGCGCAATAGTACTTCGTTTATGGATAATTCATTAAAATTTAATCTATCAATGTCACAGTTTTTCGTTAATCAGGTTTATGTTGGACAAACGACAAATGTAACTGAGTATGATGCATCGCTGTTGTACCGAATTCCTCATACTAATATGAATGTATGGACGCGTTTGGTTTATCTTGAGCAACCTGACAATGTCGGTGGAAATATGCTGCAACCACGGCTTATTTTTAACTGGACATACTAAAATTAGCTTACCCGTGTTTTGCATTGAGTTGCACCGATAAAGCACTAGGTTTATGTTGTGAGTTTATGGGGTCACATCCTGATTCATACTAACCTGCTGGTATTTATTCTCACTAAGTTCACTGGCGATGACCGGATTGTTGCAGCAACCTATGTTTATGGCAATAAAGTTTATGGTGAATAATTTCATGTACTTATGTGAAAGTTGATTGGCTTTAGAATTATAAATAAAAAGGGCACCATGGAAAATAGTGCCCTTTTTTAGTAATTGGGTTTTTTATTAATCATCAATTTTGCAGTAATCTAATTTACTTTCGATGAAGTTACATTTCATATCATATTTGTGTGGTGCGGAAGCATAAAACTCCAGCTCAGTTTCTACTTTACCATTGTGGTGGTCATGATCTATATCGTATGGCTTACAATATTTAGTAATATCTCCAATGGTAGAACTTGCTTTTACCTGATAACTACCACACATGATTTTTTCCTGTTGTAGGTTAGTTAGTTGATCGGCAAAAACAATACTGACGTTGATAGATAAAAGCGTAAAGATGATTTTTTTTATGAGAGTATTCCTGTAATCAGTTAAGTTATGATTTTTAATTACTGGTTATTGTAGCATTTAAAATTGACATAAGCATACGTTTATGTGAGAAAATTACTCGAATGAGACGATTTTAGAATATCAAAATGGAATTTTAATATGCTTTCTCGTGGCTTAATACCGAATATACCAGTTGGTAAAGCGCGGCGCTTATATGTTTTAGCGCTGGGATTGGTCATGGAGTATACGTGTTTATTGTTAATTTTATTTAATCAACGTAGACTAGCATTAACAATTTTCTGCACTGATCAAAAATACCCTGCTATAGTTTATTTTGAGCTTATTTTTGGCGGAGTTTACCTACTAAGTAACTTGACTGTTTTGTTTGCAATAAAATCTAAACTTGCTATCAAACTGTCTGCCAAGCCACAGCACATAATTTATTCTGCAACTACATTGTGTGCTTTCTTTTTTATGTTCTTGTTACTCACGCCAAAACTATTTTTTCTACGGTTTAGCTTATTTATTTTATTTATGCTAATCTTCCTCATTCTTCATGTTTATGAACAGTTATTGGCAATATTTTGTTTGCTAAATATTATTCGTGCCAAAGAACAGTATCGTGCTTTTGCCAATGTTTTTTTTATGGTTATTGGAATTAGTATTATTTCTGCTAAAGCTATTCATGAAGTAACTAATTATTTTGTCGATTTAGATCTACGGGTGTTTTTTTCATTTTTACCATTGGCTGTTTTGGGCGTAATCTCAATTTTATTGAGCCGACAATTTAGTTTTAAAGTTAATTCTTATGATATCAAACGGCTAAGTCATGTAATGCGCTCGCTTAGGGACTCATGGAAAGAGCAGGTTACACGGTTAGTTGCCAATCTGGCTATTGGTGCTTTTATGATCGAATGGTACGCAAATACGCCTAATCAAAATTATATCTATTTAGGCTGGAATAGTCATGCGAGTGATTTGCTGAGCCTGACTAATAATATTGTGGCATTATTAATAGTTTATTTTTATAATTTTTTGATTCATCGGGTTAACCAATATATTTGGTTGGTAATTATTTTGCTTGCATTTATTTTATGTGATTTTATTATTGACTTAATGCCTGGCGGAAGTTATTTTGTAATTGGCGCATTTTTCTTTATGTCGATATTATTTAATTTGATAATTAAGACTATTAATCAGCTAATTCATTACCAGATCCATGATTTGAAATTAAATATATTTTCTCTAATTTGGGGCAGTGGTATTGGAACTGTTTTCTTTTGTTTCTTATTTGATACGCTCAATTTAGTAATAATGCATAATACCTTGGATGTTTCAGATGGTGTTATGTCGAATATTACAATTGGTGTGGTTATCATTTTATGTTTATTCTCCATAAGAAATATTACTGGCGTAAATCAAAAGTTATAGATGTTTTGGTGCCAGATTATTGCTTGAATTGATAATAGTCGTAATATTCTAAACATAAAATAAAAGCTTCTTATTGGTGTTTTTTAGTCGTTAATTTAAAAAAATGCATTACAATAATGGAATAATCATATAAATCTATTGATCTTAGCAATCAAATATTTTTTAAGTAAAAAGTGTAAGTGAAATTTTTAATTATCGAGGGTTATTTTTATGAAAGCAAATATTTTAATTTCTTCTGTTTTAGCTTCTTTAATTTTGGGTTGTGCCGCAACCAATTTAAATGGCAATGCAACAAATGTGCTTGTTTCTAATGACCATAAAGCTCCAAATGGTTGTAAATATCTTGGGCAAGTAGTTGGTAATCAAGGAAATATGGTTACTGGTGAATGGACATCAAATCAAAATATGGCAATTGGTGCAATGAATGATCTGCGTAATAAAGCGGCTGAAAAAGGTGGAAACTATGTGCAATTACTAACTAATCAAGCTGGTAATACTGGTAGTGGTAGCATGTCTGATGGGATTGGTGGCGGTGGATATGAGCAGACCAATGTGACCAATATTGGAAATGTCTATGATTGCCCAGAATCAGCGATTAATGTGAAATAATTAAAACTATGATTATTGCTACCGAATATGCAACAAAATTTAATGCGCTAGAGAATCTAAATGATAGTGATTTTCTGCTACGCTTTATATGGTATATCAAGCATTTATTTTCTAAAGATTTGGTACTAATCAAAAATGCAGAATGCCAGTTTATAGCATTTTCGGATGCAATGATGCAGGAATTTAATTTCTCAGAGCAGACTCTAGGAAAAACTATCCTAGAGTTGCCTAATCTTGATGAAACTTTGCGTAATCAGATTTATAAGCAAGAACAGCAAATATTGATGAATCGAAAAAATCAATATTCTTTTTATTTTCATCAAAAGGAAGACGAGACTCACCATTATCTTATTTATAAAATGGGATTGATTAATCCTGCAACTAATAATGTTGTTGGACTTTTTGTTCGTAATATGCCTTGGACTATAGGAGTTTACCGCAAATTTATTATGGAAAATTTCGCAGGTAATTCAGCTAAGGTTTCAGAAACTAATTCAAATAAATTATCTTTTTTACAGCAGCAAGTATTATTCTGCCTTCTTTTAGGGATTACCAATCGTAAGGAAATCTCTAGCACGCTTAGCTCAATTACGCATAAGCCAATAACGGAAAACCAAGTTAAAAATACGTTGCAAAGCCTTTATAACCAATTTAATTGTAATTATCCAAGCGCCTTAGTAGAGCTGATATTACAAGGTAAAATTTCTTTCGTACTTCCGGAAAATACAATTCCTAGCGGCAATTACGCATTATTATTATAAAAGGGATTCCATTATTACAACTTAATTGTGCTTTAATTCTTTGCATAATACCAATCCTTCCCAAGATAAAAATATTTCACTATTAGTATAAGCATCTACTCCATTGGTGCGACCAGTCCATTTGCGAATTGTGGCAGATCCTAAAGAAAGTAGTTCAGCTAACTCTTTTTTATTGTAATTACCTGTTGCATATAATTCCATTGCTTTATTCATTATTGTCTTTGCCTACAAATAAAAGAGTTATTTAGTAAAAATCATTCTAGATCAATTAACTATTTATACTTTATGGCTAGCTTTGGATATACCCAAAGATATTGGAGCTATTTACCAGAGTTTTTGATTTTAGCCAAAATGGATATGAAATTTACAATATTAATCTGTACAATTCGGATTAGTTAGGGCTAACTGTCAGCCAAATATGGTAAAAGCGTATGGGCATAAACAAAATAGTTTTTTTAGATATGACTATGATTTATTGATACAAAAACTAAACAATAATTTATACAATGCAATTAAGCTTATTTCGCTGTGCATTAGTTACTTACCGATGAAGATAAAATGCAAAAAATTGATTTCTGTCATGTAGCAAGATTTTGTCAGTAATTATTACGCTTTGTGATTGGCTTTGTTTATCCCGCGTAAAAACGCTGTTATAATTTTTTGGGGTTCGCAGCTATAATCTGCCTTGCAAATGAGACAGATTATAGCTTTGTTTCACCTTGTTAATTTTATACCTTTAAAGGAAAAGAAAAATGAAACACAAACCTAAACAACTGTGGCTGGTTCTGAGTGCGGCTTCGTTAGCACTCGGAGCATGTAACGGCGGCAGCAGTACTAGTGGAGGCACTAATTCTGGCAGCCCACAATCTACCAGCTATGCAAGCGTAGCGCAAAATGCAACCCCGCAAGCATCAACTTGTATTGGAGTTAGCGCACAGTCAATCACTGCCTCGCAATGGAATGTCGGCGGCAAGGTTACGCTTAAAAATAACTGTAGCAGCAATCAAACGCTGGATGGTACTAATCTAATCATGAGTAGTGATAGCTCGAATTTGGCTCGTGCGTTTTCACTCTATAATCTGGCGCAAAGCAATGATCTGATTGTACCCAAGTCTGGTTGGGTCGAACATTGGGTAGCCAGTAGTGCTACTACGAGTGTAGTTAAAAATTCAGTTAGCGGTCGTAACGATTTATCTATTACGCTCAATACCGCCGATAAATCTGCTTATCTAGTCCCCGGCGGAAGTACCGATCTAGAATTTGGCTATAATCCAGCGGGAGTAAATCCGGGTACAATTACTTTTAAAAGTGGCGGAGATGTTCCAGATACTCCCGGCACGATACAGTTGTCGCTAGATACTAAGCAACTTAGTAGCGTGTGTACACTAGTACGACGACGTGTAATATTCCAGTGCATCTAACTGGACAAAATGGCACTTTTGATCAAGTGATTGATACGATAACTAATGCTAAAAGTGGCAAAGTGCTGAGTTATACTTTCAAGGATCTCAAATCGGGAACTTATGGCTTTAGTGTAAATAATAATGATTTACCTGCCAAAGTTCAGTTTGTAGCACCTGCATCCTTTGCGTTAGCATCCGGTGCAACTGTCAGTGAAAGTGCAGTGTTTAAAACAATAACGATTACTACGGGTAACGTTAAATATAACCTAGTTAAACCAAGTACCTTTAGCACCGAACAAAGCTCAGTTGCGGTACAACTAACAGCAACTACTGGTAGCACAGTTTATAATGGAACTAATGCATTTACAACTGCCAATTTTAATAATGTAGAGAAGGGTAGTTATACTCTAAGCGCTGCGTATGGTTTAGCGGATGCGCTTAGTGGTAAGTATGCCAATCCTATTAAGAAAACTGGTGTTAAAGTAACTGCTGAGAGCACGATTGATCTTGGTGTGCTCAATTATCCAACCCGTAACTCTAGTGCTACGGTTACCGTAAAAGTAACGGGGCTTGCTTCCGGTGATAGCGCGGCGGTTAAACTTACCGATAACTTAAATGGTGTAAGCTATCTGTATAATCAGATTAGTCTTAAAACTGGTTCTACGCCATTAAAACTTCTCGAAAGCGATAATGTAGTATTAAATATTACAACTTCTGATAAGTACAAACCAATTGCAGCACTTAATTATAGTGTTATAAAAAATGGTGTGATTACACTAAACTTTGAATCAGTTAATCAGCCATTACCTCCTGAAAGTGGTGCTTATTATAATTATGCAATTACCAAAGATCAATATGGAAATCCTGTTCTGGGCTTTAATATCTATGGTATTAGTTCTGCGATTAAAAAAGTAACTCTGAGTTCAAATGTTGCGCCAAAAACTGGTGGCTTCCCAAGTTGTTTTGGAATTGCAGCAGGACAATACACGATTGCTAGTAGTGATGATAGTGCCAAACAACAGTATCAAACTGAATTTACTCCCGCAGGAGGGGCAACATTTAGCCTGACAAATAATAGTTGTGGTAATTTCCTCTATCAGGATAGTAAAAACTACGCTTTTGTGATGCGCTCGCAATTGGAAACTTCTGGAACAACTCTGCCAGATATTTTATTTCCATCAGTTTCTGGCGTTACGGTCGAATTAACCAATGGTCAGAAAGTAAGTTTATCTGAGAAACGTGAAATCATTTCTAATGTCGATCCCGGTCATGGCAAAGTACTGCAAGGCTACTACGCTAGCTGGGGGATTTACAATGGCATGAACTTTGGACCAGATAAGATACCATATACGCGGTTTAATACACTTAACTATGCATTTACTTACTTTAAACCAGATACAGGTGAAGTTTATGCTGGTGATTATAATGCCGATGGTACAGCATTACCAATGATAGCACAGGAAATCCGCAAATATCCTTATATGAAAGTATATCTATCAACTGGTGGCTGGACTAACTTCAAAAATGGATCCCCAGTAAAAGCCGATACGATGTTTGACACCTTAACCTCATCTGATGCGCGAATTAATAAATTTGCAACTACGTTAGTCGCTGCAATGACTAAACTCGGCTTTCAGGGGGTGAATGTTGACTGGGAATGGTGGGCAAGTACGCAACCAGATCAATTCAGTAACGATCAAGCCAAGCGGATGCTAAAACTTTATACTGCAGTACGCCAAGCTTTAGATGCTCAAGGTGCTAAAGACGGCAAACACTATGACTTTGATATTGCTGTTGGTGCAGGTAAAGACAAAATTATAGCTCCAGAACGGGTTTATCCTGGTTATTGGAATCAAGTCTATGCCTTGGTTGATCATATTGGCTTAATGTCTTACGATATGCATGGTGGTTGGGATGTTAATCAACCTGCATATTTCCAAGCACCATGGAAAATGGAAGCGGGCAATCCGTATACCGCGACTGGTTATGATGTAAGCAGTGCACTAGCAAGCTATCAATCTTACATTAGTGCCAAACCATTGAGTAAATTCCAGATTGGAGTTCCAGCTTATGGTCGTGCTCTACAAGTTGCTAGCCTTAGTAATGGTGGGTTACTGCAAACTGGTGTTGCGGATGGAATTGGACAGCGCAGCGCAGAAACCAGCCTCTGGGATTACAAATGTATTATAAACGCTGCGGTATGCACCCAATCAGGGCAACGTACTCATTCTTTAACTTTGGTTGATCAAAACTCAGCTGGTGCCAATAAGACACTTTGGGATAAATACTCCAAAGATAACTCTTATGAACCATGGGGCTACGGAGTGGCTGGTGGTCAGAGCAATGTGTTTATGACTTATGATGACACCTACTCAGTTACCAAAAAAACTCAGGAAGCAAAAGCTCTTGGCTTGGGTGGAATGATGTTGTGGGAGATTGATGGAGATGCGAGTGATGATGCTCATTCATTGGCTAAGGCTATGTCGAATGAATTAGCCAAATAATATATACTCTTCGTCTTTGAAACTTGGACTTTGTCGGATTTCAAAAAAGACTCTTTATGTAGCTCTAACTACACCGCGTCGTCTTTTTTATCAATCCTTCGCTCTAGAGATTCAAATATGAGTATATTACTTTGGAGGTTAGGCAATCAAAGCAGATTATTTTATGATTGTTTAACCTCTTATTTTATCAACCAAAATTAAAATGCACATAGTCTAATCGATTAGATTCAATAGATGCTATGTTGGCTAGATGTCGCAATGTCGCTACTATTTTTTATGATTTAGGCGGTGAACCCTCACCTTTATTAAACTAATTTCTTATATTATTTATTTGTGTGTGTTAATATAGTCTATTGATGTAATTAATATTATGCTGGGTTTGTGGGGCGAGAACTGCCTGTTTCCATTCAAGTGCATTGATAGTCAGTATATCTACAGATATTGTAAAATAATGCAGGGGATTATCTATTTTAATTTGTGGCATGCAATATAGCTGCGAATAAAGAATTAAATAAGGGATGCGAAGATGAAGAATAAATGCATAAAAAATATTGCAGGAGTAATTGCGGTTACAGGTTTAGCTGCTTGTAGTAATAATGGAGCTAGCGGATCAGGTAGTAATGGTAATAGTAATAATGGAGATATAAGCACATTACAGGTAGTTACACCCAAGACGATTTATAGTAATCCTACAGTTGCAAATACAGGCTATGTGGTAATTAACAATCCGACAGATACAGCGGTAAAGAATCTACATTATAATCTGGATAATATAATTGGTGGTGCGCGAGGTGCAGTCATAGATCCGTTAAGTGCAGCAAATTGTGGCGTAATAGAATCTCATGCTCAATGTAATCTACAAATGACTGTCCCAATGGGTGCAGTTGCAGGAAGTTTGAGTATAAATTTAAATAATAATGACGTTCAGGGTAAATTAAATAAGTCAGCCCAATCAGTAATAACCACTCCAGCAATAGGTATTCAGCAGTCTGCATATAATAACCTGAGTGGAGCAGACGGAGTAACGCTAAGCTATTACCACACCGTAATTAATGGCACACCTTATATACTTGTAAGTGGACTAGTCGCTTCAGCAAATGCAGGTGGTTTTAATAATGTGGTTTTGGTAGATAGCAGTAATACCCCTATTCCTAATCAGCAGCTGATTGCTGGAGCTGGTGCATATACTCAGGGTAAAACGTTTAGTATTTTATTGCCAGTACCAGTAGGCAATAATCTTACTCAAGTAATAAAGGTACAAACGCAACTAATCACACCATCAACAAAAGCCCACAAGAAAAATTTAGCATCAACAGAGGTGGTATCAACAGCTACTATTAGTAGTACATTAACCACTGCTAGTGATATTGGTATAGTAGAGATGCTGCCTTCCGCAGTTTACTTGAACCAAAATAGCCCCGAGCAGTCAGTAACCTTCAGTAATACTGGTAGTGTAACGGCACAATTACAAAGTCTTGTTGCAAGTAATCCTAATATTGAAGTAATCTTTAGTTCTGGTGGATTAAGTAGCGGAGGTTCAACTACTGCAACACTAAGACTAAAATATCCAACCCAGTCATCCTCAAGTGGTGAAATAATATTAACGTATTATAATGGGCAAAAAGAAGTTACCATAGCGGCAGCAGCCGATCAAAATGTGAATCCAGCGCCAAGTCCTACACCTACACCTACACCGAGTCCAACGCCAGTTCCGACTGCAGGATTAACGACCATATTAAATCCAGATGATGATTTTTTTGTAACGACGGCAAATGATACAACTTCAAGGCAGCTAGCTATAACTAATACTGGTAATACTAGTGAAAATAATTTTATTTTGACTTTACCAAATAATTTCACTATAAGTAGTGGAAGTAATCTAGCTACAACTTGTACCGTAACCTATGGAACAAGCCCAGCAACAATCAGTAACACGCTTACGGCAAATGGTGGTAATTGTACAGTAACGGTGACATATACCAATTCTACTGTAACTCCACAAGCTGCTGATAGTATAAGTATTGCTTACAATTATAATAATGGTGTTGCGGCAACTCCAGCAACAGTAGGCGTGAATTATCAAGTTAGTCAGTCAACAGCAAATCTGAGTTTATCTCCAGATACAATGAACTATGCATCAATCACGAATGATGGTGCATCTAGCAGTACAGCTGGTTCATTATTTACACTGGCAAATAGCGGAGAAGTTGCTGCAAGCAGTCTAACATTTAATATAACTGGTGCAAATAATAGCCTGTTTAGTGTAATAGCCGGTGGAAGTTGTCTATCCAGCGGAACATTAGGAGCAAGCCCAGCAACCTGTACTATAGCAACCCAATTCGGTCCAGCAGCTAATGGTGTAGCAGTTGGTGCAAAGACTGCAAATTTAGTCGTAAGCTATATTCCATATACAGGCGGAGCAACTCAGAGTACAAATACAGCAACTTTAAATGGTGAAGTAACAGCAGCTCCATCGGCAACATATAGTTCAGCAATAATAGATAATAGCTTTGGTGGTGGAGCTGGTAGTCAAGGTGACCCATATACTGGATATACTGATGCGAGTTATATTTTAAAAGTAACTTATACCAATGATTCGTCAGTTCCTGCAACTGGTTTTACAACTAGCTATACCCCGCCGGCTGGCTGGACATTAACTACGCATGGTTGTAATAATGTTCCAATGGCAGCTACCAACGGCACATGTACCGATATTTATACTTTAAATTCGGCAAGTGAAGGTAGTAATAATCTTCTATTACAGAATGTAACCGCTAGCTGGACTGATAGCAGTGGATCGTATACCAATGTGCTAATGTCTGGTTCAGAAATATATGTTACTCTTATTCCGCCACCAGCAATTGCTATTACTAATCTGCAGGAGGATGCAACAAGTGTAATGGGAACATCACCGATAACCTTTACGGCAACGCTAAGTGGTAGCGGCACATCTACTGTAAGTGCGACACTTTCAAATTCAGTTACTGGAACGGTAGTGTCAGATCCAAGTCCGTGCGCTTTGACCGTCGGGGGTACGACAAACTGTAATTTTACTATAATCCCATGGTATACAGGTTTTGATAATAGTACCGTAGGGTTACCTGAATTTGATCCATATACGCCAAATGGCACGCAAATCACGTTATCTGCGACTAATGACGCAACGATAAGCGGAACCGGAGTGAGTGGTAATACAATTGATTATAGCATTACTACGCCATATGTTTACTTACCTGCCCCGATGGAAGGTTCAGCAACTGAAAGTAATACAGGGATAACTTGGGGTAGTGGTGGTTCAGTAAGCCCTCGCTTTGAAGCAGGAACGCAAAGTGGTGGTGGGGCATGTGCTGATTCTCGAAAAGATAACCTAACTGGGCTGGAGTGGGCAGCCAATGGTATTATTGGTTTTAAATCAACTGCTAATGGCGCTCCAATAGCCCAACCAGATTATGTAAATACAAATCCAGCCCTAAACAGCTTCGCAAGCTGGTCACAAGTGAACACTGCAATTAGTAAGATGAATGCAGCAACTAACAAGCTCTGTGGGCAATCAGACTGGCGTTTGCCAACAGAAACAGAGTTACTGAGCTTGGTTAATTACACAGCTCCAGATGGTAATCTGGCATCGTGGCTGATTACTCAAGGGTTTACTAATATACAGAGCGATAATTATTGGTCAGTTACGCCAGCGGATAATAATTCTTTTGTCTGGGTTCTTTCTATGGCAGATGGAACTAATGGTTATTTTTCCAAAACTTTGGTGGACACTCCCTACGTTTGGGCAGTCCGAAGTAACTAAATAATATTAGGTATAGTTTGGAGTACTATACTCAAACCGATAACACACCTGTGTAGAAATACCAGTAGGCGATTTATGACGAAATCTATACATGGTAGGTGAGGAATAAATCAACGACCTAGGATTATGAATCTGATTGAGCACATTTATTCTGTGAGTAAAATAGAGTAAACTTGTAGATGATAAATAAATTGAATGGGGATAAATGATGAAACATAAAATAGTGAAGTTCTTATTATTAAATAGCTTTGTTATTATAGCCAATGCGGCAAATATTGCCTATATACCCAAAGCAGCACCCGGGGATACTGCTGCCGCTGGAGTAGGTAAAGAATGGCCTAATCCCCGCTTCGTGGTAGACGCAACTGAACAATGTGTTATTGATAACTTGACTGGGTTAATGTGGGCTAGAAATGGAAATCTGCTTGGACAAGCTAGCTGGGGAACTAGTTCCGAAGACGGTACCGCGCAGAATCTTATCGCGCAAATGAATACAAACCCTGACGCAACTGGCTACCATCTATGTGGCTATAGCGATTGGCGTTTACCAAATCAGATCGAGTTGCTAAGTTTATTTAATTATTCAGCGCCAGGTCGTAATCAGGCAGCATGGCTAAATGGTACCGAAATATTTAGCGATGTGCAAAGTAGCTCTTATTGGTCATCTACGCCATATGCTGGTACTGTTGGGGCATGGTATGTCGATATGAACCTAGGTAATAGTTTATACCTGAATGATTTGTCAGCCACTTATTTTATATTGCCTGTACGCGGTGGGCGGTAGCTTAGCGTTCAAACATTTAATTATGTTGGCAGTTGTATAAGCATCTGCCAACATCTCCAGCCAAAATTATTTTATATTTAACCATTCCTGTCTCATAGCTTTGACGCATCTCCGATAAATAAATCACAACTATTAAATATTCTCGCTTGAAGAGCAAATTTACAACACTATAAAATACACCAAATTCTTATTTGCGACTAAAAACCTCCTTTGTATCTATTGCAACAAGTCAACGTTGCATATTTTGCTATCAATGTGTTATTTTTTGCTAGATAATTTCCAATAGCGTGATGGTAAAATTTGGTCGAATCGCTACTTTCCTGCTCGATTGATTAAAGCATAAAAAAGTGAAAGTTAGATTTATTAGATTCAAATAAGTCAAAGAAAGGAAAAAATAGGCATGATACATAGGTGTATAAAAAATATTGCAGGGTCACTAGCGCTTGCAAGCTTAGTAGCCTGTAGTAATACTGGTAGTGTCTCTGGTGATAATAGTAGTAATGGTAATAATGGTGATGTCAATACATTGCAGTTGATCTCACCATTAGTAATTTATAGTAAATCAGGTAGTGTTAGTGATAGCTATGTGGTAATTAATAATCCGACCAATAAAGCGGTAAAAAATGTACATTATACTCTAGGCAGTCCAATAGGTGGAGGAAGTGGCGTTAGCATTGATCCTGTCAGTGCAGCAAATTGTGCCACTATGGCGGCATATAGTCAGTGTAACGTAAAAGTACAGATAGCATCAGGAACTATAGCCGGAAGTTTTGGTTTTAGTGCCAGCAATAATAGTGGCATATTGAGTAAACTAAATAAAACGGTAAATGCCGCATCTTTGGCATCAGTAGTTGGGGTAGAGCAGGCAGCTTACAATACAGCAAGTGGTGCAGATGGAATAACATTAAGCTATTATCAAACGGTGATTAATGGTACACCATATATATTGGTAAACGCTTTGGTAGCTTCAGCAAATGCGGGAACTTTCAATAATGTTGTTTTGGTAAATAATAGTGGGGTAGCAATACCCAATCAACAAATCATCGGTGCGGTCAGTAGTGCACAGGGTTCGACGTTTAGTATCCTGCTACCAGTGCCATCTGGTACTAATGCCAGTCAGACAATCAAGGTACAAACACAACAAAATGGCAGTGTAGTATCTACTTCAACAACAAGTAACTCTCTAAATACAAGCAGTGGAATCGGAATAGCTAATATGTTACCATCAGCGGTATATTTGACGGCTAACCATCCTGAACAAATCATCACATTTAGCAATACCGGAGATACATCAGCGCAGTTACAGCAGCTGGTATCTAATAACCCAAACGTAGAGGTTGTTTTTAGTCCTAGTAGTTTGATTAACGGAGGAATAACTACCGCAACATTGAGGCTGAAAAATACAAGTGTAGCAGGGACAAGTGGTAATGTGACTCTGAGCTATAATAATGGGCAGGCTCAGGTGAGTACTAGTGCAGCAGTTGATCAAAATATAGAACCGATGCCAAATCCGTCACCAACCCCGACCCCATCGCCAGGTCCAATCCCAAATCCTTTTACAGCAGGCTTAACCGCTACTTTCAGCCCGGATAATAATTTCTTTACCACTACAGTGGTCGGAACAGTAAGCCGACAAATGACGCTTACCAATACTGGTAATACTAGTGAAAGTGGTATTGTTTTGACATTACCAACCAATTTTACGATCAGTAACGGCAATAGTAATAGTTGTACTATAACTCAAGGCACTAGCCCGGCAGCTATCAGCGATACTCTTGCAGCTAGCACTGGCAGCTGTAATGTGACGGTAACTTATACTAATAGCGCAGTAACAGCCCAGTCATCAGGTAATATGAGTATAGCCTATAACTACAATAATGGTGTGGCAGCTACGCCAACTACCGCAGCCGTGAATTATAAAGTTAATCAGTCTACCGCCAATCTGGTGATCAGTAGTCCGACAACTCCATTTATTTTTGGAACAACTCTAGTCGATGGAGCAGGCACTTCAGCATCGCAGGTATTTACGGTTCAGAATACTGGTGAAGTAGCGGCTAGTAGTATCGCCCCAGTGGTAAACAGCACCACTGCTGGTATATTTACAGCTACTAATAGTGGTGTAACGAATGCCTGTGGTGCGTCTCTGGCGATTAATGTTAGCTGTCAAATTGGCGTGCAATTTGGACCAGTTCCGGACAACACTGCCTCCGGTCCACAAACAGGAAATCTTACCATAAATTATCTGCCATATACTGGTGCATCATCGACAAATAGCTTGGTATCAGCCATTAGTGGACAAGTAGCCAATAGCGGTGGTGCTATTTTTGACGCACCAACGAGTGGTGTACCTGGAGCTGGTTATACTGGTACATGGCCAAGTTTGTCAATCACACAAGACGTCAGCGGAGCTGATGCGGCAATTACCTATACGATAACTAATACAGGTGGTGATGCAGCAACTAATTTTGTAGTTACTCTGCCAGCAGCGCCAACAAACTGGACATCATTGGCAACTACCTGTCCGACTGCGACTGGGACTAATCTAGCGGTTAACGATTCATGTACTGTGACGGCAACTCCAAATACAAGTACTGGTACCACAATTAGTGCCACTAGCATAACTTTGGGGCTAGCTTGGAGTGATCAAAATAGTCCGGCTGGTGAATCACAAAATATGTCAATTGGACTGCCAGAGGTAACGGTTGTACCACTACCGCCAGTAATTACGATCACTAATTTGACAGGTAACAATTCGGAAAGTATGATGGGAACTACACCGATAAGATTTACCGCAACAATAAGTGGTAGCGGGACATCGACATTGAGCGCGTCATTGGCAAATTCGATAACTGGAACGATAATATCCAATCCTAGTCCATGTGCTCTAGATACAGCGGGAACGACGAGCTGCACCTTTAGCATACTGCCATGGTATACCGAGTTTGAGAATAGTATAGCAGGTGTAGATGGCTATGATCCATTTGTGCCAGCAGGTACCACTATTAACTTATCGGCAACAAATGATGTAACGATCAGTGGGGCTGAGAAACAGAATACAATCAGCTATAGCATAACCACGCCATATGTGTATCTAGCAGCACCAATGGTAGGTACGGCAAGCGAGAGTAATACTGGTATAACTTGGGGCACAGGTGGTACGGTAAGCACTCGTTTTGTGGTTGGTACAGATCCTACTGGCGCTACTTGTACCTCTGGGCAGGAAATTGAATCAGACATGTTAACCGGTCTAACTTGGGTTAAAGCGCCAAGTAGTAGTGCTTATACTTGGACAAAAGCCAAAGCTAAACAACCAACTGCTGGTGCGGCAATCCCAGCTACTTACTGTGGCTATACTGACTGGCGCTTACCAACTCTCAATGAACTGTTCACTCTAGTAAATTATGCTGCTACTCAAAATAGTTCCACTCCTGCAGCTTGGTTAAACTCTCAGGGCTTTACTGGTGTGAAGATCCTCAACTTCTATTGGTCATCTACTGTTTATAGTGGGAGTGATGCCTGGGGCGTCTACTTCTCTGATGGTTCCGGCAGTCACCCCGACGACGTGAGTTACACCACCTATGTATGGCCAGTCCGTGGTGGAGAGTATCTGCAACAGCAATCTTCAAATGAAGATACTAATTAGCTAAATTTAAATTTGGAGTAAACAATGAAATATAAGATTATTAAATTAGGCTTATTGCTCAATAGCTTAGCACTGATAGCGAATGCCGCAAATATTGCCGATGTTCCCAAAACTGCACCGGGTAATACCGCTACTGCTGGGGCAGGTAAACAATGGCCAACTACCCGATTTGTCGTAAGTGGCGATTGTGTAACCGATAATCTAACCGGTTTAATGTGGGCAAAAAATGCGAACTTATTCGGAACTGTTCCTTGGGGGAGTAGTTCTACGAGTGGAACAGCCCAGTATAAGGTGGCGCAGATGAACACCAATAGTAGTGCAACTGCTTATCATTTATGTAGTTATAGCGACTGGCGCTTACCAAATATTAATGAATTAAAATCTCTGGTAAATTATGCTGCTACTCAAAATAGTTCCACTCCAGCAGCTTGGCTAAATACTCAGGGCTTTACTGGTGTGCAGACCGACTATCCTTATTGGTCGTCGACCGCTTTTAATAGGAGTGATGCCTGGGGTGTCAATTTCGCTGATGGTTCCAACCCCTACGAGGGCGTTAGTGCCGCCACCTACTATGTTTTGCCTGTTCGTGGTGGACAGTAGATCATTTGGCTTTTCGATTATGTTGGCAGGTGCACGAGCACCTGCCAACATCTCCAGCCAAAATCCTTTTATCACTACGCTCCATGGTATCTAGGTTTATTCAATCCACCATTTTACCTACCGGAATTTTAGAAATATTTTGTCTTATAATATCAGTAGTTTTCATGATAGTATTCGCCATTTATAATAGTAAAATTATTTAGTAAATCAAGGTGTAATCTGGACAATATTATCTCATTATTAACTATAATTCTAATTAGATTTATTGAGTTGCTTGCCTAGTTACCAAACCATTGCTCAGGAATATAGTCATACATATAAACACCCATTCCGCAGCCACCCGGAAAATTAGCATTATCACATCCTTGCGAAGTTAAGAAACTACTTGCTACCGCTTGAAATTGCGGTAAATAATTCCCCCAACTGCCAAAGCCATTTTCATCACCACATGATGCTTGTGGATTATATTTTGATGCAACACAGCTACAATTTGCTCCATCGATACATTGTTTGCCAGAGCCAGCATAAGAACCAACTGGACCAATATATTGAGTAGATAATAAATATACTACGGCACTATTGGCAGGAATTGTCCACGGATCAGCACCACCAGCTACAGGGGGCACAGCGCCATAAACATTATTTGCTAATGCAGTATCTGAAGCATTATTAAAAATATATCCAAAGCTTTGCATAATTTGCTGATCTGGCGTTGCGTTCAAATTGATATTACTACTATAAGTGCTATCACAACCATATTCACTACTACCATGATTAATTGCGCATAGATAGATGTCTGCGCCAATTATTCCCGATTCAAAATCAGACTCGTTCGTTCCGGGTGCACGGGCAAATAATTTTTGTGGACCAGGAAATGAGCCTGTCAAGGTATCAACACCGTTGCTATAGCTTACTGGCATTCCGATGTCCTGACCTTTTGTTGCCAGATTGTAAGCTGCAGTAAGAGTAGCAACGCCATCAGGAGCAACCGTATCTAGGCGAGGTGTAGCATAATTATTTCCTTTGTCTAGATCATATACTTCGATAAGATTTAGATTTACCCATGG
Source organism: uncultured Neisseria sp. (assembly GCA_964611845.1). Taxonomy (GTDB): domain Bacteria; phylum Pseudomonadota; class Gammaproteobacteria; order Burkholderiales; family UBA11063; genus Aquella. The sequence goes on from CAZTBH010000008.1 coordinate 73,902, forward strand.
TTTTAGCCCTGAACTAATCCAGCCTAAGTTTAGTTTATCCTGTGTTATCTGATTATATAACCATTCCCGGTTTACATCAGAATCTTGCAATGCATTTTCTTGTCCATCATAAGCATTACCGGTAAGTGCATTTGTAGCATAGCCATCTTTAGCAATTAATTTATTTACATAGCTTGTCCAGCATACTGATTTCAGCATATTAGCATGATTCAAATCGTTGGTTGCTTGTCCTGCATTGCTACAGCTAGGAATACTTCCTGAGTCTTGTGGTGTATTCCATGCTCCCCAGCCAGATTGATCGTTGGCTTCTACATCGCTAAATGCATAAAGCTCAATTTTATTTGGAGCAATTAAATTATATGCAGCAACCGATTCAATAAACTGTATAGCAATGCCGCTGGTAGCAACTGAATTATTTAAACCATAAATATCAGGGTTCTGTGTCGGATTATCAATGTTCAGCATAATACGATTAATTTTTAGCTTTGACTGATTTTTTATTCGTGCTAGCAAATCGCTATAAAATTGGCGGGCTGGTTGGTCTCCGGCTGTATTATATGGCGCACCTACAATCATGGTATAGCCAGAAATTTGCGGATCTTTTAAGCCACTTGAGATATTTTGTGCTTTGTCAACTGGTGCGGTTGTCAAAGTTGGAGCTTGTGTCGGTGGATTATTATTTGTATTATTGCTATTTCCACCGCTGTTACATGCCGTTAAACCAAGAATAATAGTAGCAGCTAATGTGATTTGTTTGATTGTATTAATGTTCATCTTGTATTCCCCATACATAAATTGTCAGGAGCTCATTGTATGTGATCGGTTAGAAAATTGAAACCGTGTTTTTGTGTGGGTCGGCCGTGGTTGAGTGAAATATAGTTATATGTGGGAAGTGTACGTCTGAATAAAAATCCCCAATTTAGGTTAATTGAGGATTTGCAGAGGGTATTTATTTTACAAGCTGTAATTGCTCAACAATTGGGCCAAGGGCCAGAGATGGCACATAAGTCAGTGCGCCGACAATGATAATTGTACCGATTAAAATCGCAGCGAATAAAACTCCGCTAGTTGGCATCGTACCCGCACTTACCGGGATTTTCTTCTTCGCTGCTAATGATCCAGCAATCGCTAATACTGGTAAAATCACCCCGAAACGACCAAAGAAAATTGCCGCACCAAGCATGAGATTATAATAATGAGTATTAGCATTTAACCCCGCAAAAGCGCTTCCATTATTATTGGCAGCCGAAGTAAAGGCATAAAGCACTTCGGATAAACCATGCGCGGATGGATTGCTGATTCCAGCAAGTCCAGGGGCAATGATTAATGACAAGGCTGTTCCTAATAATACCAACATCGGCACAATCAAAATCACCAGCGCCGTCATTTTCATCTCAAAGCTTTCGATTTTTTTACCGAGATATTCGGGAGTGCGCCCAATCATTAACCCGCAAATAAATACCGCGAGGATAGCGAAGATTAACATGCCATACAAGCCGCTACCAACTCCACCATAGATTACTTCAGATAATTGCATTAGAAATAGCGGAACTAAGCCACCTAATGGCATCAAAGAATCATGCGCTGCATTGACCGCACCACATGAAGCTGCAGTAGTAATTGCGGCAAAGAAACCAGAACCAATTACGCCAAAACGAGTTTCTTTACCTTCCATATTTCCACCACTTTGGAGTGCGCTATGGAGTTGATCAACGCGTAAATGAGTAAACAATGGGTTTCCTTGGCTTTCAGCCCACATTACGGTCAGCGCCAATACGATAAAGACAATACTCATGGTAATATAGAGCGTATAGCCTTGTTTTTTATCAGTCACCAAATTACCAAAAGCAAAACATAATGCGGCAGGGACTAATAAAATTGCGAGCATTTCTAACCAATTAGAAATTGCATTGGGATTTTCGTAAGGGTGTGCAGAATTAGCATTAAAGAAACCACCACCATTGGTACCAATCATTTTAATTGCTTCCTGTGAAGCAATAGGTCCCATTGGGATTGTTTGTGTCGTGATTACTTGGGTTGTTGTTTTACCATCGACAGTTTGACTAATAGTTTGCGGATCTAATACTTGTACCGTCGCATAATTGGTGAAATTTTGCGGAACGCCCTGACTCATTAATCCAACTGCAAAAATTATTGACAATGGTAGCAAAACATACAGCGTTGACTTAGTTAAATCACTCCAGAAATTACCTATTAAACTAGTACTGGCACGGCTAAAACTCCGAATTAAGGCAATAACAACCGCTAAACCAGTTGCGGCGGATACGAAATTTTGCACTGCCAAGCCCACCATCTGGGTGAAGTAGCTCATGGTTGTTTCACCAGCATAGGCTTGCCAGTTGGTGTTACCCACAAAACTAATTGCGGTATTTAACGCTAAATCCCAGCTTAGGTTATCCAGATGCTGTGGATTTAAAGGTAAACCTTTTTGGACTAATTGCAGTACAAATAGAACTACGATTCCGACTAGGTTAAACATCATTACCGAGATAGCGTATTGTTTCCAGTTTTGTTCTTCGCTTTCACTTGTGCCGAGTAGTTTATAAATTGGACGTTCAACTACTGCCAAATAACGAATTTTATTTTGAAAAACCGCAGCGATATATTTCCCTAATGGAATTGCCAATGCAGTCAAAATAACTAAATAGATTGCTAAATTTAAATAAGCTAAGTTCATAGTATTCTCAATTAAAATTTTTCAGGGGTAAACAATGCCACAAATAGGTAAACAAATACCAAGAGGGCAATAATTCCGCATGTTATATACAACCATTCCATGATTAATTTCCTTTAATGTAACTGCTATACTATATCGTAATAATGTCGTCACAATGCTCCTCATGTACGTCTTATGTACACTACGTCGCATTGTTCCTAATTCTTACTTCATATTGCAGCAGTTGGATAAGTAATTACTCTTTAATTTTATCTAGAGCGATGTTTAAAGCTAGTACGTTAACCCGTGCTTCACCCAAAAACCCAAACAATGGATATTTAGCATTTTTATCAATAATTTCTTGTACCTGACTCACGCTAAGGTGGCGCACTTGTGCGATCCTTTGCATTTGAAAATAAGCTCCAGAAACACTAATTTCTGGATCTAAGCCACTACCTGATGCAGTTACCAAATCCACTGGAATTGGTGCATTACTCGGATTTCCAGCTTGTAACAACGCCACGCGATCTTTTACATTGCTAACTAATTGCGGATTTAGAGGGCCTAAATTAGAACCTCCAGAAGCCAGTGCATTGTAAGGGTTATTTGAGCTTGCCGATGGACGTGACCAAAAATATTTATTTTGGCTAAATTGTTGCCCGATAAGGCTAGAGCCAATTAGTCGCCCATTTTGCTCAATCAAGCTACCATTAGCTTGAACTGGAAATACCGTTTTACCGATAGCGTAAATAAATAGTGGGTAAATCACTCCGGTAATTAAAGTAAGTATCGCAAGTAATATCAGCGATTGACGAATATATTTCATGATTTTTAAATCCTAAACTAAGTGCAATAATTGCAAAACAACATCAATTAATTTAATTCCAATAAACGGTACAATAACCCCGCCGACTCCATAAATTAAGAAATTGCGGCGTAAGAGTTTACTTGCCGACATCGGGGCAAACTTAACCCCTTTGAGAGCGAGAGGAATCAAAAATACAATAATCAGAGCATTGAAAATAACTGCTGACATAATTGCCGAGGTTGGTGTTGCCAAGTGCATAACATTTAAACGATTGAGCACGGGGTAGGTACTGGCAAAAGTAGCTGGAATGATTGCAAAATATTTGGCAATATCATTAGCGATACTAAAGGTGGTAAGTGAACCGCGAGTCATCAACATTTGTTTACCAATTTCAACAATCTGAATTAACTTAGTCGGTGATGAATCAAGATCAACCATATTCGCTGCTTCTTTAGCCGCTTGCGTTCCGCTATTCATGGCTACTGCTACATCAGCCTGTGCCAATGCTGGAGCATCATTCGTTCCATCACCAGTCATTGCCACCAGATGTCCTTGTTGCTGATATTGACGGATCATGGCTAATTTATTCTCAGGGGTTGCTTCGGCTAAGAAATCATCGACACCAGCTTCAGCAGAAATTGCCGCAGCCGTCAGGCGGTTATCACCGGTTATCATTACGGTTTTAATTCCCATTGCGCGAAGTTCGTTAAACTTTTCTTTGATACCTTCTTTAACGATATCTTTGAGTTCAATCACACCCAGTACGCGATTATTATTTGCAACTACCAAGGGCGTCGAACCACGCGATGCGACCATATCCACGATTTTTTGTGTATCTGCTGGATAACTCCCTCCCTCCAGAGTTCCCATCAGTTTCTTAATCGCATCAGCCGCACCTTTGCGGATTTGTTGAGCCTGGTAATTAATACCTGACATTCGTGTTTGTGCACTAAACGGAATAAACTCCAGATGGCTGTGATCAATTTGTTGTTCATTTAAAGCGTGTTTTTGCCGTGCTAAAACTACAATACTTTTACCTTCTGGTGTTTCATCTGACAGTGATGATAAGAATGCAGCTTCTGCCAGTTCAAATTCAGTAACTCCATCAACTGGGTAGAAATGATTAGCTTGGCGATTACCGTAAGTTATAGTTCCAGTTTTATCAAGTAAAAGTACATCGACATCACCAGAAGCTTCAATCGCCCGTCCTGAGGTTGCAATAACATTTGCACCCATCATCCGTCCCATACCAGCTACGCCAATGGCGGATAACAGACCACCAATAGTAGTTGGAATCAAACACACCAATAACGCAACCAATACCGTGATACTGATCGGGCTACCTGAATGGTTGGCATTAACACTATAGATGGACATTGGTAATAGAGTTACTACTACCAGTAAGAAAATAATTGTTAATGCAGTGAGCAAGATAGACAGGGCAATTTCATTGGGTGTTTTTTGGCGTTTAGCGCCCTCAACCATGCCAATCATCCGATCTAAGAACGACTCGCCAGGATTGACACTGATTTGTACGACTATCCAGTCGGATAAAACTTTAGTTCCTCCGGTTACCGAGCAAAAATCGCCACCAGATTCACGAATTACTGGCGCTGATTCACCGGTAATTGCGCTTTCATCAACTGATGCACAGCCTTCGATAACTTCACCATCACAGGGGATATTGTCACCAGCTTCAACCAAGACGGTATCACCTTTGCGTAGCGTACTGCTTGAAACCAGATTTACACTATCTTTACTGCGCGCATTGCTGAGTTTTTTCGCCTGAACATCTTTTTTGGCATTTTTCAGGCTGTCAGCCTGAGCTTTGGAGCGCCCCTCTGCCAAACCTTCGGCAAAGTTAGCAAACAGTAAGGTTATCCATAGCCAGATTGTGACATTGAGGATAAAACTGGTTGAACCACCAGCATCGTGCCCGCTTGCAGAATACAGCGCGAGTAAGGTAGTCATAATACTACCGATATAAACTACAAACATTACTGGGTTTTTTGCTTGGTTAACCGGATTAAGTTTTTTGACGCTTTCAATTAGCGCGGGGAAGAGTAATTGCTTATCAAGTAAGCTTAAATTTTTCTTTTGCATAATAAATATATTTCAATTTAAAGTTATTAATTAAATATTTGAAGAGCATGTATATATAGCATGATTACCTAAGTATACAACTTGTAGGTATTGTATAACTATTCGTAACTAAGTAGTAATTTATTTGAGGCGAATTTATCGACTAGGTGCTTGAGGTGCTTGGAAATAAAAGATGTGTGATGATGGTGTTTGTGAGATGCGAGTATTTGTTGTTACTATTTGCATCTGTTTTTTATTAATTGAATTCATTATAAGACTAAATACGGTTTTGCCGTAGATTCCAAAATAAAAGGACTGGAATTCTAACACCGTTAATTTAGCTTGTCAATTTTATTCTGCTCTTATCTTCAAAATTGTTTGCCGGAAGTTTTGTAGCTGCTTTAAATGTTCTTGTAAGTTTTGTTGTGCTTGCTCATGTGTAATTAGTCTAAATCTAACGGCTTGCCTAAATTGAATTTGCGCCAAATGATTTAAGCTTGGCTGTGTCACTACCAAACAACGCGGATAGCCACCAATAGTCTGCCGTTGACGCATTAATACAATTGGTCCACCAGAAGTAAACTGGATTAGACCATCAGCAACTGGTGCCGAAATAATGTCATAGCTTTGTAGCTCACACGGATTGCCAATTAGCCGTGTACCCATCGCATTCGATTTACTGTCAATTTCCCATTCTGTCGCAAAAAATTCTTCCGCTTGGCATAAGTAGTCAAATTCTGGTCCTCGAGTAACGTAAAGCGTGTTGCTGTAGGGTATAAAATAACGTTGAAAGCTACCGCGTGAAAGATTCAAGTATTGCGAGCTTTGGCTATTCCAGCTGCGTATCATTAAATAAGTACGTAAGCCTTGTCGTGCGCCATTTAGAGTTAGAATATCGCCAGCTTGTGCACGGTAATTTTGTGCATGGTGAATTTGTTGCTGCGTGCTTGTACTATTTAGTATACTATTAGGAAATCCACTACCCGTCAGGCAAAAAATCACCTCTTTAGTAAAAACTATCTGCTTGGGCGGGTAAATAATTTCCAGACAACGGTAATTTTCTGGTTCACCAAGTAAGATATGAGCAATGCTAAATGCTAATTGATCTGCCGCGCCTGCAGGGCTGATTCCCAGTGCTTGCTGTCCATATTTACTGGCGCTAATTTCCTGGCAAATTCCCCCACCATTGACTATAAACATCTTAGTGCCTTAATTTGCGAATTGCTTGGGCTAATTCTAGCGCAATAGCTGAGTCAGAATGAATACACGCACTTTGAGCAATGATCGAGCAATGTTGTGAGTTGATGAGTAGTACTCCATTTTGAATTTGCTGGTATTGTGTAAAAGCTTGAGCTACGGTATCTAATTCTGCACCAGCTTGCCCTCGGGGAATTAAACTTAGTCTGCCATTGCTTAGCTGGTAGCCGCGCTCAATAAACGCTTCTGCCATTACCATAATCTTGTGCTTTCTGGCATAGTTTGCCAATAGGCTATCATCTGGGGTCAAAACTAAGTTTATTTGCTGTTGTTGCATCCAGTTTGCCAGTGCTTGAGCTAACTCATCATTGGTGTTCGCTTCATGATAAAGCGCTCCGTGAAATTTAATTTTCCCAACTGGCAGACGCTGATATTGTTCAGTTAACGAATTAATAAGCGCTGTTGTCGAAGTATCCATTTTTACTCTACCAAAATTAGCTACATCAGGATAACTCAGATGAGCAGTCACCATGATATTACTTTTGGTTGCTAGATTTTGATAATAAGCAATACTGTTTGTATCTCCAGCGTGACCACCACAAGCAATATTTGCAATATCAATATACTGCATTAACTGATCGTCAATAGAATGAGCAACTCCACGCTCGCCAATATCGCAGTTCGTTTTTAGCATGAATTAATATCCTTAAAAAGTAAATAGTCTCCGGGTTTAAATTTTTGATAATCTTCAAATTCGGTATGTCCAATGATGTGCCAACCACCGGGAGAGTTTTCGGTATAGATACCAGTTTGTGTACCGCCAATTGCGACAGATCCTTTGGGAGTATTAATCCGTGGTACGCTCCGACGTGGAGTTATTAATCGCGAATCAAGCCCAATTAGATAGGGGAAATAAGGTTTAAATCCGAGCATGGCAATTAAGTAGCGCGGTGCAGTATGTAATCCAATCAGTTGTTTGATGTTTAACTGGTGTTCTGTTGCCAAAGACTCTAAATCCTCGCCATTATAGTTAGTGGGAATAATATGCGTTGCCCGTTGAAAAGCATTAGTTAGCGGTGAATTCCATAATTGCTCAATCAACTTGTCGAGTTCTAAATTTCTAGCATATGGCATAGCATCAGGTTTAAAATAAATTGCCAACGCAGTATAACTAGGTACTATATCAATTATCTGCCACTGTGCATAATCCAGCTCCTGCCGTAGGTGATAATACACACAGATAATCTTTTCGGATAACTGGGTACTAATTTGCTGTCCGAAAGTATATTGGATACAGCTTTCACCCAAGTTATGTTTGCTAATCATATTCATTGTTTCTCAGCAAATAGTGCCGCCAACAGCACTAATATCTTGTGGTGTTGCGATGATGGTTTTGAGAATGATTTTTAATCCGTTAATTACTGTTTCCGCCGTCATGCTTGGCTGTGCTCCCAGCACCGCAGCTTGTTCTGGTAAATATGGGATATGAATAAATCCTCCTCGGACGTCAGGACTAACCGTATTAATCCAATGCATCAGAGTATAAAAAACATGGTTACAGACGAATGTTCCGGCGCTATAGGAAATACTGGCTGGTATTCCATTGCTTCGCGCTACCTGAAGAATCGCTTTAAGCGGTAGATTTGTGAAGTAAGAATTCGGTGCATCTTTAATAATAGTCTGATCGATTGGTTGTGCGCCTAAATTATCCGCGATCCGCGCATCATCGAGATTAATTGCTACTCTTTCGAGTGAGATATCTAAACGTCCGCCAGCTTGTCCGATATTTAGCACAATTTGCGGTTGCAGCTCTTCAAGAAGCTTGGTTAAATACTCAGATGATTCGGTAAAAGAGCAGGGTAATTGGCGGGCAATTAGTTGATGCTCATCAATTATAAGCTGATCAAGTTGTTTTACTGCTTCCCATGATGGGTTGATTTTTTCACCGCCAAAAGCTGCAAATCCAGTAATAAGAATTGTTTTCATTGTATAAGTATACCTAGATCAAAACATATAGTAAAATTAGATTAGCGAATAAAATTCCAATACCACTAGGAAGCTGGGCTTTGATTACCAGATTACGATCTTGTAGCTCTAGTAATGCTGCCGGAATAATATTAAAATTGGCTGCCATTGGTGTCATCAAGGTTCCACAGTAACCAGATAACATTCCAATTGCAGCTACCATCGCTGGATTTGCGCCAAAATGTCCAATTAAGATTGGAATTCCCACACCACCCATAATGATCGGAAAAGCAACGAAGGCATTACCCATAATTATAGTAAATAGCGCCATGCCAAGTACGTAAATTAATGCTGCAATTAGCTTGTAATCAAGATTAATATAATTAGTAAGCGCCGCACCAACAGCCGTATCAACGCCACTAGCAGAAAATACCAATCCCAACATTGCCAGCATTTGCGGTAGAACAATAGCCCAACTTAATGCATCCAGTAATCTGCGCGCTTCATGAATCCCTTGGGTTGGACGAGATTTGGTAATTAGTGCGCCGATGAATAATGCCAAAATACAACCAAGACCAACACCAATTATTGTTGCATTTTTAGGATCAATTAATTGCAAACTTCCGATGGAAAATCCTTTGGGAAGTAAAGTAGCAACTATCGCCATTAACGGAATAGTTAATGCAGGAATAAAAAGCTTATTGCCAAAGCGTTTTGCATCCTGTTGGCGCTGTGTTAGATCAGGCTGCTGATGTTTACCACCAATTACTTTACCGCTACCTGCTAGTAATGCCATTACGATTACCATAATACCAACTACTGCATCAGGCAGCCAATTACCAACAAGGAAAATCAAGGCATAAATGAGCCAAAATATTCCGCTACTTAATCGTTTGGGGTGGTTTTTATCTAAGAGCGTAAAGATTGCAATGGTAGCCAGCAAAATTCCTACGATAATGTAAAATTGATTGATGGTGAATAACATTAGTTTTTCTCCATTTTAGTGTTACTATATTGCGGTAATAACTTACGCTGCATGGAGTAAATTCGCGCACTATGAATAAGTAGCGCAAAAATAGCAGTTGGAATTCCCCACAATGCGATGCTGAGTAATTCAACGTGAATATTATGCTCATGCATAAAAGTTGCAATTAATGCTACCGCACCAAATGCAACAAAAATATCCTCACCAAAGAATAAGCCGATATTATCTGTTGCAGCAGCAAGTGCTTTAAACTTTTCTCGTGAATCATCCTCTAACTGTGGGTTTTGCTTGAGCGCAATAGCTTCAACCATCGGAGCCACTATCGGACGAATCATTTGTGGTTGCCCGCCTAAAGAGGTTAGACCAATTGAGGCTGTTAGTTGTCGGAGGAATAAATAGCTAATCAAGAGTTTTGCGCAAGTCATTTGATTAAATTTGGTGATCAATGTTTGAGCACGTTCGCGTAAACCATGACGCTCCATTAATCCCACAACCGCCAGTGGTAAGAGCGTTAATAGTGTAAGGTTTCGGGTTTTAAGAAAACCGCTACCAATTAGTTCCAATATTTTTAGAAATGGCAAATGCGCAGCAAAACCAGAGGTAAGCAAAGCCGCAATAATTGCGAGCATCGGATTAATTCTTAGTATAAAAGCAACAGTAATTACAGCTACGCCCAGCAGCGGCCAAAAATTGACCAGATGTTCCATATTTTAGCTCCTTTATTAGGTGTTTTTTCAGTATATATCAACTAAGTTCATTTAGGATTATATCAATAAAATAAAGTCGAAAGCACCATCATTTGCGTTATTGGAGTGAGTTGTACAATTTTCCCGGCTAAGCACTTGAAATTACCCGCAAATTTATTTGCAGATATCGTATTTATTGTGATAGAATACTGCTCCCTGTTGCGTTTATCGCTATGGGTTCTATTGGTCAATTGTAACCAAGCCCTTGATATGCAAGTATTTAGGGTGTTATAACAAGAAAGGTAAATATAATGAGTCTAGGATTATTAGGTCAAAAGCTTGGTATGACT
>CAZTBH010000009.1:0-3339 GCA_964611845.1 uncultured Neisseria sp.
AGATTCACATGGCAAGATATACAGGACCTAGATGCAAATTAATGCGTCGTGAAGGTTTAGATCTTTCATTAGTTAGTAGTCGCAAGAGCGCGGATGCAAAGTGCAAATTAGCTTCTGCACCGGGACAACATGGTGCAAAACCTGGTAAATTATCAGACTTTGGTGTTCAATTACGTGAAAAGCAAAAAATTCGCCGTATTTACGGTGTTTTAGAGCGCCAATTTAGAAAATATTTCGCCGAAGCTGACCGTCGTAAAGGTTCAACTGGCGAAAATTTATTAAAATTATTAGAATCACGGTTAGATAACGTGGTTTATCGGATGGGATTTGGTTCAACACGTGCCGAAGCTCGTCAATTAGTATCACATAAAGCTATTACTGTAAATGGTAAACCTGTAAATATCCCTTCTTTCCAAGTTAAAGCAGGTGATGTGGTTGCAATTTCAGAAAAAGCTAAAAAACAAGTTCGCATTCAAGAAGCAGTGTCTTTAGCTGAACAAGGTGGTTTTCCAGCTTGGGTAGAAGTAAACTCTAAAAAATTAGAAGGTACTTACAAATCAGCTCCTGAGAGATCTGAGTTGTCTAGTGACGTTAATGAGCAATTAGTTGTTGAATTCTATTCTAAATAATCGTCTCATATAATAGCTAAAAAGGAATATACATGCAAGTTTCTAGTAAACAATTATTGAAACCTAAATCAATAACAATTAATCCTTTAGCTGCTGACAATAATAATTGTAAGATTGTTATGGAACCTTTCGAGCGTGGCTTTGGTCATACTCTGGGTAATTCATTGCGTAGAATCTTACTATCATCAATGGTTGGAACCGCAGTTACTGAAGTTAAAATTGCTGGTGTTAATCATGAATATGATGTAGTAAGTGGCGTAATGGAAGATGTGGTTGACATTTTGTTAAACCTTAAAGGTTTGGTTTTTAAACTGCATAATAAAGAAAGTGTTGTGGTTAGACTGCAACGTAACGAATCTGGTGTTGTTAGAGGTAAAGACATTGCCTTAACCCATGATTTGGAATTATTAAACCCTGAACATGAAATTTGTACCATTGCAAAAAATGGTTCGATCGACATGGAAATTAAAATTGAAACAGGGCGTGGTTATGAAACTGCCGTTACTCGTCGTCAAAATATAGAAGCTACTGCGACTGGTTGGATTTTGTTGGATGCAACATTTTCCCCTGTTTTGCGTGTGGCGTTTAATGTTGAAAATGCACGGGTTGAGCAAAAAACTGATTTGGACAAGCTAGTGCTTGAAGTCGAAACTAATGGTGTTATTTCTCCGGAAGATGCTGTACGTTCTGCTTCAAAAATACTAATTGAACAAATGCTGGTATTTGCAGGTTTAGAACATATGCCAAATACTGAGACCCCAAGTTCTAAATTAGTCAAAGTCAAAGAAGAGCCAGAAGTTGATCCGGTATTCTTAGAGTTGGTTGATAATCTTGAATTAACAGTACGCAGCGCTAATTGTTTAAAACACTTAGATATTAATTATATTGGTGATTTGGTGCAGAAATCTGAGAACGAATTATTAAAAACACCTAATTTGGGTAAAAAATCTTTAACTGAAATTAAAGAATTACTTGAAGTTCGTGGTTTGCGTCTTGGAATGCCAATTGAAAATTGGCCACCTCAATCAATCAAGAAGAAAAAATAATTTTAAAGGGATGTAGAGCATGAGACATCGTTGTGCACATCGTAAATTAAATCGTACTTCAGCTCACCGTAAAGCTATGTTCAAAAACATGGCAGTATCGTTGTTGCAACATGAAGCGATTATTACAACTTTGCCAAAAGCAAAAGAGTTACGTAAAGTTGTTGAGCCATTAATTACTTTGGCTAAAAATCCATCATTAGCTAATCGTCGTTTAGCATTTGACCGTATCCGTGATCGTGATACTGTAGTTAAATTGTTTGACGTGATTGGTCCACGTTACGCAGCGCGTAACGGTGGTTATACTCGTGTATTAAAGTATGGTTTCCGTCCTGGTGATAATGCACCTCGTGCATTTATGGAATTGGTAGATCGTCCTGAAGTAACTGAAGCTGTTGAAGCTGAATAAGTTATTCAAGAAGTTAAAAGATCCAGCCTTTATAGGCTGGGTTTTTTAATTATATTTTTGTCTAAATAAATAGTTTGTTATAATCTAAACTTATCAATTTTGTATGTGAAAGTTAGTGATGGTTGATAAATATCTCAAATCAAATTGGCTATTATTTATCGTGTTGATATTTGTCATCAGCAGGGTAATAATGTATTATCAGTTTAATATTGCAAATATTTTATTACTTCATAGTAAAGGTGACTTTACTAGTGTAATGTGCAAGTGGGACTGTAAATGGTATTTGACCATAATTAATGATGGTTATGATCATGCTGTACGAACACATCCTAAAATTTGGAAGAATCTTGCAAATTGGGCATTTTTCCCATTATATCCCAATCTAGTCGCGATTACTGCTAAAGTAACTACATTGGATGCTGTACTTGCTGGAATCTTGTTGAATCAAATATTTGTCTTTGTCGCTGCAATCTTTTTCTATAAATTGCTACGCCTTAATTTTAATGATCTTAATAGCCGTTTCGGTGTTACACTTTTAATTTTTTCACCGTTTAGTGTCTATTTTTCATCGCTCTACACCGAAGGGCTTTTTTTGGCATTATCTATTAGTGGCTTTTATTTTTTGCGCACCAATCGTGAAATTAAAGGCAGTATACTTGGAGGATTACTTTCAGCTACGCGTCCAGTTGGAATTATGTTTTTAGTGCCTATTTTTATTAATTTTGTTCGTTATCGTAAACCATTTAAACTAATGGTTATTTCACTATTAATAGCCAGCGCTGGATTAATAGTTTATATGCTATTCTTGCAATATCGTGCGGGTGATTTTTTAGCCTTTCAACATATCCAAAAAGGCTGGGGGCGTAAAGGTTGGGATTTTGCACATTTGGGGAATCAGCTATGGGTAATGGCTACTGATTTTCATAACTCAGTATTATTTGCTATTTCATTTCTATTATCCATCTATATGCTGATTAAAAAATATTATGAAGAAGCTTGTTTTAATTTAGCATGTATTCTTCCTGGCGTAATGACTGGAACTATGATGTCTGAAGGGCGATTTTGCGGTACTCTGTTTACGCTGTACTTTGCTGTTGTGCTTTTAGCAGAGAAGTCTTGGACGATTAAAGTATTGGCATTATTATTTTCATTCGTTCTTTATTTGTCTTACTATATATACTGGGTTGGGCATGCCAATTTCCTAATTTAGTACTAGGAGTTGCGTAAATTAGTTAAATAACACTTGACGAAGGAGTTG
>CAZTBH010000009.1:3360-80528 GCA_964611845.1 uncultured Neisseria sp.
CAAGTCCCTCTCCCGGCACCACAGGATACAAAATATTAAAACCCAGTATGCTAAATAGCTACTGGGTTTTTTTAATGTCAATCAATTTTGGTACGTAGCTAGGTTACAGCTTTATCAGCGGTTTAGTGCCATTTTATGGTATAATTCGCTTCATTTTTACAAGGAATAGCTATGCTCAAGTATCCACGAATTCTACTAAAACTATCTGGCGAAGCACTGATGGGAGAGGGGCGTGACTCAGTAGATCCTGAAACGGTTGCGTTTATTTTGCAGCAAGTGAAAGACGTCCTTGAACTTGGAGTTAAAGTTGGTATAGTAATTGGCGGTGGAAATTTCTTTCGTGGTGTTGCTGGAAGTGATAAATTAGGTATTCAGCGAGCAAATGCTGATGCAATGGGGATGCTCGCAACAGTAATGAATGGAATATTATTACGTGATTCATTTAACGCGCAGGGAATTGATGCCAAACTATTTTCAGCTTTTGCGGTTGGTACTTTTATCAAGGGTTATAATCGTGATAGCATGGTAAAGCGCTTAAATGATGGTGATGTGGTAATTTTTGTTGGTGGAACTGGTAGCCCATATTTTACGACTGACAGTGGGGCTGCATTGCGTGGTTTAGAAATGAATGCGGACTTATTGATTAAAGCAACTAAAGTTGACGGAGTTTATAATAAAGATCCCAAAAAATTTACTGATGCAGTTAAGTACCAACAATTATCATTTGACGAGGCGATAGGGCAAAACTTAGGTGTTATGGATATGGCGGCATTTGCGTTGTGTCGGGAAAATAATTTAAATATTAAAGTATGCAGTATTTTCAAAGCTGGTAGTTTAAAACGGGTAGTTTTAGGTGAAGATGAAGGTACACTAGTATACTGTAAATAAAGAGACATAAGAATTAAAGCATAATTGCTAAGATAATAGATAGTGGCTACAGATATATACTCAAACTGATTCGAGATACTCGTAGGCGATTTACGACGAAGCCTACACCTAGTAAGTGAGGAGTAAATCAACGACCTAGGATGATGAGTTAGTTTGGGTATAGCACAATATATTTTGAAAAAGGGTAATAATGAATATTCACGGTAATAAAATTTTAATTTTAGATTTTGGTTCACAATTGACTCAGCTAATTGCTAGGCGTGTGCGTGAGTTTAATGTTTACTGTGAAATTCATCCTTATGATGTGTCTGATGATTTTATTAGAGATTTCGCACCACAGGGAATAATTTTATCGGGTGGACCTAATTCGGTTTATGAAAATGATACACCAAGTGCACCGATCGCAGTATTTGAATTAGCCGTGCCAGTATTGGGTATTTGTTATGGTATGCAAACCATTGCCAATCAGCTAGGTGGTAAAGTTGAGAGCTCAGGCAGTCGTGAATTTGGTTATGCTGAGATTTATAATTGTAAAAGTCCTCTATTCGCTGGCTTAAGCGATGGAGTTGGTGAGCATGGTGATTTTCTACAAGTATGGATGAGTCATGGTGATAAGGTTACCGAGTTGCCTGCTGGTTTTGAAGTTATTGCAGAAACACCTTCCTGTCCAGTAGCAGCGATGGCAAATTTAGAACGTAAAATATATGCACTGCAATTCCATCCTGAAGTAACCCATACCAAGCAAGGAACGCGGATGCTTGAGCACTTTGTGATTGAGGTTTGTGGCTGTGAGCGCTCTTGGACTATGCCAAACTATGCGGATGAAGTCATTGCTAAAATTCGCACTCAAGTTGGTACTGATATGGTTATTTTGGCACTGTCTGGTGGTGTAGATAGTAGCGTTGCTGGGGTTTTGATCCATAAAGCTATTGGTGCTCAATTACAATGTATTTTTGTTGATACTGGCTTGCTACGGCTTAATGAAGCTCAGCAAGTAATGCAAAACTACCATGAGCACTTGAATCTGAACATTATTAAAATTGATGCTAAAAATGAGTTTTTTACCGCGTTAGATGGTGTTAGTGATCCTGAGCAAAAACGTAAAATCATTGGTAAACTTTTCGTTGATATTTTCCAACGTGAAGCTACAAAATTAAGTAATGCCAAGTGGCTTGCCCAAGGAACGATTTATCCAGATGTAATTGAGTCAGCAGGTAGTAAAACTAATAAAGCGCATAATATTAAATCACATCATAATGTTGGTGGGTTACCTGAAGGGATGAATCTTCAATTGCTTGAACCACTGCGTGAGCTATTCAAAGATGAAGTTCGTTCTTTGGGTGTTTCATTGGGAATTGAACCTAAATTAATTTATCGTCATCCATTTCCAGGTCCTGGTTTAGCTGTGCGTATTTTGGGTGAAATTAAATCTGAGTATGTGAACTTATTACAACATGCAGATAGTATTTTTATTGAAGAATTATATAAGCATGATTTATATCATAAAACAGCACAAGCCTTTGCTGTGTTTTTACCAGTAAAATCGGTTGGAGTAATGGGTGATGGGCGTACCTATGACTATGTTGTTTCACTGCGAGCAGTTGAGACTACTGACTTTATGACGGCAAATGTAGCCAATTTACCTTTTGAGTTTATTACCCGTGTGGCAAATAGAATTATAAATGAAGTTAAGGGTATTAACCGTGTTGTTTATGATATTTCTGGTAAACCACCTGCAACTATTGAGTGGGAATAAACTGTTTATGATACTTTTTATAGTATAATATTTCAATAAATTTTTTAGTTAGATAAGAGTATGGATTTACAAACTCCAAAAAAGAGCTCGATTTTTGCGAAATTATTTTGGTTAGTACTTGGATTAGTTATAGCTTGCGGTGGCGTAGTTGCTGTTATGGTTGCTATTACATATCCCAAATTACCAAGTATGGACGAATTGCATAATTATCAGCCAAAATTGCCACTACAGGTTTACTCATCAGATGGTGTTTTGCTTGGTCAGTTTGGTCAGGAACATCGGATTTACGTTGATTTTAATAGTACTCCCAAGTTGTTAGTGAATGCCATTTTGTCAGCTGAAGATGAGCGTTTTTATGAGCATGGTGGAGTTGATATCTTAGGTATTATTCGTGCTGCTCTTGGCAATATTACCACTGGGCATTTACAATCTGGTGCTAGCACGATTACGATGCAAGTAGCACGTAATTTCTTCCTAACTACGCAAAAAACCTTCACCCGTAAGTTTAATGAAATACTACTTTCTTACAAGATTGAACACTCTCTTACTAAAGACCAGATACTTTCACTTTATATTAACCAAATTTATTTGGGGCAGCGAGCTTATGGTTTTGCCGAAGCTGCGCAGACTTATTTTGGTAGACCCTTGGATAAGTTAACCATTGCTGAATACGCCGTGCTTGCTGGGCTTCCTAAAGCTCCATCTGCTTATAACCCAGTTGTAAATCCTAAGCGCTCACATGAGCGTGAAATGTATGTACTGGGGCGGATGCTAAAACATGGTTATATTACTCAGGAACAGTACGATGGGGCTGTGAAGCAAAAAATTATTGTTGCGCGTGGCACGGTTAAAGACTTTACTGATTCTGGTAGCTATATTGCAGAAATGGCTCGTCAATATCTTTATCCGACTTATGGTGATGCAGTTTATACGCAAGGATTCAAAGTCTATACCACGGTAAATAGCAAATTACAGCAAGCTGCTTATGCGGCACTGCGCAAAGGTATTTTAAATTATGATGCAACTCATGGTTATCAAGGACCAGAGCAGCGTGTTGATTTGACTCCTTCTTCACCAGATAGTACTTTGGATCAAACTGCGCTGGGCTTATTTGATGGCATAACTGATTATGGTGATTTATTCGCGGCAATTGTACTGCAGGTTACTCCAGACTCGATTGATGTTATATTACGCAATGGCAATCATCTTACTTTTAGCGGTAAACAATTAGACTGGGTGCATAAATATTTAGGAACTGCTGGGAAATCAATTTTACCGGGTTCAGTAATAAGGGTGCGTCAAAATAATGATCAATGGCAAATTAGTCAACTTCCTCAGGTTCAGGGCGCATTGGTTGCTATGAATCCACAAAGTGGCGCGATTCAAGCATTAATGGGTGGATTTGACTTTACGGCAAACAGTTTTAATCATGTCATGCAAGCCAAACGTCAGCCCGGTTCAAGTTTTAAACCGTTTATTTACTCTGCGGCGTTAGAAAAGGGATTTACAACTGAGACTATTATTGATGATAGTCAGGTGTGTTTTCCCGGTGGGAATGATGGCGGTCAATGGTGTCCTAAAAATGATGATGGCAAGTTTCTTGGACCGATATCATTGCGTCAAGGGTTGACATTATCGCGGAATTTGATTACAGTCAAAATACTAAATGCAATTTCACCGCAATATGCAATTAGTTATGTTTCTAAATTTGGTTTTGCGGAATCACAATTTCAGCCGTACTTAACCATGGCTCTAGGTGCTAATGAAGTTACACCACTACAAATGGCACAAGCTTATGCCGTATTTGCCAATGGTGGGTATTTAGTACAGCCATATTTTATTGATAAGATTACTGATACAAATGGCAAATTATTGGCGCAAACTCAGCCGAGTGATATTAGCCAACAATCGCCTGCCATTGATCCACGTAACGCATTTATTATGAATAGTATTTTAAAAGACGTTGCTAAATATGGTACAGGAGCACGTGCTTGGCGTGAGTTACATCGTAGTGATGTTGCCGGTAAAACTGGAACAACTAATGATGCCAAAGATGTTTGGTTTGATGGTTATACTCCTGATCTGGTAGCAATAACATGGGTTGGCTATGATCAGCCTAAAAGCTTAGGTCGCCAATTTGGTGCAACACTTGCATTACCGATTTGGATTGATTTTATGCGTAGTGTATTACCTACTCTTCCTGAACGACAACTGGCAATGCCTAGTGGTATTGTCACAGAAGATGGTGGAACTTGGAAGGGAGACACAGAGTACTATTATGAAGGTAGTATCATTGGCAAGCATAATGCATCTGGTGAACTTGGCGAAGAAGAGAGTGGCGATGGCTTAAGTCCAGAGGATTCTAATGCCAGTGATCCAATTGCGGATCAAGCTGCTAAAACTGACAGTAGCGCACCAGCGGCAGTTGATAATTCGACCAGCCGAGGTGATATTAATGATATAATAAAAAATATTCAAGATTAACTTTTAAACATAGGAGCACTGATTGAAACATTATCCTCACCCATCATTTGCCAAAGAAGGCTGGCCATTTATTGCGCTTAGTGTAGGTTTGGCACTAGTAATTCTGTGGTTAACTAATATCGTTGCCGCATTACCTTTTATTTTGATTGCTGCGTTTGTGGTGCAGTTTTTTCGTGATCCACCGCGTACTATTCCGCAAGATGCTGGTGCAATTCTGTCTCCAGCAGATGGCAAAGTAATTTGTATCGAAAAAGCTTTTGATGAGTATCAGCAAGTTGAAGCATTAAAAATTAGTGTTTTTATGAATGTGTTTAATGTTCATTCCAATCGTTCACCAGTTGATGGTGAGGTTCTTGATGTTAAGTATTTTGCTGGTAAATTTGTAAATGCTGATTTCGATAAGGCATCAACCGAAAATGAGCGTAATGCAGTGATTGTTAAAATGACTAATGGTCAAAAAATTACTTTTGTTCAAGTTGCTGGTTTAGTGGCTAGACGTATTTTATGTTATACAAAAGCTGGTGAGTGGTTAAAACGCGGTGAGCGCTATGGCTTTATTCGTTTTGGTTCACGAGTTGATTTGTATCTACCATTAAATGCTACGCCGTTAGTTAGTATTGGTCAAAAAGTTAAAGCTACAGAGACTGTTCTAGCTAAGGTTGACTAAAGATGTCGCAAATTAGTAACCAACGGGCAAAAGGCTCACCAATTTATCTGCTTCCAAGCATGATTACGCTAAGCTCAATGTTTTGTGGTTTTTATGCAATGGTGCAGTCGATTGGTGGCGATTTCTACCATGCTGGTTTGGCAATATTATTTTCGATGGTACTGGATAGCTTAGATGGAAGGGTAGCACGCTTGACTCATACTTCCTCACCATTCGGTGCTGAACTGGATAGTCTTGCCGACATGGTTGCCTTTGGTGCTGCACCTGCAATGATCGTATTTAACTGGGGTTTGCATAACCTAGGTAAAATTGGCTGGCTAGTAGCATTTGTCTATTGTGCTTGTGCAGGGTTACGCTTAGCTCGGTTTAATGTGATGATTGGTGTCATTGATAAAAAATATTTTCAAGGATTACCGTCACCTTCAGCGGCAGCATTAGTTGTTGGTTATGTTTACATTTGTGCTGAATATGATTTTAGTTCTCTTTTCATGGTTATCTTAGGTTTATTTGTAACCTTGCTTGCTGGGTTATCAATGGTTAGTAATGTGAGGTTTTATAGCTTTAAAGAGTTTCACTTTCATCAAACTGCACCATTTCGAGCGCTATTAATGTTTTTGGCATTGTTGGTGTTTTTATTCTACTATCCCGAGGAAGTTATCTATGGCTTTTTTGTGCTTTACACAATAATTAGCTATTTTTTATGGATATTCAGAATTGGCTATCGTGATAAAGGTAAAGTTGTAGATCACGCTGAGTCTTCGCTGGCACTAACCTCATCTCAGGATTTCAATGTTAATGACAATCAGAATGGTTGAATATGTATAAAAAAATAACAGAGAAACGAAAAGCTGATCTTTCTTTGGCAGCGATCAAATTTGATGCTTCGTCCAGTACCCTTGTCCTAAGTGGTGAGTGGAGTTGGGTTGCCATTGATGAAAATATTTTAGCTGCTGTAAATTCTATTAAGAATCAAAACTTATTGGTAAATGGTCAGGGAATTAGGTATTTAGATACCGCAGGGGTTTATTTTTTAAACCGTTTGTTAGGTATTTTAGCTAAAAACAAGAATCAGTTAAAACAATTGCTATTGCTTCCCGAGGATCAAAAACTGTTTGATTTAAATGAACAGCTTAAACAAAGTGCCGCAAAATCGGCTAGGGTTATTGAAGAGTCAAGTTGGGTGGGAAAAACTTTTGATGATCTAGTTCATGTTTGGCATACAGCCTTACAATTAATTTCTTTTTTTGGTCAGCTTTGTTATACATTTGTGACCTTATTTAAAAAAGAATATACATTGTATGTGCAGGGAATTTTGGACACTATCTCAAGGGCAGGAATTGGTGGTGTTTTAATTTGTGCTATGCTCTGTTTTTTGCTTGGCGTAAATTTAACTTATCAAATGGCTCCGCAATTTGTGATGTATGGCGCCAATGTTTATGTGGTTAACTTTCTTGGAATTGCAATGCTTAGAGAAGTAACTCCGCTAATCACCGCAATTATTGTTGCAGGACGCACTGGGTCAGCAATTGCAGCACAGATTGGCACGATGAAAGTGCAAGAAGAAATTGATGCTTTACAGACCATGGGTATTTCTCCAATGCGTCGTTTGGTTGCGCCTCAAGTAATTGGCTTAGTTATTGCGCTACCTATTTTGACGATGCTTTCAGATGCAGCGAGTATGTTAGGTGGAATGTTTTTTGCCAATCCTTTGCTCGGCGTTGATTATTCACTGTTTATTATGCGCTTACAAACCTATGTTTCAATTAATAATTTCTGGGTTGGTATTGTTAAGAGCTTTTTCTTTGCCTGGATTATTGGTATGGTGGGGTGCTTTTGCGGCTTTAGAGTCAAATCAAATGCAGACAGTGTTGGGATTCAAACTACTAGAAGCGTAGTTATATCTATTTGTTTGATTATCGTGGTTGATGCATTATTTGCAATTCTCTTTAAAGCAATGGGGGTTTAATGCGAGTTAGTCATGAAAAACCGATTATTGAAATCAAAAAGCTGGGAACTAAATTTGGTGATGAATGGATTCATAAAAATCTAGATTTAACGATTTATCCTGATCGAATCATTACGGTTATTGGTGCTAGCGGATGTGGTAAAACAACTTTGATTCGTGAAATATTGATGTTACAACCAATTAGCGAAGGTGAAATTTATTTGATGGGGGAAAAAATCTCCAGTTATGATTTAGAAGATCCTTATACTAAACGGGCACTAAGCCAGATGGGAATGATGTTTCAACAAGGTGCGTTGTATAACTCGTATACGGTACTTGAAAACGTGATGTTTCCAATTTTGGAATACACTGATTTTTCTTATAAAACGGTTAAAGAGTTGGCTTATCAAAAATTAGTCATTACAGGTTTGGATAGCGTGGCGTACAACAAATATCCAAAAGAAATTAGCCCTGGTATGCAAAAACGAGTTGCTTTGGCACGTACGCTTGCTTTAGATCCAAAGGTTCTATTTTTAGATGAACCAACTGCTGGTTTAGACCCTAATAGTGCCGCGCTCTTTGATGAACTTATGATTAATTTGCAACAGCAATTGGGGTTGACGATTATTATGATTACCCATGATCTGGATTCTATTTGGCATACCAGTCATGAGATTATCTATTTAAGTAATAAAAAAGTAATGCTTCATGATAGCGTTATAAATGCAGCTAATCGTCCTGATATTCCAGATTTATATGAGTATTTTAACGGAACGCGCGGTAAAATTACCAAAGCGTATTATTCTAGGCAAGAAAGGTCCCTTGAATGAGGAATAAAAAGCAGTATTTGATTGTGGGAACGTTTGTTCTCTTGGGTATGGGGTTAATTGTAGCAACGTTGTTATGGTTTTCAGCCTCAAATCGTAAAAACTATGATACGTATCGCATAATTTTCCATGAACCAGTTGACGGTGTTACTACCAATTCAGTAGTAAAATATAATGGAGTTGAAGTTGGGAAAGTAAAGGCCATTACTTTGGATAATACTGACCCTCGTAATGTTACTGTTGATATAAATATTACTCAAGGCATAAATGTTACTACTGCAACTTTTGCAACCTTGAAATCTCAAGGTGTGACTGGTATGTCGTATGTAGCATTGAATTTGAGCCCAGGAGAATCATTCGTCGCAATTAAGCCGCATAACAGCGAACCTTATCCGCAGATTCCAGCGCAACTTTCATTATTATTCAGTCTCTCAGAACAAGCTCAGAGTGTGACTACTAATGTTAAAGATATTTCTTCTCAGGTGAAAGCGCTGCTGAATGAGAAAAATCTTGACCACGTGGGCAATATTATTGCTAACTGGGATAAAATTTCATCTGCAGTGGCGAAACAATCAGATAGTATTGCTTCGTCAATTAATATGGTTGGTGAAGTTTTGAGTAATGTTAACCAGAATACACAACATTTAAATGAAGCAATTACTCAACTAAGCAGCTTGTCCAAATCCTTACAACAAAATAGTGTCTCGTTGGATAAAGTTTTAAATACCATGCAAAATAACACCTTGCGCAATGTAAATACGGTATTGTTGCCTAATCTTAACCAAATGGTTGGCAATATGAATAATGCGACAGTTCAATTTAATGAATTAATCAAAACAATTAATCAAGATCCATCAGCAATTGTGCGTGGAAAAGCGGCACCTGTTGCCGGACCGGGAGAATAAGCAATGCGTAAATTAATTAATAAACTGATTTTGTTAACACCTGTATTAATTATTGCTGGTTGTGGCATTTTGAGTCCAGTACAACAACGTCCGGTGGCTAACTATGAGATAATGGATAGAACAATAAGTGCTAGCGGTGTGAATTGTGCTAATCCACATAGTGATAATCTCATTTATATTTCGCCGATGCGTGCTTATCCACCTTATGACTTAAATAAAATGTATTATAATGTGGAGAGCAGCTATCAAATTAATACTTTTGGATACAGTCAATGGATTTCTTCGCCGACTGAGCTAATGTCACAGGAGCTTGGCAAAAAAATAGCTACATCATGTGTCTTTAAAAATATTGCCACCAGTCATGCATTGGTTGATGCCCGTTATCGTTTAATTACATTTTTAATAGTAATGCGCCAAGAAATGGATGGTAATAATCAAAATGCTGTAGCACGACTTATTATTGGAGCCGAATTGATTGACTTAGAAAATAATAAAGTTATTGCCAGCAAAATATTTGATGGAAAAGAACCAACCGCGGTTGGTCCAGATGGCTATGTAAAAGGTATCAATAAGTTAACCGAGCAGTTTGATCAACAAATTGTTGATTGGTTGCGCCAACAAACTTAATTTTAGAGCTTCACTCTTTTGTGAAGCTTTTTTAATGTAATGGAAATATGAATCATTTAGAGCTTATTAGTCTGATTGAACAGACTAACTCAACCTATAAACGCTATTGGTTGAATCAATTACAACGCTTAGAAAAACAGCCAGCAAAGCTTGCTAAATTAGTCCAGTCTATTCAGTATGAGTTAGCTAATCTGCAGTTACGTCAAAATTTATTGGTTAAGACTGCAATTAACTATCCCGCGGAATTACCTGTTAGCCAAGATGTAAATAACATTAAACAAGTAATTTCTACTAATCAAGTAACTATTGTCTGTGGTGAAACTGGTTCGGGTAAAACTACACAGTTGCCCAAAGTATTACTTGAATTAGGCTACGGGGTTAATGGTTTGATTGGGCATACGCAACCGCGACGAATTGCGGCGCGTTCCTTGGCTACGCGGATTGCAGAAGAACTAGGCTGCCAGAATCATGAAAATAATCTGGTTGGCTATAAAATGCGTTTTCATGATCGTACCAGCCATTCAACGATGCTTAAATTAATGACTGACGGAATATTATTACAAGAAATTCAGAATGATAAATTACTCTTACAGTATTCTGCTTTAATTATTGATGAAGTTCATGAACGTAGCTTAAATATTGACTTTATTTTGGGTTATTTACAACAGCTGGTTAAACGCCGTCCTGATTTGAAAATTATCATTACTTCAGCAACTATTGAGAATGAGAAACTCCAGAGCTTTTTTGGTGGCGCCCCTTTGGTTAATGTCAGTGGTAAAACCTATCCCGTGGATGTTATTTACCAACCTTATAGTGAAGAAGATGATGAGGTTAATCTCAATCAAGCGATCTATCAAGCAATTGATGCTGCTTTATCTGTTGAACGCGGGAATGGCTTGGTATTTTTGCCAGGTGAGCGCGAGATTAAAAACTGCCTCAATTATTTGCGCAAAACCGATCTTAAGCATTGCACTTTATTACCATTATATTCAAGGCAAAATAATGAAGAGCAAGCAAAAATCTTTAGTAATGATGGTGGCTTAAAAATAATTTTGGCAACTAATATTGCCGAGACTTCTTTGACTATTCCTGGAATTAAATTTGTAATTGATAGTGGTATTGCACGGGTTAAACGCTATAGTTTGCGCAATCGGGTTGAGCAATTACAAGTTGAAGTGATTTCGCAAGCATCAAGCCGCCAGCGCGCCGGACGTGCCGGACGTGTGAGTCATGGCTTATGCGTACGCTTATTTAGCGAGCAAGAATTTAACCTTCGTCCACAATTTACTGAGCCGGAATTATTGCGGAGTAATCTGGCAAATGTTATCCTACGCTTACTAAGTCTGAATCTTGGTGATCCGGCTAGTTTTCCATTTTTAGATCAGCCGGAGAATAAAGCATTCAACGATGGGTTTCGTACTTTGTCCCAAGTTGGCGCGATTAGTGAAGAGAATGAAATTACGCCACTTGGACGCAAATTAGCTCAGCTTCCGGTAGATGTGCAGCTAGCGCGCGTTTTAATCGCTGCGGCCGAGCAGTTTGCCTGTTTGTCGGAAGCGCTCGTGATCGTTGCCTTTTTGGCGATACAAGATCCACGGGAATTTCCTTTGGAGCAGCAGCAACTAAGCCGTGAGCGTCATGCTCTCTGGGCGGATAAACAATCTGAATTTATGCAGATTCTTAATCTCTGGCGCTGGTATCATGAGCAATTAACACACAAAAAATCCAATAAAAAACTATTGGAAGTTTGTCATAAACAGTTTGTTTCCTTACTGCGTCTGCGTGAATGGCATGAATTACATCGTCAATTAAAGGAATCAGTAACCGCGCTTGGCTATCGGGAAAATAGCTCTCCTGCAAGTTATGCCAATTTACATACGGCATTATTAGCTGGGTTTGTCGTAAAT
Organism: uncultured Neisseria sp.; assembly: GCA_964611845.1. GTDB lineage: Bacteria > Pseudomonadota > Gammaproteobacteria > Burkholderiales > UBA11063 > Aquella. The sequence goes on from CAZTBH010000009.1 coordinate 15,367, forward strand.
ATTGGGCAGCGTGATATAGTTGAAAATTATTACTTGAGCACCAATGGGCGCAAATTTTTGATTCATCCATCTGCGATTGTTGATGGTGCTAAATGGATGGTAACCGCCAACCTAGTTGAAACTTCACGTTTGTACGCGCGTAATAGTGCTTTTATTGAACCACAATGGCTAAATCAGGTTGCGCAACATTTATACAAATATACTTATAGTCATGAAAATTGGGATAAAAAACGTGGTGAGGTGGTGGCAACCAAATCGGCTTTACTTTATGGTTTACAAATTAGTCAGACTAAGGTATCTCTTGGGGCGCTTAATCCCGAGCTAGCGCGTGAAGTGTTTATTCGTGAAGCTTTAGCTGCCAATCAAATGTTGAAAAATTATGCTTTTTTGCAGCATAATCAGCAGGTTATCCGTGAGTTGGAAAAGCTGGAAGATAAGTTACGTACTTCTCTAACCATTATGGAAGATGAACTTTATACTTTTTATAATGCCCAGCTACCAGCTGATGTATTTGATGTACCAAGTTTAGAGCAGTTTCTTATACAAAATGAAGCCAAGCTTAAAATTAATCTGGATAGAATGATTGAACGGCTTAACTCGAGTACTACTACGGTTAATTTATTTCCAGATTCAATTATTAATCAGCAGCAAGAAATTAAACTTAAGTATGTGTTTGATCATAGTAGTGCTGAAGATGGTGTAATTGCAATCATTGAATTAGCGAGACTAACTCTGCTTGATGAAAATTTATTTCAGTGGTTAGTGCCGGGTTTGATTCGCGATAAAGTTACTTATTTAATTAAGGCTCTGCCTAAATCACAACGCCTGCAGTTTAATCCACAGCAAGAATCAATTAGCGAGTTTTTAGAATTTGCCGACAGTGAACAAAATTTTTTACAACAGTTTATTAATTATAGCGAACAATATAAAAAAATTAAGCTTAGTTATCCTGATTTATTAAAAATTGAATTCCCAGTCCCATTACGTTGTCATTTTAGGATCGTTGATAATAAAAAAGTTATCGCTTCCGGTGATGATTTAGCTGAGCTTAGGCTTAAATTAGCTCCACGCTTAAATGAGATCGTGGTTAAACATAGTTCTAAGCATCAGGTTAGTAATATTAATGGCTATATAGCAGAACTGCAGCAGCTACTACAGGAAGTTAAACTTGGTACAGGTAAACAAGAATTAACGGGTTATAATAGCCTGATTGTCGAAAAGGATGGCAGTGTTAGTTTTGGTGTGGTCTCAGAATTAGCTAAAGCTCATGCTAGCAGTTATCGTGGCTTAGTACAACTTATCAAACAGCAACTTAAAGAGCAACAAAAGTACCTTTTGAGTAAAAAGCTAAATGGTTTTGCTGAAATTTCGATGGCATTAATTAACATTTATACTAAAGATGAGTTGACGTTAAGTTGTAGTAATTATGTTTTAAATATGGCAATTAATGAAGTTATGGCTGAAGCCACTGCATTAAGCGCAGATGAGTTTCAAGCCATGGTGATTGCTATTCGTGCCAAAGTCAGTCCTTGTTTACAAGATTTTAGTAGTTATTTAGCGGCGCTTGCTAAATTGTACCAGGAAATAAAGTTAAAGCTAGCGAAACATCCATTATCAGAATCCATTAATTTTCAGTTGGATGACTTAATTTATCCAGAGTTTTTATCTTTTACCCGTTTTGTTAATTTGCAAAATTATCCGCGTTATTTACAAGCTATTTTGCTACGGATGAGCAAATATTCACAGTCTTCCCAACGTGATAGAGTTCTCGAAGATGAGGTTAATCAGATTTATGATAAATGGTATAATTATGTCGACGAATTAGAATCGCGTAACAAAATTGTTGTGCGCGAACTTTATGATTTTAAATATAAAATTGAAGAACTGCGTATTTCATTTTTTGCGCAGGAGTTAAAAACGCTCTATCCGGTGTCCAGCAAGCGATTATTGAATGAATTAGAACAATTATACTTACAAAACTTAACTTAAGGGAGTTATCATGCGATTATTGATTTCAAAACATAATATTGGTAAATGGGCTGCTCACTATGTTGCCAATAAAATTAATGCCTTTAACCCAAGTGCAGATCGCTTATTTGTGTTGGGTTTGCCAACAGGTTCTACTCCGTTGGATATGTACCGTGAATTAATTGAATTAAATAAAGCTGGTAAAGTTAGTTTTAAACATGTTGCAACGTTTAACATGGATGAATATGTTGGTTTAGCTGAAGATCATCCTGAGTCATATCACTACTATATGCACCATCATTTTTTTGAGCACATTGATATTAATCCTGCCAATATTCACATATTAGATGGTAATGCTACTGATTTAGATGCTGAATGCGAAAAATATGAAGAACAAATTGTTAAACTAGGTGGTATTCATTTGCAACTTGGTGGTGTTGGTGAAGATGGGCATTTAGCGTTTAACGAGCCAGGCTCGTCATTAGCCTCAAAAACTCGCAGTAAAGATCTTAATTTATCTACGATTATTGCAAATTCACGTTTCTTTGACGGAGATATTAGTAAAACTCCCAAATTAGCATTAACTATCGGAATTGATACTGTCATGCAAGCTAAAGATGTGGTGATTATGGTTAAAGGACTGGCTAAAGCCCCAGCAGTTTACCAAGCTATTGAAGGTGCCGTATCCAGCATGTGCCCGATTACAGCATTGCAATATCATCGTAAAGCGCTAATTGTTTGTGATGAGCCAGCAGCGTATGACCTACGTCTTAAAACAATTAAGTATTTTGAGAATATGCAGGATGATTATTCCGCATTAGAACAAAAATTAAGTAGTTAGTAGTATACTCCAACAAATTCTTCATTCTAGGTCGTGCTTTGCTCCTCACTTACGTGTTGTAAGCATCGTCGCAAAGTGCCTACTAGTATTTTGAATCTGTCTGGGTAATATGTAACTTGAGGAAATTAGTTGAATGCGTAGATTGGTTTTAGTTGTATTGATTTGTTGTATTGGATCTAGTTATGCCAGCTTTGTTGGATCAATTAATAGTTTGTTTGGTGTTGGTGGTTCGCATAAACACCGTAAAACAACGGCGGTCAAAGATGAAGATGGTTCTTTACAACTCTATCAGCAATTTTGTACAAATAATGCTACGGCTTATGGTTATCAAATTAAATGTGAGAGATCATCTCAAATAACTCATTTTAAAGCCGATGCATCAGCTAGTATCCATTGTAACCAGCGCTATCGCGGGATAAGCCAGCAGTTTCCTGAGTCAGTAATTATCACACAGCAGTTTATCGCCAGTTTAAATCTATGTCCTGCTGTGGTTTATGGGCCAAATATCCTCAAAAGAACTTCTGTAATAGAGGAAAGTAGTGGCTTGATTCAGGACAATGATAGTAAGACTTATTATGACGTTGTCTGTAATGGTAAGAGTAGTTATGAAAGCACAATTTACTTGCGTCAACAACAAGAGATTCTAAACGCAGAGAGTCAACAAATTCAACAATGTATTAACTTAAGTCAGCCACCACAAGCGCGAAATTTTGTTATGATGTTTTATATCTGTATTGGATTGGCTTTGGTTGCATTGGGTGTCTTTGCTTTTCGTGTATACAGAAATAAACACCAAGATTTTGATAATTAAATTTTATAATGAGTGCATCTATGGTAAATGATATTTTGAATAGTTTAACTGAGGCTCAACGCGCTTTAGAACGGTTAATAAATGATACTGATGGTATCAATTCCATTCATAACGCGGCTAAATTACTGATTGAAACTTTTAGCCAGGGAGGTAAGGTCTTTTCTTGTGGTAACGGTGGCTCAATGTGTGATGCCATGCATTTTGCAGAAGAGTTGACTGGTCAATATCGTAAACCAAGAAAAGGATTGCCTGCAATTGCTATTGCTGATCCAGGGCATCTAACCTGCGTTGGAAACGACTATGGTTATCTGGAGATTTTTTCACGTTACTTGGATGCGCACGGTAAGCCAGGTGATTGCTTGTTGGCTATTAGCACTAGCGGGACAAGTAAGAATGTGTTGCAAGCTGTGGCAAAAGCAAAAGAGCTGGGAATGTCGGTGATTGGTTTAAGCGGGCAAGAAGGTTCCCAGCTAACCAAGTTAGCAGATGTCTCTGTTTGTACTCCGGCAGGAGCCTTCGCAGATCGAGTACAAGAATTACATATAAAAATTATTCATATTTTAATTGAGATGGTTGAACGAAACTTTTTTCCTGAAAATTATTAATATTGAGGTTATTTTCGCGATTTATAAAGGTAATCAATGAAACGTAGTTTACCTAGTCTATTTCTAGTTAATGAAGATAGAACCGAATTGTAAATAAAATTTCATAAACTTAAATTTACCTATGAAAATGGCATGTCCATAGTTGCTGAAGTAAACAAATTTGAAGATGGAGAAATATTGTTGGCGAGACATTGTGGTAATAACATGGAGGATGATAGTGAAATGAGCGGTATTATTTCATCTTAGAGTAGGTTGCTGTAATGTACTACTAAAGGGGTAGATACTGAATTATTCAAAATTAATTCAGGTGGTTAATTATTTTCTGGGCTGTAAGTGGTTGAATGAATTACAGAATTGAAGTCATCAGGTTTTAGTTTTATGCTCCTTGAGATGAATAAAAGAAAATATATTCAAATTAAGAATGTGAGTTATGGAAATGCTTGATTTTACAAAAGATACTGATTGGTTTATTTCTAGTCATTTCTATGCTCGAAAATTCACTGGTGAAGATAGTGAGTTAATTAAATATTTTGTTCAGCAATACCATTTTAAAAATCCCAGTTGTGATAGCTCTATTGAAAATGTAATGAATCTTTGTCTATCATCTCTTGCTGAGTACACAACTGGCAAAATGTTTGCCGTAGGGGTGATTGATCGCCGGAGTAGTCAACTAGCAGCTATGATTTGGATTGAGGTTGCTCAAGATAGCACGTTGGCAAACCTTAAAATAATCTTGTTGGAGGATTTTTTTAGAGCGGCAGAAATTGCTGATAGCCTAGTGTGGGCTATAGATTATACTTTTTATCAGTTATATTGTCAGGAAATATTAGTATTTATTGATAAAAAATCTGTCAAAACTTTGAATGCCGGAATTAAATTAGGTTTAAATGTTTATAATTATGTTCAGGATACGACAAGCAGCTTAACTGGATGTAGTTACGATTGCCAAATATTTCATTTACTAGAGCAAAACTGGCTTGTGCAGGGTAATTTGGAGTATTTACCCATGGATGTTAAAAAGTCAGATCAGTATATACAGGAGGTAATTAAACCATTTTTTCAACCATCAATAGACGCTTCGTTGTACTCGACAATTGTAGATTTTCGTTATGAAGTGATTATGAGTACCACTCTTAGTGCTCGTTCAATCGGTCTATCTCATGCAGTTGACCTGCTTGGTTCTAGCTATAAATATTATTCCAGAATAGATACCGCCATTTGGTATTTTGGTAAATGGTATACCGAAATAAATATGACCGCTATTCATCATTATGCCCGCAAAATTTTCAGAATACAACAATATGTTTTTAAAAATGCTCATTCAGTGAGCTACATTGATTCATTACCATATGATCGTGGAATTCAAAGTTACTTGGTTATATTTGTACCCATTTTTGATTTAGCTAAAAAAGTAGTTGCAATTCAAACACTAGCGTTTAACTATCGTTTAGCTGGATACCATGAATATATGCAGAACCTGCTTAATAATAAAAAAGTATCTGAAAATACGATCTCGAATATAAAACTCTCAAGACGAGAAGAGGAAGTACTTTTTTTATTGATTAGTGGAATCACACAAGGACAAATTGCTGAAATATTGGAAATCAAACGCGAAACCGTGGCTGCAATAATTAGGAATCAGTTGCGGGTGAAATTTTTACTTCCTCTTGTAAATACCAAATTATTAATTGAGACCGCCATTGCTAGAGGGTTTCCGGACTCTATTCCAGAATCACTATGGCGTCCATCTGTAATTGTTTTGGAGGATAAGCTTGCTGCTTGGTTAAAACAGTATGATTCTGTAGGTTAATTATACAAAATCAATCCTCTTGTCCAGAACCTTTAAGTTTATTTTGTAGCTTTACATTGTTTTATTTGCCTATTTGTATTACCTCACCTAAAATGGTGATTGTGAGCCGCAGAACCTTTCGTTACAATTGTGCCTTATTTTTACTATGCTTATTATTGGTATTGATTGTATGTAATATTCTGAAGGGGTTCTTGGTGAAAAAAATAATTAATCTATTTCTTTTATTATTTGTGATTTTTATAGCCGGCTGTAGCCGTAGTGGTAGTAATGGTGCTGATGCTGATGGTAGTGGCACACCAACTCAAATAGGATATCTTCCTAACGGTTCAGCCGTCTATATTTCACAAAATAATTTACCGATTAATAGCGGTAATCCTGCACATGTAAGTATTTATCTTGAAGGCGGTAGCTCCAATGAGAGTTATAACGTAACTTTTGCGACTAATCTGCAATTACAGACTAGGTTAAATGTGAGTGAAAGCTATGGTATTAATATAATCACTACTCCTTCTCCATGCATTATTGGGACCGCTGGTAGTGGTGCACCAGACCAGTGTCAGGTTACAATTGCTTCATCTGCAAATACCTATCCAGGTACCTATCTAATAACACCAACTGCGGTTTCGACAGCTGCTGGCGGTGTAGCTACGACACTTAACCCGCTTACTATTTTGGTTAGTGGTTCAATAAAGCCAAATACCAAAGCGATAACGTTCTTTTCTCTAAATGGTACTAGTGGTGTAATTACTGGACAAAATATCGCAGTGACTATGCCGTATGGAACTAATGTAACTGACTTGGTAGCAACATATATTACAACAGGTCAATCAGTTAAAGTCAATAACGTGATTCAAACTAACGGTGTAACAAAGAATGACTTTACTAATCCGGTGGTTTATACTGTAATAGCAGAAGATGGTAGTACCCAAAATTATACTGTGACAGTAACTGTTGCGGCAAGCAGCGCCAACGCTATAACTTCATTCTCATTAAATGGTACTGCAGGTGTAATTAGTGGACAGAATATTTCGGTAACCATGCCTTATGGAACGAATGTAATGGCATTGATTGCAACCTTCACTACCACCGGTCAAAGTGTAACTGTCGGTGCTACGCCACAGGTAAGTGGTGTAACGCCGAATGATTTCACTAATCCAGTTACATACACTGTAACTGCAGCCGATGGCAGTACCCAGAATTATACAGTGACCGTAACTGTCGCACTTAATTCTGACAATCATATGATTGAATTTTCACTTGGTGGTACCGTTGGCGTGATTGATCAAGATAATAATACCATCGCGGTTGCCATGCCATATGGCACTAGTGATGTAACTAATTTGATCGCAGACTATCTAACTGATGGTGAAAGTGTTACAGTTGCTAGCGTGGTACAGGTGAATGGCGTAACACCAAATAACTTCACCAACCCAGTGACCTATGTTGTCCATGCTGCCAATGGTGGCACACGAAATTATGTTGTTACTGTGACGATAAAACCAGTTATTTCGCAGGCAACCGCGATTAGCTTTGCTGGTAATTATGCCTTTTTAACCAGCAATGTTAGTTCGGATATTACTATGTGTAGCGTTACTAATGAATCGCAGCTAACTGCGTGCCGTAATATTAGTGAGAGTAATCTATCACTACCGCAAGGTGCTTCAAGCATCTCTGCCTTTGAAAGTAGCGGAGGGATAACTCTATTTATTACTGCTAATGAAATACCGCCGACGCCACCTTCAATTTTTCAATGTTTAATTCCAACTGGTGGCGCGTCAACTTGTTCAAAAATTAACCCCGCATCTGGGCTTCAGTCGAATCGGTTGTTATCAACACCTGCTCTTAATCCAGAGAGTTCTGCCAAGATCACTTCGTTTGTGATCAATGGGGTGAGTGGCTTGATTAACAACAACGATAATAACATTTACGTTACCCTTCCATATGGGGCAAACTTGAATGGGCTGGCAGCTACGTTTACAAATACAGGTAAATCGGTGAAAGTTAATAATCTAGTTCAAGTTAGTGGAGTTACGACCAATAATTTCACGAATAATGTTCCACTTCAATATATAGTTACCGCTAAAAATAATACGGCTAACACTTATAATGTATATGTAAGATGGAGTATTTTTTCTGGAGTAATTATAAACCCTTATGCGCCATCCGCGATAAATGCACCGTTGGTTTATTCGACGCTTGAGAGTGAAATAGTTAATATTTCAGTTGGCATGGTGAATAATCTCTATACTGCTGCTAATTATGGCATAATAAATAGTTTTCCATCTACTATGAATGCAAATGGTTTATCATCAATTGCTTTGGCGACGATTGTTAATGCTCAGGGAGGATTTGAATCTTATCAATATGTGATGACAAATATTGCCGAGAGTATGGTTTATGCGTGCAAGGTAAACCAAAGTGCGAGTGGTCTTGTTAGTTGTCGTCAATCGGATGTTGTTTCTCAACCATCCAGTCTGGTAGTAACGGGTTCAGTACCGACGACGAGTATTATGTACGTGAGTAGTTATAGTCAAAATATTCTTGTTCCATGTGCGGTGTATGATAATGCTTTTGCATGCGACACGAGCGATGGGAGTGTCATTAATCCGCCTGGGATATTTAATCTGCCACGTAGTTTGAGCGTTAACTCGGATAGAACTTGGTTATTTGCCTTGAATGAAGGTGATAACAGCTATGCAGCTTGCCAGATAAACGGCATAACGGTAGACCCAGCCACGTGCAGAAAAACTTATTTTAGTTCCCTGTAAAGTTTAACATAAAACTAGTCAGCGTGCGTCAGACAATGGCGCACATCCAAGGGATGAAAGTCCTCTATTAAAATCACAATATACACATAGCCATGTCAAATGTCTGGTTTGATAAATGCAGACTAGTGCGTTTGGGAAAGAAAGTTACTGGTACAACGTTAATTAAAACAGCTGCATGCGATAACGCACATATAGTGGTGTGGGGAAGTCCCGCCCGAGAGGGCGGTCTTACCCGATTGAGGAACAATAAACTTAGTTGCGCACTATTTGCGGGTTATGTCCTTTTTGATTAAGCAGGAAGTAGTAATTCAGAGTCGCAATAACGATAAATGCGATTAAGTGAAACACAGTTGTCAGCGTACCAAGGTCTTGGAAATAACCAAATATTGCTACGACTGCCATATACACAAACATTGACCATGAAGATAAAAATGCTTTGATGGTGCCAGATACCGTTTTGTAATATACGGAACAGTAAATTAAGAAGAAGACTATATGAAACACGAGAGACAGTAACAAAGGCATAAACCCACACTGGATTAAAAGGTAGCTTACCACTAAATATGCAATATAGCTTAAACCAATACCACCAGGCATTCTAAATGGGCGCGGTTTATCAACATCAATTTTACGTAGTTTACAGAATGCAATCGGTACAGCTAAACATGAAATTAACTGGAATACTGAGACTACGATCATGATTTTATCCCAATTATCAAAAAATATCACTAAAATCATACAAAAGATTAAAGTGACAAAAATTGATAGTCGTGAAATACCGTGAATTGGATGCTCTTTAGCAAAAATTGATGGCATTTGTTTGTCTTCTGCCATACCCGTAAACATCCGCGCACTTGAACCTACATATATAATCCCAGTACCTGATGGGCTAATCATTGCATCAACATAAAGAACAATCGCAACCCAGTTGATTCCCAGAATAATTGCTAGCTGTGCTAATGGTGATGTAAAGTCTAGATGATGCCAGCCACTAACAATCGAATTAGTGGGCATTGCACCAATAAATGATGCCTGCAACATTAGATAAATTACCAAGCAAATCAGTACGGAACCAGCAAGAGCCAGTGGAATATTGCGTTGTGGATTTTTTAATTCTTTCGAAAATACGGTAATCATACTAAAACCGTAGAAAGAATAGAAAATACCGCAAGTTACAACTGCAGTAAACATTTTATCCCAGCCATATGGTGCTATTGTGCCTTGATAGGCAGTGAAATTACCTGGGTGAAATGCCGCGGCAAAGAATATGAGTGCCGTTAGTGCTGGAACTGTTAGTTTAATTACAGTAATAGTATTATTAGCTTTAGCTAATAACTTGATTCCCCAATAATTTAAGAAACCATAAAATACCATTATTAAGCAAACCAAAGCTATTCCTAAGTGAGTGAAGTGATTATTATTAAATACATCTTCACTAAGTTTTGGGAATGCCATTGCTAAGTATTGTACCGATGCTTCAGCTTCCGCCGGAATAGTAATGATAGTAGCAAACCAATTGGATGACGAGATGATAAAGCCATAATCGCCGTTATGCGTTAGCGTTAATAATCTAGCAAACAAACCAGTCTCTTTAGAGTAATAGGTCGCAATTTCTGCCAAGAGTAATGCAATTAGTAAAGCCAGCAGCGCTCCAATTACCCACGAACCCATGGCAATGGGACCAGCAAATTTAGATGCTTTATAACTGGCAAAAAGCCACCCGCTTCCGATGATGCAACCAACACCGATTGCAATAGCAGAAAACAGACTAGGCTGTTTATTTGAAGATGATTCAATGTACGCCATATGTTTTTCTCCTTGAATTAGGATTAGTTAACCCTCAAAGTTAGATATTATTATTTTGAGTGTTTATTCTATCATATAAGTGAGTCAGTAGCTAAATTCTATGCGCCGAAAACTTTACCCCATAGATGCTGCATCGCACAAAATAAGTCAGTAACTTACCACAGAACAATGTCTTAGTTAATCGACACCCCGTTGGTAATTGCTACAGGTGACAGAGCTTAATTGATTGTGGTAGTTGATTGCGCTTTCAATATCAACTGCGTTGGTGAATTGGTAAGCGGCATATTTTCCAGGTGGATTATAGACTTGGCATGCACAAAAATTTTGTCGGGTATTTCGTAAATAGTAGACTGTGCTACGTTGATAAGCTGCAGTAATTGTTTGTTTGCAGTATGCAATATTTATAGTGTCGCCAGCTGCACAGATGCTATTAAGCATAGAATTACAAATTTGCAGGCAGTTAATGTTAAGGTTAGTAATTTGTTTATAGCCGATAGTTATGGGTTCATTATTCACTATAGTTGTGATTGGCGTGACGATAGTTGTACTTTCACTAATTTTAATTGGTGCTTTAATATTATTTAACGCTAAGTGGCAGCCTTCAGGTTGATTTATTGGTTTGAATGCAGTCATTTGTTCTGTCTTACCAAAACTATCAATATTTTGATTCTCTCCGTACAGAATATCATTATTAGCAGTTCCTCCCGGTTGTTCGATACAAGCATTTTTATAGACCTGACCGTATAGTATTTTGCCTTGAGTGGTAGATTCCAATTGATAACTAATTGCAAAGGGTAGATCGTGCGGGCAAATGAAACTGCTAGTAGTACTTGATTCCATATTCTGAGTCAAATTATCGAATGTGACAGTTCTTGGTGTGCGAAATAAATTACTGCTAAGACTATCTAGGGTTACTACTGTAGTTTCATTACTAGGCGAGTAATCTTCACGATAGGGTAAGATCATACTAGAATGTAGCTCTGTAACATCAGTTAAAATGGCACTTTTTTTATCGATCTTATTAGTAAATAAGGTTTGGCTATTTTGTGTCAATGTAGTCAATTTATTTTGTGCCAGTTGATTTTTTAATTGAGTACGAATTTTATTTTGCTGTGACAGATCAGTTTGCATATAAAAAAAATGAATTCCGATACTAATGAGAATTATGACCAGTGCGAAAAGTAAGTTGTTGCGGCGTAGAATATTGCGTTTGCGGTTTAAGAAATTCATACTGTCTATTCTATAAAATCATTTTCGTTATGTCAAAATCTTTCTAAGCAACTGGTTATTGCTAGACGATCTAAGCACAAAATCTGCTGTATCAAAAACGTAATGCTCAAACTGGTTTGTATACTGGTAGGTGACAAGCGACAAAGCCTACAGCTAGTCAGTGAGCTCCCCTCATAACGACGAAGTCAGATGTATGATTCCATGATTGTAACAACTAAGCCTGTCAATTGCAATTGGATTAATGCTAAAATGGCGGGAAATTGTTTTAATAAAAAGGTAGTATTATGCAATATTGGCTAATGAAATCAGAGCCAGGCGAGGTTAGTATTGATGATGTGGCAAATTTCCCCAATCAGTCAGTTGAATGGTTTGGAATTCGCAATTATCAGGCACGTAATTTTATGCGTGATCAAATGAAGATTGGTGATAAGGCATTATTTTGGCATTCATCTTGCAAAGAGCCTGGTATTTACGGAATCGTAGAAATTAGCACTGCGGCGCATCCCGATAGTTTTCAGTTTGATCCGGCAAATGAATATTATGAACCCAAGTCAACTACGGAAAAGCCAGTTTGGTGGTGTGTTGACGTTAAATTTATTAAAAAAACCAAATATATTTCGATTCAGGAGCTAAGGCAATATCCTGAGCTTGCAGCCATGAAGGTTTTGCAAAAAGGTAATCGGTTATCAATTACGCCTGTGACAGACGGAGAATGGCAATTTATTTTACATTTGCTGGAAAGCTAAGCAATGAAACTAATTGACTTGCATGCGGATACTATCACCGCACTGTATTATGATCCAGATGCTTATTCTCCTGAGCAAGAGTTTATTCTAAATGTACCAGTTAGCAATTTGGCAAAAAATAAGCTGCATATTGACCTAGAACGTTTGCAACAAGCAGACTCATTGGCGCAGTTTTTTGTGCTGTGGTTAAACTTGAAGGCATGTGATAAATATAAGGTAGATCCATGGGGACACTTCATTAAGTTATATAATCTACTAACCCAACAGCTGGAGTTAAATCAAGATGAGATTGAGTTAGTAAAAGATGCTGAAAATCTTGAGCGTGTTTCACAGCAAAGAAAACTGGCCGCATTTGCCTGTGTTGAAGAAGGTGGTTTTATTCGCGATATTGGACAGCTGGAACAAGCACATGAATTGGGTGTGCGTTATATTACCTTAGTGTGGAATTATGAAAGCCATATTGGTGTACCAAGCTGCATTGACCAAACCCGCGGTTTAAAAGAATTTGGCTATCAAATGGTCGAAAGAATGCAGCAGCTGGGGGTGATGGTAGATGTATCGCATTTATCTGACCAAGGGGTACGTGATGTGTTAAAGATTGCCAAATTACCGATTATTGCCAGTCATTCAAATGCGCGAGCTTTATGTGAGCATACGCGTAATTTACCAGATGAGCTCATTCGTGGAATTGCCGATAATGGCGGTGTGATCGGAGTTAATTGTGTGCCATATTTTTTGGATAGCGAAGATAAAACTATACGTCTGGCTAAAATGGTAGCGCATCTAAAGCATATCTATCAAATAGCTGGTGAAGACGTTTTGGCAATTGGTAATGATTTTGATGGCTTTAGTAGTCGTTCTATTGATGATGAGATTAAATCAATTGCTGATTTACCAAAGCTGGTAGCGGCGCTGCAGAATAATGAATTTAGCGAGCGAGTAATTGAAAAAATCTTTCATGGGAATGTGTTGCGGGTGCTGAAAACGTCAGTGTTTTAGATTGTAATCGAGTAGATTTGATGTTGTTACTAAATTTTTGAAATTGGGTTATAGATGAAATTATTAAATAAAGTAAAGCTAGCATTATTGCTGGGAATATTATTGAAATCTGTCTTGGCTGTCGATGTGCTATCAACGTCACAACTGGATAAACAATCGCAAATTACGCAGTTACAGCAACAAGCTCTGACATATTTTAGCAATGGTGGTGACCTCAAACAGTTTGAAAGCAAAGTTTTTCTTGGGGTAACCATTAAAGGTAATTTGGATGTGGTAGAAGCCTCGTTTTTACAGGCGCATAAGTTAGCACCAGAGCGTTTGGATTTAAGCTATTTCTTAGCCGCTACGCAGGTTTTAAAAGGTGATCTGAATAAAGCACGTCAAACTTATTTGGCAATCGAAAGCCAAGCACCAAATTATCCGCTAACCTGGGTTTATGAAGCTGCTTATGCGAATGCTGCTGGTGAAAGCGCTACGTTTGCTAATTATCTGAATAAGCTCAAACCCGTCAAAAGTCCTGAGATAATTCGTTATCGTGAGGCTTTAACTATTGCTGATGATGCAAGTGATTTACAAATCAATGTTATGCAAACTGGTGAGGTTGATGGACGGAGCGATTTAGTTATTTTAGTTTTGGGTTATGCTTTGCATAATGATGGCAGCATGGATGATAAATTAATAAAACGGTTAGAAATTGCGCAATCGGTGGCAACTCACTATCCTAATGCTAAAATTATCGTTAGTGGTGGAGTGGCACAATCTGGAGTTACTGAGTCGTTCCTGATGCGTAATTGGTTGATTGATAAAGGAATTAAGCCAGAGAATGTTATTGTCGAAGATAAATCAATTGATACGGTAAGTAATGCGCTCAATAGTATGATATTAATCAAAAACTTGGCTGCCAAGCAGGTGATTTTGGTAACTTCTGCCAGTCACATTCGTCGGGCAACTGCGGTAGTCGAGCAAGCCGCTGCCAATTTGAATTATGATGTAAACGTTAATAATGTAGTAGCATGGGATTGGGGAAATACCCCCAATATAGTTCCTGCTACTAGTTTGGAAAAAGCTTTGATTGCTCGTGATACCTTGCGTACTGCGGGATTGTGGCAATATCCTGGTATGTTGCGTTAATTTCTAAAGGTTAAGAAATGAGTCAGAAGATTAAATTAGCTATTTATCAGATGAATTCTACAGTCGGTGATTTGACTGGTAATACGGATAAATTAATTCAGCAAATTAATATTGCTAAAGCGAATGGTGCGGATGTGTTCATTGCTCCTGAATTGGCAATTAGTGGTTATCCGCCTGAGGATTTATTACTCCGCAGTGATTTTTACCTACGTTCACAGCACGAACTTGATCGCGTACTGGCAATAGATGGAGTCACCATGTTGATCGGTTGCCCATACCGTAGTGGCGGAGAGAACTATAATAGTTTATTTATCTTGCGTGATGGCAATATAGTTGGGCGTTATGACAAGATGTTGTTACCAAATTATGGGGTATTTGATGAATGTCGTTATTTCACTCCTGGTGCAGAAGCTGTGGTTTTCCCTGTAAATGGAATAAACTGCGGGGTAGTTATTTGTGAAGATATGTGGGATACGGTGCCGTTTGCCGAAAGTGTCGAGCAAGGCGCGGAATTGATTTTGGTAGTTAATTCATCGCCATTTGAAGTCAGTAAATATGAAGAGCGCCTGAAAGTGGCTAGCTATCGGGTAAATGAAAATAATGTTCCGCTGGTCTATGTTAATCAAGTTGGTGGACAGGATGAATTGATTTTTGATGGTGCTTCTTTTGCGCTGGATGCTCAAGGTGAGGTGGTATTTGCAATGCCAGCATTTGAAGAGCAGTTAGCATATCTGGAATATTCTGCTGCTGGATTTAGTGCGGTGAGCGCCATGAGCTACTATCCTGAATTAGTTGAAGTTAGATTATATAATGCCTTGGTGTTGGCGCTACGTGATTATGTTAGTAAAAATGGTTTCAAAGGCGTTGTGTTGGGTTTGTCGGGTGGAATTGATTCTGCTTTAACTTTGGCAATTGCCGTTGATGCGTTAGGGCATGATAAAGTGCATGCGGTAATGATGCCCTCGCAATTTACTGCTGATATTAGTATTGACGATTCACGGGAGATGGTGAATATTCTGCGGGTGGGTTATGAAGAAATCGTAATTGGTGAGATTTTTGCGCAATTTAAGCATAGTTTAAGTTCGCTGTTTGCTGGATTAGCAGAAGATACTACCGAAGAGAATTTACAGGCACGGATTCGTGGTACTTTATTGATGGCAATTTCGAATAAATTTGGCTATCTGGTGGTAACTACGGGCAACAAGTCTGAAATGACAACTGGTTATGCGACGCTTTATGGTGATATGGCAGGAGGTTTTGCGCCGCTTAAAGATTTACCAAAAACCTTAGTATTTGCTTTGTCTGTGTGGCGTAATACTCAGTCGCGGGTAATCCCTGAACGGATTATTACCCGTCCGCCATCTGCGGAATTACGTGAGAATCAATGTGATCAGGATTCTTTGCCGGAATATCCAGTACTTGATGCTATCTTAGAGCAGCTGGTTGAGCATAAACGCTCGGTACAGGACATTATCCAGCTTGGGTATCCATCTGAAGCAGTGACTAAAGTAGCGCATTTATTAAAGATTAACGAGTATAAACGGCGACAAGCCGCGGTTGGGCCTAAGTTAACTACAACTGCATTTGCTCGCGACTGGCGTTATCCAAATACAAATAAGTTTAAGTTTTAGGTATACTCAAACTGATTCGAACACACGCGTGTGAAAATACTAGTAGGCGATTTGCGACGAAGCCTACACCTAGTAAGTGAGGAGTAAATCAACGACCTAGGATGATGAATCTGATTGAGTATAATCTGTTTTGTCTAAAAACTAAGTTACAGTAGATGACTTTAGTGCTATAATATCACGAGGTACTACCTTGTGATATTATAGGATTATCAAACATGGCAACATCATTAAAATTAAGTGAAGAACTTAAATCTAAAGTGCAACATCTTGCGACTTTAAAAAATCGCACAGCTCATTGGGTTATGTGTGAAGCCATTCGTAATTACATTGAAAAAGAAACAGCACAGGAAGATTTTAAACAAGAAGCATTAAAATCATGGGAAAACTATCAAGAAACTGGATTACATCTAACTAGTAAAGAAGTTCAGGATTGGTTAAGTAGATGGGGAACAGATAAAGAAACGGAATCACCTGAATGCCACGAGTAATTGTAACCGTAGGTGCTGTAATGGGCTTGGAGCGTTGTCGTCAGTTTTTAGCATCAAAAAACTACTTGGCTGCAGCACGTGCTGCAAAAGTTATTGCGACCAGTTTTAAACAGCTAGAAAGGCATCCTGAAATCGGCAGACCTGATAATGACAGTCCGGAACTAAGAGAATTAATTATTGAGTTTGGTGCATCAGGCTATATAGCATTGTACCGCTATGTACCATCTGAAGATGTTGTTTATGTTTTGGCGTTTAAACATCAGAAAGAGCTAGGATTTTAAGCTGTAATATACCAAGTTCTAGTCAATTTTCAATCGGGAGCTGTTGTTGAATATAAAAGTATCAAAATTACAGTGTGATAAATGTAATCAAGAACATGAAATAAATATTGATTATTCTAAACTAACTGAAAACCAGCGATCTGGAAAAGAACCTGCATTAACAAATTTTGTTTGCCCAAATTTGGCAACGATGTATTTAGCGAATAGTTTTGTATTAGATACACGAAGTGCGCTACTTCAAAATGATAATGTGAATAATAAACTATTAGAACAGTCCTTTTTAAATCGGTTTGGTGCGGAGAATTTTGACCACAAGCTTAAAAGATTTATTGATCTTAATTTAAATTTTATTGGGATACCAGAAGAATACTATAGTCTTTTGACTCAAATTATTGAAGCTTATTCTTGTGGGTATTTTTATCCCGCTATTGCAAGTGCCGGTGCTTTGGGGGAAAGAATATTAAACAGATTAGTTATTAAGATAAGGAAACATTATAGTCACACTAAGCATTACAAAAAAATATGGAATAAAAACAGTTTTGATAATTGGGATAGCGTAATTCTCATCCTACAAGATTGGAATATTATAAGTGAAGAAGTTGGCAAATTATTTCTTGAATTTAAAATGTATAGAAACAATGTAATACACTATAATGACGGTTATGATTTTGAGCAAAATGTATCAAACGCGATTGAAATTCTTATTAAAATCATTAATAAACAATTTAGCTATTTACATCGGAAAGATCTATTCTGGACTTTTGATTCTCCTGGTGAAATTTTAATAAAAAGTGAAGTTATTAATAATCCTTTTGTTATTGAGTTTATCTTGCCTAATTGTGTTCTTATTACACCTTATAGTGTTCGTGTAGCTGAAGCTGTTCATGAAACCAAGCGTAGTCAAATTATATTACGCCCAATTTCTGATGCGCAGTTTATTGAATTAAGAAATAACAAACACTTACCACTTTGATATTCATCAGCCATAGAAAGAATAATTAATTTAAAAGAAAGGACTTTAATGAAAAAAAGTTTATTAACCACCGCGATTTTGTTCGCGGCAACTAATTCAGTATGGGGAGTCGGAACCATGGAGTCAGCCACAAATATTCAAGCTCAAAAAATTGCACCAGCAAACTCGCTGATCTCAGGACTTGATCTGGCGAACCGTAATTTAAAAGTGCGCCCGCAAGATGATTTTTATCAATACACCAATGGTACATGGCTAGACAAAACTACGATTCCAGCGGATAAATCCTCGTGGGGAGCATTTAATGAACTTCGTGATAATACTTTGACGCAATTGCGCGGAATTTTGGATGGGCTAAGTAAACAACAAAATTTAGCCACTAACTCCAATGCATATAAGATTGTGGCAATGTATGGTAGCTTCATGAATGAATCACAATTAGATCAATTGGGCAGTAAACCAATACAGGGCTTATTGGCTGAAGTTAATCAGCTTAAAAGTGTTGAACAAATTCCGCAATTAATTGCACAGTTTAATCAAATTGGTGTAGGTGCACCTTATGATTTTGCAATACATCAGGATGCAATGGATTCAACGATTATGGTTGCCGATATTTATCAATCAGGCTTGGGACTGCCAGATCGTGATTATTATCTTAAAACTGATGATAAGAACATGGTGGCGACTAAAGAGAAATATCAGCAGCATGTTGCGACAATGCTGTCATTGATCGGTGATAAAAATGCTACTGGGGAAGCTAAAAATATCGTTGAATTAGAAACTGAATTAGCGCATGCCCAATGGACTAAAGTTGAAAACCGTGATCCAGTCAAAACCTATAATAAATACCTAGTCAAAGATTTGGACAAATTGGCACCAAGTTATCCGTGGCAAAGTTATTTGGAAAGCAGTATGCTAGCTGATAAAGTTAATTCAGTGATAATTTCCCAGCCTAGTTATATCAGCCAGTTTAATCATATTTTAACTGCTACACCTCTAGCAACGTGGCAAGCTTATTTCCGACTAAGAATTGCTGATGCCTTTGCCGCTGATTTATCCAAGGCGTTTGTCGATGAGAATTTTAAATTTTATGGAACGGTGCTTAGTGGCGTACCACAAAATAAACCGCGCTGGAAACGTGGCGTGGATTTGGTGGAAGGTACTTTAGGTGAAGCATTGGGTGAATTATATGTTAAACAATATTTCCCGGCTGAAAACAAAGCTAAAATGGAGCAGTTGGTAGCAAACTTAGTTGCTGCTTATCGTCAAAGTATTGAATCATTAGACTGGATGTCTCCTGCAACTAAAGTTAAAGCACAAGAAAAATTGGCTGCGATTATGCTTAAAATTGCTTATCCTGATCATTGGCGTGATTATTCTGCACTGACTATTAAGCCCAATGATTTGATCGGTAATATTATTGCGGCACATAAATTTGGTTATCAATATGAATTGAACAAACTTGGTAAACCTGTTGATCGTAGTGAATGGGGTATGACACCGCAAACGGTAAATGCATACTATAATCCTGAGCTCAATGAAATTGTATTCCCGGCAGCTATTTTGCAACCTCCTTTCTTTAATGCCAAGGCTGATATGGCAGCCAATTATGGTGGTATTGGTGCAGTGATCGGACATGAGATTAGTCATGGTTTTGATGATCAGGGCAGTCAATATGATGCTAAAGGTAATCTACACGACTGGTTTACTCCTGAAGATCATGAGCGCTTTAAGCAAAAAACCAGTGCTTTGGTAGCGCAATATAATGCTTATACGCCAATAAAAGGTTATCATGTTAATGGTGAGTTAACTTTGGGTGAGAATATCGCTGATAATTCTGGTTTGGATATTGCCTATAAAGCGTACTTGATTTCACTGCAGGGCGAATCAGCTCCAGTGATTGATGGTTTAAGTGGCGAGCAACGCTTATATATGAACTGGGCAAGTGTTTGGCGCGCGAAAATTCGTGAAGCGCAGCAAATTGTCTATCTAAAGTCTGATCCGCATTCACCTGCAGCAGTTCGTGGAAATGCACCACTTCGTAATCAAGCTGGGTTTTATCAGGCTTTTGACGTCAAACCAAGTGATAAGATGTATTTAGCACCAGAGCAACGGGTAACCATTTGGTAATTGTACAAAAAAAATCCCACACTTAAAAATAGTGTGGGTGAATAAAGGGCAATTTGTTGAGGAAAATAAGAAAACAGATGCTATTATAGCTTATCTATTTAATAAAAGTTGTCCACTTTTGTGGACAACTTTTTTAGTTAAACTATGGTAGGGAATTATTAATTGCTCTCGTTGGATTGTGCTAGAATATAACGAAAATCTTGTTGATTGGCATCCCATTCTAGAATCTGTGCCGAATGTACATCGTAAATCCATGCCGAGATAGTAATTTCGCTTTTAGCCAACAAATCTTCAACTAACGGATAAGTTTTTAAATGTTCAATTTGATTGAGTAGGTTTAATTTTGTACCTTCAGTAGGGTCACTGGGAGCGTGCTTTTTGAATCCTTCTTTGATAATTTGTAGCCAGTTATCCAAGCCTGATGCGTCATGGCTGTCAGCATGCTTGATTGATGCTTTAATTGCGCCACACTCGGTATGCGCACAGATAATGATATTGCGAATATTTAGGTGGCAGATGGCATATTCAATCGCCGCGGCTTCACTGTATTTGATGTCTTGGCTATAACAAGGTACGACATTACCGACATTACGTACCATAAAAATTTCACCTAGCCCTGAAGCGAAAAATTCATTGGGATTTAAGCGACTATCTGAGCAGGTAATTAGTAAAGTATGTGGCTGCTGCTCTTTTGCTAAGGTATTGATTAATTTCGAGCGGTCTTTGGCATATTGCTCCTGAAATTTTTCCAGACCTTGTTTAAGAATCTCATTGGCTGTATATGAAACACCACTAGTCTCCAGAATCTGTTTGATTTCACTTTCGGTGACCGTGTTAACAAATGGGATATCATCTACATTTAGTGATTTGAGTAGTTTATATTGATCGCGGGTAAGTCCGTGTATAATTACTTTTAAACCAGCCTCGTTTATCTCTTCTATCATATCAAGAAGGTGCTGACAGCCAGCACTATCAATACTTTGTAGCTTTTCAAATTCAAAAATAACAAAATGTAATTGTACATGTTTACTAATTTGTTTCTTTAGTTCACTTAATTTTTCAAATGATAAAAAGGTAATATTTCCACTCAAACTGATGCGGATTACTTGCTGATTATTCCACAATCTGATATTGCTTTTAGTGGCAAGCATTCGCATTACCATGATAAATAGTGCAACCATGATTCCGGTTTGAATACCATCAATCAAATTAGTGAATACCAACATGACAAAAGTTACACTAAAAATTAGAAACTCGGATTTATCTTGCTTCCAGTAAGTGACTGCTTGTTGATGATTTAGCATCGATAGGGCAGCACTAAAAAGTACTCCGGCTAATACGGCTAGTGGAATATTCTCAAGTATTTGCGGGAAAGCATAGATTACTAGCAAAATAATCAGCGATTGAAAGATTGCCGCACGTTTGGTTTTTGCCCCAGATTCAATATTAATTTTTGAGCGCGTAAGCAGTGCTGTTGCGGGAATTGCACCAAGTAATGCCGAGCTGATATTGGCCAAACCTTGTCCAATTAACTCTCGGTTAGGGTTATGTAAGTCTCCCAGTCCTAATTTATCAATTGAGCGGACCGATAAGATAGTTTCTAATGATGCTAGGACAAAAATAGCCATTGCGCTAATTAGTAAGGAATGCCAGCTGTTAATCGTTGCAAAATTAGGTAATTCTGGAATTGTTAATTTATGCGGTAAAGCCCCGACTAATTGAATCTGTTTAAGGTCAAATATCCAAACAATTAGAGTAGGAATCAGCACCGCAATTAGTAATGCTGGAAATTTTGGTGCATATTTGGGTAACTTACGTGCGATGAAAACAGTAGTCAGCGCCAGAATAAAGGCGAGAGGATTCATGTGGTTAATATAGATGATGAGATTTTTTATAACATCCAGTGGATGATAGACATCATGAGAGTGAATTTGCAGCATAATTGGTAGCGCTTCAAGCAGCAAGATTGCCCCAACCCCCGAAGTAAAGGCATACACGATTGGTAAGGGAATTAGCTTAGAAAATCGTCCTAATTTTAAGATTCCGACGAGGATTTGGAGTAAACCGCAGATTACACCAATGATTACTAAGCTTGCCAGTCCATGTTTTTCAACACAATTAGCGGTAAGTACTGCCATTGAAAGAGCTGGTCCAGTGATAGATAGGCGACTACTGCCAAAAATAGCTGCGACAATTCCACCGACTACTGCGGTAGTTAATGCTAAAGTATGTGGAACATTCGATGCCATACCAATAGCCAAAGCCAGCGGAATCGAGACAATTGCAACACTAAAGCCCGCGTAGATATCTTCACTGAGGTATTTAGTTGTCCAAAGTTCTTTAAGTTCTGTGGTGAATGAGTTAAGGCTCATATTGTTCCGATCGAGACAGGGGTAGCTGTCTTAAATATTATTCTTTATAGTCTAATTGGGTTACTTGCTGCTGTGCTTGAACAAAAGCGCTATTATCTACTTTAAAATAGCCTTGAAATGGGCGATCTATTTCTAAAATCAGCCACGAAGAGGAGAGTATTATCAAATATTGGCTACAGAGCACCAGGACAGATAATTTCCGGTTTTGATTGTTGATACATGCGCTCCAAAAGCAAATTATAGCAAGGAGTACCACAAAGAAAATTAACAGAACTCCATTCATCTGACCATTAACATAATCCAGCCGTTTAAAACGAAAATCAACTAATGTATTAAGCGAAGTAGTAATGTGGTAATAAGTGATTTTTTCTTCAAGTGTCTTTGTTGGCAAATGATATACGGCAAGTTTAAGCTGATTAAATAATTCACCCGTATGTTGATTAAGCTGACCTTGTTCGAGAGATTTATATTCTTCCGTAACGATACTATTCAGATAGTTATCAATTGCATTACGAACATTGCTTGCTTGAGGTTCTTGGTTAATAGCATGTGTACTACTGTATAAATCAAGAATTGCTTGTGCTTCACTTTTGCTGTCCAGACTTAAATTGTCCAAGGTTTGCCAATTTAGTGCAATCCAAAAAGCAATAAATAAAGTGCCAAATGTGATGCTAGTTTGTTGAGCAACTGTGATAATTGGAGAATGATTTTCAAGTTTAAAATATTTTTTATTTAATTTGTAGGCGATAAAGCCAATTGTACCAAAAATAGCATAGATTAAAAAAAGTGCGGTAACTACGTGTAAATTGTAAAACCATGCTGGCATGTCAATATCTCTCCGTAAAATATATTCCTTGCGTTCATTGAGGTACAAAACCTCAATGATTAGATCTTTTGTACCAAATAGAACAGTCTACTGAATGGGACTATAATTTTACCAGTTTTGCTGCGCGGCGGGTATGCAAACTTAAGCAGCGGAACAAATTTCTCAAAAATTTTTTCTATTTCCGCTATTGCTAATTTTTCACGAAATTCGCAAATTATTGGACTTTTAAGCCATTCAAAAATAGCCTCAGTATGCGGAAATTGTTGATAATAAGTGGCACTCCAAACCTGTGCTGTTAGATCGCGTCGTTGAAAAATATCATAGTAATCCTCCGGGTTTCGAAATGTGGCGAATATTACACTGTCATGTAACTGATTGTACCAGTCTTGATTTTCGCTGATTAGCTGGCGAAGAAGGATATGAGCTTTAGTCTCAAAATTAAGTGGTGTTTGTACAAGTAGTATTCCGCCAGGATTAAGTCCCGCAATTAATTTACTGATTAATTCTTCACTATGTCCCACCCAGTGTAGGGCAGCATTAGAAAAAATCAAGTCCGCTTTAGAATTAAACTCTTCCAATCTCGCACACTGAAAATTTAGCTTGGGAAAACGAACCTTTGCTTGTTCAATCATCTGATTTGAGCTATCAATACCAACTATTTTGGCTTTAGTAAAAGTAGATGCTAGATGTTTGGTTGTATCACCACTTCTACATCCCAGATCAATAATTGAATTTGGCTTAAATTCTTTTGGTAATCGAGAAATTAAATCAAATACTGGTTGTGCGTATAATTTTTTAGTAAATTCTGCATAAAGTTGTGGATCTAGCATATACTCTTTCTAAGGTTAAAATTTAATTGTTCAATGAGCTCGCAGGTACGTAGATTGTTCCGCCCCAGTTGGCTTGTAAGTCAAATCCATTACGATAATACTGATAAACATCAATTTCAGGATTAAACGAAATTTGCGCGCCAACCATTCCAAGTGTCGCAGATGCTCCAATATCGCCACCGCCACCTTTTGCTCCAATGAATTGTTCAAGTGCGAATTCATTCTTGAAGACAAATACAATATACATTGATTCATAGCCTAAACCAGGACCTGTTCCAGCACGTACCGTATCCATGTAGAGTACCTTCTGCTGTTTATTATCAAAGATTACACCTTTACCATAAGCACCAACGTAAAGAAGCACATTGAAGTTAGTGATTTCAAAAACTCCAAAAGCTACAGCAGACTCAAATTTAGCCTTAAGTGCAGGATTTTTTTTATACATGGCTTCTAAACCTTTTTGTGCAACATCAAGGTATTTGGCCCGCTCTTTAAGAACTTCAGCTGAAGTTTTTTTGCTGATACTTCCACGATTATTTATTAATGCTGTAGTTTCCAAGGATAGTTCTAAATTGTCATTTTGTAGAGTTCTTAGGTTATATGGCGATGGATTGAGTGTAATTGGATTAACCAAGGCTGCCGTGGGGTTGCTAAAATCTGTTTGGTTAAAGCGCTCAGGAATAATGTGGTTTAGATTAGCATTTAATAGCGGATAATTTGACAAATTTCGGTTTTGATAATCAATGTTTAGAACTAGAACATCAATTGAATTATGCATCGGATTGTAGCTATTAATTTTTAATTTTTCAATTTCAGACATCTCTTCTAATGGAGCTTCTGTGGTCAAATTTTCGTTATTAACAGGTAAATACATTGTATCATTCTTGGATTCTGATTTAGTGTCTAACATTTCTGCATTGGGAGTTGCGTAATTAGGGAGAACTTTATCTTGTGCAATTTGTTTGGTCGTACTATGATCAAGAGTGCTACATGAATTAAGCATTAGCATGCCTAATATTAAAAGAAGACGTGATGGTTTCATTTGATTAATACCTTTATTATATTATCCATTATAATTATAGTCTCATTATACTACAGTAGAATATTAGTAGGTGTCCTTTAATGTACCTATATCTGATTGCTGCTATCTACTTCTTTTAATTTAGTTTCTATTTTAATCAAACTAAGTACTCTGTTACTTATTTGAGTTACTTTAAGAAACATTAGCTCTAAAACCTTTAAATTGCAACGCAGTAACGATGTTAGTCGGAGTAAAATAATCATTTAACTATTGCCAAAACTGTTGGGTTTTTGCAATAACCATTCGAGATTTAATGAAATTAAATACGAAGTATCAAATATTTGAATGTGATAATGGATAAATAAGGATTTAAGAATGACTAAATTAGTACCGAAGCTAGAGCTATCGCTCAAATCAATAATTATTGGGGTAGTATTGGCAATTTTATTGTGTGGCGCTAATATGTATCTTGGACTAAAAATAGGTACGACGATTAGTGCTTCAATTCCGGCATCTATTATTTCATTGGGTATTTTGCGGATGTTTCGTAAATATTCAATTTTAGAGAATAATATTTCACAAACAATTGCTTCAGCAGGTGAAGGTTTGGCTGGGGTAATTATCTTTGTTTTTCCTGCCCTTTTAATACTGGGAGTATGGAAGAATTTTCATTATTCCGAATTACTTTTTTTGGGTCTGTGTGGTGGATTTATCGGAATTGCCTATTCGGTGTTGCTTAGAAAAGTGCTGTTAAAAGATCCTAATTTACCGTTTCCAGAAGGAAATGCAATTGGGCAAGTGTTGTTAGCAACTAATAATACGCAAGACAAAACTGGATTTAAGACAATTATTTCTGGGATTGGAATCGCAGCTCTAATTAATCTTTGTCAAAATGGTTTAAAGGTACTCGGTGATAGTTATTATAAATTTTTTAAAGTAAATAACAGCGTAGTTGGTATGGGAACCAGTTTCTCACCCGCGGTAATCGGTTCTGGGTTTCTGATTGGTGGTAATACGATAGTCGCTTTTATTGGTTTACTTATTGGCTGGTTGATTTTATTGCCTTATTTTGCAACTAAATACGGGCTTAAAGATGCTAGTGATTTGGTTGGAAGTGCTTTTTTTACTTGGAAGAATTATGTTCGCCCAGTCGGTATTGGTGTCTTTTTATTTAGTGGCGTTGCAACGATACTCATGATGAGTAAATCAATTGTTACTGCGATACAAGAGTCTATTGCAGCACTTCGTAATATTAATGAAATCGATCATCGCGAACGCGATTTGAATATCAAAAAATTGATGATCTTAGTTGTGTTATGTATTATTCCAGTCGGTTTCTTTATCTACTCTCATTTAGTGCAGCTAAACGTATGTAGTAACACTATGTCAGCGGTTTATGCTGTGATGTTGTCATTACTAGTGTTGATTTTGGGCTTTATTATTGCGGCGGTTGCGGGGTATATGGTGGGAATGATAGGGTCATCAAATTCACCCCTTTCAGGGTTATATTTTATTGCGGTGATTATCCTAAGTTTGGTACTTAAAGCTTTGGCTGGTGAAGCAATTGGTAATGAAGTGGTTACCTATCTAATGGCGTTGGTAATTTTATTAGTTGGCTTTATTGGTTTCTCAGCCGTAATTACCAATGAAAATATTCAGGACTTTAAATCTGGTCAGATAGTTGGCGCAACTCCTTACAAGCAGCAAATTTCCTTATTTATTGGTGTGATTTGCGCGATGATTTTAGCTCCATTTATGATTAATCTGGTCTTTAATGCTTATGGGATTGCCGGAGTGGTTCCGCATCCTGGCATTGATCCTAATAACACGCTAAGTGCGCCGCAAGCCTCTGCAATTGCGATGATTACCAAAAATGTACTACATGGTTCGCAAGACTGGAATCTGATGGGCTTGGGGATTTTAATCGGTGCGATTACTTTTACGTTGGATTTGATCGGTAAAAAAACTGGTAAATTTCGTACTCCTGCGATTATGATGGGATTGGGACTGTATTTACCGCCTGATTTGGTAACGGGTTTATTTATCGGTGGAATGATTAGCGTATTTATCAAACGTCGTCATCACAAACTTCAGGATGAAATTGGGGTTGATGTAGTCAAAAAGCTTGAGAATCGTACCAATATTTTGATTTGTGGACTTGTTGCTGGTGAATCATTGATGGGTTTGATTTTAGCGGTGCCATTTGTGATTAAACAAAGTAGTGATGCACTACGTATCGTGGGTGAAGGTTTTGAAGGAACATCACAAGTATTATCGCTGATTGTAATTGTGCTTTTAGTGCGCTATATCTATCGCACTGCAACTAAAGATAGTAACTGATGATATGAGACGAACAATTGTATCAATAAGTTACTGATTTTTTCTCATTCGCGCTGATTTTACATTTGTTGTAGTCAGCGCGCAAAATCATCAAAATTAATCATTTATCTCTAAAATTAAATAAGTGTGTAATATCAGTTACTAACTAAATTTTATTGATATCTTAAAGTGGTTTAATCGAATTAGGCACTATCTTAGTCGCGAAATTAGTCACTAAATCCTGAATAACTGGATCATTGTGAATTGCTTCTTCAGCGGATAACTGTTGTACCAAAGATTCTGCTTGTTGATGGCTTTTGAGTGTTCCATCCTGAATTTCAGCGACAAAATTAAAATTAAGATCAAAATGGTGCTGATACTGATTAAAGAGCATCTGTTCAATTTGATCAACACAAGCCGTGGTTACTAGTTGCCGATAACTATCGTTAATTGCTAAAGTCAACTCATCTGGATTGCTTGAACCAATTTGTGAACAGTTACTCAATACTACCGCGATAGTTTTATCAATTTTCGTCAGATCAATAGTTTTAACAAATTCGAGCCAATTGCTAAACTGGGCTGATATAGCCGGAGTCGCTGCAACGATTGGAGCTTCGTTTGATTGTTGTTCTAGGTTAGCTTCTTCCCAAGGCGCGATTTCTTGGCTTTGTTGAGCTGGTTTTTTCTCAATGGTTACTTCGGAAATCGGTGTGGCTTGTACAATTTTAGCTTCTTCAATAACTTCCAATATGGCAGTGGGAGCAGTCTGTTGTGAATGGATTTCTTCCTTGGCTTGTGTCGTTACTGTTACGCTTGGTGCAGAGGCAACTAATTCAGTAGTACAATTTGTAGTTTGGATGAGTAGTTGTTTCTCCTGTGTACTTCCAATCGTAAATGCGATCATTCGCAGCAAGCTCATAACAAAAATCGGGTATTGATTTTGCACCTTACGAATTTGCTCTAAGCCAAGATTGCTGATTTCAAAATAGAGCTGACAATCTTGTAGCGAAATTAATTTAGCTAGATTCTGCAATTCATTACTTAGTTGAGGTTGTGGGCTTAATTGAGCTAAACCAATGTTGAATAAGCTATAGTTGATTTGCTCTAAAATATTTTCTAGATTAGCACCTTCGCTATTGAGTCGTTGGCAGATATTAACCAAGCTAATACTATCAGATTTTTGAATTGCGGATAAAACCTCAATTATACTACCATTATCACTAATTCCAAGCATTTGTCGGGTGATTATCTCGGTGATATTGGCATTGGAAAAAGCAATCGCCTGATCGGTAAGCGAAAGTGCATCGCGCATACTACCATTAGCGGCTTGTGAGAGAAGTTCTAAAGCAGTATTGTCAGAACTAACCTGCTCCTCTTCTAAAACATAACGCAAATGTTGCTCTATTTCTGCAGCTGAAAGATTGCGTAATTTAAGTTGCAAACAGCGCGAAAGTATTGTTATCGGTACTTTTTGTACATCTGTTGTCGCTAAAATAAACACTACGTGCGCGGGTGGTTCTTCTAGTGTTTTAAGCATTGCATTAAAGGCTGATTTGGAGAGCATGTGTACTTCATCGATGATGTAAATTTTATATTTACCGCTGGTCGGTGCATACTGGGCATTTTCTAATACCTCTCGGATATTATCTACTCCAGTATTGGATGCCGCATCAATTTCAATTACATCAACATAGCGCCCGCGATCAATTTGCTGACAATTTTCACAACTGCCACACGGCTCTGAGTTTTGCAGATTTAAACAGTTTAATGCTTTGGCAATGATCCGCGCAATCGTGGTCTTACCTACACCGCGTGTTCCGGTCAGTAAATAAGCATGATGTAATCGCCCACTGCTAATGATGTTTTGCATTACGGTAACGGTGTTTTGTTGACCAACTAAGTCAGCAAATTTTTTTGGGCGCCATTTACGCGCCAAAACAGTGTGATTCATAATATTAATTATCTTTTCTGATTTTAATTTTCGGATTTTATCATAATCTATGCTAAAATTAATCTAAAGTTAATTTTAGGAAAGTTTTTTGCCTATGCCTTCAGCCAATAAATCTACTCACCCACTTATCAAAACATTTTTAATTGCATTTTTATTGTTAGTAGTTTATTGGGGCTATGAGGTATTTTTTCCACATAATTTACCCATAAATCCATATCGAATAGTTGTAAGCAAAGGCGAATCGGCATATAAGATTGCGCGACAATTAGAAAGCGATAATGTAATTAGTAGTCCGCGTCTATTTGTCTTGGTAACGCGTTTGATGGCGCGTGATAAGAAAATTGTTGCTGGAATGTATGTTTTACACAAACCCATATCGTTAATTGAGTTGGTTGAGCGTTTGAGTAATGGCAAACCAGATCAGATTAGTATCACGATTTTAGATGGCTGGAATTTTAAACAAATCCGTAATGTATTAGATAGTGAGTCACAAATAACTCATTTAACTGCATCAATGACTGAATCACAGATTTTAGCGACTCTCAAAGTTAATTATCCACGGATGGAGGGGCTAATCTATCCTTCGACTTATTTTATCGCGCCAGGTCAATCAGATCTGGAGGTCATTCAACATGGTTATAAGCTGATGCAAAATAAATTAACTGAAGCATGGCAAACTAAAAATAAAAATGCATTGTATTCTACACCATACCAGTTATTAACTATGGCGAGTCTGATTCAGAAAGAAACCAATGACCCAGCTGATATGGTGCAAATTTCAACTGTATTTAACAATCGGTTACGCAGCAATATGCGTTTGCAAGATGATCCGGCAGTTTTTTATGGTTTAGGTAATCGTGATAAAATTACCCGTGCAGATTTTGCAATTGATACGCCGTACAATACCTATATGCATAATGGGCTACCGCCAACACCGATTAGTACACCATCGCAAAAAGCTTTGGATGCGGCGGCTGCACCCAGTGATGATTACAAATTACTTTATTTTATTGCGATTGGTAATGGTAAGAGTAAATTTTCAACCAACTTTGATGAACACAGCAAAGCGGTCGACAAATATTTAAAGAAAAAGTAGGTTAAGTCATGAAGCAACGTGGATTATTTATTTCAGTAGAGGGCATTGACGGTGCGGGTAAGTCAACGCATGTTGAATTTATTCGTGAATATTTGCAAAATAAAGGTCTCGAAGTCATTGTTACTCGTGAACCGGGTGGTACCGTTGTTGGTGAAAAAATTCGTGAGCTGTTACTTACTAGTGAACATATGCATCATAATACTGAGCTATTGCTTTATTTTGCTTCCAGACAGGAAATTATCCGGCAGGTAATTGTGCCTAATCTTGAAGCTGGGGTTTGTGTAATTGCTGATCGTTTTGTCGATGCTTCGATTGCTTATCAAGGTGGCGGACGTGAATTAGGCGTAGATAAAATTAAGCTTGTTTATGGTTTGTTAGAACCAACGTTAACTACCGATATGACATTTTTATTTGATGTACCACTATCTTTGGCGATGGATAGATTGAGCCGCGGGCGGGAACTAGATCGGATTGAGCTGGAGTCACGTGAATTTTTTGCGCGAGTACAAAATACCTACCACCAGCTTGCCGCAGATGAACCACAACGTATAAAAAAAATTATGACCAATCATCCGATTGCCCATACTAGAGAACAAATAGTTCGTCATCTGGAGCATTTACTGGCGAAGGAACGCTAGAGTGTATAGCTGGCATACGCAAGATTATCTAAATTTAGCGACTAATATTCAAAAACGTAATTTTGGAGCTTTGTTAATCCATGGTGCGGCTAATTCTGGTCGTGCAGAACTAGCTAATCAACTGATTCAATTTGCGCTCTGTCAAAGCCCACAAGATTTACATGCTTGCGGACAATGCAGTTCTTGTATTTTGTGGCGCGAAGGTAATCATCCGGATATTGTGCTTTTAACCGCAGATAGCTCTGAGGAGCGTAAAACCTTACAGATTAAAGTTGAGCAAATTCGTGAAGTTATTGATTTTGCCAGTAAATCACGCCATCTTTCACCATGTAAAATTATTTATTTACCCGATACCGAGCAATTAAATATTAGTAGTGCCAATGCCTTACTTAAGGTTTTGGAAGAGCCCGCGCCTGATTGTATGTTTATTTTGCAGGCTAATAATATCAACAAACTATTACCAACAATCAAAAGCCGTTGTTTTAAATATCAGCTAAACTATCCAGCATGGGATGATGCCTTAAAATTAGTTGTAGAAAATAACTCAGATAATGCCGAATTTTGGCTGCGTTATTTTAATGGTGAACCGCTATTTACGCCACCGTTTGAAAATCATGAGTTAACCCAGCTAAAAGCTACCTTGTTAAAACCTGGTATTGATGCTATTTTTGCGCTGTCTAAAGATATGGATCCCAAACGGGTTGGTATGGCTTCATTACTCGATTTCATGCTTAAATGGCTCAGTGATTTACTGTTGGTTAAGTATGGAAATAATGCTGATTATTTTGTGACGGACACCAGCGCAATGCAAGCTCTAACTGCTAAGATTAACAATAATAAACTCTTCGCTCTACAAGAGGATTTGGTGTTTTTAAGTCGCTGGAGTGAGCATCCGTTAAATCATAAATTACAATTTGAAAATATTTTATTTAAGTACCAACAAATCTATGTCTAATTCAATCTTTAATGCAGTACATCATATTGCAATTATTGCATCTGATTATCAACGTTCGAAACTCTTTTATAGTGAAGTTTTGGGGTTAAAAATTATTCGAGAGACTTACCGTGAGGCTCGTGATTCCTATAAACTTGATTTGCAGATTAACTCACAGACCCAGATTGAATTATTTTCATTTCCTAATCCGCCAGCACGTCCATCTACTCCTGAATCATGTGGCTTACGTCATTTAGCATTTGCCGTTGCTGACTTGGATCAGGCGATTGCGCATTTGGCTACTCATGATGTGGAGTGTGAAGCTGTACGAGTTGACGAATTTACTGGCAAGCGCTTTACGTTTTTTCGTGACCCTGACAATCTTCCACTTGAGTTATATCAGCAGTAATAAATTAGTATCCCGTTATGATACAATTCGTCCCTGCGTGGATTTTGTAAGCAATAAAATTATAGAAATTATTAGAAGGTTTATTTGATGAAAAAAATCTTGGCATTAGCATTGGCGTCCGTTATGTTTACTGCAGTAGCCAGCTCACCCGTATATGTTGATGGCGGTATTGGTCTTGATACTGGTAATAATAACTTAGCAATGAGCGGTAATATTGGTTATATGTTCATGAAATATTTTGGAATCGAAGGTGGGATGACTGGAACAAGCAATTATTATTTGTTTGATGGTGCAGTCAAGGGGGTATTACCGTTAGGTGTAGTTGATTTGTATGGTAAATTAGGAATGGGAATTAATGATTATACTGGTGGTGGTAATAATAGCACTAGCATGGGATTACTATATGGTGGCGGAGTAGCATTCCATGTTGCGCCAAGCTGGCAGTTACACGTCGAAGATTATACGGTTAGTGGTTCAAACCCTAATTTTTTAATGTTTGGTGCACAGTTTAATTTTTAAATAGTGCAGGTGTTGCTTACGTTTGTGAAAGTTTATGATGAAACGTTATTTGGATTGTACAGCTTCTGATTTGGCAAATATGACTAAGCATGATTTGATTCATGCAATTCACGCTAGTGAAGGTCGGGTTTTGGTGAGTGAAACTATTGGTGTAACTCAGCCAGTATTAATTACTGTAAGTAATGCTGAATTTGCGGCAAGCCAAGGTGCGGACATTCTGGTTTTGAATTTGTTTGATGTGAATAATCCCGTGATTAATGGTTTACCAAAAGGTACAGTCCAGAATGATTATGTGCGGACAATTAAACATTTGACAGGCAGAATTGTAGGCATTAATCTTGAGCCTGTTGATAATAATTTTGTTGCTGGCGAAGAAGATGAAGTCTGGGGTGGTATGACTAGAGGCAGGTTGGGTACAGTTGATAATGCCAAAAAAGCTATAGCAATGGGCGTAGATTTTATTATCCTAACTGGAAATCCTGGGAATGGTGTTTCTAATTCTGCAATCTGCAATTCATTGCGTGAAATTAATGCTGCTGTTGGTGATAGACTAATGCTAATAGCTGGCAAAATGCATGCCTCTGGAATTTTAGGTGAGGGTGCAGAAAATATTATTACCAAACATGACATTCAAGAGTTTGTTACTGCTGGAGCTGACGTGATTTTGTTACCAGCACCAGGAACAGTACCGGGAATCACAATGGAATATGTTCGGGATCTGGTTGTCTATGCACATAGTTTAGGTGTGATTACTATGACCGCGATAGGAACGTCGCAAGAAGGCGCCGATGAATCAACCATTCGCCAAATTGCATTGATGTGCAAAATGAGCGGTACCGATTTGCATCATATTGGCGATTCTGGCTATGTAGGTATGGCTTTACCAGAAAATATTCTTGCATATAGCATTGCAATTCGCGGCAAGCGCCACACCTATACTCGGATTGCATCATCAATCAATCGTTAGTTTGTGTAGATTGAGTGATTTTAGTAAATAAAAGAGGCGGAGTTTTACCGCTTCTTTTTTCAGTAGCAAATTTGACTTAGTTAAGTTCTTACTTAATTTCTTTGTCGATGTTTCTTTATCACACGTTAACTGCTTGCAAAAGTTTATAATCAGTGCTTATAGTTGCTCTAAATCCAAGTATAATTACATCTTTAGTGGTAAATTTATTATGATAATACTAGGGATTGATCCCGGACTTAGAAACACGGGTTTTGGTGTGATTCATCAATTAGATCAGAATACTGCAGCGTATATCGGTTCTGGAGTAATTCAGACAAATTCAAGCGATGAATTATCACAAAGAATTAAAAGTATCGTGACGGGTTTAATGAGTATCATTGATGAGTATCAGCCTGATATGGTGAGTATTGAAAAAGTGTTTGTTAATGTCAATCCACAATCAACCTTGTTGCTGGGACAGGCGCGTGGTGCCTGTATCAGTGCCTGTGTATTAAAAGACTTGCCCGTTGCTGAGTATACAGCGCTACAGGTTAAACAAGCTGTAGTTGGCTATGGGCATGCTGAAAAAGAGCAGGTTACCAAAATGGTAATGCATTATTTGAAGCTAAATGGTGCGCCCCAGTCAGATGCGGCAGATGCTTTGGCGTGTGCTTTAGCTCATCAGCATTATGCCAAAATTGGTAAAATTTTTGGCATGGCATCAGTTAAGGCTGGACGAATTCGCCGCTAATAAATATAACGCTAAATATAGAGCGTAAGGATATGATAATTTGAATACATACTTATTTCTAATAGTTTTTTGTTTGATCTTAATTGGATCATTTTTTTTCAATTATATACAAAAAAGATTGCATATCTCCGCAGTAATTTTACTGTTACTTAGTGGAGTAGTTTTACAACTTGCATTGCCTACGTTTAGTATACCAGATGCATATTTAAAAATATTTGGAACATTAGGCTTATTAATCATCGTCTTGGAGGCAGTGGTTGATTTGGAAGTACATGGACACAATTATAAAATGTTTCTGATGGCGCTAGGTGTTTCAATAGTAATCGTAGTTTTGACTAGTGCTCTAATTGCGTGGGGCTTTATGCTGGCATATAATTTATCATTGCATGCTGCAGTTATTTACGCTATTCCATTATCTATTGTAAGTAGTGCGATAGTTATTCCTAGTTTGAGTAACCTAGAAGGAGTTGCTAAAGAGTTTTTAATTTTAGAATCAATTTTTTCTGATATTATTGGTGTACTGTTATTTAATTTTTTAATCAGCTCCAATGAAATTAATTTAGTAAATATTAGCAAATTTAGTATAAATTTTACTTTTATGCTGGTTCTATCATTAGTAATAACAATCGTACTCGGTATAGCATTAAGTCGGGATAAAGTTAAAAATCTTCATATATTAATTTTAGCAGTATTAATCTTAAGCTATTCTATTGCTAAGTGGTTTCATTTATCCGCATTATTGCTAATCTTAATTTTTGGAGTATTTTTGCGTAATTTACCAACGATTCTTAATACTCGATTTGGAATGAAGTGTTTAGGCAATTATTTAAATCATGTAACAATTCATAAAAACTTACATAGCATGCGGGATTTGATTGAAGATTTGGGGTTTATAGTACGAAGCATCTTTTTTGTTTTGCTTGGTTACTCAATTAAACTATCTGGTCTGATGAGTTTAAAAGTAATTATGCTTGGTTTTATGGTTGTTGTGATTACTTATGCTATGCGTTGGGTGGTGTTGCATCGTACATCTTTGTCAAGTGACGTGGTCTTAGCTACAACCATGGCACCCCGTGGTTTAATTACGGTGCTATTATTCTTCCAAATTCCAGATGAGTTGCAATCGCAGATTTTTGATGAAGGAATAACTTTCTTTGTGGTTATTGCTTCTACGCTAGTTATGAGTGGTGGGCTATTTTATCACCGTTACGTTAAAAAAATTTAGAGGCTAATCTATGAAGTTTGAAGAACTAAAAGAAGAGTTTTCAGTCCAGTTTTTGGTGTTAGTAATTGTTATTGGACTGGCAAGTGGCTTACTAACTTATGCAATTAGCTTTGCTGAGCATATCTGTCATTATATTTTTAAGCTTAGTGGTTGGGCAACATATGTCTATATCCCTGCAATGTTTGTTATTACCGTTTATTTGCTCAAAAAATACTTCCCTTATGCCGATGGTAGCGGGTTGCCACAAGGGTATGCGGTTGATATATTTGATGAATATCGTTTAAATAAAACCTATTCATTTCGTTCGGCAATTGGTAAAGCTCTTTTAACTTTTATGAGTATCGCTGGTGGTGCTTCGCTGGGTAAAGAGGGACCAACCATTCAAATTTGTTCTTCTTTATTTGCGCAAATGAAAAATATTAGCGTAGTAAAACAGCGGCTTTTAATTAAGTTAGGGGCTGGAGTTGGGGTTGCTGCAGCATTTAATGCTCCGATTGGTGGAATGGTATTCGCAATTGAAGAATATGTTAAAAAAATTAGCCCCAAAATTGCAACGATTTTAGTTGGTGGGACGCTTGGGGCTGTTTTTATCTCTAATTTACTAACTGGGAATCAACCGTATATGGGGCAGGTTAGTCCAACTCAATTACAACACAGTTGGCACCATATCCCATTTGCGATTTTGATTGGTTCTTTGTGCGGTTTAAGTGGTGCGTTGTTTACCAAAGCGATCGTTTTTATGACGGTAAATAAAACTTGGTTTTTCAATAGCTGGCGTAAAAAACACTATCTGATAAATGCTTTAATTTTTGGTTTGATCGTGGCATTTATTGGTCATTTAAGCAGTGGCTTATCTTTTGGCAATGGTGCTGGCTCAACAACTCAATTTTTGGATAGTTCAACCGATGCACCGTGGTATTATGCGATTGCAAAATTTTTTGGTGCTATAGCTTCAGTATCGGCGGGTGTCCCAGGTGGATATTTTTCAACGGCGTTATCAATCGGTGCTGGAATTGGCGATTTAGTTCATCATTTTTTTAATACGATTCCGTTAGTGCAGTTTTATCTGCTCGGAATGGCTGGATTTTTGGCAGCAATTACCCAATCACCGATTACTGCGGTGGCTATGGTGGTTGAAATGAGTGGCTCAAGCCAATTTAGTTTGCCGATTTTGCTCTCCTGCTTTGTAGCGAGCATTATCTCGGAGCAGTTTGGTGATAGCGTATATCATCAGCAGGTATTAAATTATATTGACCCAAGTCGTTACAAAGAAACACTCTAACTATCCAGACTATTTCGTAATAGCGTCGTTGCAAGGCTCCTTATGTACTTCTCATGTACATTACGTCGCCTTGCGCCTAGCTTTTACTTTATATTCTGGTAGTTATATATAGTAATACTGTAATAACATTTTAAAATAATAAAAATCAGAGGGAGTTATCATGGAAATTCAACAAGGGTACAGCAAAGTTGCAAAAAGTCTACATTGGCTAATTGCATTATTGATCTTTAGTGAGTATTTTATTGGAATTACGCTAAGTAATACAGGTTGGAAATGGCTGCATTTTCAGATTGGGAGTATAATCTTAATTTTAGTTTTATGCCGTATAATTTGGCGGGTAACTCATACTTATCCAGCAATGGATTCTAGCCTTAGCCGTATTAATAAGCTGATGGCGCATGCTGGGCATCATACTTTGTATTTGCTAATGTTCCTGATTCCCGTATCTGGTTTGATCTTGGTCTTTACTAAAGGCGTGCCTCTTGATCTACTTGGGATTCATTTTGAGCCATTAATGGAGCCATTAAACTATCATAGTCGCCATACAATTAAAGAAATCCATGAATATATGGCAAACGGTATTTTTTATATGGCATTACTCCATGCATTGGCTGCGATTGGGCATCAGTTTATCCATAAAACTCCGATATTAAGCCGTATGTTGCCTAAATCATGGTCAAAGTTCATTGAGTAGCCATAGATGAGTGCAAAAAAAACTAATCTCTTACGCTCTTTAGCTAATGTTAGCGGAATGACCCTCATTTCGCGTGTGTTTGGCTTTGCTCGTGATATGTTGACTGCAGTTTATTTTGGTGCTAGTCCATTAACTGATGCGTTTAATGTTGCCTATAAATTACCCAATCTATTACGTCGTATCTTTGCGGAAGGTGCGTTCTCACAAGCATTTGTTCCGGTTTTAGCTGAGTACAAAAATACCAAGACTCACTCTGAGACCCAGGCATTTGTCGCTTCAATTACTGGTATTTTGTCTTTTGTCTTGATAATGGTAACTTTGCTGGGAATGATTTTTGCCAGTGTGGTAATTTGGATTACTGCACCTGGATTTACCAGCGATCCAGTTAAATTTGGTATTACGGTTGAATTACTGCGAATTACGTTTCCTTATATTCTTTTCATTTCGTTAGCCTCATTAATGGGGGGGGTTTTAAATACTTGGGGCTTATTTTCAATTCCATCTTTTACACCAACGATTCTGAATATTAGTTTTATTGTTTTTATTTTAGTCTTTCGCCATTTTTTTGATCCTTCGATTTTGACTCTGGCATGGGCGACATTCGTCGGTGGTTTATGCCAGCTAATGTTCCAAGTTCCATATCTCAAAAAAATTGACATGCTGGTGCGCCCCAATTTAAACTGGCATAATCCTGCAGTGCGTAAAGTACTACGCTTGATGGGACCCGCTATTTTTGCGGTTTCGATTTCGCAAATCAGCATGGTTATTAATACGATATATGCATCATTTTTACCAAGTGGCAGTATTTCGTGGATGTATTATGCTGATCGTTTGATGGAGTTTCCTACAGGGGTGTTAGGAGTGGCATTAGGTACGATTCTGTTACCAAGTTTATCCAGACATGCTAGTTCAGGAAATCGGGAAAGTTTTTCTAAAATCTTAGACTGGGGGATTCGTCTGTGTTTGCTTTTGGCACTACCGGCTACTGTTGGTTTAGGCTTACTGGCAAAACCATTAACGATGACTTTGTTTATGCATGGTAAATTTACCTTACACGATGTAACTATGACCAGCTATGCGCTGATAGCTTATTCGGTTGGCTTACTTGGCTTAATTTTGGTTAAGGTGTTAGCACCAGGGTTTTATGCCAATCAGGATATTAAAACTCCGGTAAAAATCGCAATTTTTGTACTGTGCTGCACTCAGTTAATGAATTTGGCATTTATTGGTCCATTTAAGCATGCTGGGTTGTCTTTATCAATCGGTTTGAGTGCTTGTCTAAATGCTGGGTGCTTATGTTATTTCTTGATTAAGAAAAAGCTCTATCAACCGCGAGGTGGCTGGTATGGGTTTTTACTTAAATTATTAACTGCTGTAATTATTATGGGCTTGGCAATTGAGCTTTGTTTATTCAAATTACCGCTAGATTTTGCTGGCAATATGTTTATACGAATTGGATCATTGTTTGTGATAATCATTGTAGCTGCAATAGCATACTTTACTTCTTTGTTTGCTTTAGGCTTTAGGCTTCGTGATTTTAGCCATAAAGATCATTTTTAACTTGCATAAGTAGATGATTTCTGGTATAATCCAGCCCATATTCTTTTGAAAGGTAACTGTTGTGAAACAAAACATTCATCCTTCATATAAAGAAGTATCTGTTACATGTAGTTGTGGTAACACTTTTGTTACTAAATCAACTTTAGCTAAAGACGCGTTGCACATTGAGGTTTGCTCAGTATGTCACCCATTCTATTCTGGTAAACAACGTTTAGTAGATAGCGCTGGTCGCGTGGACAAATTCCGTCAAAAATATGGAATGTTTGGTCAAAGAGCTGCTAAGTAATTATACTTTGCGTATGTTAAAATAGGTAGCGTCATGCTACCTATTTTATTTGGAATCCAATTTGCAAGTAGTTACCCAATGTTAACCTATACCCCCAATCCAAAACCACGCCGTAAAGATCGTCCATGGTTATTAATTATCATGGTTTTAATCTGGATCGGTGGTGCAACTTTTTTCCATGAGCCATGGGAACCGTACGAACCATTTGTAGTCGCTGTAGTTAAAAGTATGATTACAACTAATTCTTGGTTAGTTCCATATATTGCCAAGGGTACACCTTATCTAGACCTCCAACCATTCTACTTCTGGCTTTATGCTTTGATTATTAAAATTTTTGATTTTAGTAATATTGTTAATGCCGTGCGCCTAATTAACTCAGTGATTATTTTTGCCGTAATTGTTTTAATGGGGCGAATTGGTTCTGGACTTTTGGCATTCAAAAATGGTCGCAGTGTCGTAATGATTCTAATTAGTACTATTGGATTCATCAATAACGCCTATCAACTGGCTCCTAATCTTGTGATACTTCTTGGCTTTGCACTATATTTTGCTGCTTTACAGCAGTCTCAAGAGCGCCCGGGAATTTCTGGCTGGATGCTCTCAGTTGGTCTAATTTTTATTTCGCTTAATTTCACTGGTGAGTTTTTGGTTATCGCACTGCTAATGTTGATCATTTTACCATTTTTAAACCGTGAGTGGCGCAATAGTAGCTATTACATAACCACTTTTTCTGGTATAGCGCTTTTTGCCCTGATCTTTTTCTCATATGCCTGGCAATTGAACAAGGTTGATCATGACTTTTTTATCCAGTGGAAAACGCGTTATACAGCATTTATTGTATATCATCCATTGTTATGGCTTAGTGGAATTGGCTTTTATCTCCAAACTTTACTCTGGTATGTAATTCCCAGCTGGATATTAGTTTTATGGACAATTTATAAACGACGTAAGCGAATTTTTGCTGATAAAATTCTAAGTGCGAGTGTTTTGTTTATTGTTATGTTATTTGGTTTTGCATGTTTGAGTGGACAGCAACAAGAAGCTAAGATCTTTCCTATAATAATTCCATTTGTGTTGCTTGCCTCGGTTGAGATTGATTCAATTCGAATTAGTATTGTTTCACTGATGAATTGGTTCTGTATTTTTACCTTTGGTTTAGCGGGTCTCGTTATTACGGCGCTATATATTGCACTTAACTTTGGTTGGCCAGCAGATTTATTTGGTAAAGCACAGTTTTTTGCTCCGGATTATATATTTCAATTTAATGCATGGCAATTGGCTTTAGCGGTACTAATCAGTGGAATCTGGTTATTTATGATTACCCGCAAACAAATCCGCGGGCGAGAAATGGTTAGTAATTGGGCAAGCGGGAGTACCTTTGTATTGGTGTTGTTTGTATCTCTGTGTTTACCGTGGTTTAACTCCGTGTTGAGTTTTAAAGATATGGTGGAAAGCAGCCGAGTTTACCTTAAAAGTAATACCACTTCTTGCATTGCAACTAATGGCAACAATAATATTCAAAATGCAATCTGGTATTATTATGCCGATATTAACCTAAAACCAGAGCATGATTTCACTACTGGCGAATGCAAGCAGGCTTTAATTGGCGTTGAGCGTAATATGACGATTAATTATCCAGGGTGGCACGTCGCGTGGAGTGCCAAGCGCCCAGTAGATAGCAAGCGCTATGTGCTATTAGAGAGAAATTAAACCTATATTACCCATAAATCAAAGACATCATCCGTAATATCGTAAGAACCATCACGAATAAACCCTGCGGGAAGCGCTGTGTCATAACCAAGCTTCAGCGATATATCCCGCAGCGCTTCCTTATCCCTAACGTTAAAAATAGTTTTTAGTTGATCTAAGGTTTTATTGACCATTGCAGCTGATATATTGTACCCAAGACGATTTAACCAAATCGAAACCTCCTTATAAGAGTAATTACGCACATAAAGATAAAGTACCATTTGTTGGGTGCGCGTGAGTTCAATACGCATGAAGTCTTCTTTGCATATTGGAAATCCTTTGATGCCAACGGTTTTCATAACGATGTTAATTAGTCGTGCGAATGAGAATGCTCGAATCTGGGCGTGAATACATAAAAAATTACTCTCAAAATCAAAAATCGGGGTTTTATGTACGATAAATAAATCAGATGTCGTTACCCCATTAATAATATCCATATAGATCCGTTTTTGTTGAGTATTCCGAATTAGTTTATTTTGCTGGCTAAGTTCTGCGGAGATGGTTTTATATGTATTTAAACTTGATATGCTTTGAGTTTCAAAGGTATGGTTAAGTATTTGTTGATTATCCTCGATCCAAAATTTTTGTTTAAACTCATTGCTTATCGCAATAATAATATCATTTTCATCTGCCAAGTAAGCAATATGTTGATTACTGTTACAAATTATTGTAAAGCTTCGTAAATACTCATTAATATCTCCAGCTGCAAAAGTATTCTTAGATAGATTAGGGATCATAATTTGATTTCTGCTAATTGCTAAATTGATAGAGAATATGATTATAACAATCTTTGATAGTGTATGCATTATTTGATTTTATTGAAATAACTTTAATTGGTATAAATTTTTATACTAGTATTGACTTTGCTTATTTTTAATGTCAAAAATTAAATTTTATAGAGCTTTGTTATCATTGGATGCTAATTTTATATTAGTTAATACATTGATTTGTAATGTGTTTATTGTGATTTAAGTTGTTGATGTTTTTATTTGACTAACTTGACAGCTACCCTAAAAATTTGGGTGGTATCAAATTGGGTGGTAATTTTTGCTCTGGTGGTAATTTATGGCGTGGTAGAAATATAATCTCGGCTGCAATTATATTGGTGTTTTAAATATTCATGTTTGCTCAAGAGTTTAAATGTGAATTTTATAATTTAAGTCAAAACTTTAAAGCATAAAAGTGATGTTTTAATTTATTTGAGTAAACGGTATTTAAAATTCTAAGGTTTAGGTTACTTACAGATAGCCTAACTAAAACTTAACTTATAAGGAAATTAGATTAAGATGAGGAATCATAAATTAAAAGCATTGAGTATGGCATTGCTGCTCCTAAGCGGATGTAGCAATACTGGAAGTAACGGTGGTAGCGGAACTACGTTAGCTAATGAAGAAGCAACAACGTTGGAAAATCCAGTACGCTTGGATCAGCTGGGAGTATTACCAGCAAGTAATAGCTCCGCAGCATCTTACTTATTACAATTAACTAACTATAGCAAAGACAAATATACTCTAGACTCAGTACGGATAATTGATCTGGATACGGGTAAAGATAGTACACTGGTAAGCGTAGCTTCTCAGGCATGTAGCACGGTATCGGCTAATGGCAGCTGTTCGATTCAGTTAACACCTCATACTTCACAAAGCGCTGATGTTAAGCTGGAAGTAAATCTAAAAGATAAACTTGGTGCAAGCACAAAATTAGTGCAGCTAATCCGGGTTAGTGGTGAGCTGAGTAGCAATAATGGCGGAATCGTGATGCTAAACGATGTTGATCGGATTGTAACTGAAGATGGTAACTATAGTCTATCAATTCCAGTAGTCTTGGGTGAAAGTTATGATGATATCAAAGCGAGCAACGGTAGTTTAATCTGTAATACGACGGGCTATCAAAAAGGTAGCAGCTGTACCTATCAAGTAAGCGGTAAAGTATCTGGCGATAGCGCGGTAGTATCTACTCGCTTGGAAGGGATTAAAGCTGGTAAAACAGCAACCGTACAGGAAGCAAATACCAAGGTAGAAGTAGCTAAGGGAGCACATTTGCTACTAAGCCATGGTACAAGAATTAATGATCCGGCGACTAGCGGTGAAATAACGGTATTTAATAACGGGAATACTGCTGCAACTGATGTAGCGGCGAGTGTTGAAGCTACATCTGGTCTTAAAATAGACGCTGCAGAAGCTAGTGCTTGTGGCACGACTCTTGAAGCTAGCGACACTTGTAAAGTTAAAGTTAGTGTGAACAGCACAACCAATGGACAAGGCTCAGTAAAAGTAGCTTACAAAGATAACGGCGAAAATCATACTGCGCAGACCAATGTGCGTTATAAAGTAGCGAATGCGACCGCTGGCGTGACTTTCACTGAACAAAGTAATAATTTACCTAATGCGATAATTGGTGGTAAAACCCGTGAAGCAGTTATCAATGTTAAAAACAGTGGTAACCGGAGATTAGAGGGTGTCAGCTACTATCTTGCACCAGCAGGCAGTAGTGGGCTATCGGTGGTAAAAGGAGCTGAAAACGGTTGTAATTTGGCTGGTGCAACATTGGCAGCCAACGAGAGCTGTAATTTAAGTGTGAAGTATGCACCATCAGCAGCTTTTGATGGTAGTAAATCAATTAATCTGGTGATTAATAGTAAATATACTGACCAAAATGAGCAATCTCATTCATTGATAAGTGCTCATGGCTTAAATTATTCTGCAGTAGAAGTTAACTCAGGTAATTTGGAGTTAACAAAAATAAAAGGTAATGATATTCTTTCTATTATAAATGATAATATTAGTATTGAATCAGCAACTTGGTTGCTACGTAATACTCTGGCGGCGGATGAAGGTCTATCAGCTTCAGCTGTAAAAGTAGCTCTAAATCCTGCGACTACCATTGAAGGATTAACAATTGTTCCGGCAAATACAACCACATGCCCTCAAGATACTGCAAGTATAGGAGGAAATAGCTCTTGTGAATATATAGTAAGTTATGGACCAACTTTGATTGAGAAAAATGAAACCAATGTTAATATCAAAGCTGATTATAAGCTAGGCGGAAAATCATTATCGAATGCGGCTGATTTTAAAGTAAAATCTTCTGCTACTCCGCAACCAAAAATCAAAGTAGAGGTAGCAATCTCTGGTACTCCGGTTACTGGGGATGGTAATGGAGCAACTACCCCATGGAGCTTTACTGCTTATAATG
Source organism: uncultured Neisseria sp. (assembly GCA_964611845.1). Lineage (GTDB taxonomy): Bacteria > Pseudomonadota > Gammaproteobacteria > Burkholderiales > UBA11063 > Aquella. Next base: position 60,185 of record CAZTBH010000009.1, read on the forward strand.
ATAAGACTATTGGTTTGAAATATACCTTTACAAATATAGGTAATTTAGAAGCGGAACGCTTTAATATTGATACTGGTAATCTACCAAAAGGTGCTGTTGTAACTGATACAACTTGCTCGACGGGAACAGATACTTCTCCATTTGCAGCAGCAGGTGGTAACTGTATAGTAAATGTAAATATCCCTGATCCTGAGTTATTTAATGTACCAAACTTAACTAATAATAGTTTAAATGGAGCTAGTCTGAAGCTTGATCTTCCGTATAGCTACAACTATAAGGGTAAATTATATCGTGGACAAGGTGATACTAAGTATGTGAAATTTAACCGTCTATGGGCGAATGTGCAGCATACAATACAAGCAACATCATCTACTGAAAGTGCTTTTGTGTTTGGGATACAGTCTAAAATAAGTGGGCTAGATAACGGGGCTAAATCGTATCCGATAACTGTTACGCCAACCCTAGCACACCCGATAGCTGGAGTTACACTTACACCATGTACGATAACTGACGCAAGCAAAGATAGCTGTATCAATACTATCTCATTACCACAAAACATCTTTATTGGTGGTTCAGAATTACTGGTGACATTTGAAACCAGCGCCAATAATATGGATAATCAGAATAGAATTATTTCTACTTATCCAGTGCGGTTATTAAAATTAGAATTAAAAGAAGATTTGGTTAGCCCTCTGAAAATGGGTGATAATCAAAACGTAGTGCCATTCGGCATATTTGCAAATAAGATAATTAATACTACGGGTAAGAAATATCCTTTTGAATTAACTTTATCTGCAGAGGATAGCGTTAGCAATCTTGGTTTTAGTGATATTAAATTATCTAATTCGAGTGTTTTAGCTAGTGGAACTAAGGTTACACTTGTTAATAATAGTTGTAAGCAAGAGAATAGCCCTCCTGCTGATGACACTTGTAAAGTCGAGGGTATGCTTGAATTTGAGTTAGCAGCGGATCTTAAGTGGAAGAGTTATGAAAATAAATCTATGGTTCTTGTGCTAGAGGCTAGGTATAATAATCAAGTATTTCATAGCACCCCAGTAAAGTTAAATTTAGATAGCATATTGATTAATGCCCGTCAAGTAAATCTCTCTACTAAAGGATATGAGCAAATTACTTTGAGAGGAGTAGATCATGTGAGAGGAGTAGATCATGGTCGATATTTTTTTAGTATCCCAAATGGAGTTAACACAGGAGTAATTAAGTCGCCAATGGTGAGACAAGGCTGGCTTTATTCTGGAATTAATACTATTGCGCTGCATGCAGTTAATACTGCTAACGGAGCTGCCCCTGTTGATTTAACTTTATTTCTTTCGAAAACCTTTTATGCAAATAAGGATTTCATTCTTACTTTAAACTCTGCTACTTCTATACAGACCTTAAACCCTGTTGCTCAAATACGTATTAGTGCAGATGCTTATGCTCTTGGGACTACTGGTGTTTATGATTATGATCAAAAAGAGCTCCTAGCGCCAGAAGAGTATCAGCAATTTAATGCGAAGTTGGCACCAGGTATTTATCAGGGAGGTTTTTATATTTATGGACAAAATTATGACCATCCTACCCCTGATCATCAGGTTCTTGAATATATCCAACTAAACTATGAGCGCAACTAATTAAGAGGGTTCGATTCCACAATTCCCTCAATGGTAATTCTGGTAACGATATTCTAAAACATATAAATAAGCCCTTCGGGGCTTATTTATATGAGATTACTAAAAAATAAACTATGGATAGCTAAAATAGGTTTAGCTCATAATATCGGATAACATTTTAATATACCCAATTATTATGTTAGAATAGCGGTATAAATTAATTAAAATTATGGAATATAAAGAGGTGCTTGTATAATGAATAAAGACTTGGCAGATGACGTTTACTTTGAGCATTATTGTTCTGGGGTCGATATCGTCTTTGGCAATAATCAGGATGAAATAGCATTTGTAAAAGATCATGATTTTATGTTTCGCTATGTTTCAAAAGGATATTTGGATTTACTTTATCCTGATAAACCTGAGGTAACAGCAGCAGATGTAACGGGCGGGCTTAGTGGCAGAATAAAGGGAGACAAAAGACGGGCAAACTTTGATAAAATATTTTTGGAGCAAGATTTACTGATTTGTGATAGCGAAAAAGTGCATCGTTTCTTATATGTCAATACCCATAATAAAATCTTTATTGTAACCAAGCGCCCGATAATTAATCCTGCGACAGGCAAATTTGTTGGTATATTTTGTTGTATGCGTAATTTTATGCATCCACATATTTTAAATCTAATCTATAAGATTAATGATGTTGATTTTGGTATGGCTAATACCCAACAACTTGAACCATTAAAATACAAACTTACTCAGCGCCAGCATATGGTATTGTTTTTATATTTACAAAAGTACTCATATAGTGAAATTGCTTCAATTTTGGCGACTCTTGGGCATAAAATTTCTGCTGGTCGCGTCAACGATCATTTAGAAAATCTCAAATATATTTTTGCGGTAAAAACTAAAGAACAGCTGATTGAAATCGCGCTTAGTTATAAATATCATTTATTTATTCCACGGCAATTTCTCAAGCCCGGAAGTTATTTATTGGATGATGAGATTATTATTTCTGAAGAGTAACTTTGTAAAGCTACTCTTCAGAAAAGTATTTTAGATAAATGAGGAGATGTTGTTTAAAGTTTTTTTGACTAAGTCTCCATATTCTTGATCTGCAGCATAAAATTGCTGAAGCATTTTTTCTTGAACTGGTTTAGTTGCATGTTTCAAGCCATCACAAATATTATTCACTAATTGATGTTTTTGGCTCTGGTTCATCAGCCTAAATAAATCTCCAGCTTGGCTAAAATTATCTTCGCTTTGTGTATCATAAGCTTTTACCCATGCATCGCCTAGGATTGGTAATGGCGGTTCAGTGTATTCTGGGCTAGGCATTGCCAAATCGCCCTGTTCATGCGGATAGAAATTTACACCGCTAATTTGTGCTGGTGTTGACAAATGATTTTGTGCCATAAAACCATCACGTTGAAAATTATGTACTGGACAACGTGGGCGATTAACCTCGAGTTGATTAAAGTTAGCACCCACTCGATAGCGTTGTGCATCTGGATATGCCATAAGCCGTGCTTGCAACATTTTATCGGGAGAAACTCCGATTCCTGGTACTAAATTACCAGGGGTAAATGCGGCTTGTTCAACTTCTGCAAAATAATTTTGCACGTTTCTGTTAAGCTCAATCTGTCCAATTTCAATTAATGGAAAGTCTTTATGTGGCCATACTTTGGTTAAGTCAAATGGATTAATTTGGTATGTTTCTGCTTGCTTCGTTGTCATTATTTGAACTTTAACCGCCCAACTAGGAAATTCACCTCTTTCGATTGCTTCTACCAAGTCTTGTTGTGCGCCAAACGGTGATTGACGTGCTGCTTCATCGTTAGTTAAAGTTTTTATTCCTTGATTACTTTTAAAATGCCACTTAACCCAATAACGCTCACCTTTTTTGTTATAGAGGCTCAGAGTGTGAGAGCTAAAACCATGCATGTGACGATATGAGGCTGGAATTCCGCGATCTGACATCAAAATTGTCATCTGATGAAATGATTGCGGCATGTTTGCCCAAAATTCATACATCCGTGCTGGGTTTGGTAGGTTAGTTTGAGGGTCTTTTTTTTGTGAATGAATAAAGTCAGGGAATTTAATTCCGTCGCGTAAAAAGAATACAGGCGTGTTATTGCCTACTATATCCCAATTACCTTGTGACGTATAAAATTTAATCGCAAAACCGCGTGGGTCACGTGCGTAATCGCTTGAATCTTGCCCACCTCCAACCGTTGAAAAACGAATGAATAGCGGGGTTTGTTTACCTACTTCAGTTAAAACATCAGCATAAGTATAATCAGATAAATCCTTAGTTAATGTAAATGTGCCATATGCACCCGTACCTCGCGCATGCACAATTCGTTCTGGGATGCGTTCACGATTAAAATGTGCTAGTTTTTCAAATAAATGATAGTTGTCAAAGGTTAGAGAACCGTGTTCACCAGCAGTAATGCTGTTTTGGTCTTCAGCAACAGGTGCACCATTTGACATTGTAAGAGGGCATTTTGACATTATAGATTACTCCTAATAGATTACTTTCAATATGGATTATGCCAAAGATTCAATATAATTACCAGTTAATATTTTTAATCATCCAGATAGTTATTTGCTATCATGTACTCAAACTGATTCGAACACACGCGTTTGGAAATACTAGTAGGCGATTTATGACCAACGACCTAGGATGATGAATTTGATTGAGTATGCCATGGTGTGCTTAAAACAAAGTCATATTCAGGAGGTGGGATTATACTTCTCCCGTTGACTAGATTGATCCAAACCACTACTATATTCGCAGTTGCATAAATGATACTTGGGTCATTGCTATCGCGAATGAGTTGCTCAAAAAATATTCTTTTTCCTATTCTTTGAGTAAAATATAACTCTACAGTAATCTGTGCTGGATAGGTTATAGGTCGCTTATACTTACAATTTACCTCTGAAATAATTGGTACACTATCACTGGAGCTCATATCAATACCATGATGACGGAGCCAATTAATCCGACACTCTTGGAGATAAACTAGATAAAGCGTATGATTGACATGGTTAAATGAGTCCATGTCTTGCCAACGCACTGTGTGTTCAGAGCTAAATAGAATCTCTTTGTTTTTAATCATTTGAATTTCTACAATAAAAAATAGTCCTCAATTATAACAATAATTACTCTGCTTTTTAAGGTAAAATAACTCATTAATTCTTCATAAGAGGTGCTTGTAATGAGAATCACTCGGGTTGGAACTACCGCAAGGTGGTCAGATGTTGTAATATTTAATAATGTTCTTTATACTGTTGAAGTCCCAACTACTTTGGATGCTGGATTGAAAGATCAAACTAAAGAAGTTTTAAATAGTATTGCCAAGATATTAAGTGATAATGGCACTGATAAAAAGCATATTTTAAGTGTGACAATCTATCTAAAAGATATTGCTCAAATTGATGAATTTAACCAAATTTGGGATAAATGGCTACCGCTTGGTAGTGCACCAGTTCGTGCATGTGTTGAGGCTAAACTTGCCAACCCCAAGTATTTAGTCGAGATTCAACTAAGCGCGGCAGTTAAATTTATGACTTAAAACTGCTCACCCTATGCAGTAATAGCTTCGTCACAAGACTTCTCATGTACTTCTCATGTACACTACGTCGCCTTGTTTCTAACTCTTACAGCATATTGTGGCAGTTTCTGAGTTACTTTATGACATACGAGTTGGATAATTTACTTATTTACCTTAGGGACTAAATTATATAGTTGACGATAACGCTTGTCTTGTAGTGTATCACGAAAGTTGGAATTATAAACTGGGAATGTTAGTACCGCTAGTTTTACTAAGCGCTCTGCATCCGTTTTATTACCCAAATTCCAATCTAGCATAGCCTCCTTAATTAAGGTATCAGGGTAAGGGTGATAACTATCAAACTTATGAGTATACTCGTATTGCGTTTTTAATGGATATAAAGCATCAGTGAAGTCTGTATCAACGTTAATATAGTTGTCAAAAGTGTACGCAGCATGATATGACCAAAGAATATTGTGATCAACCAAGTCCTGTAGGTATTTAGCTTGGCTGTTAAAACTTTTTTGATCATCTGGAGTGTCATAATAATCAACCATTTTATCAAAGATTACACTACCTGTGATGATAAGATAAATTAGTCCGCAGATTGGTAATACGCTAATTGCAATAACTGGTTTTGCGGAGATTTTTATCCATGGTTTGTCCATGGATAAAAACATAATTAAACCAGACAGAAAATACATATACCATAATGGATATTCATTCATACTGTGCGCCAGAGTAGTTGCTATCATGCATAGTAATATTACGCTTTCGACCCCTGAGTTATGTTTCAGTAACCGATAAATACTTAATCCTATACCGCCAATTACAACCGCGGTTCCTATTACTCCTGTTTCTGCAAGTAATTGTAAAACTAAGTTGTGACAATTAGTGAAGAGTCCGCTATTTAAAGCCGCATTGGGAAACAAATAATGTAGTTTTACCCCGTTCTTTGTATATTCATTCCAACCAATACCAAAGATAGGATATTCTTTAAATGTCATCCATGCCTTATCCCATTCTACTCCGCGTCTTCCAGTGCCACTTTCACTGTCCAGTCTGCCAAGCCCGGAGCTAAAATTATTATGAGTAGTAAATAACTTATGGACTAATGGATAAAAATATTCAAACGCAAATAAGGCAATAGTTGCTATAAACATAATTTGTAGTAAATGTCTGCTTTGTGAGTCTTTCTTACGGATAAAATAAACTGCACTAATGATTAGCGCAAACCCAAAATAGATAAATACGCTTCTTGAAGCAGAAATTGTTAAGCTAAAACTTAACCATAATAGAAGTGGATAAAATATTTTCGCGCTGATTCTTCGTTGCTGAAATAAGTAGATTAGTGCAAAGCTACCCCAGCTTAAGTAGTGTGCATAGTGATTACGTTGTCCGAAGTGTCCAAAAATATTAGTAGTTGGATGAGAGCTGTCGTAAAAAATCATACTGCCAAAATAATTCGTAGTGCCTGTATATTGTATGAAGCCAATCAAAGACTGCAAGATAGCTCCAATTAACAATGCATAACAAATTCGGCTTACAACAAATCTAATGCCGTAAGTATTTTTGAAGGTATTTATTGCAATCGCGACAAGGGTGCATATGAATAACTCTAATGCAGCCACATAATTCAGTCCAGGGTAATCAATTGGAACTAAATATTGCTGCAAACATAAATAAATAGCTAGCAATATCAGGGGGAGTGTGATTAACGGGATACTAATTATATCAATATAGAGCAGGGTAAAGACAAATAACCCCAATATTGCCCATGCTACTGTAATTTCAGCCCAAAATTGTGGCTGAGGATCGTAGTGAACATTGTTTACTTCTGGTAATACTAGCAAAATCACCAACCCCAGCAGGAAGAATGATTTGTTAAAACTACTATTTTTTGACATTAAAAATCTGCTTTTAAATAAAATTGAGTGGTTTATTTTATCACAAGCTCGCGCCTGTGATAAAATCGCAAATGTTTGCCTTTGAAAAAATCATCTGATATAGGTGATGTTGGCATGTTTAACTATAATGTTTATTAGATAATATTCTGATTTAATTGATTTATCATAAAACACATAAATTTTTGCTGGGTGTATCATACATGAAAAAAATCTTAGTACCGCTAATGGCCGCAGGCTTAGTTTTGGCAGGATGTTCCAAAAAAGAGGTGAAAGCTGCTCCAGAAAAGCACGTTGATGTACAAGTTGTACATGCTTATAATGTTCCTTATGTTTATGATTATCCTGCAATTGTCCAAGGTGTGGTAGATTATCCGGTAATTCCGCGGGTTAGTGGCGCGATTTTTAAACAATACTATACTGAGGGTACATATGTTAAAAAAGATACTCCTTTATATCAAATTGATCCACGTCCTTTTGAGCTTGACCTACAAACCTATCAGGGTAATTTAATCCGTGATAAAGCTTCAATGGATAATTACAAAATTATTTATGACCGCTATGTGAAATTATATGCGGCACAAGCTGTATCCAAACAAGATTTGGAATTACAAACAATTAATTACCAAACTGCGGTGGGTAATGTGAAAACTGATGAAGCTAACATTAATCAAGCTAAGTTAAATTTGGAGTATTCCGTTGTTAGAGCTCCTGCAGATGGTTATATAGCAGAACGTCAAGTGACTGTAGGTAATATGGTGACAGCATGGCAAACGGTAATGAATCAGATTAATTCGGTAAACGATATGTATATTACCTTCTCTATGCCAGAGAATGATCGTCTTGTGATTCAAAATGGAGTTAATAGCGGTGTAATTTCGGTTCCGCCAGCATTCAAATTCAGAACAGATCTACAATTGGCAGACGGTACCATGATGAACAATAGCGGTTATGTTCAGTTTACAGATACCAGAATCAGTTTGCAAAATGGTGTATGGAATATGCGAGCTTATGTTGATAATACTAATCTGAGAAATCAACTCCTGTCAGGGCAGTTTGTTCATATTTATTTAAATGGTGTTACGTATAAAGATTCTTTTGCTATTCCTCAAGAATCAGTATTCCGCGATGATAAAGGTGCTTTTGTCTATGTAGTAAAAGATGGCAAAATTGCTAAGCAGCCAATTGTGACAGGACCAATGACTGGTGCATTATGGATTATTAAGTCAGGCTTAAGTGATGGTATGAAAGTTGTAACTGCTGGTGGTGTTAAAGTTATGAACGGTGACAAAGTTATCGTGGATAGTACTGATGATCAGAATAAAACTAATCCAAATAACCCTGCAATTGCTTCGGCGCCTAAAGCTGTTACTCCAGCTAAAACAAATGCTTCTGCTTATAAAGGTGATGTTAGGAAACGAGCGGTAGTTATTGAAAGTTCAGCCAATATTTACAACGATAAATATTAATAGACTAGAAGTATTAAGTTTCGATTAGCTTTATAGTCGCGTTATAGTAAGACTGAAGTAGTATTTCAATCTTACTATAATTGGTGTAGATTTAAAAGCATAGTAGATTAATATAAAGTTAAGTGTTAGTTACCCAGTGTAAAGGAATCAGCTAGATGTTTTGTCGCTTTTTTATTTTAAGACCGGTTTTATCAATGGTGATTTCGATCATCATTACGATTGCCGGTTTGATTTCTATGGCGGTTTCTCCTATTGAGCAATACCCATCAATTGTTCCACCATGTTTGAATATTTCAGTGCCTTTCCCCGGTGCCAATTCTGAAACTATTGCCAATGCGGTAGCTGCACCGATTGAGGATCAAATGTCTGGTGTGGCCGGAATGATTTATATGCAGTCAGCCAGCCAAAATGGTAGTAATAGCTTATCACTAAACGTTTACTTCCAAACTGGAACCAACCTACAATTGGTTGAAGCTGATGCTTTAAATCGGATTAATACTGCAATGCCACAATTGCCAACTCAGGTACAAGCTCAGGGTGTAACCATGCGCTTGCAAAATCCAGATTTGTTTATTGTGACGCCTTTTTACTCAGATACTGGTAAGCCAGACCAATTATTCATAAGTAACTATGTACAACGTTATGTTTATCCTTTGGTTGAACAAATTCCTGGTGTGGGGGTAGTTTCAATCTTAGGGCAACGTCAATTTGCTATGCGAATTTTGACAGATCCGAATAAATTGAAATATTATAATGTTGGCGTTGCGGATATTAAAAATGCGGTTAACGACCAAAACTGGCCGTATGCGATTGGTTTAAATGCAATGGCACCAATGTCTGGTCCGCAAAAATATAACTTTTTGATTAATTCAACTGGTTATATGACAGAAGAGTCACAATTTGAGAATATTGTGCTGCGAGCAACTGAGAGTAATGCTCAAGTGGTTCGAGTTAAAGATGTTGCTAAGGTTAAACTGGATGCACAACAATATATCACATACTTTAAGTCTGTTGTTCGTGATCCTAGTACAAATGAACTTAAAGTAGTCCCTGCAACAGCTTTGGCATTATATCTGGTACCTGGTGCCAATCAGCTTCAGGTTAAAAAAGATTATATGAATTTATTGAATGAGATTTCTAAGCACATGCCTGATGGAGTTAAGTTCTATAATCACTATGATTCTTCAGAGTTTGTAATTTTATCAGTTGAAGCAGTAGTTTCAACGCTAATTATTGCATTTATTCTGGTGTTCTGTGTTGTAATGCTCTTCATTCAGAATATTAAGGGTACGATTATCCCAGTAATTGCAATTCCTGTGGCGATTATCGGAACCTTTGCAGGCACTTTCGCTCTGGGCTTTTCAATTAATACCTTGACCCTATTTGGGATGGTGCTGGCAATCGGGATTGTGGTGGATGATGCTATCGTGGTACTCGAAAACGTTGAGCGTTTAATGGCTGAAGAGGGTTTAAATTCAGTTCAAGCTGCGATAAAAGGGATGGAGCAGGTAGCTGCGCCAGTTATTGCCGTAGTTTGCGTATTAAATGCAGTGTTTATTCCTGTTGCTTTCTTGGGTGGGTTTAGCGGTATTCTGATGCAGCAGTTTGCTGTTACGATTGCAATTTCGGTATTGTTATCAGGTGTTGTTGCGCTGACTCTTACGCCAACGCTATGTGCTATTTTCTTGCGTAATGTGAAACATGGTGAGAAGCACGAATCTAAATTTAAGCCTTTGCAGTGGGTTTATTGGTTTTTTGATAAATTTAATGCTGGATTTGTAAAATTCCAAGAGCTTTATATGACCATTGTGGTTAAGATTATTGATAATGCCAAAAAAGCTATGATAGCATGGTGTATCGTGATTTTAGCTGTGATTGTAATGTTTATCAAGATTCCTACTGGGTTGGTTCCTTTGGAGGATATGGGGTATTATTATGATACAATTCATGTCAATTCTGGTGGATCAATTGACTATAACGTAGATGAAGCAATTTCACTGTCTAAAGACCTGATGAGTCATATCCCCGAGTTAGATCGGATTGCAATTTTGGGCGGTAAAGATATTGTTGATAATGGTTCAACAAAAACTAATACCTCAACCTTGAGTATTATCATGAAGGATTATGCACTTCGTCCGGATGCTGATCAGGATGTTGATGCGGTAATTAAGAAAACTACTGAATTGCAGAGTAAACATTTGCGCATAACTGGTTTCCCGTACAATCAACCTCCGATTCGTGGGATGAGTACAACTGGTGGTGTAACATTCTATCTGCAAGCAGCATTACCGGATATTGGTACTCCACAACGTATTCATGATGATGGGGTAAAATTAGCGGCATACTTACAGAAAGAGTATCCACAGGTAGTTGGTAGCGCATTCCAACTGTATGATGTTAAAACACCGGAGATTAATGTTAAAGTTGATCCGCGTAAAGCATATTTGTATGATGTACCTTATGCGAATATCTTTAATTCATTACAATCGACATTTGGTTTATACTATATCAACTACTTTACCAAGTGGAATGATTTATGGTGGGTAATGATACAAAGTGAATATCAATACCGCAATAACCCAGAGCTTTTGAATGTCGTTTATGCTAAAACCAGTACAGGTAATAAAATGATTCCAGTTGGTAGTTTGGCAACGTTTGAGTATACTAACGGTGCAGAACTGGTTACGCGGATGAATGATTATATTGGTAGTCAGATTATTGTCAATCCAAATCCTGTTACTCATGCTTCATCTGGTGATGTGATGAATGCAATTCGTGATGCAGTACCAAAGGTATTGGGCAAAGATTATTCGATTCAGTGGTTTGGTCCTTCATATATGCAAAATCTTGCCGGAAATCAAGCTGCGATTGCTTTCTCGCTTGGCTTAATTATGGTGTTTTTGATTTTGGCCGCATTGTATGAGATGTGGGCATTGCCAATGGCGATCATGATGGCATTACCATTTGCGTTATTAGGTGCTGCATTAACACTCCTGATTTTCCGCATGGAAAATAATATTTACTTCCAGGTTAGTATGCTGACGCTGATCGGGCTTTCGGCTAAAAACGCAATTTTGATTGTTGAATTTGCGATTGAGGCTGTTCGAAATGAGAATATGTCGTATCGGACTGCCGCAATTCATGCCGCAAAAGTTCGCTTTAGACCAATTATCATGACCTCCATTGCGTTTATTCTAGGAGCAATACCATTGGCTACGGCAACTGGAGCTGGTGCTAACTCTCAGCATTCGGTGGGTTATGGTATTATCGGCGGGATGCTTGGATCAACCTTGATTGCAACGTGTTTTGTGCCATTATTCTTTATTGTGGTAATGAATCTCTCCAAAAAAGAGACCACGTAATACGTGAATTATTAAACAGGCTCACGTACTTGATAACGTAAAATTGTTTGTCGTTGTCAGGTGCTGTGAGCCTGTTTATCTATATTATTCATGAAGTAACATCAGGAAATCAAAATGAAAAAACTATTATGTTCTTTACTACTAGGCGTGTGCTCGGTTTCTAGTTTTGCAGCAACTAAAGCGACAAGTAATGCAGTAGCGTTTTCAATTGAATCAAACCAAGCATTATCTGTTCAATTTCTGGATAGTGCGTGGTCAAATCGTGAAAACCTGAATAATCAAAAAATAATTGCCGAATATTTGAATACTAATCCAGAAATTAGTAAAGATTATGAAACTGCATGGAAAACTGCTCGCTTGGTTTATTTTATTGGTAATTATGGCTACGGCGAGAAAAAATTTGTGGGTACTTCCAGCGGTGTTAAGCTCTTTGACTATGGCGTTAGTGCTGCTAAAATAGCTCGCGAAGTTAAGCCTGATGGTGTCGAAGGTTTGTACTGGTTTGCGATTGATTTAGGTAGCTATGGTTTAGCTAAAGGTATTATGTCTTCAGCTAGTAATGCTGGTGCCGGTATGGATGCACTTAAACAAGTGAATGGACTTCAACCAGACTTTCAATGGTATGGTGGTTCTCGGATTCTAGGTAAATATTATCAGGAATTACCTGGTTTATTTGGTGGTAGCAATAAAAAAGCGCTGGAGCTGCTAACTACGGCAACTACTAAAGCGCCAAACTTTAAAAACAATTGGGTATTTTTAGGTCAGTATTACAACTCGACAGGTGAAGCGGATAAGGCGTTAGATGCATGTCAAAAAGCCTTGCAATTGCCAAATCAAGATGGCAAATACGAGGAAATTCGTTACTCACGAGAAGCGCAGGAGTGTGTTGATAAAGCTAAGGCTAAACTTGGCAAGGATTAAATGATTCATTTCTATAATAAAGGCTCCGTTGTTATATATCGGAGCCATCTGTATTTTTAAGCACACCAGTTTATTTTTCTACACCATTGCTTAAAGATGCTTTAAATTTCTTCAAGTCAAGACTACGTTCCATTCGCGCTACAATTACTGCTGCCATACTATTGCCTACTAGATTGGTGGTGCTACGTAACTCACTCATGATTTTATCAATTCCAAGCAAGATTGCAATTGTAACTACGGGGATCTTACCGTGCATTGCGGCTAATGTACCTGCCAGTACAATAAATCCAGAACCACTCACTCCTGCAGCACCTTTACTGGTTGCCATCAATACCAAAATCACTGTGATATACTCTTGCAAGCTGAGGTGAATGTTAAATGCTTGGCATAGAAAAGCAATAACTAACGACAAGTATATATTGGTTCCATCCAGATTAAAACTATATCCTGCAGGCACGACAATTCCGACTACAGATTCATCAACCCCAGAATTTTTAAGTTTTTGCATAATCGGACCCAGAGCACTCTCGCTGGAAGAAGTCGCAAAAACTAAAATAATCTCATCTTTTATAAAGTTAAGGAATTGAAAGATACTAAATCCAGCTATTTTTGCTACAGTTCCCAGAATCACTAAAATAAAGAAGATACACGCACCAATCATTGTTGCAACCAAACCAAGCATATGCCAGATTACTGATATTCCAAATTGTCCCAGCATGAATGCCATTGCAGCAAACGCAGCGATAGGTGAAAACCACATGACGAAGCTTAAGATTTTAAATAGCCATCCTTGGATAGCGTGAAGATTATGCATGATTTGTTCGCGCCAACGCTGTGCTAGATAAAAGAGCGCAAATCCCAGACAGATTGCGATGAATAAGATTTGTAAGGTATTACCTGTTAAAAATGGATCCCATAAGTTTGATGGAATAGCTGAGAGCATAATATGAACAAAGCTAGTTGCCTCAGCTTGGTTCTGCGTATATTTTGCTACTAAGCTTGGATCTATACTAGCAACGGATAGATTTAATCCAGTTCCAGGGTGGACAAAATGACCAAAGCTTAAGCCAATTATCAAAGCTAAGCTGGAAATTACTTCGAAATAAATGAATGATTTAGCACCAATTGTACCAAGCTGTTTGAGGCTACCCATGCCGATAACACCGCTTAATACGGTAAAGAAGATGATAGGTCCGACTAGAATTTTAATAACGTGAATAAACGCATCAATAATTGGCTTACTCTGTTTACCAAGCTCTGGGTTTGCGATACCGAAGATAATTCCCCCACACATAAAGATTAGAACGAAAAACCATAGGCTGAAATACCATTTTCGTTTGGATTTTTGTAGCGTAGGATGACTCATATAGTATATATCCTTAAATAATAGACTTAGTTAACTAGAGATCACAGATTCAATTACTTTATATTGATGTTAGGTAAAAAAGATTGATCTGTTAGGTGCTTTGTCGATATTTTATCAAATCGTGAACGGTTAATGTTATAATCTAGTTGTAGTTAAGAATTATATTGTTTAAAGGAGAGATGATATGAGTAAACAAAAAGATCGAGAGTTGCCTAATGCAGCTATGCTGCAAGATGCCTATGATACATTTAGCAAGTTATCTGCTCAGGTTAAAGAGTTAAATGATTTGTATTTGGAGCAAGCCAAGCAGTTTTGGCAACGTGGTATTAGCAACACTAAAACACTTTATCAAGTGAGCACGCCAGATGAGTTTGCGAAAACATTTAGTTCTCTATTAACTGAGAATGGAGCAATGGTTTCTAAAGCTTTACTGGAAGATACGAACGCATTATTAAAAATTTGCACCAGTGTTTGTAATTCTGGTGTTGGTGGTTCTGATGAAGTCAGAAGTACTTCACTTAAATTTTTTGATTTTTATTCGAAACTGTTACCAAGTCCGATAGTTTATAAATTTGATGATATGGTAAAAAATGCAGCATCAGGCAATCATCAGTCTATTCATGCGTTGCAGGAAATTGTTAAAAATGCTATAACTAATTTTGGTTCTGCAGTGAAAAGCAGTGCTGATGCGACTCTTGATAGTTTAAATAGTATTAGTAAGAGTGTAAAAAAATAATTTATTCTCTAAGTTTTGTTATGAATTAAGAGTAAAGAAGTCACGCATTTATAGGCGATTAGTTTTAAACTGGTCGCCTATATTTTTAAAGTTTACTATAGATGATTAGGTCAACCAAGCGTGTAAGAATATCATCACGTTCATCTTGAGGGATTAATTCGATACAGTGATTTTGAGAGGTATTTTTTAGCATGCTTAACAAAAGTATAATTACAAAATTAACTTTATCAATTGGTTCATTCCGCTTTTGGTAATACGCACTCAAAATTTTGGTAAAAAATTCACGAACACAGCCAACCATGTCCAGAAAGTACTGATGAGACAAGTTTTTGTCAGGTGAGGTAGTTTCCCGAGTAAATATATTTAGACGGCTTGCGCCATTTGCTGATGTGAATAATTGATGAAACTCATAGATTATCTCTCTTAGCCGAATTTCCATTTTATCAAGCGAAAGTGTAACGAAAGTTCCCGCGTCAAAAGCAATTAATTGATCTTTTACTTCTTGTGTCAAATATTCAATAACGGCTTTATAAAGCTCGGACTTGCCACCAAAATGGTATGACACGGCAGATAGATTAGCACCAGAGCCTTTTACGATATCACGCACCGATACCGCGTCAAATCCGTAGTCCCCAAAGAGCTGGATTCCTGCTTCAATTAATTTATTATAAGTTTTATCCATGGTGCTGACAAGGTAATGTTTATAGATGTTGGATTATAACATATTTACTCAGAGTCTGCCAGCGACAAGATTTCTCACCTTATATTTGGTTTAACGATTCATGTTAAAATCTCTACTTATCAAACTCTTAAAGAAATATAATAAATGTCGAATCAAGATACTAGCTTAGCAATGCTTAAAACGCCACCGTATTCACTTGAGGCAGAGCAGTTTCTGATTGGAGGGATACTGCTTGAGGAGTATGCCTATGATTATGTTGCAGGTGTACTATTTCCAAAACACTTTTATCGTAAAGAGCATCAGGTAATCTATGAGCATATTGTTAAATTACGCTCAGAAAATAAAAATGTTGATGCGGTTACAGTTGGTGAATCACTCAAACAGAATAATCAATTAGGCTTTGTTGGTGGTGTTGACTATTTACATAATCTGGTTGACTCAACAACCAGTTCAACCAATATCTCTAGTTATGCTGAAATCATCCGTGAACGCTTTATCTTGCGCGAATTAATCAGTGCGAGTAATACTATTGCCGATAGCGCGTATGCGCCGCAAGGACGTAATGTTGATCAGCTTCTGGATGAGTCGGAACAAAAGATCTTTAATATTAAAGATTTAAACGCGAGTAATAAGCAATTTGCTCAATTTAAAGATTTACTTGATGAAGTAATTACTAAGATGATGGAAGCAGCTCAGCGGGAAGATAAAGATGGTATTACTGGAGTTGCGACACATTATACTGAGCTAGATAACTATACTTCTGGGTTACAACGTGGGGAACTAATTATTGTTGCTGGACGTCCTGGGATGGGTAAAACCTCATTTGCTCTAAATATTGCCGAGAACATTGCCTTAAAAAATAAAATGCCCGTAGCGGTATTTTCTTTAGAAATGCCTGGGGTACAATTGGTACAACGGATGCTAAGTTCTTGCGCGCGGGTTGATCAAAGCTTAATGAAACGCGGCGATGTTACCCATGATGAAATGGATAAGATTTTTATAGCAATGAATGAATTAAAAAGTGCCCCGATCCATATCGCAGAAACATCTGGGATTAATGTGATTGATTTACGTGCGCGGGCACGACGTTTGGTTGATCGGGTGGGTAAACTGGGTGTGATTGTGATTGATTATGTGCAGATTATGAGTGGAATTAATAGTGGTCCGGGTTCAAATCGTGCGCAGGAAATTGCTGAGATTTCGCGTTCACTTAAAACCTTGGCGATTGAGCTTGATGTGCCAATTATTTTGCTTTCGCAGCTCAATCGTGATGTAGAAAGTCGAACTGATAAGCGCCCTAATATTTCTGATTTGCGTGAATCTGGCGCTTTGGAGCAGGATGCGGATATTATTTTATTACTTTATCGTGATGATTACTATAATCGTGAAGACAGTAAAGAGAAGGGTATTGCCGAAATTAATATTGCCAAAAATCGGAGTGGTTCAACTGGTACAATAAAATTGGCCTTCTTAAACCAATATACACGTTTTGAAAATCTTGCGTATCAATGGGAAAATGAATACTAATGGTAAGTAAAGTACAATTAAAAAAACGTCAGGAACAGGCTCGACAGATTTTTTCTATTCTACGGGAAAATAATCCTAATCCTACGACAGAACTTAAATATAGCAATGGATTTGAATTGTTAACTGCGGTAATTTTATCCGCACAAGCTACTGATGTAGGAGTTAACAAGGCAACTGATAAATTATTTCCTGTTGCTTCAAATGCAGCTGCTATTGCTGCGCTTGGTATCGAAGGACTAATCCCGTATATTAAAACGATTGGGCTCTATCAAACTAAAGCTAAAAATGTAGTAGCAATGGCGCAAATTTTGTTAGACAAGCACAATGGTGAAGTTCCATCTACGCGAGAAGAGTTGGAAGAGCTACCGGGAGTAGGGCGCAAAACTGCGAATGTTGTATTAAATACATTATTTCATCAGCCAACGATGGCGGTAGATACCCATATTTTCCGCTTGGCAAATCGTTTGGGAATTGCTAAAGGCAAAGATGTTTTGGCAGTGGAACGTGGCTTGTTAGCAGTTATTCCCGATGAATTTATGCTTGATGCGCATCACTGGTTGATTTTGCATGGTCGCTATATCTGCAAAGCACGGAAGCCTGAGTGTGAGCGCTGTACAATTACTCAATATTGTGATTATTTTCATAGTGGCGCTCGTGAGTAATACAGTTATTCATGCGCTTAGACTTTCTCCGGGTGACGATCTTAAATCAGTGCTTACAGAATATTGTAAGCAACGACAAATTGCGGCAGCTACGATAGTCAGTTGTGTCGGTAGTTTATCCAAATTGCATTTACGTCTGGCAAGCGCGACTAAGTTTTTGCAACGGAATGCCTTATTTGAAATTGTTTCTTTAGTTGGGACGTTATCTCCTGATGGTGTGCATTTGCATCTAAGTGTTGCGGATGATAGTGGTACGGTTTGGGGTGGGCACTTGATGGAGGGTAATATAGTTCATACCACCGCAGAGATAATTATCATGGAGCTTATGGATTATCAATTTCAGCGCGTGTTTGATGCTGCAACGGGATATAAGGAATTATTAATTTGTGCGAATGAAGTATAAAATATAGTACAATAACGTTCTATACTCTTCGCCTTTGAATCTCGGACCTTGTCGGATTTCAAAAAAGACTCCTTACGTAGCTCTGTCTACACTGCGTCGTCTTTTTTATCAATCCTTCGCATCCAAAAGTCAAATACTTCGAGTATATATTCAGTATCTATGGGGATGACATGGCTTCGACGGGGGTAGCGAAGTAATTAGAGCGCATACCGTGATCGCAGAACACGTTAAACACTGTAAAAAACTTAAATGCAAACACATTTAACAACGTAGAAGTTGCGTCTAACGACGAAACTTTTGCTTTAGCAGCTTAGTTCTGCTAGCGCTAAACTTAACTTGTCTATTGGTATAAGTTTTAGCGTCAAAGGAAATAGACTTTGAGAAGGACTGACCGCTTGTCCCGATCGAAACTAATAGCGATTAGCTCAGATTAAGCCTGTTAGGCCGGCGTTTTGTGAGCGAAACTCAAAAGACTTAACTAAGTATGTAGGACTCGTTATATAGGACTTTCGGACGGGGGTTCAATTCCCCCCATCTCCACCATTTAACACACTGATTTATAACGATTTTTTAAGTAGGTAAATAAACAAGTTCGAGTTAAGTTCGAAGTAAAACCCCAAAAATCCGCCATATATTCCAATAAGTATTAATATTTTCCAACAAATTTATAACCATTTTTAGCATCTTGCGGGATCCATTTGCCATAGTGCTTAAATATCATTTCCGTATTTTCATGCCCCAACTGAGTAGCCAACCAAAAAATATTTTCTCCATTACTCAATAGAGCGCTCGCATATGTGTGACGCATCTGGTAAGAGTTTCTATATTCTACACCACATTGCTCAATAACTTTTTTCCAAGCATCAGCAATTTTATTTGAACTATGCCATGGTTTATCAGTATTTGGATTATTAAAAATGAATTCCTCATTTTTGGTATATTGTAGTTGATTTATTAATGCCTCTCTTGCAGATGGCAGCATAATGATCTTCCTAATCCCCGCCTTAGTTTTGGTTGTCTTAATTTCATTTTCAACTTTTGCCCGTTTAATGTGTATTATTCCATCATTAAAATTAATATCTTCCCACTTTAAGGCTATCAATTCAGAAGTCCTTAATCCTGTCCAAAAATTAAACTGAATTAGATTTCTAATCTGCCCCTCGGCTGTTTCGATAATGGTATTTTTCTCTATTTCTGTAAATGGATTAACTTCATATTCACTTTTTACAGCAGTTTTACTTAATTCTTTTGATAATTGAATTTCATCGAAAACATTTTTAGTAATGTATTTATTACTAATTGCTTCATTTATTAATGATTTTAGCAGTGATACCCGGTTTTGAATTGTCTTTGCAGTAATTTCTGCTAGTCCAATCTGCAATAACCAATCCTTAACATGTGTAGCTGATAAATCTTGAATATAAATATTGCTGAAATATTTTAATAAGTGGTTAGTGATTTTTTTATAGCCAGTTAGGGTTGAAATAGATAAATTACCCTTTTCATATGTAAGTGTATAATCAGATAATTGTTTAGTTAATAATTCCCCAATTGTTATTTTCTGCTCATGTGGTTTGCAAAATATTTTAACTCTGGTAGAATTAGGGAAATGTTCTGCATAGTTAAATTTACCTCTGTCTATTTCTACTAAAATTTGACTTCTTTTAAACTCTGCCCGCCTCAAATTTTCTTTTGTTGGTGGTATGTGTAATTGTCCTAGCCCCGTATAATAGAACCACTCATAATTAGACAGTTTGATAACATTTAGTCAAATTAAGGAGTATTGCTATGACTAAACGAATTAACGAGAATCAGATTGTTAAGATATTGGATGAAGCTAAAACAGGTACTATGACGATTGAAGCGTTATGTCGCAAACATGGTATTTCAACTGCAACCTACTATAATTGGAAAGACAAGTATGCTGGTATGACGTTAGCAGATATTAAACGACTAAAACAATTAGAAGATGAGAACCGTCGCTTGAAACAAATGTTTGCCAACCAAAGTCTTGAAATAGCTATGCTGAAGGGTAATACTCCCATTTTTAGAGCAGTCTAAAAGTATAGATTCTTTACAGCTTAAATAATTACTTCTTAAATACTGGTGGCACACCTCCCAAGCTCATATGTGGTCTCACATTATTAT
>CAZTBH010000010.1:0-36693 GCA_964611845.1 uncultured Neisseria sp.
ACTTACTAAATAAAAATAGGAGCGATTCATGCAATTAAATCCTTCTGAAATTAGTGATATTATTAAATCAAAGATCGACGGCACTCAAAATAGTAGTGACTATCGCAGTAAAGGTACAGTAGTATCAGTTACTGATGGTATTGTTCGTATCTATGGTTTATCAGAAGTTATGCAAGGGGAAATGATTTTATTCCCAGGGAATGTTTATGGTATGGCAATGAACTTGGAGCGCGACTCTGTCGGTGCTGTAGTTCTTGGTGATTATGAGCATATCAAAGAAGGCGACGAAGTATCATGTACTGGTCGTATTTTAGAGGTTCCGGTAGGTCCTGAATTGGTTGGGCGTGTAGTTGATGCTCTTGGTCGTCCAATTGATGGCAAAGGTCCAATTAATTCAAAATTAACATCGCCAGTTGAAAAAGTGGCACCAGGTGTAATTGCGCGTCAATCTGTTAGTCAACCATTACAAAGTGGTTTGAAAGCGATTGATTCAATGGTTCCAGTTGGGCGTGGTCAACGTGAGTTAATTATTGGAGATCGCCAAACTGGTAAAACAGCTGTCGCTCTTGATACAATTATTAACCAAAAAGGTACAGGTGTAACTTGTATTTATGTTGCTATTGGTCAAAAAAATTCATCAATTGCTAATGTGGTTAGTAAACTTGAAGAGCATGGTGCATTGGCTCATACAATCATAGTTGCTGCCTCTGCTTCAGAATCTGCTGCGTTACAATATCTTGCACCTTATTCTGGTTGTTCAATGGGTGAGTATTTCCGTGATATCGGTGAAGATGCTTTGATTGTTTATGATGATTTATCTAAGCAAGCAGTTGCTTATCGTCAAATTTCACTACTATTACGCCGTCCACCAGGACGTGAAGCATACCCTGGAGATGTATTTTATTTACATTCTCGCTTGTTGGAGCGTGCTGCACGAGTTAATGCTCATTATGTTGAAGAAGTTACTAATGGTGCGGTAAAAGGTAAAACTGGTTCTTTGACTGCATTACCAATTATTGAAACACAAGCTGGTGACGTATCTGCATTTGTACCAACTAACGTAATTTCAATTACTGATGGTCAGATTTTCTTGGAAACTGATTTATTTAATTCTGGTATTCGTCCAGCAATGAATCCTGGTATTTCTGTATCACGGGTTGGTGGTGCTGCACAGACTAAAGTTATTAAAAAACAAGGTGGTAGCATTCGTTTGGCATTGGCTCAGTATCGTGAGTTAGCAGCATTTGCTCAGTTTGCTTCTGATTTGGATGATGCAACGCGTAAGCAACTGCGTCATGGTCAAGTAGTTACAGAGTTAATGAAACAAAAGCAATATTCTCCGCTAAAAGTTTCTGAAATGGCTTTAACTTTATATGCAATTAATAATGGTTTTTATGATTCTATACCAGTGAATAAAGCGTTGGCTTTTGAATCTGGATTTATGTCATATGCAGAATCTAATTGTGCTGATATGTTAGCTAAGATTGAAGCTAGTGGTGATTTGTCTAAAGATGATGAACAGATTCTGGTTAAAGCGTTAAATGAGTTTAAAACAATTTTTGCGGTTTAATTAGCTGTTATTTCATAAGGATACAAAATGGCTGCTGGAAAAGAAATCCGGACTAAAATAAAGAGTGTTCAAAACACTCAAAAAATTACCCGGGCTATGCAAATGGTGGCAACATCCAAAATGCGTAAAACTCAGGAGCGAATGCGTCAGGCACGACCATATGCAGAGAAGGTTCGCGAAGTAATGGCTCATCTGGCGCAGGTTAATTCTAGTGCCAGACGCTCTTCGCCTTTTTTGCGCGAGCCAGCAGAAATTAAAAAAGTCGGAATTATTCTGATTACTGCTGACAAGGGTTTGTGTGGTGGCTTGAATACTAACGCTATAAAGATGTTTAGTGAAAAGTTACGTGAGTATAAAAACGCGGGTATTGCTGTTGAAGTCAGTACTTTAGGACAAAAAGGTTTAGTTGCTGCAAAGCGCTTGAAATCTGAAGTAGTTAGTTCTGCGGTAAATCTGGGTGACATTCCTAAAATGGAAAAAATTATTGGACCATTGACTGGAATTTTTAGAGATTTTTATGACCAAAAACTAGATGCAATTTATGTTATTTATTCTGAATTTATAAATACCATGAAGCAACAAGCTGTTTTTGAACAAATTTTGCCGCTTAGCGATCGTGACTTAAAATTAGATACTAAAATGCCTTGGGATTACATCTATGAACCTTCTGCTGAAGAAGTATTGGATGAATTAGTGCGCCGTTATATTGAATCTGTAATTTATCAGTGTTTAGCAGACAATATGGCATCAGAACAAGCTGCACGAATGATTGCAATGCGTTCTGCTACTGATAATGCTGGTGAAGCAATTCATCAATTAAGTCTTGCATATAATAAATCTCGTCAGGCTGCAATTACCAAAGAGCTATCAGAAATTGTTTCTGGTGCTGCAGCAGTTTAGTAACTTTTGTAGGAATACAAAAATATGGTACAAGGAAAAGTAGTCCAAATTATTGGTGCTGTGGTCGATGTGGAATTTCCACGTAATGACGTTCCAAAAATTTATGACGCATTAAAATTAACTAAAGGTGGAAGCCTTGTTTTAGAAGTTCAGCAACAGCTTGGTGACGGTATTGTCCGTACGATTGCAATGGGGAGTTCTGATGGTTTACAACGTGGTCTTGACGTAGTTAGCACAGGTGGCCCGATATCAGTTCCTGTTGGTACAGCTACATTGGGTCGTATTATGGATGTTCTTGGCAATCCTATTGATGAAATGGGAGATATTCCAACTGAACAACGTCGTGCAATTCATCAATCTGCACCTAAATTTGATGAGATTTCTCAAACTACTGAATTATTAGAAACAGGTATTAAAGTAATTGACTTGCTGTGTCCATTTGCTAAAGGTGGTAAAGTAGGTTTATTTGGTGGTGCCGGGGTTGGTAAGACAGTAAACATGATGGAATTGATTCGTAATATTGCGATTGAGCACAGCGGTTACTCTGTATTTACTGGTGTGGGTGAGCGTACTCGTGAGGGTAATGACTTCTATCATGAGATGAAAGAATCTAACGTATTGGATAAAGTATCGTTAGTTTATGGTCAAATGAATGAACCTCCTGGAAATCGTTTGCGTGTTGCCTTAACTGGGTTGACAATGGCAGAAGAGTTCCGTAATGAAGGGCGTGATGTATTATTGTTTGTTGATAATATTTATCGTTACACATTAGCTGGTACTGAAGTATCTGCTTTATTAGGACGTATGCCATCAGCTGTAGGTTATCAACCTACGCTAGCAGAAGAAATGGGTAAATTCCAAGAGCGTGTAGCATCTACTAAAACTGGTTCGATTACGTCGATTCAGGCGGTGTATGTACCTGCGGATGATTTAACCGATCCTTCTCCTGCAACAACATTTGCCCATTTGGATGCAACAGTGGTATTGAGTCGTGATATTGCTTCACTTGGTATTTACCCTGCGGTAGATCCACTTGATTCAAGTTCTCGCCAATTAGATCCATTAGTTGTCGGTGAAGAGCATTATAATGTTGCTCGAGGTGTGCAAATGACATTACAAAAATACAAAGAGTTGCGTGATATTATTGCAATTTTGGGTATGGATGAGTTGTCTGATGAAGATAAGTTAGTTGTTGCTCGTGCGCGTAAAATTCAACGCTTCTTATCACAACCGTTCTTTGTGGCTGAGGTATTTACTGGTTCGCCTGGTAAATATGTGTCATTAAAAGATACAATTAGCGGATTCAAAGCTATTTTAGATGGTCAATATGATCATTTACCGGAACAAGCATTTTATATGGTTGGTTCAATTGAAGAAGCTGTGGAACAAGCTAAAAAATTAAATTAGTGGGGATGTTATGACTACCATGCAGGTTGATTTGGTTAGTTCGGAAGAACAGATTTTTTCTGGTGAAGCAGAGTTTCTTATAGCTCCAGGTTCTGAGGGTGAAATTGGTATTTATCCGCGCCATATTCCATTAATTAGTAAATTAAGCCCTGGTGTTATCCGTGTCAAATTACCACAAAAAGAAATGCATTTAGTTTATGTGATTTCTGGTGGCTATATGGAGATCCAGAGCAATAAAGTTACAGTATTAGCAGATGTCGTTGAGCGTACCGATGATTTAGATGAAGCTAAATTGTTAGAGGAAAAACGTATTGCAGAAGAGCGGCTTAAACGTTCTGATGTTAGTATGGATACCGACGATGTTAAAGCTTATGCTGCATTGGAATTAATAATTGCACAGCTGAAAGCTGTTGATTATTTAAACAAACAATCACGGAGAAGTTAATATTCTAGTGGATAAATTAATTTTTTAGTGGATTAATTTATCCTTTGTGCACTTTGTGTGATAAAATACGCCTCATGGTGATTGTTTTAAAACAATAAAATAAATATAATTCTGAAAGGTAAATTAAATATGAAAAAATTGTTAGCTGTATTAGTTGCTGGTCTTGCTTTAGTTGCTTGTTCTCACAACCAAGATTCTTCTGCGTCTGCTGCATCTGCTACTGAAGCATCTGCACCTGCTGCTCCAGCTGTTGAGGCATCTGCACCTGCTGTTGAAGCATCAGCTCCAGCCGTTGAAGCGTCAGCACCTGCTGCTGAAGCATCAGCTCCGGAAGCGTCAGCTGCTAAGTAATTCGACAGTTACTTAAATTAGCCAAGCTTTTGCTTGGCTAATTTTTGTTGTAAATTATGAAAAAAATACACCAGTATATTAGCAAAATAAAAAGTATTATAATTGGCTACAAAACTCCAGTATGCGTAGGATTAGATATTGCATCTACTGCGATAAAAATGGTTGAGTTAGTTCCTAATACGTTAAAGGTTGCTAAGTACACAATTGCACCATTAACTAAAAACATGGTTAATGAAGGTATTATTAATGATATTGAGAAAGTATCGGATATCATTCGTGATCAATGGATCAAATTAAACCCAAGTCATCGTGATGTAGCTATCTCGATACCATATAATGCGATAATTATTAAAGAGGTAAAAGCACCATTATTTAAAAATAAATATGAGTTAGATCAATTTATTTTAGATCAGTTAATTAAAGAGCTTGATACCGATGATATTGATTTTGATTATTCAATAATTAATAAGGAAGCAAATGAACAGTTATTATCAGTTGTGGTAGCTAAAAAAGAAAAAATTGAGGAATATCAGGCTATTATTCAAATGACTGGTATTCAGGTTGCAGCAATTGATGTTGAGCCATTTGCGATACAATATTTATTAAAGTTACTGCTAAGTAGAAATAAAATTGATGGTAAAGTAATTTTGTTAGATTTGGGTGCAACTAAAATTAGAGCATTTGTCTTTGATGCTTGTGAATCCGTTATATTTAATGAGATTATGGTTAATTATCTTCATATGTTTGAAGAAATATTTCTAAAATTAGATCAGAGAGTAAGGTTGCAAGATGTTGTAGATATCTATAGTCAGACCTTAGAGTTATTGAATAAACAACAAATAACTGATGATCAACTTGTCGAATTAATGTTGTCTGATATTGCAAAAATATTACAATTGGTCCGTTCCAATTTATTGGTTGAAAGAAAAATTTCTTTATCTCCAAATGTGCCGATTATCTTAATGGGCGGGAATACTGTTGTTCCTGGATTAATAGGAAAAATTATTAATTATACTAAATCAGATGTTAAATCAATAGCTAGCTTATTTCAAGGTGGAAATTCTTATATTCCTGAAGCAGATTTATTGCGCATAATAACGGCGATTTCTCTTGCAACCTGGGGACAAAAAATTGACTAGAATTAATCTTTACAATTATCGAATTAAAGAAATTAATTTTGGTAAATTAAGGGTTTATTTTTTTCTTGGTATTGGTATTGTACTTTCATTATTTTTTAACTTTATTATTTATAGTTATTATGAAATTCATATTATACATCAAGATACCAGAAATGCTTTTCTAACTACAAATATCAATATGATAGATAATAAGTTGAAACCAATTAGAGAGTTTGATAAAAAAGTAGAGTTAATTAGAAAGCAAGTGCGCTTATTGCAAGTTGTTGAAGATAAGCGTGATGATACAGTGACTTTTTTTCAGCAGCTGGGTGAGGTAACTCCAGAACAAGTTTATTATAAACAGATTACTTGGAACGGAATGATGTGTCAATTAACAGGGACTGCCTCAAGTCCTCTTTATTTGGCCAGTCTTTTGGATAAATTACGTGACAAAAAAGGGATATTCAATAATCCTGAGTTAGTTTCTAATAATTTAGGAGCAGACGGTAGTTATGATTTTATGATAACGGTTCAAATTAAACCTAATTTGGTAGCGGTTCCCGATGGCAAATCTTAATTTAGGTAAGTTGAAGCTAAAGCCCATTTATATGTGGCAAATAACAACACTAATTTTGTTTACTCTAGTGTTGATGTTGATATTGTCTTTTGTAATTTATAAGAACTATACTTATGAAAATAAAGATAAGTTATTTCAACTACAACAAGATGAACAAACTTTAAAAGATGATCTTACCCGTAAAGTTTCATTGTTAAATAGTATTGATTTATATAGGAAAAAAGAATCAGATTTAAATGATCTTTACGCCAAAGTTGGGCTGCAGTTTCCAACATCAGAAGAGCTTCCAAATGTTCTGATTCAGATTAATCAGGTCTCAGAAGACTCTGACTTTAAAATAAAAAACTTTACTCCTAAATCTGCCGCTACAGTAAAAGAAGATTCATCAGCAGCAAAAAGTGATAAAATCAACTCAAGAGTGTATTCACTAAGTGCCAGTGGAACTTTCGATGATGCAATTAAATTTTTTTATCAAATTGCTAAAATCCCTCGGGTAATGGAGTTATCTAATTTTCAAATGTCTCGGATTGATGATGCTCAAATTAGTATTAGTTGTGACGTAACTATTTTTTATAGTGACTAAAGTGCTCAAAATAATTGTTATATTTATGTTTATGATAACACAGGTGATGGCTGATACTAGCGACCTAGAGCAGTTTGTTCAAGATTTACGTGCAAAACCATCAACTAATATACCTCCAGCTTTACCTGAGTTTTCATTTAAGCCAGCCAACTATAAAATGATTGAATATGATAATATTTTTAGTCAAGATCGTTTAGATAAAAGAGAGTCGGATATTTTGCAAAGTTATAATTTAAATCAAGTGCAGATGGTTGGGTATCTAAAGTATGAAGGTAAGGATTATGTTTTTATTAAAACACCATATGAAACTTTGAAATTAAAGGTTGGCGATAAGATAAAAGATGGCGAAGTTAGCTCAATTACACCTATTTCTGCACAAATCGATGAGCCACAAATAGAAGATAAAAAAACTTTTATTAATAAAATAATGCTTAAATTAGATCAAAATAATCAGGCGAAAAAACAACCGAAGTTAATCCAAAAATGAAAAAATATACACTTTTTTTTATGTTAATAAATGCTTATGCTGGCGCACTAACTCTGCAAAGCGTTAGCAATAATGTGGCAAACCAAAATCAAATTATTTCATTTAATTTTGATGCTGCAAATAATGCTGTACCAAAGCTATTTGTAGCGGGGAATGATTTAATTGTCGATTTTAAAAATATTAGTACTGTAACTAATCAAAGTACATACACGTTTGAAAGTGGTTTTGTCAGAGAAGTGGATTTAGTAACGGTTGGTAGTAGAACCAGAACAGTTATTGTTGGTGGTGCCAAATATAAATATCAAATTAATCAAAATGGAACCTTAATCAATATTACCTTTACTAATAGTATTGGGCAAAGTCAGATTGGTCACGAAAATGTTGGCTTGATTGGATTACCTAAAAAATCCGCAGCTAACTATAATACTCAGATTAATGATATTAAGTTTACCCGAGATGATAATGGTGGAGGAGTTGTTGAAATTCCATATACTGGTGACAGTAAAATTGATGTAAAAGAAGAGCGGTTTGGTGATAGCTTAAAATTGACTTTAAATGCAGTAGGTTTTAATTCAAGTATAATTAAACGTATTGATACTACTGATTTTGATACGCCGATTAAGTATATAGATACCAAATCTGGAAATAACAAATTATTTTTGACTATTGTTAATCGTAAGCAGTGGGATTATGCATTATACCAATTGCAGAATAAATTAATTATTAATATTCGAAAAGTGACTGTATCAGATAGCTCAATTCCAACGCTTAGTGATAGTAAATCTGACAAAGTAACATTTAACTTTCAAAATATTGATGTTCGCGCGTTATTGCAGTTATTATCTGATTTTAGTGGTTATAATATTTTGGTTAGTGATAGCGTAACTGGTTCGATGTCAATTAAATTGAACAACGTACCCTGGGATCAAGCATTACAAATTATCTTAACCTCTAAAGGGTTAGGGATGCGACGCGATGGCAATGTTATTCGGATTGCTCCGGTTGGTGAATTGGATGCGATGAATAAACTACAGCAAGAGGGGCGAAAAACCCAGGAAGCAACAGAGCCGTTGGACACGGCAACCATTCGTTTAAAATACTCTCAAGCAGCTACGATTCAATCAATGATTCAGCAAAAAGGATCTGGAAGTGCGGGTAGTTCTTCAGATAATAACGGAAGTGTTTCTACTGGTACTTCAAGTGGTCCTGGTGGAAGTAGTACTACACTTGCACAAGGTAGTAATGCTAATTCGCTTTTATCTTCACGTGGAAGTATTTTAGTTGACACTCGAACCAATACCATTATTATTAACGATACTCCGTCTCATTTAAAAGATATTAGAGACTTGATTGATAAGATTGATATTCCAGTTAAACAAGTTTTGATTGAAGCCCGAATAGTTGAAGCAAATAGTAACTTTGAAAAAGATCTTGGTATGCGATTATTACTCGCTGGAATTGGCGGTAGTTTGACTTATTCTAACACTTTGGAAAATGGTGTAACAATTAACCAAACTGGTATTAATGCAGTTAGCGCTAGTCCAGCAGGTTTTGTTAACCAAAACTTTGGTATCTCGGGTGGTGCATCGATGTCAACCATCTTTGCTCCTAACAGCAATACCTTAATAGGATTGGAAGTTGATGCACTAGAGTTACAAAGTCAAGGTAGAACTATTTCAAGTCCTAAAGTAATGACCGCAAATTATCAGGCAGCCAATATTCAGCAAGGGGTACAGATTCCGTATCAGCAAGCAACCAGCGCTGGTAATACCAATGTGGCATTCGTAAATGCGACGTTGTCGTTACAAGTTACACCGCAGATTACTGATGATGGTTACGTTTTACTTAATGTTCAAGTACAGAAAGATAGTCCGAATACTAAATTACAGGTACAGGGAACGCCTTCAATTGACACCAATAGTGTTAATACTCAGGTGCGGGTAAAGGATGGTTCAACGATTTTAGTTGGTGGTATTTATGTTGATGATCAGCAAAAAGTTGAAGAGCAAATACCATTATTAGGGGATATTCCATATTTAGGCTGGTTGTTTAAATCACAATCAACCAAAACCGCCAAAAAGGAATTATTAATTTTTATAACTCCGCGGATTATTTCGAGTAGTTTGGATAATGACAATTAAAAATATTATTATTGTAGGTATTACCGGGGTTGGTAAGACGACTATTGGTAAATTTTTGGCTGACCGCTTGAATAAACAATTTATTGATCTTGATAAGTATATTGAGCAGACTTGTGGCGTCGATATTCCAACTATTTTTGAGTTGGAGGGTGAAAATGGTTTTCGCGATAGGGAAACTTTTGCTTTAAATCAGGTTATGACTGAGACCAATGATTACGTATTATCATTGGGGGGTGGTTGCGTTATCCGTCCTGAGAATCGTCACATTATAACCCGTCAGAAAAACCTGGTGGTACAACTTGTAGCTGATTTAGATATTATTGTTGAACGTTTATCACGTTCACCAAACAAACGTCCATTATTGGCTAATCAAAATCTTAAGCAAAAAATCGAATCACTTTTTGAAGAGCGACGCGAGTTTTATAAAATGGTTAGTGATGTTACTATTAATACAACCTTACTTAAACCTCATCAAGTAATTGAACAGGTTGAAAAACATTTGCATACTAATTAAAAAAAGACCGTAAGGTCTTTTTTTAATTAGTATTGAAAGTTTTGATCGTATCAGCTAACGCTAAAGGTGCTTCAGTTTTAGCAATTACTTCTTCTACTGTAGTATTATCTGCAATTTCAAGTAATTTGAGTCCATCTGGAGTAACTTCTATCACTGCCAGTTCAGTTACAATTAAATCACAACACGCAACACCTGTGAGTGGTAGGCTGCATTGTTTTAAAATTTTAGAGTTACCAGCTTTATCAGTATGAGTAGTTACTACTATCACCTTACGTGAACCAGTTACCAAGTCCATTGCGCCACCCATACCTGGAACCATCTTACCTGGAATCATATAATTAGCAATATTTCCGTGTTGATCTACTTCTAATGTTCCTAACACGGTGCTGTCTACGTGTCCACCACGGATTAGGCTGAAAGAGAATATGGAGTCAAAACAAGCTCCGTGAGGTAATATTGTTACAGATGTACCACCAGCATTAGTAAAGTTACGATTATGTGGACCAGATGCGATATGTCCCATGCCAACCATACCATTTTCTGATTGCAGAATAACTTCAACTCCTTCTGGCAGGTAATCAGCTACCATAGTAGGTAACCCGATTCCTAAGTTAACTAATTCGCCATCTTTTAATTCCAGCGCAACCCGTTTAGCTATAATTTGTTTTGCATCCATTTACATTTCCTCGATTTGAACAATATGATCAACTAATACACCATAGATAGTTACGGTTGATGGGTCTACTTCACCAAGCTCATGTAGTTTATAAGTACCTAACACAACTTTGTCAGCAGCTAGTGCCATCAATGGGTTGAAATTACGCGTCGTACCGATATTAACACCATTACCAAATTTATCGGCATAGGTAGCTTCAATGATTGCTAAATCAGCAGCAAGTGGAACTTCTAATAAATATTTTTTACCTTCTGATTCGATAACTTGTTTGCCTTCTTGAACTAACGTTCCTAATCCAGTTTGGGTGAGTATTCCGCCTAATCCTGCGCCCTTAGCGCGAATTCGCTCGGCTAATGTACCTTGGGGTACTAAATCTACTTCCATTTCGCCAGAATTCATTAATTTGGCAACTGTGGGGTTAAGACCAACATGCGAGGCAATTAATTTCTTTACTTGTCCATTGGCAATTAGTTTACCAATTCCGCGCTCTGGGTATCCACCATCGTTATTAATCAGAGTTAAATTTTTTACACCTGATTCAACAACGGCGTTAATTAGCTGTTCCGGAGTTCCATCTGTCATGAAGCCTCCGACCATAATCGTCATTCCATCTTTTAATAACGCCTTGAATTCATCAAGGGTAGTTAATTTTGACTTTGGCATTCAAATCTCCTTTGTTTTGTTAATGACATATAGTATTCTACCACTTTTCATGAGCTAGATAGTGAGTAAAACCTTAGTAAATTAAAGAAATTTGTTAATCAATTAATTGACTTAGTTTTATAAAATTTTCCAGAGAAATATTTTCTGCCCGAACAGTTGGTTCAATACCACAAGATTGAATTTGTTCAGTACTCAATATATTTTTGAGGCTATTATTTATGGTTTTACGTCGCTGATTAAATGCCTGACTTACAACATAATTTAATTTTTGTTCATCAACAGATTGCCAATCATAATCACTTCGTGGTGTTAATGAAACAATTGCTGAATTAACTTTAGGTGCTGGGTAGAAGCTTTCCGGTGCGACGTCCAATAAATGTCTGCATTTGTATTTATATTGCAACATTATTGATAATTTGCCGTAGTCTTTATTATTGGGCATGGCACAAATTCGCTCAACAACTTCTTTTTGGAGCATAAAAGTCATATCTTGAATATTGCTAAAATTACTCAGGTAAAACATGATTGGGGTTGAGATGTTGTAGGGGAGATTGCCTACCACGCGGATTTTTTGTCCGCCTAGGGCGAAATCAAATTTTAATGCATCGCCTTCATGGATGGTGATTTGTTGCGAACTAAAATTTTTCTTAAGAAAATCAATAATATCTCGGTCTAGCTCAACAACATTGATATGCCCGAGTCTTTCGATCAGTGGTTTGGTTAGAGCTGCTAGGCCAGGGCCGATTTCCACGATGGTTTGATCAGGTTGTGGATTGATACATTCAATGATTTGGTTAATGACATAACTGTCTTGCAGGAAATTTTGTCCAAATCTTTTGCGTGGTATATGTTTCATGGGTGGTTCTTTTTTTAAATAAATATATAATAATTGTAATGTTTAATTTTATTTTAGTAGTAAGTAATTTACAATACACTATCGGATGATAAAATAATATCTTTGTAGATTACTTGCGCTAATTGGCGAGCAAATTCAACCGCCACCGCATTACCTACCATTTTTTTATACCCATCTGCAATATTGTAAATATAAATATATTAATTGCTACCAAATTGAGTTTCACATGGTTCTCCATCTCTGTCACCATCCATTTGAGTATTTGGGCAATTTTTAAGAAAAAATATTGCTTCTTCTTTGGACCTCATTTGTGAACAGTGCGTTCTTCCATCACAAATAAATGTTGTATTATTTATTTCACGATGATTAGTAGTATTTTGTGGTATTGCTGAAGTATCATTTATCTCTTTGTAATCAACAATATTTTGCGAATCAAAATTACGATAATGAGGGAGTGATCTATATGTGATAAATAGTATAGTTAGCACAAGAATTACCGGTAATAATGATTTTAAGTTATACCATTGTGATCTTTCAGCCTTTTTTTTGATACTCATCTTTGGGGGTGTTCTTATTGCTTCCACGCCTTCTATTGTTGCATTTATTGCCCTAATTTTTTTATTTTCGCTTAAAAGCTCATATGTAATAACATCATTGACAACTGGACGACGGCGCATTCCTTTTAATGCAGAAATATGCAAAAAAATTCCATTTTTCTCAATATTGCTTTCAACAAATCCAAATCCTTTTTCATCATTCCAGCGGATTAATCGCCCTCTATAAACTGACATGGCAATGTTTCCTCATATAAAACAGTTGTATTCCGGATAATTATAATTAAAGCTCAAAGCATAGCATTGATGATTTATTATTTTGTTATCTTGTTATTTATAATACCAAACTTTCATCGCGTAAGTGCAGGCTTAATAATGGATCGGTTAATTTTTCGTTGATTAAGGCGGAT
Organism: uncultured Neisseria sp.; assembly: GCA_964611845.1. Taxonomy (GTDB): domain Bacteria; phylum Pseudomonadota; class Gammaproteobacteria; order Burkholderiales; family UBA11063; genus Aquella. Next base: position 13,253 of record CAZTBH010000010.1, read on the forward strand.
AAGCGGATCTTCCAAATAGTGAATTTCGCTGCTGATTTCAGCTAATTCTTTCTTGCAGTTAATGAATATGTCTTGCAGTAGCATAATCAACTCGTAGTAAATATTATTCAGGTAATAATTGTACCGTTGGTAAATGAATTTTGTTTACTAATCGTAAATGTTTCCGTAGTATTTTTTTTATTTACCACATCTAATAAAGTGTCTCTGCCATGTGATTGCCTACTCTTGTTTACGAAGTTCACTGGTTAATTGACCACAGTAGCCCCAATCATCTAATTCAATTTCTTGTATTACTATATGGATATGTTCAGGCTTTTTTCCTAAGACGTTAACCAGTGTTTGAGTAAATTCGGCAACAACTTGCTTTTTCTGATCTACTGTAGCGCCTTTTGTGATTTGTAAATTAATATATGGCATAAAACTTTCTTTCAATAATGATTGAGTATTGCTAAATGAAGCTGCGATACCAAGTCAACTTGCTCTTTGTCTTGCATTGACACGAGGCTAAAATCTTGGTTTTTATGATAAAGAAAAATTGGCTATATAATTGTAGTCGAGACTTATGGCTATTTATTTTGTAGCTTCGATCAAACTTATGCCTTTACTCGTTGATTTTTAATTGCAACAAGTTATTTCTTCATCTTTTGATGTAAAAAAGCAGTAATCACAACATTGGATTGGTCTTTTATCCAATATGAAATTATATATGGAAATTTTTGAACCACATATTCACGAAGCTCTGGAATTTCATCAACTATTCGCGCAATATAATTATTATTCCTAATAGTTTCTATTGCATCCTCGACCACCTGAATGAATTCTGTAGTAACGGCTTCATTAGCATTTTGAAAATACCAGTCAATATAATCTTCCAAATCGTTTAGCGCTTCAACTGACCATGTTATTTTGCAGTTTTGCATTTATTAAACACCCGCAACACATCGTTATCCGAAGCGATAATTTCATTTTGAGCTTGCTGTAGCCCTAAACGCATTTTTTCCAGTTGCCAATTTCTTAACTCTTGTTTCTTACCTAATGAAGCCCAGTACATAATTTGCTGTGGAACTGTCCGATAATCTTTCTCCGCAAAATCTTTAGTTTCGCTGATAAATTCTTCTGGCAATCGAATTGAAACGAAGCTCATAGTAAACCCTCCTTAAAAAACTTCATTTTAGATTGTACTGCATATTGCGACAATTTGCAAATTTAAGTTTCTAGGGCTAAACAATTTTCCTGAGTTCAAGTGCGAACTGCAAAGAAATAGATTAAACTATAGCTTGTATTTCGCGAGGGACTATGGCAAAAAGATTAACATTAGAAAAGCGTATCCGATTAGAAACCCTCTTTAATGGTTTGATGGGTAATTTAAGCATGACAAAGAAGCTACCAGTGATAGCCAAACTGCTAGGGATCAGTCAATCCACAATTCATAGAGAGGTGATTGACCGAGGTTTTGATTATGAGAATTATGATGCAAATAAAGCTCATATCCAGAGCCTAGAAAAGATATCGAATGGTAATAAGCGCTACCGCTATAATGAGGAGCAAAAGCAATTGATATTGGGAATGTACCAAGAGTTTGCTACTAATAAGTCATGGTCTCCGAATGCTTTAATGCTAAGATTGAAGACTGAATTAACCCCAAATATAAAGCTGCCCAGCGTAGAAATAATCTATCAGTGGATTTATGAAGATGCAAGAAATGGGGGTGTTTTGTATAAACTATTACCTCGTAGCCACAGAAAGCGCAAGCGTAAGGCAACACAAAGAAAAGAAGTAATCAGCAGCAAACAGTCAATCCATTCTCGAGACGAGATTGTTGAAGAGCGCAGCCGTATTGGCGACATAGAAATTGATTCAGTAGTTGGTCCGTTCAATCAGGCTGGTATAATAACTGGAACTGAGCGTAAATCTCGTTATAACATGGCTCGGTTAGTTAGCAATAAAACAGGCAATGAAACACTAGTTAAGTTACTGGAAATGCTATTAGTGCATAAGAAAAAGATAAAGACGATAACATCAGATAACGGTATTGAATTTGCGCTTCACATGGCTATAGCGAGCGAATTAAATGCTCAATATTACTTTGCTGACCCATATTCTAGCTATCAACGTGGAAGTAATGAACATGGCAATGGAATGATACGACGATACTTTCCTAAAGGAACTGATTTCAGTTTGGTTACAGAAGATCAACTACAACTGGCGCTATACAAAATTAATCATCTCCCTAGGAAAATCCACAATGGGAAAACAGCATATGAGATTTTTTATGGCATAAACAAAAAACTTATCCCTGCTAAGCAGCGGAAAATATTAAATTTTGCATTTCGCGCTTGAACTCAGGTTTTACTTACTGTACTCAAGTTGAGAGTTAACTACTTTTCAGCCTTATCAACATTTATGTAATTACAAACAGCATAATATTCAACTGGATCCCGTGGACATTTGATCCATGCAAAATATATCTAATTAAAATACAGCTTTAACAACGGATCAGTTACCATATATTTTGATTTATCAAGTTTGCGGATAAAGCCACTGACTTCTAAATTTCTAAGCGTATTATAAACTACTTGTTTACTTAGACTCAAAGAATACGGGTCAATACCCAAAGCAATATTGGTAAAAATGTCTAGCGCATTGCTACGTGCTTTTATCTTCTCGGTTTGTAGCTCCAAATACGCATTTTCTTCAGGAATAAGTACCTGATTAATATAATTTTCCAGATTCTCAACTGATGTACCATAAATTGGCTGGAGTATTATGTCTTTGATAATTCGTGAGGTATAATAAGGATGGCAATTAAAAGTATTTATAATTGTATCAATGGTTGTAAAATCTAGCTTCATGCCTTCAAGTAATTCAATTACTTCGCCACGTTCAAACTCTTTAAGCCACACCAGATTACCAAAACGATAAAAAATTCCCGATTGATCGACAAATATTTTTGCCATTAGAGTTTCTTGGCTTCCTGCAAATAAACAGCTGACATGCTTATGTAATTGTAAAATTGATCTAAAGGTTTTGATAATCCGTTCATCGGCAGAATGCAGCTCTCCAAATTCATCAAAAAACACTACTACGTGCTTATTGCTCTTTATCGCAGCCGTCTCTAAAAACTCTAGCGCGTGTTCAAGTAATGCCCATTCATTATTTTTATTCTTAATCATTTGAATCATGGGTTCGATTTCTAAATCTGCATATTTCATCTTGATTTTTAATGAAAATTCGATTTGTTGAATCCATAGTTTAATTTTGCCGACAATTCCCAGTGCGTTAAGTGTGTTCTCAATGATAGCCTCAGCAATACTTTGAACACTTCCTGAGTAACGCATAAAATCAATGCTAACAACTATAAATTTACTATCATTAGCAATCTTATTGAGTATTTCATGGGCTAGCGTTGTTTTGCCAAATCTCCGCGGGGCAATCAAGATATAATCCTTACCATGCTTTAAGCCATTTGCAAGTTCTTCTAAATGCTTTTTCCTATCAATAAATAGATCTTTAATCATACTAAATTCTTTCTCAAATAGGAAGTAATAGCACATTGTATCATTTATTTATATACTAGTACATGAAATTTATATACTGGTATATGAAAATTATGTACTAGTGCCATAACTTAAGATTAAGCAAGTATTTATAAAATTAGATAGAGTTAATCAATATCCTAAATTTGGGGCTAGCCATTTTTCAGCTTCAGCCAAACTCATGTTTTTACGCGCTGCATAATTTTCTACCTGATCTTGAGTTAATTTACCAACCGCAAAATATTTGGATTCTGGATGGTTAAAATAAAAGCCAGAAACCGAGCTTGCCGGATACATCGCGTAGCTTTCGGTTAAGATAGTTCCGGTATTATTTTGTGCATCGAGTAGCTGCCAGATTTTACCTTTCTCAGTATGTTCCGGGCAAGCAGGGTAACCGGGTGCTGGGCGAATCCCGCGATAACGCTCATAAATCAAATCTTCGTTAGATAAGTTTTCGCCAATTCCATAACCACAAAACTCACGCATTTTTTTATGGGCACATTCTGCTTGAGCTTCGACTAAGCGATCGCCAAGCACTTTTGCCATAATTGCGTGATAATCATCATCTTGTGCTTCGTAGTGCTGAGCTAATTTTTCAACATTTTCCATTGTCACGACAAAAGCGCCTAGGTAGTCCATACGACCAGAGTCGCGTGGTGCGATATAGTCGGCTAATGAGTAATTGATCGCTTTGTCATTTTGCTGACGCAAGAAGCATAAGGTCTCCAGTGGCGAACCATCAGGATTATACAAGTAGACATCGTCATTATGACTTTGCGCTTGCCACCAGCCAACTACTGCCTGTGGAGTAAATAGTTGTTTACGGATTATCTCGCCGAGCATTTTTTTTGCATCGTTATAAATCTTAAGACATTCGCGACCATAATCTTTATTATCCATGATTTTGGGGAACATTCCTTTAAAGCCCCATGCCCAGAATAATGGCGACCAATCAATATATTCGGCAATCTCCGCTAACTCAAGTTTTAATTTATGCACGCCTAGTTGTTGAGGTTGAGCGATTTCAAGAGTTGTCCAATCGCTGGTAAATTTCTTGGCAAGTGCTTCTACATAGCTAGGTAATTCTACTTTGCGCTGCATTGTGTAATGATCATCACGTAATTTGGCATATTGGGCACGGACTTCGGCGACATAATTATCATAGCTTAGCGGATTGAGTAGTTTACTGCAGACTTCTGCCACTAGTGATGCATCATTAACATGGACTACTGGTGAGCTGTAATGTTGCATGATTTTAACTGCGGTATGTAGCTTGGAAGTGGTCGCGCCACCGATTAAGACGGGAATAGTGAAACCTTGTTCTTCAAACTGCTGGACGTTATAAATCATTTCATCCAGCGATGGCGTGATTAGTCCACTCATACCAATAAATGCTGCATTATGCTCACGGGCAGCATCAATTATCTTTTGGCAGCTCACCATTACGCCGAGATCCACTACATCATAGCCGTTACAACGCAAGACCAGTGCCACGATATTTTTACCAATATCATGAACGTCACCTTTAACTGTTGCCATAATGACAACTGGCTTAGCCTGGCTGGTTTGCTGTTCTGCTGCGATTGCTTCCATAAAAGGTTCAAGATAGGCAACTGCGCGTTTCATTACTCGTGCCGATTTTACTACCTGAGGGAGGAACATTTTACCTTCACCAAAGAGCTGACCAACAATTTTCATCCCATTCATCAGCGGTTGCTCAATCACATTGAGTGGTGTGCCGTATTTCTCTAATGCAAGGGTAGTATCTTCAACAATATGGGTTTCAATGCCTTTAATCAGCGCGTGACTAATTCGTTCTTCTAATTCCCATCCGCGCCAGGCATCAACTTGTTCAACGGCATTAGTTTGTCCTTTGTATTGCTCCGCGAGATCTAATAAATCTTCGGTTGCCTTGTCATCCAGATTGAGAATAACCCGTTCACAGGCATCACGTAATGGCTTGTCAATTTCATCATAAATTGAGAGCATCCCAGCATTAACGATTGCCATATCAAAGCCAGCTTTAATTGTGTGATATAGAAATACGGCATGCATTGCTTCACGGACAATATTATTGCCACGAAATGAGAACGATAAATTAGAAACACCGCCTGAAGTTAGTGCGCGTGGGCAGCATTGTTTGATTTCGCGTACTGCTTCAATAAAATTGATTCCATAGCTATTGTGTTCTTCGATTCCAGTCGCAACAGTCAAGATATTGACATCAAAGATGATATCTGCAGGGTTAAAATCAATTTCCTCGATGAGTAATTTATATGCTCGTTTGGCGATTGCAACCTTATCTTCTTTACTCGCGGCTTGACCTTGTTCGTCAAACGCCATAACCACCACTGCCGCGCCATAATTTTGAATAATTCGCGCTTGACGTAAAAATTCCTCCTCTCCGCCTTTGAGCGAGATGGAGTTAACGATTCCTTTACCTTGAATACATTGCAAACCAGCTTCAATCACTTGAAATTTGGATGAATCGATCATGATTGGTACACGGCTGATTTCTGGTTCACTGGCAACCAGATTAAGGAATTTAGTCATGCATTCAACGGCATCGAGCATTCCATCATCGAAGTTGATATCAATTACGTTCGCGCCATTTTCAACTTGTTGCTTGGCTATTTCGAGTGCTTCGCTAAAATTCCCCTCGCGGATTAGGCGGGCAAATTTGGGCGAGCCGGCAACGTTACTTCGCTCACCAACCATGTAAAATTGCGGGTTTTGGCTATTATCAATTAGTAGTGGTTCTAATCCAGACAAAAATGTTGCGCTCGTTGCTAAACTTGGCGTGTGTGGTGTGATATTTTTAGTTTTGGCAACAATTGCAGCAATATGTTCTGGTGTAGTTCCACAGCACCCCCCAATTATATTTAAAGAATTATGTTTGGCAATGTCATAAATATATTCCGCCGTCATTGGTGGCGTTTCATCATAGCCAGTAGGTGCTAATGGGTTAGGTAAGCCTGCATTTGGGTAGCAGCTGATAAAGCAGTCACTGACTTTAGCTAGTGCCGTGATGTAAGGTGCCATGTCTTTGGCGCCTAGGGCACAGTTAATCCCAACAGCCAGAGGTTTGGAATGAGCAATTGAGTACCAAAAAGCTTCAATCGTTTGCCCTGAAAGTGTTCGCCCTGACAAATCGGTAATTGTTACCGAAATAATCAGTGGATATTTAGTATTGGTTTCGGCTTCAACTTGCCCAATTGCAGCCAGACAGGCTTTCATATTGAGGGTATCAAAAGAGGTTTCTGGTAATAAAAGATCAGCTCCAGCATCGATTAGCGCTTTGGCTTGCTGGTAGTAAACCGCTTTTAATTGTGCAAAGCTATGGCTACGATAAGCTGGATTATTTACATCTGGTGAAATTGATAAGGTTACGTTAGTTGGCCCGATTGAGCCAGCAACATAACATTTACGCTCAGGGTATTCTTGCATCACTTCGTTACAAGCTTCTTTTGCCAGTTTGACCGCGGCAATATTCAGCTCTTCAACCAGATGCTCCAGTCCATAATCTTTTTGTGAAATTATATTTGCCGAAAAGGTATTGCTTTCGATTATATCACTGCCCGCTAGTAAATAATTTTTATGGATCTCTTTGATAATATCTGGGCGAGTTAAAACTAATAAATCATTATTACCTTTTAAATCCATTGGGTGATCGAGAAAGCGTTCACCACGAAAATCGGCTTCACTAAGTTTATAGTTCTGGATAACCGTACCCATCGCTCCATCAAGGAACATGATGCGTTTGTGTAGTGTTTGTTGTAATTCATTGATTAATGGCGAATTTTGCATTTAAAAATACTTTCTATTTCACTATGAGCTAATTAACTTATAAAAATAACTGGTGCTACAGAGCACTCCATTTGGATTTTTGGCGTAATTTGGAATTTCACCGATTTTTTGCCAACCCAGATGTAGGTAGATGGTTTCTGCTTTAGAACCTGTTTGAGTATCAAGAAGTAAAAGAGTTATTCCTTGTTTTGATGCTTGTTTTTCTAGTGTGGTCATAATTTTTGTTGCAATTTTTTGTCCTCTGAAATCAGAAGCTACTAGCAATTTAACCACCTCAGCGCGGTGTTGCCCGTTTAGGCTTTGTGTAAGAATAAGTTGTACTGTTGCTATAATTGAATTATTTTCAATTGCAACCCATAAAAAATGATGATTGTTTAAGTTAGAATCAATCATTGACCAGTAATTATCGGCATCCTTCAAAGAAAATGGCAACATAAAACCAACCGAAGCACTGCCATGAACTGCTTCCATTAAGATTCGTGATAACTGTACTTTATGCTCTGACGTAATTTTTGAAATTTGTATTATTTCCACTGAAGGTGTTCCTTGAGCAACCAAAATAATAGCGCTGGGCTGCCAATTCCACCAGCTACAGGGATCCATCGAATTCCCAGACAGCTAGTTAAAATCATTAATATTATACTGGTAAAACCAATTTGCTCTGCAGCTTTTTGTTCTGCCATTAAAATTCTTTCTTTTGGTATTTATAGGATATTGTTAATTACCAAGATTTTACACTATTCATAAACAGCGATATATTGCTAATTTACTATTCTAACCCTGAAATTACGGTAAAATAACTTCTAGGATTAAAATAATATATTGTTTTTTTGGGAAATCAAGATGTTTGAGAACTCGTACCAACATTATTTGCTGGGGTTAATTGCGGTAGCAAATAATATCTCCGCATTAGCGCCATTTATCGCACTAACTTCGGGGCTTAACAAGATTACTATCCGTCGATTAGTTGTTGTAAGTAGTTTTAGCGCATTTATCATCATGATAATCTCAATGTTCTGTGGGACTATGTTATTGGAATTCTTTGGGATCTCAATCAGCGCATTCCAAATTGCTGGTGGAATTCTTTTATGCGGTACTGGTACTAGTATGCTAAATGCCAAAAGCTCCAACGAGGTTAGTGGTAAACAGATAAAAGATTCAAATATTGAGTACTCAAGGTATGTCTCTGCAGCAATTGTTCCAATTGCTCTACCATTAACTGCAGGTGCAGGAACTATTTCTACCATAACGCTGTTTACAGAAATGGCAAGAAGAAGCCACACCATGCCTGAGTTATTTGTGGCAATTCTGACTATTACAGTTATTGTTTTTATCTGCTTTTATTTTGCTAACAATTTAGTTAAAGTATTAGGTGATATTGGCATGAGTGTATTGATTAAAGTTATGGGTTTATTTACTCTTGCAATTGGCGTTCAGTTTATAATTACTGGAGTCTCGACAATCTATAAGGGACTAATTGCGGCATAATCTTGTTTGTATCAGCCCATAATAAAACCCCAAAATCATATTTCACTGACTTTGGGTTTTTTTATTTTTATTGAGTGATAAAAAGTATGCTTTTATAAATGGTGAATTGCATCATGAGTATCAATGTGATGTACATGCTCGGTTGCCAGTGGTGGAGTGTTTGATCGACAAAGTGATTTATATTTTTTACCGCTAGTGCGCTCCAGAAATTCGCTCTTGGCTGCAGCTAGAAATTCAGCATCAGCTATCAAATCTAATCCAATTAATGCTAATACTTCAGCTGCACGCATCATTCCTTTTTGTCCGATGCTCATTCCATTACATGCGGTTGCTGCCCAAGTATGTGGTGCAAAACCTGATGGCCAGCAAGCAACAGTAAGACCCATAGTTGGTGTGATGTAGCTGATATCCCCAACATCAGATGCGCCTCCTACCGAAATTCCTCTAGGGTCAGGTGTAATCACACTTGACAGTCCAACTTCATCATAACCTTCGAATTTTTGCATTTGTTTGGCAAACGTCTGTTCCTCATCTGTCCATTTTGGCGCGCCAAGTTGATTTAAATATTGCGTAATCCGATCTGCCATGGTTTGATTTGGTAGAATATCGTAAGTCCCAGCTAAATCAGTTACTTTTTCAGTGGTTTGCGTTATTAATGACGCACCTTTAGCAATATCATTAATCCAATTTACTTGTTTCATAACATTTTCTGCATTTGTACCGCGATACCCGAGACTTATTTTAGCGTAGTCAGAAACTATATTTGAAGCAGTTCCAGCCTTTTCTATTAGATAATGAACGCGTGCTTCTGGTATCAAATGCTCACGCATGGCATTAATTCCGTGTACAAATATTTCTGCCGCATGAGCAGCACTACGTCCCGCCCATGGAGCAAGCCCAGCATGACTTGTTTTGCCAAAGAATTCGATACGTAAAGAGCTTACCGCGGGCGTTTTTACATTAAATGGTGTAGTTTTATTCAATGGATGCCAATGTAAGCAGGCATCAAGATCATCAAATGCCCCAGCTTTTGCCATAAAATTTTTACCAGTTATCAATTCTTCAGCAGGGCAACCAAAAACTTTTAGCGTGGCATTAATGTTATTTTTCTTAAGGTAATTTTTTAGAGCTACCGCGGCACAAATTGCCCCAGCACCGATTAAATTATGTCCGCAGCCATGACCATTGGGATTACCATCTTTTCTAGGGCTTTTTTCAGTCGTGATCTCGTTGCCAAGACCAGGAAGTGCATCAAATTCTACGGTAATTCCAATCACAGGCTTACCACTGCCCCACGTTGCAACCCATGCAAAATCAAGTCCACCGATACCATGATCACTAATAACAAAATCATTATCTGCCAAATATTTTGCCTCGAGTCTCGAGCTTTCCTGCTCTTCAAGACTTAGCTCGCTTAACGTCCAGACGTTATGAGCTAACGCCCAAATCTCCGTCTCTAAAGATTTAACTTCATTGATTAAATTAATCGTCGTTTCATTCATATAATTTCCTTTAATAAGTCTATTACTGATTTCGCTTTATTTGGATATCATCAGATTCTTTGTATTAAGTATACGTGCTACGCTTGATATTATAGCACTGTGATTATAGGTGTATGCTAAATATAAAACTCATCTTTTAATACAAATAGCTAACATATAGCTGGGTTATGTAGCTATTGCCATTAGTATTAAACTCAGGTACTTGTTGGTACGCATACACACTAAAGAAGGTCAGTCCTTTAATCTGAGGAATATTATACGTGACACCAAAATCATATTCCTGCGTACCATTCCATTGTGCGACGGTAGTATTAAATATTGTATAGGCACTAGTAAAAGAAAGGCTGCCATTTAGAAAAGTAAAAGTTGGGTTTAATTTATAAGCAGATCCCGCAGTGCCAAGATCTGCCAAACCTGACATATAAGGTGTAGAATAGAGCGGGTCGGTGGCAAAACCATAAGTATAAGGAGTCACAATAGCGCCATTGCCATAAGCTGAATTAGGTCCCCAGACATTATTGTAAGCAAGATTTAAACCAAACCAATCATAGTTAAATCCGCCTTGGATACCGACAAAATTGCTTGAAATCTGCCCTAGATTATCATTAGTTAGTGCATTATTAGTATTGCCTAATTGATTATCCGTGCCAGCTTGTGCTGCAAGATTAAAAGATAATGCTTTAGTTGGTTGAAATTTAATGCTGTTATCTGCATATAACAAAGTTCCGTAGTTATTGAACTGGTAGCCCCAGAGGTGGAGATTGTATTGGTTATCCCATCCCGTATAATTTGCACCTAATGCCGCAGTCCCCGATGAAGTAACAGATGGATTGTTATTGACAATTGTACCACCAAAGTAATCATATCCTTTGTTATAGAATGTATATGGTGTGAATCCTGTTTCACTGACAATCTGTGCACCATTAAATGTTAATGCGGTAAGTAACCAGCCACCACCGGGATGAAGATTAATTAAGATACCTTGATAATTGGTTCCTGGTGACATTACGTTTGGGTAATAATTATCTGATAGCCACGGACTATTGTTAATCCCAATATAACCAGCATCAATTTGAAAAATGTTGCTGTGTTGATATTCCAGATATGCCTCCGCTAATGTAACTTGTTGATTAGAAGGTAGAAAAGGAGATGCGCTGGTGTTATAACCGTTCATCTGATTCGCAAAATATGGATTCATGGCAGTGAATAGTCCACCGACAGAAAAGCCGGCAACATCGCCAGTTTGTCCAAATAAATTTGCACCATAAGCATAATTAGGATAACCTGCCCCAACTCCAGTGTATTGTGCTGAGACACCAACTTGGACATTCCATGTTCCGTCGGCAAATAGTCTCTCGGCAATGTTTTGATTAGCTATTTGGCTTTCGTTTAGCGGTTTGGTTCCCCCGCCACTTACTAATGTAGCATATGGATTTTGTATGTAATTATTCGGAGCAATATATTTGGCATTAGTATTTAGATTAGCCGATTCATTTTCATCAGCAAATATTGACATAGTGATACTTGTGAACATTGCACAAAGCAGTTTCTTCACTTAAAAACTCTCTTTATCTGGCGCGTGAAGTCAATCATCTAGTTGTATCGGTGATGTATATTATTTCTATTGTTGCATACCATTGCTTACACAGTTGGCAATACTTCCATTGTTACAGGCAGTTACGGGGTCTGAGTTATATATTATTGATTGTGCCCAGTCGTAGTATGCTGAAATATTGGTTGAGGCATCAGGTAAGAAGCTATAAAAAGTTCCACAGACATCTGATGGCCCATAAGTATGTTCTGATAGTAATAACCAGCGTGAACCATTCCAGAATAAATCACCGCCACCAGAGTCACCTCCGCAGATCAATGAAGTATAACCATGCTGTCCAAACGCTCCATTATTATAGTAACTATTATAGAGGTAATGATATCCTGTAGTGTCTTGTTGCCAATATTGGTAGTTAGCGGTATAGTACATTACTGCACAATTTGAACCAACTGTACAACTTGGAGGTGTATCTCCGATTGGCGTTTGTGTGTTAATTCCATAACCAATTGATAAGACTGGTGCCATGCTGTAAGTTTGCGGATATTGTGCGGCTGGTACAATTTGTGGGTAAGATTCGGGATCGGCATATTGACCTACTATTTGAATAATGGCGATATCATTTCCTTGTCCTCCACTAGCGCCTTCTTGAGGCGTAAAATTTTGACACTCACCACCTGTGGCAAATATTCCATTGTAACAGTAGTCCTGCCGTAAATATAGCGCTTTAACATCATAGTTAGCATCCCAGTTATCTAAACTGGAACCAACACCATGATAGACTGCTACATCACTAGCAGCCATCAAATCATTACGGTTTAAAATTGTGGGAGAAGTTTTGGAAGTAACAAAACAATGTGCTGCACTAATTAAAAAGGTAGTGTTACTTTGCGAATCATAATGTACTGGAGTAGCAGAACAAATTGAGTGCTTAAGACGAACCAGCGCACTCAAATTCGCAATAGAAGACTCACCATTACTACCATAAGCAATTTGAAACGCAGGTAGATTATTTGGCTAAAATGAACTGGGGTAAGGTTGGTTCAGACCGATAGGCTGTCCCAACTCACTGTAAAGAGTACCCAAATAATTACCTATTGAAGGATTTGAGGAGGGTGGCGTCGGGTCATTTTGAAAGCCACCATTATTACTTCCACCACTACCACAGGCAATCAAGCAAAGTGAGCCAATTAATCCAAACGCCACGTTTTTCATACTTATCCCTACTACCGCACGTTTAATTCTAAAGAATGTTACTGCCCATTTGTTACGCAGTTACTAATTGCACCGCTATTACAGTTAGCTACAGGGCTAGGATTGGTAATTATCGATTGAATCCAACTATAATATGAAGAAACATTAGTAGCTCCATTTGGTAAGTAACTATAGAAAGTTCCACATGCTCCAGATGGACCGTAGGTATGTTCGGATAAGAGAATCCATTTACTGCCCGTCCAGAATAAATCACCACCACCAGAGTCGCCGCCACAAATTAAAGACGTATAACCTTGTTGACTAAAGCCTCCATTATTGTAATAACTATTGTAGAGGTAATGATATCCTGTTGCATCTTGTTGCCAGTACTGGTAATTGGCAGTATAAAACATTACAGCACAATTAACACCAGCAGTACAACCTGGTGGCAGATTGCCATTAGGTACTTGCGTATTAAAGCCATAACCAATAGATAAGATAGGTGCCATTGTGTATGTTTGTGGGTATTGGCTTGCGGGTACTACTTGCGGGTATGATTCTGGGGCAGCATATTGACCTTTAACCTGAATAATTGAGATGTCATTTCCTTGCCCATTAGCTGCACCATAGTTTGGTGAGAAGTTAGGGCATTCACCGCCGCTTGAGAACGTGCCATTGTAACAATAATCTTGTCGTAAGTAAACCGCAACAACTGGGTATGTGCCCACCCATCCTTTTGCTTGACTAACTCCGTTGTAAACAGTCAGTTTTGAAGTAGGTAATAAATCACTGCTTGAGACAGTAGTTGGCGAATTTTTTGACTGTACAAAACAATGAGCTGCACCAATTAAAAAGGTTGTGTTGCTATTTGCATCATAAGAAACAGGAGTTGCTGAACACAGTGCTCCATCCATATTAACATAAGCAGCCAAATTGGCAATTTGTGATTCGTTATTATTACCATATGCGATTTGTAGGTTATTTGGCCAAAATGAACTAGGGTAGCTCTGAGTTAGACCAGTTGGTTGACCTAATGATGAATATGGTACACCATTATAGCTACCGCTTGGTGGAGTAGGTGATGGAGGTGTTGGATCATCTAAAAAATTAGGGTTTGGAGTGGGTGCAGGAGTCGAGCCACCGCCACTGCCGCCACCACCACAGGCAGCTAAAGCAAACAAACATACAACCCCAATCAGTCTTTTTTTCATGAATTATCCTCTGTATAAAAAAATAGGTATGCTATATTATACACATACCTACTTATAAATTAAGTAAATTTACAGTAAATTATTTACGTTTTGCCAGTTCTACATAATCTCTAGCAGTATAGCCAGTATAAAGCTGACGTGGACGACCAATTTTGAAATCTGGGTCTTCGATCATTTCTTGCCATTGTGCTAACCAACCAACAGTTCTTGCTAAAGCAAAAACTGTAGTAAACATCTCAGTTGGAATACCTATTGCATGTTGAATGATACCTGAATAGAAATCAACATTTGGATAAAGTTTTTTCTCAATAAAATATGAGTCTTCCAGTGCGATTTTTTCCAACTTCATAGCTAACTTGAATAGTTTATCGTCACGTTTACCTAATGCATCTAAAACCTCATTACAAGTTTTACGCATAATGCTAGCACGTGGATCCATGTTTTTATATACACGGTGACCGAAGCCCATTAGACGATATTTCTTGTCTTTTACGCCTTTCATAAAGGCATCAACACGCGATTCGTCACCAATTTCATTTAGCATTTTAAGTACCGCTTCATTCGCGCCACCATGTGCAGGACCCCATAAACAAGAGATACCAGCAGAAATTGCCGCAAATGGATGTGTTCCTGAGCTACCAGCTAAACGAACAGTTGAAGTCGATGCATTTTGTTCATGATCAGCATGTAATAATAAAATACGATCAAATGCTTTTGCGATTACTGGGTTTGGAGTATACGCTTCACATGGCGTAGCAAACATCATGTATAAGAAATTAGATGAATAATCCAAATCATTACGAGGATACATAAATGGTAAACCTTGATTATAGCGGTAACACATAGCTACAATCGTTGGCATTTTAGCGATTAAACGATGAATACCGATTTTACGGTGTTCCGCGTTTTTAAAATCAAAATCTTCTGGATAAAATGCAGCCATTGCGCTAATTGCACCAGCCAGCACCGCCATTGGGTGTGAATCCCGGCGAAAACCTTTAAAGAAACTTAAAAATTGATCATGAACCATATTGTGGCGCAAGATTGCATTTTCAAATTCAGCTTTTTGCGCTTTATTTGGTAATTCACCAGATAATAGCAAATATGCACCTTCAAGATGAGTAGAATGCTCTGCTAGTTGCTCGATTGGGTATCCACGATAGAACAACTGTCCTTTATCTCCATCAATATAAGTAATTTTAGATTCACATGCAGCCGTCGCTAAAAATGCGGGATCATAACTCCACATTCCAGATTTACCAAAAGTTCTAAAATCAACTACGTTTTGACCAATCGTTGCTTCATAAATTGGATATTCAACTACTTGTCCGTTGCCAAAATCAACTTTCACTGATTTTGCGTTTACTGCTTGTTGCGTTTCAGTCATGTTCCATTTCCTTATAAAAATTTTGTTGGGCAATTTTGTTAACTAAATTTTGTAATTCAGGGTCTGCTAACTCCTCTTTACCTTGAAAGAGCAACAGCAAGTCAGCATCATCCAGTGTGATCAAATGCTGATATGCAAGCAATTCCATTTCATTTAGCTTTGCAAAATTACCATCATTAATAAAGCGCTCGAAATACAGGTCTAACTCCAACATCGAACGTCTTGAGCGCCATTTTAACTTCTCTACTGCTACATAATCCATAGCGTTATACCATCATCCAAAATGCGTCAGATAAACTTTACACCATCCGGGAAATCATCATTTCCTTGATTTTACCAATTGCTTTAGTCGGATTCAAATGTTTAGGGCACACGTCAACACAATTCATAATTGTATGGCAGCGAAACAAGCGATAAGGATCATTCAGATCATTTAAACGCTCATTAGTTGCCTGATCACGGCTATCTGCCAAGAAGCGATAAGCGTGTAACAAAGCTGCGGGTCCTAAAAACTTGTCTGGGTTCCACCAAAACGACGGACAAGAAGTTGAACAACATGCGCATAAAATACACTCAATTACACCGTCTAATTCCTTACGATCTTCTGGCGATTGCAAGCGCTCGTTTTCTGGCATTGGTTGTTCATCAATCACATAAGGTTTAATCGAATGATATTGATGGAAAAACTGGGTCATATCAACGATTAAATCACGAATAACTGGTAAACCGGGAATAGGATTTAACACCACTGGCTCTTTTAGGCTATCTAAGTCAGTCAGGCAGGCTAAACCATTACGTCCATTGATATTCATTGCATCCGAACCACAAACACCTTCGCGGCATGAGCGGCGGAATGAAACAGAATCATCCAATTCTTCTTTAAGTTTTACCAAAGCATTAAGTAATTTTTTATCGTGTTCGCCTAATTCTACCTCATAATCCTGATAATAAGGTTTTGCATCAGTATCAGGGTTATAACGATAGATTGAAAATTTCATTTTTTTTGCCATTTGACACTCCTAGTAAACACGTTTTGCCGGTGGAATGTAATCCACAGACAATGGTTTAGTATGCACTTCTTTATATTCCAGACGGTTATCCTTACTGTAATATAAAGTATGTTTCATCCATTTTTCATCGTTACGATCCGGATAATCTTCGCGGGCATGTGCACCACGTGATTCTGTTCTTTCTCTAGCGGCAACCATAGTTGCGACCGCTACTTCAATCGTATTTAAAAACTCTAATGCTTCAACGCGTGCAGTATTAAATACTTTGGATTTATCATCAATGTACAAGTTTTGTGTACGTTTGTAAACGTCCAAAATATTTGCCACACCTTCATCAAGAACTTTTTGCGTTCTAAATACAGAAGCGTGTTGTTGCATACAAACTTGCATATCGCGACGCACATCAGTTAATTTTTCGCCACTAGTTGCAGCTTCAAGTTTTGCCAAACGAGCAAGAGTAAACTCTGCAGCATTTTCTGGTAGTTCTTTGGCTTCATCCATTGTTTTCACATATTCAATCACGCTATTACCCGCGGATTTACCAAATACCACCAAATCCAATAATGAGTTAGTACCCAGACGATTTGCTCCGTGTACGGAAGCACAAGCACACTCGCCTGCAGCATAGAAGCCTTTGACTACTTTTTCATCCACGCCATCGATTACTTCACCACGATAATTAGTCGGGATACCACCCATCATATAATGACAAGTTGGCACTACTGGAATCGGTTGTTTTACAGGGTCAATACCTAAGAATTGAATTGAAATTTCACGAATACCTGGCAAGCGTTGATCAATTACTTCCGCACCAAGATGATCTAATTTTAGCAATACATGATCTTTACCAGCGCCACAGCCACGACCTTCGTTGATTTCAACTTGCATCGCACGTGATACCACATCACGAGAAGCCAAATCTTTAGCGGTTGGTGCATAACGCTCCATAAAACGCTCGCCGTTAGCGTTAAGTAAATAACCACCTTCACCACGGACACCCTCAGTAATCAAGACTCCAGCGCCGTAAAGTCCAGTCGGGTGGAATTGCCAAAATTCAATATCTTCAACAGGCAATCCAGCGCGTAATGCCATACCAACACCATCACCTGTATTAATGAAGGCATTAGTTGAGGCTTGATAAATTCGTCCAGAACCGCCTGTTGCAAAAAGCACAGCTTTAGCATGAATAATGTAAACTTGACCGGTTTCCATCTCTAATGCTGTAACTCCAACTACGTCACCGTCTTTATCGCGAATTAGATCTAGTGCCATCCACTCCACAAAGAAATGTGTTTGCGCTTTTACATTGCGCTGATATAATGCATGTAGCATAGCATGTCCGGTACGATCGGCAACTGCACAAGCACGACGAACTGGTTTTTTACCAAATTCTGCCATATGTCCACCGAATGGACGTTGATAAATTTTACCATTTTCTAAACGGTCAAATGGCATACCATAGTGCTCTAACTCAGCAACTGCTTCAGTTGCTTGTTTGCACATAAACTCAATTGAATCCTGATCACCAAGCCAATCTGCACCTTTTACAGTATCGTACATATGCCAATGCCAGTTATCTTCTTCAGAATTACCAAAAGAAGCGGAAATTCCACCTTGTGCAGCTGCAGTGTGTGAGCGAGTAGGAAATACTTTAGATAATACTACCGTTTTTACACCAGCTTCAGAGAGCTGTAATGCAGCACGTAAACCCGCGCCACCACCGCCGACTACTACGGCATCAAATTTTAATATTGGAAGACTCATTAGTTAATCCTTTTTCTTATGACCACAAAATTTTTGCTGAATAGATTAAGCATCCTACTAACCACAAGATAGTTGCGGTATGAAGAATAATCCGTGCGCCTGTTGATTTTACATAATCCAGCCATACATCACGCATACCAATCCATCCATGAATCACCACAGCAATAAAAGTTAGTTGCGCAAAAATTTTGACAAAGGTAAAGCTAAAAAATTGTTGCCAGCTAATAAAATTAGCATCAATAACTTCGTTGGCTATAAACATAAAGACAAACACTTCAATGATTGCAATTGCCATGATTACCGCGGTAACTCGTTGCTGTAACCAGCCATTAATTCCGTGTCCAGCGCTTAGTGATTTACGTTTTACCATATTAAAGCTCCTAACGCAATAGTTAATAGTAAGCTTACGACCATAACCCAACGTGCAGAACGTTGTGCTGGTATACGGTCAATTCCTTTATGCATATCTAATAGCACAAAGCGAATACCTGCACACATATGATGCATGATAGCCCAAATTAATATAGTATAAATGACTTTCATAATTGGTAAAGACGCGATTGCGTAGCAACTTGAATAAAATTCGGCATTGGTTAGTGATTTGTGAAAAAGACTAAGAATGAAAGGTAACGCTACAAACATCAGAACGCCGGATGCCCGATGTAAAATAGAAACCTTAGCGGTAATCGACATTTTTGAACCTAGTTTAGGGATGTTCAAATAAATCGGGCGCTTTTGTTGTTTATCCATATAAACCTCTGAAAACGTGAGTTAAATAATTACCAGCTCACTAAAGTTGTGATCGGGTAACTACCAAAATTGCCCTAATTTTATCATATAGTAATGTAGGCTTAGTTATTAAATGCTGCGGCACAACAAAAATGTCTATATTGACCATATTAGTACTGTTAGTTCTAGGGTTAGTGAATCAAATCATTAATTGTTGCATTCAGGAGCAAAATATGTTTAATTGAAGATTTAACTTAATTAATTTGATTCGTTTAAAAGTAATTACCTAATAGACAACTGATTTATAATAGATGACTTAATTTAACAGAAAGTCTTTTATGCTATACGTTTGTGCTACGCCGATTGGGAATTTAGCTGATATTACTTTGCGCGCTCTGGAAATACTTAGAAATGCAGATATCATTCTTTGTGAAGATACACGCAATAGCCAAAAACTACTTAGCCATCATGGAATTATTAATAAAAAACTGGTAGCATTTCATGAACATAATGAAAATGAAGTTAGCCAGAATGTTTTGCAATGGTTGGAGCAAAATTTAACCATAGTACAAATCAGCGATGCCGGAACTCCCGGGATTTCAGATCCTGGTGCGCGATTATGTAATATTTTGTCATCTCATGATATTTATCCGCACCCGCTGCCCGGTGCCTGTGCTTACATTACATTACTCTCCGTGAGTGGTACGGTTAACACTCCCAGTTTATTTTTTGGTTTTTTACCGAGTAAGTCTTCACAACGCCAAAAACAGTTAGCTCTGTGGCAGGAGGTGGATTATGCCGTAGCGCTTTACGAATCACCACATCGAATTTGTGATTGCTTAAAAGATATAATTCAAGTTCTTGGTGATGATCGGATGTTGGTGATGGGGCGAGAGCTTACCAAACAATTTGAAACCATTCGTAAATGTAGCTCAGGTGAATTGTTGCAATTTGTAGAAAATGATCATAATCAGCAACGTGGTGAGTTTGTGATTTTGATATTACCCCGAATTAAAGAGCAAGCTTTAGCTTCGGATGAATTGAGTACAGAGCAAAAATCTACAGTTGTGCTACTGGCGGCTGAATTGCCTGCCAAGAAAGCGGTTAATTTAACCCATAAATTATGTGGTGGAAATAAAGATACCTTGTATAATTATCTGCTAACACTAAAGGATTAATTTAACTGATAACTTACTACTGGGTACTACGATTACTTTATTATTCAATTAGCTAAAAATTCACTTAATTTCTTAAAAAGGTAGTCCTGTATGCCTCATTCTGCCAAACATCCTAATGGTTTATATTTTTTGTTCTTTACTGAAATGTGGGAACGATTCAGTTTCTATGGCATAACTGGCATTTTGGTTTTATACTTATCCAAAGGATTGAATGTACCAGAAAGTGAAGCAGGCTTGGTCTCTGGTGCGTATATGGCTTTTACCTTTCTAGCACCAATTTTGGGCGGCTGGGTTGCAGATAAATTAATTGGTTATGTCTGGGCGGTGACAATCGGTGGAATCCTGATTCTGGCAGGGAATGTTGTTTTATCTCTACCATTAGATTTAAATACGGTATATTTGGGTCTGGCAATAGTTGCTATTGGTACTGGATTTCTCAAATCAACAGTTTCGGTACTGGTTGGACAACTTTACCAACCTAGTGATGTGCGCCGTGATAGTGCGTATACTCTGTTTTATATGGGGATTAATCTTGGTTCAATTTTAGCCGGACTTATCATTGCTTATGTAGCTGAAATGATTAATTGGCATTATGGCTTTGCACTGGCAGCAATCGGAATGGCAATTGGACTCTGCATCTTTGGCTATGGTTATAAAAAAGGCTATTATTCCGAAAAATCAAACGTTATCAAATCCGCTAATTTACGCCGGAGAATAGGACTATTTAGTGGGGCAATTTGGTTGATTATCGGTGCAATTGCAAGTGTTGCCATAATTTTTGTATTACTTAGCGATCCAGGCAATACTAAGATTGTCATTACTGCGATTAGTTTTGGTTTATTGTTTTATATTGCTTTTTTGGCAGTCAGAAGTCATACCTCAGCAGAACGCAATCAATTGTTATCTATATTGGTATTTATTATTACTGCAGTATTTTTCTGGTCACTCTATAAACAACTCTTCAACTCACTAGCGTTGTTTATTGACAAAGATATCCAGCGTTCAGTAATGGGGCTTACCGTTCCTACCAGTATGTTTGTACTAGTTCCCAATGCGGCATTTATCATAATCCTAGCTTCGATTTTTGCAAAAATCTGGATTGTACTTGATCGTAAAGGCAAAAGTCCATCCTCACCTGCAAAGTTCCTGATGGGGCTATTTTTCTCATTAGCATCTTTTTCAACTTTAGCTTTAAGCGCGTATCTGGCATATACTACAGGCACTAAAAGCTCAATGTTGTGGCCAATTGCGGGGATTTTTCTTTTAACTTGTGCTGAACTGTGTATTTCGCCAGTCGGGCTATCTATCGTAAGTAAAATGTCACCACCTCGTTTATCTGGGTTTTTGATGGGGGCATGGTTTTTAGCAAGTTCAATTGGTTCTTATGTTTCGGGCTTATTATCAAGTTTTGTTAAAATCCCCAAGGGAGAAATTGCGGTAACCATCAGCGCACAAGCTTATTTTGGACTATTTTATCGCTGCTGTATCGGGATGGCAATTGTGATTGGTGTCTTTATTTTATTCCTGCCAGTTATTAAGCGCCTTACTGGCGAACGATAGTAATTATGGCTCACTTTATGATTGGGTGAGCCATAATTTACTCGCTTAATGATTAAGAAATTTATTAATTTCCTGATAAGTTTTGTTACATTCTTCAGCGCATAGATCTTCCAGCATTAAATATGCATGGATCACACCATCAACCTGCATTAATTCGGCATTTACACCGACGTTAACTACATTGTTATAGTAAGCAACACCCTCATCATGTAATGGATCATATGCTGCAGTAATGACCATTGTAGCTGGCATAGCGCTATAAAATTCACCATATAATGGCGATACGGATTTGCGATCTTCATTGTTTTGCAGATAATTTTCAACATACCACGCAACTTTAGCTTTATCCAATAAATATCCTTCAGCAAGTTTATCCATGCTTGGTGAAGTTAGTGTATAGTCAAGCGATGGGTAAATCAACACTTGTTTAGTGATTTGCTCGATTGCTACAAATTCTTTGTCCATAACAATTGAAGCACAGACTGCCCCGCCTCCGCTATCACCAACAATACTGAGTTTACGGTCACGATATTTAATTTTGCGCTCATTTAAAATAGCAAAAATTCCGCGAATGGCAACTTTACTATCTTCAATTCCAGTAGGGTAAGGAAATTCCGGAGCTAAACGATAATCTATTGACACAATAATATGATTAGTGGTTTTTGCTAATTTACGGACAATATTATCATAGACCGTGATACTGCCACACATATGTCCACCACCATGAATGAATGCAGCTACGGGCAAGGGTTGACTTAGATCAGGAATATAAATTCGGATTGGAACCGGATACCTGCCATTAAGAACAACATCATCAACCGCAAACACAGTTTGATCAAAACTGGTCATATAAATCCTGGTTAGATTTGCCAGTCCTTCACGAGTATTGGTTTGATTTTGCTTAAAGCCTATTTCTGCCAGTTTCGCTTTTATTATCGTCAACTGATCTAAAAATTCTTGAATTTTAGGTAAGACTGCCATGTTTATTCTCCTGATAATTTTATGTTGCCGTATATTTTAACAAACTTAGCGAAGGTGTAGTACTGAATTAAATTCTTTGATAAAAAATATTACCTTAGACCACAGTTGTTATACTCCAATTAATGCTCATTGAATGGTAAATTTTGATAAAATTCATCTCATAATTAATAGTATTTAATTGTGAGTAAAGCATAGAAATAAATAATTTCTGCATAAAACCTTACTCAGTTTTATTTTTATTTATACGAATAAATTCTTCATAATACCAATTTATATTTACGCTGCTATCATAATTACAATAAATATCAAGTAATAATGGCTCACTAATATGGCGAAACATTTCCAGTGCTGCGTAGAGTTGCTGATTAGTTTTTATACTAAGAGATGATACACCAAATGACTTGGCAAATAAGCTCCAATCATAATGAGGTATATCAATTAGATCTTTAACTAATTCTTTAGGTACCACATGTTTTTCTCGAATAATTGTTAATATTAGATTTGATATTGTACCTGTTTTTCCACTTTGTTCAGTTAATATTTTT